>JBKECO010000027.1:0-87870 GCA_047974745.1 Lachnospiraceae bacterium
ATTCATATATTAATACGATATTCTCCTAAGTGGAGCATATTGCAGATTGTTAGATTGCTAAAACAACAAACTACTTATCGAATTTGGCAACAACATCAAAATTATTTATCAAAACACTTTTGGAAAGAACGTACCTTTTGGAGTGATGGTTACTTTTCTTGCAGTATTGGTAATGTCAGCCAAGAAACTATCCAAAAGTACATCGAATCCCAGGGCAGTTAGGCTTACATCCCCTAGTCTAAAGACATAGGGGTTTTAGGGCCTAAATTATAAAGGGATGGACAAAAATGCCCATCCCTTATCCTTCATATCCTTAATACAACAAATCCATTAGCTCTAGTATTGCTTTTCCTATTCTGCGTAAGATCCCATGACCTCTTTATAGTTTTCAGGAGTAACAACAATTGCATCAACTGCAGTCTCCATCTCTACCTCTTCTCCGTTCAAAAGCTTTTCAAGAACATCCACGGATCCAGCACCAACCTGTTCGGATGAGAAATATGCAGCAGCCTTCATGCATGTTCCATCTGCGCCTTTATTATTCCACTCATCTTTTGCCATATATGCGCCCAGTCCTACAACACAAGCCTGTCCGTCAAGACCTGCTGTTTCAAGCGCTCTCACTGCTCCTATGGTTCCTTCCTCATTGGCACCTGTTACAAGCCATGTTTTGATATCAGGATGTGCTGTGATTACGGCTGCTGCAGCTGTATTTCCTTTATCTGTCGTTCCATCATAATCTGCTTTATAGATGCGAGTCTGATCGAATTCTGGGCAGAGCTCCGTGAATTTAGCGATCTCACCCTCAGCTCTTGGAACACAGCTTGATACTGTATCCATTGTCATGATAAGAACACCTACTGTTTCATCAGCCAGCAGATCATTCTCTATTGCATAATTTGCGAGCCATTCACCATTTGCCTCTCCGATTTTATATGCATCAATGCCTACCCATGGTGCAAGCTTCTCACCAGCTTCATTCTGAAGAGCATCATCTGCTGCAACAATCGGAAGCCCCGCTTCTTCACATTTGTCAATAACTGCCTGTGACATCGTCTGATCCGGAATACATGTAACAATTCCAGATGCGTTGTTCGCAATCGCATTATCTATGGCTTTCAGATATTCCTCTGGGTTCATTTTTGCATCTACATATACGAATTCTCCGCCCAGCGCTTCCACTGCTGTTTGTGCTGCCGCTCCTTCATCAATGAACCATGTTTGATCGCCTGCTTTATAGATTCCATAAACAAGTAATTTTTCACTTGCACTCTCAGATCCACTGGCTTCAGATGTTTCGGATGTTCCGGATGCTTCTGTTGTTTCGGATGTAGAAGTTGAGCTGCCTTCTCCTTCTACACTGCAGCCTGCGAATAATGCAGCTGTCATTGATAATGCCGATAGAATAACCGCTAATTTCTTTACTCTCATTTCATATCCTCCTTTATTTACGTTACATTTATCTCCATACACATTTGTGTATATGGTTCGTTCATTCATGTTCTTATGCATTTTTCATACTTGCTGCAAGTAATTCTTTCTCTCTCTTTTCTTTACGGATATAGTCTGATGTTAATGCAAAAAGAAGCAATCCACCACGAGCAACATATTGCCAGAAAGAAGGTACATTAACCATAATCAGTCCAGTGTTGAATGCCTGTATCAAAAGAACGCCCAGTACAGTACCACCCATACTTCCAACACCGCCGGCGAAAGAAACGCCACCCAGAATAACAGCTGTGATCGCATCAAATTCTAAGTTCACATTAGCAGATGGCTGTCCTGCATTCATTCTGGAGGCAAAAATCATCCCACCCAGTGATGTTAGAACACCGATAATGATAAAACATACTGTGATGATCTTCTTTGGATTGAGTCCGGCAAGTCGGGCTGCCTCACTACTGCCACCAATGGCATAAACACTTCGCCCGAATTTCGTTCTAGATAAAATAAATCCGAACAGAGCAAAGGAAATGATCATCAGCCATACCGCCAAAGGAACCTGCAAAAATCTCAGTTTTCCAAGTAGCAGAAAGTCCTTGTTACTAATAGCAATTGGCTTGCCCCCGCATATGATATAGGCAAAGCCACGTACGATTGATTGTGTAACCAGTGTCGCAATAAACGCTTCCAACTTGATTTTATTGACCATCCATGAGTTGAATATTCCAACAACTGCTCCACCTGCCAGCGTGATCAGCATTGCTGGTAAAAGGGGCAGACCCATTCCCAGTAAAAGTGCCACAAGCACACCAGAGAATGCTGCAAGGGAACCCGGTGACAGATCGTTCTGTCCTGCGATGATCAGATAGGTATGACCGACAGCGACCATCCCAACTAATGAAGATGCGATCAATAGATTCATGATATTTTGAACACTTAAAAAATTTGGATTTAATGCTGTGAATAGAATGAACACACAAATAATTGCTGCCAGCAGTACTAATTTATCTCCACCGATATAGGTTCCGATCTGCCTGAAAATATTACCATTCTCTTTTGTTTTTTTCATTTCCATCACTCCTTAACCTCTCCTATCATACCCAAACTTAACAAGATGTCTTCTGATGCTTCAGAAGCTTGAACTTCACCTGATATCTGCAATGATCTCATTACAATAATGCGGTCAGATAACCCGATGACTTCCGGGAGTTCCGAAGAAATCAGTATCACTCCCAGTCCTTCCTTCGCAAATTCACATATCATCTCATAAAATTCGGACTTCGCACCAATATCGATGCCCTTCGTTGGTTCGTCTAAAATCAGTACCTTGGGATTTGTCGCTATTCCTCTGGCAACTATACACTTTTGCTGATTCCCTCCCGAAAGCTCCACGATTTTTTTATTCGGAGATGGTGTTTTTACATGAAAGTCATTAATTCCTTTTTCCGCTTCTGCATGTTCCTTTGCGGTGCTGATAATTCCAATTTTATTGGAATTTTTATCCATCAGAGAGATATTGATATTTCCACCTACGCTCAGATTTGATATGATTCCCTGTAGTTTTCTATCCTCCGGAACAAGTACAATTCCGTTACTCATGGCATCCTTTGGAGAGTTATTCTTGATTTTTTTATTCTCCAGATACACTTCCCCGGTTTTCATCTTATCTGCACCGATGATGGCACGCATCAGTTCTGTTCTTCCTGCACCGACCAGTCCGGAAAATCCTAATACTTCACCTTTTCGAAGAACAAATGATGTCTCCTTCACATAATCGGATGAAACATTTTTAACCTCTAGGAGGACCTCGCCGATCTGTTTCGATTTATCCAGCTTTTTATACACATCTCCAAGGTCTCTGCCCACCATCATTTTAATGAGTTCCTTTTCTGGCACTTCATGGGTATTGACCGTATCGATATAGCATCCATCTTTGAAGATTGCGACCTTGTCCGTGATCCGTTGAATTTCACTCATTCTATGTGATACATATATGATTATTTTCCCCTGCTGTTTTAGCTTTGCAATTATTTCAAATAAACTGTCGATTTCGGCATCACTTAGGCTCGCAGTCGGTTCATCAAAACAGATAACTTTCAGGTTCTCCCTGCTGTAAGCCTTCATGATTTCGACCATCTGCTGATATGCAATGCTTAAGTCCTTTACTTTTGTAGTCGGAGATATGGGAAGTCCAAAATCTTTGATAATTTCTTTAGCCAGGCTGTTAGCTTTTGATGTATTGATGATTCCAAATTTATTTGCAGGCATTCTACCCAGAAATATATTTTCAGCAACGCTAAGTTCTAATAGGATCTGTCGTTCCTGGTAAATTACACTGATCCCTTCTTCGATCGCCTGATGAGGGGATTGGAAATGTTTTTCTTCATCATCTAGCAGATACTCGCCTTCGTCTGGTTTATAGTCACCATTGAGAACCTTTAGTAAGGTGGATTTCCCGGCGCCATTCTCACCTAAAAAAGCAAGCACTTCTCCTCCATAGGCCTTGAAGCAGATATTGTCCAATGCTTTGACACCTGGGAAAAACTTAGATATGTGCCGAAACTCTAAAACACTGTTCATGTATTACCCTCCCTATCTTTCTGAACCAATCATAACTTTACTTTATTAGTATATCATTAACTATTCTTGTTTTATTGTTTAAAAAAATTGCTTTTTATTGTGCATGTTATGTAATATATCCAATTTCCACTATTCAATTTTGTTCAAGTTCTCCAATGAATAGCTACTGTGAAAAGTCGGAAGTACAGGGTTCCCTCATTGAAACTACTTCCATATTCGTTTTGTACCCATTCATTATCAGACTGAGAAAAACCCTTAGAGATATATTTCAAACTCTAAGGGTTTTGGTTATTTTATACATTTTCCTTTGCTGCCGCTCCGGCCATAGCCCGGGCATGCTCCTTATTTTTTGCCATTTCTTCGATTGATTTCGTTTTTACACAAAATCCAGTAGTTGGACGATATGGGTACTTTCGATCCGCTAGCCGTTTCTGTGCTTTTGAGATTTCCTCCTGATACTGTGGCAGCCATTTTTCTCCTGCGACCAGCATTTCATCTACCATCTGACGAATTTCACCTGTCAGGCAGACTGCGCCTGTCAAAGGATCCAGCATTGCAGCCTGATAGAGAAGGGAAATGTCGCCTGCCACAGCTGCTTCTACAGCCAGACGCTGTACCCAGATGCTTTGAGAGCAGATTGCCGCACAGCCCAGTGGCAGGTCTCCGACTTTTGGAATCGAAATACCATTATAATCGACATAGCAGGGAACTTCCACGACACATTCCTCTGGCAGATTCGTTATGCAGCCATGATTCATCACATTAAAATGACCACGATAGCATCTTCCCGTCTCCAGCCCTTCAATAATATAACTGCCGTGTTCATGTGAGCGCAATTCTTCTTCATATCTTAATGCCGGTTCCTTGATCCAGTTAGGATAATCGACCTCGAACCAATTTCTTCCTTCATTACACACCCGCAAGTAACCTGCTGTTTCTCCCTGAATCCAGCTGCTGTAGTTGATCCAGTTCTTCATATCCTCAGGACGTTTGCGATACCATGACAGATATTCGGAAAGGTGGCCATTCGATTCCGTTGAATAGTATCCAAAATTCTTCATGACATCTAAACGAATACTTTCGTTCTCCCGCATGGATTCCTGCTTGAGAAATGCCTCATACAGATTATCGCGTCTTTCTACTCCCATTACCTTTGCACTCAAATACCATGTTTGATGATTGATTCCAGCACAGATGATATCCACATCCCTTATATCCACTTCAAAAGCATCTGCGATCTGCTGATGCCCGTGTTGAACGCCGTGGCAGAGTCCATAGGTTCTTACACCGCCAAATTGATTACAAGCCCAGGTCAGCATGGCATTTGGGTTCGAATAATTCAACATAATACAGTCCGACATCGCAACATCTTTGATATCTCTGCAGAATTCGAGCATTGCAGCTACACCACGCTGGCCATACATGATTCCTCCAATACACAGAGTATCCCCCACACATTGATCCACACCATATTTTAATGGTATTTCAACATCTGTGGCAAATGCTTCAAGCATTCCGATCCGCACGCAATTAATTACATATTTTGCATCGTGAAATGCCTCCCTTCGGTCAAGTGTAGATTGAATCTGAATATTGAGCCCATTTTCCTTTATATCGCGCTGACACAGTTCGGTGACCATACGAAGGTTTTCTGAATTGATATCAGTAAATGCCACTTTGATATCTCTAAACTCTTTTACTGATAAAATATCTCGTAAAATACCCCGGGTAAATCCCAGGCTCCCTGCGCCAATGAATGCTATTTTAAAACTCATTTTGACCTCCAATTGGATTTTTTTGATTTCTTTCTACGTGTTATAGTGCTATTATAAGTTACTAGGTTTTGTTGACTATGACTTCTATTTTTTATGAAAAACATGATCTTAACATTATTATATTTTTTTGCTCATTAATTTTCAATTGGAGGAATTTGATATGAATGGTAATTTTTTGACTAATAATAACACGACAGGGATGTATCATTTTTTATATCCGGACAATATAAAAGATCCCAATATTCAGATCACCTATATTGGAATCGAAGAGCGCAGTACACCAAGTTACTATTTTGACAATACAGATAGGCAGATCGACAGCTATCTATTCCAATATACTCTGAGTGGTCAGGGAATATTAGAATTAGGGAATGTCACCTGTCTCATTTCAAAAAATCAAGGCTTTTTCATAGAGATCCCGGGACCCAGCCGCTATTATTTCCCCCGGAATAATTCGGATGATCCCTGGAAATTTATCTTTATTCTGTTACAGGGCAAGAATGTCAGATCGTACTATAAAAAAATCACTGCTGATGTTGGTCACGTTCTGACTCTGCCGGTACACAACCATGCAATCTGGACATTATTTGATCTGTTCCAGCAAGCAAAGAACGGGCGCATGATCCATCCATATTATACCAGTGAATTTGCCTATCGCTTTTTATGTCAGCTGGTTCAGACATCTCTTTATGACCATTCAGCATATTCTCCACGGACTCAGGCAGCCATTCAGATTATGGAGAATGATTATAAAAACATAAGTAGCATTGAGGAAATCGCATCGACCCTCTGTGTCTCCCCGAGCTACTTTAGCCGAGAATTTACAAATGATACGAATGTTCCCCCGATTAAATATCTGACCAACATCCGCCTGCAACATGCTTTAAAGCTATTGCAGGAAACTCGTCAGCCCGTGAGTGACATAGCCGCTTACTGCGGTTTTTCCACTTCGGGTTACTTTATCAAGTTATTTAAAAAACAGACTGGAATGACACCGGGGGAATTCAGGCTAATGTGAAAATCAAAGTAACTAAAACTGTATTGTTTCTCCGGTTTCGGCTGACTTGTAGATCGCTTCTATGACCCGAGTCACAACTGCTGCCTGCATGGATGTTACTGCGGGTGCTTCATCATGTTTGACCGCATTTACCCAACATGTCATATCATATTCCCACATGTTATATTTTTCATCAGGAATATAGGTTTCGGTCGTCAGTTCATCGCCTTTCATCCGAGTCACGCGAACACACTCTTCAAAACCCGGACCAACCATATCCGCTCCAGCTTTTGTCCCTGAAATTGATGCAATGATTCCAGGTGCCTCCTGAAGCATGTTTGAACACCATGCCGTTTCCATATAAATCATCATGCCATTTTCCATTGTAATCATTGCCATAGCTGTATCTTCCACATCAAAATTATTTGGATCCCATGGGCCAAGCGCATTTCCTTCTGGGAAATATTTCATCTTGTCGAATGTTACACCACGGACAGAGGCGACTTTATAGTTATTTGTGAGCCACATAGGAAGATCGATCGAATGAGGACCTCCGTCCATAAGTACTCCGCCTCCGTTTTGTTCTTTATTCGTATAAACACCATAGGCAGGAAGACGTCTGGGTCGCAACTGGGAGGAGCGGATGTAAAAAACTTCCCCAAATTCCCCTCGTTCATACATCTTTTTCATTTCCATTGTTGCTGTATTATATCTCCACTGAGTTCCACTGGCTATTTTCTTTCCTGTTATTTTTTCTGTCTCAAGCATTTTTTGTGCATCTTCCCAAGTGCAGGCAAGTGGTTTTTCACAATAAATATTTGCACCATGTTCCAACCCATAAATTGTCATTTCGCAGTGCAGAGGATTTGGAGTACATACATGCACCATATCCAGATTTTCAGTATCGATCATAGTCCGATAATCGGTGTAGACCTCTGAAGAAAGACTGAATTTCTCCTTTGCTTTCACACAGCGAGTTTCGTCAATATCACAAAGTGCAACGATTTCAACATCATCCAAATGATTTGTCAGTTGCGCAAGATGTTTTGTCGTACCGATTTCTCCAATCCCGATAATTCCTACTCTTAATTTTCCCATCTTAATTCTCCCTTAAACTAATAATTTTGCTGAAACGGCGACTTTTTCTTCTCTGTTTTGAAATGTGAAAAATTCAAGGCAGATATTTCCAGTATATCCATATTCCTTGATCTGCTTTAAAATAAATGAATAGTTCAATTCACCTTCTGTAATTTCACCTCTCATTGGAGAACCGGCAAAGTGTATATCCCCGATGAGATCAACATTTTCTTTGATCGTATTCGTAATATTTCCTTCTATATTCTGAAAGTGGAATACATCATATAAAAGCTTTACATTTTCACTTTTGACCGCACGAATCAAATCAAATGCCTGCTTTGAGCTTGTGAAAAATCCACCACTCAATGGCTCGACAAGAATCGTGATTTCATTTTTTTCTGCAGTTGGAACGATTTTCCTTAATTGTGATTTCATGATTTCTAGGACTTCATCAGAAGATAGTTCCCTTGCATAGTTGTCTGCATTAAAAATTATTTTGCTACAGTTAATTTCTTTTGCCATCTGCAAGGTTTCAACAAATCCACTATATAGCTCCTCTGTCATTTCCGGATCCCCTAGTAATACCGCTCCTTTCGATACACAGGATTCAATGGTAATCCCAAGCTCTTCTGATACTTTTCTAATCTTTTCTAAATCTCTGTCTGTCAAGTCAAAGATTTCGATTCCATCTAGATCATTAGACCGTGCAAGTTTCATCGCATCGATGATTCCTTCTGTATCTGGCCAAATAGGTCCAGTTTTCCCAATTTCTACAAACATTATGTCTGCACACATGCTATATTTCATAATACTGCTCCCTTCCTTTTATGGTGATTTTTTATATTCAGTATAAAGACTGGAGTGTTTTAATGCGTTCGATTTTGAAATAAAGGTTTTCAGAATGTATACTTTTATTCCAAAATAAAAAACCTTTTGTATACAAAAGGCTTTTTTTTGCTTATTATGAATATGTATGGGAGGTAATAGTATGAACGTATTGCAGAATTTGGAAGAATTGTCCAACTCACAATCAATGGAAAGTATCTACCGTGATCTGGCAAAAAAAATTTTACAGAATTTAGATAAGATGAAAAGAGTTACAATATATGATATCGCTGAGTTAACGGATTCATCCCGCACGACAGTATGGAGACTGGTACAGAAGCTCGGATATAGCAGTTTTTCTGATTTTCGCCACTCATTACAGTCAGCGGCACTTCAATATAATTATTACAATCGGCTTATTCCAAAGCATATCAATAATTCTCCTCAATTGTTAGATCATATTAAAAACGAACTTTTTTCAGCAGCAGAACAACTGGCAGAAAATGTTACTGACGAAATGTTAAATGAGCTGGTCGATGAGATGATCCATTCACATGCGATTCGTTTTTATATGCCTTTTCGATTAGCGCTTATTTATTCGCTCCAGATTAATTTGGCAAAATGCGGAAAGGACACCGCATACTATTGTCTTTTGCCGGATATGTTAGCAGATGCACAGACATTAGATTCTAATTCGATTGCAGTCATCAGTACCCTTGAATATGCTGAAACCCTGAATATGAGTAGTGTCTTCCAGGAACTCAAAAAACGTGGCGTTAAAATCTGGCTTAGTGGTGCATCTGAATCCCAGTATGAAGCATACGCAGATCGTCATCTTCTCGATATCAGCGCATCTCCATCTAGCTGGATGTTCATCTTTGAAGGATTGGTACTTGCAGTCAGTGAACGATTACGAGGCAGATTTATAGATGCGAAAAATGACAAATAAATATATTAATTCTATGCTTCATTTGCAGATTATATCACCCCTGAACGGCCTGATTGATCGTATCGATCAATTGTTCCAGTTGTTCTCTCTTAACTGTTTCGCTGAAGGACAAGAAAGATCGAATTGGCATGGATGCTGCTGTTGCCTGCATTGCTTCGGCAGTCAATGCTCCTCCCTCATCCTGTTGTGCTGCTTCTTCTGCAGTTCCTGGCATCATTGCAGCCATGACTTGACCCATGATCGCACTTGCTTTTGGATTTGCCATTATATCTCCAATAGCGGAATTAAGAGTGAAAACCGGTTTTCTTTCTATTGATGAATGGACCATCACATTGGAACTCAGAATAATTTCAGAAGCTGATTTTCCAATCTGTATCTGGTATTCACCCTCCGGAACATACCAGTCATGTATTCCTTCATCCCAATATGCAAAAGCACGTTTATCCAGAATAAAACTAACTTCTGTTTCTTCCTGGGTTTCTAACATGATTTTTGTAAATGCCCTTAATTCACGAATTGGACGTGCAACAGATGCTTTAGCTGGAGCAACATATAACTGAACGACTTCTTTTCCTGCTCTGTCTCCAGTATTTTTTATCTTCACCGTGACTGTTAGTTCATCTGTATCTGTCATTTCCTTTTTATCTAACTGAAGCGTTTCGTATGCAAACGTAGTATAGGAAAGACCATGCCCGAATGGATACAACACAGGTCTTTTCATCGTCTCATAATAGCGATATCCTACAAATACCCCTTCTCTATAGACCACGTCTTCTTTTTCCACTCCATAATATGGATAGACCGGAGTATCTTCAATACGAAGGACCATAGTTTCAGCAAGTTTACCGCTTGGATTCACTTTTCCATACAATAGGTCGATCGTTGCCTGTCCCACCGCTTCTCCACCAAGATACATCTCAAGAATACCTTCCACCTCAGCATGCCAAGGCATTGCAACAACGGATCCGTTGTGAAGAACGACCACAACATTTTCTGAGACTTCTGCTATTGCCTTAATCAAAAAGTTCTGATTTTGAGGCAGGTCAATATGTGTCCGGTCGATTCCTTCGGTTTCATGTGATTCTGGAAGCCCTGCGAAAATAACTACTTTATCAAATTTTTTTGCCATCTCAACCGCTTCACTTCTCAAATCCTCTTCGTTGCTTGTTGGTCTTTCTGTGTAGCCCTGTGCAAAGGAAACATATTCAGAGTCTTTCATCTCACCCCAAGCACTATGAATCTTATATGCATTTATATGTGAGCTTCCACCTCCCTGATATCTCGGATTTTTAGCATATTCTCCAACGAAGAGTATTTTCTCGTCTTCCATCAATGGTAATACGTGATCCTGATTCTTTAATAGTACACCACTTTCAGAAGAAGCTTTTCTTGCAACGGCATGTCCATATTCAAAATCATATGTTTCTTGCATTTTATTCTGTTCATATCGGAGAGAAATTTTTAGAATTCTTTCTACCGCCTGATTAACAAGTGCTTCGTCGATCCTGCCGATCTTTACCGCCTGAATAATGTGGTCAATGTTATCTGGTGAAGGTCCGGGCATTTCGAGGTCAAGTCCCGCAATAAGGCTGTCTACCGGATCGTCGCATGCTCCCCAGTCTGTCATGACATATCCGTCAAATCCCCATTCATCTCTTAGGATATCTGTCAGATATGTTTTATTTTCAGATGCAAAAATACCATTGATACGGTTATATGAGCACATCATTGTCCATGGTTTTGCATCTTTTACAGCGTGCTCAAAGGAAGACAGATAAATCTCACGCATAGTCCGTTCATCAACAACAGAATTACTTGTCATTCGGTAATATTCCTGATTATTTGCAAGAAAGTGTTTTGGACTTGTTCCAACATTTTTGCTCTGAACCCCTTTGATTTCCCCTGCTGCCATTCGAGAACTAAGAAGTGGATCTTCTGAAAAATACTCAAAGTTTCTTCCACAAAGAGGTGACCGTTTGATATTCATAGCAGGTCCAAGAATAACAGCTACCTCTTCTGCCTGGCATAGTTTTCCCAACTCATTTCCAATTTCTTCTGTTAGTTCAGTATCAAAAGAGCACGCTGTCGCACATCCCGCAGGAAAACAGATCGCTGGGTTACTTGCACCAAGTCCCATATGATCCACTGTTGCTCCAGCTTGTTTTCTAAGACCATGTGGTCCATCCGTCAGCATTCCATCTGATAGGTTTAATTTCTTAGTGCCATTCACATGCCAGAAATCTTTTCCTGCCAAAAATGCTGCCTTTTCTTTAAGATCCATTGTTTTGATGATTTCTTTTATAGTTTTCTTCATCTGTGTTATCTCCTAACTATTTGGACTGTCTTTTTTTCTCTAGGTCGGCTTTGATTGTTGGCATCTCCTTATCCAGTTTATATAGCATTGCCAGAATTAATAATCCAATCATGCCAAACAATGGAAGCCAGTTGAATAAAAATTGAATGGCAGTCATTGCGCTATCAGACTGTACCTCAAGACTTCCGTTGTATCCAGCCATACCCATGATCAGTCCGACAAGGGCAGAAGCGATTCCACTACCAAGCTTACTGGTAAAGGAATTCACGGATGTCATGATTCCTTCAATACGGACACCTGTTTTCCACTCGCCATAATCCATACATTCAATCAGGTAAATGCTGATCATCATTGTCACAGGTATGATACCCATACCACTTAGCAGAGATCCCAGTACAATCGTCACTAAGTTCGTTCCACCTACAATACGAATTCCGTATCCAACCACACTTAGTGCAGCTCCTATTTTCAAAAGTGTAACTGTTCCAAATTTTCTTGACAGAACTGGAAAGAACGCAAGTACAAGTGGCGTTATAATACTTGCCATTGACACGAGTGAAGCCATTCCAATATTGCCAAAAACATATTTGAAATAGTAGTTATTCACTGCCGTCAAATTTGCAATAAGCTGTACAGCAAAAGTCATCCCTGCGAGCATAAAAATATACTTATTCTTTAGCAGGCTCTTGATTCCATCCGCAAATGATAATTTTTGCTTGTCCGCTGTTTTCTCTCCGGCACCTTCTGCATCTGTTACTACTTCCTTGATAAATATAAATCGAAACATACCTATAATGACTAATGGAATAGCAAAAATCAGAGCGATTGTTGTCCAGCCTTCTTTGGTTGAACCAATTCCAGCAATCAGCTGTGGCATCCCAATGCTGATAATAATAGAAAAGATCATGATAACTGCACCATTAAATGCCATGACTGATACGCGATTCTTTTCACTTCTGACTGCTCTTGCCAAATAAACAGCATCTCCACCATTTAAAAATGTTGAGCATACAGAATTAATTAGTGAATATAGTACGAATACAAATATTGATTTACCAGTTGTCCCCATATCTGGCATTGTAAAAAGAAATACTGTAAATATCCATCCAAATACAATAAAAATTTCGTAGGGTCTTGCCTTTCCAAATCGGGTATTCGTACGATCAATGATAAATCCAACTATTAAATCCGTAATTCCATCAAAGATCTTTGAGGCCAAAAGCAGCGTTCCCACTAGCGCTGCACTCATCCCTACCATATCTGTACAATAATATGTCAGTTGCATAATTAGCATAAAATTAATTGCCAGTGACAATCCCCTGGATGTCCATGCCCATTTGAAGTATCCGGGCAGCACTTCATTCTCTGCTGTTGTCTCTGGATTTAACCAGTTTGCTTTTGTTTTTGCCATAATAAAAACCCTCCATAATGATTTTACTGCTATCAGCATTTAACTTTTATCATTATAAAGGGTTTCTTTCTTATACAATTATACATTATTTATGTTTTCTATACATTATTTATGATTTTCTATGATTCCTTAAATTCTCTATGTCGATTTATCTGACGATACTGCAAAGGTGAAATTGAATACTGCATTTTAAAGTCTTCTGTTAGTCTGCTTGGTGATGAAAATGCCATATACTCAGCGATATCCCCGATACTTCGATTCGAATACCTTAAATAATTTTCAACAACCTTTAGCTTTTCCACTTTAATATATTGACTAATACCCATTCCTGTCATTTTTTTAAACTTCGCTGACAAATAGGTGTAACTTATATTAAGATCTTTCGCCATATCTCGAATAATAATTCTGTTAAAAATATTTTTTGCAACATACTCCTTACAACACTCCACATCCACATCAACTACACGATCTGTTCTATATTGAATCACCATTTCTGTAAATGTTCGGACTGCCTCATTTAATAGCGTCATATATTTTTGGTTATTTTTTGTTTTCGAACATTCCTGTAATAAAACATCCGATATTTCATACGCCTTCATGGGAGGTACCCCACCATTGATTGCCGCACGTGTTGCAAGTGTTATTGTGGTAACGACAAGATACTCAAACTGCTTATCCATTCCGTTAGCTGATAACATACCGATTCCATCAAACATATCATTTGAAGTCAAAGGAGGAGTATCCTCGAATCTGCCAGCTTGAATCCTTTCGATGAATTCTTGCTCGAATTGATATGGCAGATGCGTTGTGGATGTGTCAGATTTATATTTTCGGTATTCAATAATATTGGCACTTGCAGCCGGGTTTGGTTGATTTTCGCCACTATAGAACTGATTTAAAGGTAATATTTTTTCAAATATTATATAATAAACCATTTGACACAATCCGGCCATTGTTCCATAGGAAATATTCGGCAGCTGTAACTGTTGTATTTTTATTTTATATCTGTGTATAAATTTCTGTTTCATTTCAAAATCTAAAAATCCATGAACCGCAGGTCCCAGGATGAGAGCCATCCCATTTTCAAAATACATCCCCAAAAAGTAGATATTACTATTTTCTTCGATCACACTCCCAATCCGCACATGCTCGTTTTCCTTCTGTTGAGTCAGTGACTCTTTTAATGACTTTAATATTTCTTCCTTCAAAACGGCTTCTAATGCATCCATTTTTATCCAAGATGCAATGATATGATTCGACTCATCAATGAGGGCACTATATAAGCCATGCATACTCCATAGCAATTCAGCAATATTCTCGTACTTTAAAGTAATTCTTTTTGATATCATTTTTTATCTTTCTCCACAAAGTTCAAGAGCCGGGGGGTCTGTGTGAAAAATGGATCTGCTGTAACGAATTATTAACTATGTGAATTCCCCGGGAATACCGTAAAGAAGTAATTGATATACCCTACTTGTCCTCACACACCTGAAAGATATAAAACTTCAAATAATAGCTCTCATCAGCCGCCCAAAGGATCGGATGATCGGGTGACTGTGTGCGGTATTCCACCTGACGCAGTCTTTTATGCACGTTTTGTGCAGCTTGATGTATAGTCTTTGTGAATAGATCGTAATCCATAAAATGAGAGCAGGAACAAGTGGCAAGATACCCACCTGGTTTTACCAGCTTCATGGCACGAAGGTTAATCTCACGATACCCCTTGACTGCATTCTTGATGGAATTTCTGGATTTTGTAAATGCAGGCGGATCCAAAATCACCACATCGAACTGTTTTCCTTCTTTTTCCAGGCGCGGAAGAAGCTCAAAAACATCCTCGCAAAGAAAACTGACTGTGTCGGACAGTCCATTTAAGGCAGCATTTTCGGTTGCCTGTTGAATGGCCAGCTCAGATGCATCTACTCCTGTCACCTTGGCTGCACCTGCATATCCTGCATTCAGAGCAAAAGAACCTGTATGGGTAAAACAGTCGAGAACCTCTGCACCTTTGCACAGCCTTTGAATCGCCAGACGATTGTATTTTTGATCCAGGAAAAATCCTGTTTTCTGTCCATCCCTGACATCGACGACGTAGTGAACTCCATTTTCTACGATCGCAACATTGGTATCAAATTCTGCTCCAATGAATCCTTTGACTCTTTCCATTCCTTCCTGCAGGCGAACCTTGGCGTCACTTCTCTCAAAAACACCTCGAATTACAATTCCGTCCTGAGCCAGCAGCTCCTTTAAGATCTCAATAATCTGAATCTTGAGTCGATCAATACCAAGAGCCAGAGATTCTACGACTAGTATATCTGAGAATTTGTCTATAACTAATCCCGGCAGAAAATCTGCTTCTCCAAAAATAATGCGGCAGCTGGATATGTCAACTGTCTTTTTTCTATATTCCCATGCATCAGAGATCCTCATTCGCAAAAAAGGCTCATCGATTTCCTGATTTGCGTTGCGCGTCATCAGACGGATCCGGATCTTGGAATGTTCATTATAGAATCCTTTTCCCATAGGATAACCATCGAAATCTAGGACATTTACAATATCACCACTGTTGAGGTCGCCGACAATGTTATCTATTTCATTGTCAAATACCCACATGCCTCCTGATTTCAAAAATCTTCCTTCACCTTTTTTTAATATTACATCAGCCATCTTCATCCCTTCCATTCAAGTACTATGCATCTGATTTTTTTGTGCAGCATTAGTTCGTTCACCAACAGTTATATAAATTCCCACACTGACAAGAATCAATGCAAGGATCGATTTGCCCCCAAACGCCTGCTCGCCTTCACCCAGGATCAGCCCTGAAAGGATGACCCCAATAACTGGGTTCATGAACCCAAAAACTGCGACCTTTGATACAGGATTATATTTCAGTAAAATACTCCAAAGTGTATAGGCAATTGCGGAAAGTGCACCAAGATACAAAAGCATCATCACGGATGGCGCCGTCCACGTATTGATCCGACCTCCAAAAAGAAAGCCTATGACAGACAAAACGATTCCACCAGCCAAAAACTGATAGCCGGTCAGCATGATCGGATCATCAAGCTGTGAATATCTTTTGATATAAACGGATGCGAAGGCATTGGAAAGTGATGCCAGAAACATCAGACCTTCTCCCATAAGCTGGAATGAGGCATCCATACCTCCCGGCGTCAGGTTGATCAATATAACTCCGGAAAATCCGATCAAACTTCCCACCACCTTTTTTGTTGTTAATTTTTCCTGGTGAAAGAGCAGGCTGGCAACAAAAATCGCTAGGAATACATTTGTAGCTGTGATGATCGAGCCTTTGACTCCTGTTGTGTTTGCGAGTCCGATATAAAAAAATATATACTGCAGTACCGTCTGAATCAAACTCAGTTTAAGTATACGCGGTATCGAAGCCTTTTTCGGTAATAGTACTCTTTTTCCTATGATACTTCCAAAAAAAATAATAAGCAGGCCCGCCAGTGTAAATCGAATTCCTGCAAACAGAATCTGTGCAGACACTGCGCCAGCTGGTATTTCAAAAAGTCGATAGCCAATTTTTACGGCGGGAAAAGCACTTCCCCAGAATGCACAGCAGATCAAGGCTCCAAACCAGATCACCACTGTTTTCTGCATAAAATTTCCTTTACCTGTCATAGAATTCCGGTCTGTCATATTGTTTTGTTCTGTCACATTGCACCTGCCTGTTCTAGTGGAGTAAATGTAGTTTTTGTGTACATCTTTCTTCTTACGATCAGATAGCATATCAAATGTGCCAGTACGGTAAGCATCCAGCTGACAGGATAGGAGGCATAGAGTGTCTTTTGTGTGTGGTTCCATTGAAATACTGTCAGGATCCATATGATTCGAAAACCACAGGCGCCCAGAAGACTTACGATCATCGGCAGAACCGAATATCCGATTCCTCTCATTGTTCCTGTCAGTACCTCCATCATTCCACATAAAAAATAAAAGGTACAGATAACACTCATTCTAATCAGTCCACTTCTAATCACCTCTGGATCCGATGTGTAAAATGAGAGCAGCTGTTCGCCAAACACTATGGCCAGACCGCCCATTGAGGCTCCAACAACAAAAACCATGACCAGGGATCGTCGAAGCACCTTATCTATTCTGTTGAATTTTCCTGCTCCAAAATTCTGACTGGTAAAGCAGACAGCTGTATGATAAAACGAATTCATCGCCATATAGATAAAGCCTTCTATATTCATGGCAGCTGTATTGCCTGCCACTACAATACTTCCAAAGCTATTGATCGAAGATTGGATCAGTACATTTGAAAAGGAAAAAACTGCACCCTGTAATCCTGCCGGCAGTCCGATTCTTAATATTTGCTGCATTTTACTTTTGTTGATGCGAAGGAGTTTCACTGATAAGTGACATGCTCCTTCCAGCCTGCTCATCCAGACCAGCAGACAGATCAAGGATATGATCTGAGAGCATACTGTGGCGATCACCGCACCTGCTACACCCATTTTAAAACCTACAACCAGCAGCAGATCCAGGAGCACATTTGCTGCACCGGCAAATAAAAGAAAGTATAAAGGTCGTTTTGTGTCTCCTATGGCTCTCAGAATCGAGCTTCCAAAATCATAGACCAGCATAAATGGCATACCAGCAAAATATATTTTTAAGTACAGTGCTGACATAGAGAGCATTTCTGGCGGTGTCCCCATCCATGTCAGGATCAGACGGGAAAATAAAAGTCCTACTACTGTTAGTACAAGTCCTCCTATCGCCCCCATCAGAAGGGCTGTATGCACAGTCTGACTCACATCTTTGGGTTTTTTCCCTCCCTGATACCTTGCCACAAGTACATTTGCACCTACTGATAATCCCATGAATACGCTGACAAGTAGGTGAATCAGTGATCCTACCGCACCAACTGCACCAAGTGCATTACTTCCGACGAACCGACCTACAATGATCATATCCGTCGCATTGAACATAAGCTTCATTAGTCCTGTCACCATAAGTGGCAGACTAAACAGGATCATTTTGCTGATGAGTGGACCTTCACACATATCGATTACTTTTGACTTTTTCATTTTTCCTCATTCCCAAGTTAATTATTTCATTACGGTGTCTCATTCTGCAGACTGCTAGGACGCACAAATACAAACCCATTATAAGTAGTAACGGCACCGTAATCTACCTGAAATAATAACACAAAAATTACATAAAATGAATAGACGATATGAAAGTGTCTTTGATTGAAGCTATGCTCACAACATTTTTCAAAAATATTGCATATATTTTATTGACAATAGCTACAGTTTCATGTAATATTACTATTGCTGTGAGGCATTGCCCAGTTAGCTCAGTTGGTAGAGCAGAGGACTGAAAATCCTCGTGTCTCTGGTTCGATTCCGGAACTGGGCACTAAAAATCACATGCGGGTGTAGTTCAATGGTAGAACACTAGCCTTCCAAGCTAGATACGTGGGTTCGATTCCCATCACCCGCTTTTTTCATGCAGTTTTTTATGCAAATTTGGTTAAGGTGTCAAAAAAAGAACAGGAGGTCCTGTTCTTTTTTTGACTAATCGAAGATTTTAAATGCTTCCGATAAATCTTCAAGGATATCTTCAATATGCTCTGTTCCAATACTTACACGTACTGTATTAGGCTTAATGCCTTGTTCACGAAGCTCCTCTGCGCTCAGCTGGGAATGGGTGGTGGATGCAGGATGGATCACCAGGGATTTCACATCTGCTACATTAGCAAGTAGGGAGAATACTTCAAGCTGGTCAATAAAATCTTTTGTCTGTCGCTCCGTTCCCTTGATCTCAAATGTAAAAATAGATCCGCCGCCCATTGGAAAATATTTCTGGTATAGTGCCTTCTGCGTCTCATCTTTTGACACAGCAGGATGGTGCACTTCCTCTACCATTGGATGCTCCTTTAGGAATTCAGCGACTCTGACTGCATTCAGAACATGGCGCTCCACACGAAGTGACAGAGTTTCCAGTCCCTGCAGAAGTAAAAATGCATTGAATGGCGAGATCGCTCCACCTGTGTCACGAAGCAGTGTCGCACGTATTTTCACTACAAATGCTGCCGGTCCGACTGCCTCTGTGAAGCTTACTCCATGGTAGCTTTCATTCGGTTCCACAAGGGATGAAAATTTTCCAGATGCCTTCCAATCGAACTTGCCACTGTCAATAATCACGCCACCAAGGGAGGTTCCGTGTCCACCGATGAATTTCGTTGCGGAATGTACTACAATGTCTGCACCAAATTCGATAGGTCTGACAAGAAATGGTGTTGCAAAGGTATTATCCACAACAAGTGGGATCCCTGCTCCATGTGCCACTTTTGCAATCGCTTCAATATCTACTACATCGGAATGCGGATTGCCAAGTGTCTCAATAAATACCCCTTTTGTATTCTCGCGGATCGCTGCTTTTACTGCCTCAGGTTCTGGCTCCACAAAGGTGGTCGTGATCCCATACTGTGGCAGTGTGTGCTGCAGAAGGTTGAAGCTGCCGCCATAGATATTATTTGCTGCCACGATATGATCGCCCATCTGTGCAAGATTTGTAATTGTGTAATTGATCGCTGCTGCTCCAGAGGCTACTGCAAGTGCTGCCACTCCCCCCTCTAAGGCTGCAATTCTCTGTTCAAAAACATCCTGTGTTGGGTTGGTCAGACGACCATAGATATTTCCTGCATCCGCAAGCCCAAATCTTGCAGCCGCATGATCGCAGTCATGAAAGACATAGGAAGTCGTCTGGTAGATCGGTACTGCCCTTGCATCTGTAACTGGATCCGGATTTTCTTGACCTACATGAAGCTGTAGTGTCTCGAATCTGAGTGCTCTGTCTTTTCTATTTGTTTTATGTCCCATTTTTTTCCTCGCTTTGTTTTATCTGTTGATGTAGGGTCAAATGCCCTTCTGCAACAATAGACTCTTCTATGAGTTCAGGAAGAGAGAAGTGGAATAATATCTGTCCCCGCTGTCCGGGAGCACGACAACAATCGTTTTTCCTTCTGATTCTTCCCTTTTTGCAACTTCAATTGCTACATAAACAGCAGCTCCTGATGAAATTCCTGCAAGCACGCCCTCTTTTCCAGCGATTTCTCTTGCCATCTGAAAACATACTTCATTATCCACCGGGAAAATTTCATCATAAATTTTGGTATTTAAGATCTCAGGCACAAAACCAGCTCCGATTCCCTGAATCTTATGGGGTCCATTCTTTTTTTGTGAAAGTACTGGAGATGTGGACGGTTCAACTGCCACGATCTTGATGTCCGGATTCTTTTCTTTTAGATATTCTCCACATCCTGTGATTGTTCCGCCTGTTCCAACTCCTGCCACGAACACATCTACTTTTTCTTCACTGTCTTTCCATATTTCAGGTCCTGTCGTCTCACGGTGGATCTGTGGGTTTGCTCCATTCTCAAATTGTCCAGGAAGAAAGGCTCCGGGAATTTCTTTTGCAAGCTGCTTTGCTTTTTCAATCGCACCGCGCATGCCCTTTCGTCCTTCTGTAAGTACGATTTGCGCACCGTATGCTTTCAATATATTCCGCCGTTCTACGCTCATTGTTTCCGGCATCGTGAGAATGACTTTATAGCCTTTCACTGCTGCTATGGCGGCAAGTCCGATTCCTGTATTTCCAGAGGTCGGTTCAATGATAACAGAGCCCTCTTTTAAAAAACCCTCTGATTCTGCTTTTTCAATCATGCTCTTTGCCACACGATCCTTCACACTGCCTGATGGATTCAGATATTCCAGCTTTAGCAACAGTCTGGCTTTTAAACCATATTCCTGTTCGAGATTTTTGGCTTCGATCATTGGTGTATTACCTACGAGACCTAGTATACCCTGATCTTTTTTTGACATGATACTGTTTCTCCTTTGTATGTACTTATTATCTGGAGTCATTTCTAAATAATATATTCGTTACCCAGTTCCTCCTGCCATCTGACAAGATCAGCCAGGGTATATTTATCAAGAACACCACGAATTGCATCATCCAGTTCCTGCCAGATTCTGACCGTAACGCACTCGCTCTGTCTGTCACATTCATTTTTTTCATCCTCAAGACAGGAAACGGGAGCCATATTGCCCTCAACTCTTCTTAATATCATTCCGACAGTATACTCCTGAGGATCACGCGCTAGCTTATATCCGCCCTGCGGTCCTCTGATACTTCTTACATAACCGGATTTAACAAGCTGTGAAATAATCTGTTCCAGATATTTCACAGAAATGGATTGTCTTTCTGCTGTATCTTTTAGTCTTACTGGCTCCACCGCATCATTCATGGCGATATCCAGCATGAGTCGCAAAGCATAGCGGCCTTTTGTCGAGATCTTCATACTGCAATTCCTCCTTCAGTTATTTGCTCGTAACTATTCCGTACATGCATAGTTACATTAGTTCTATTTTATCCATGTAAACCTACTATGTCAATATGAATAGATGAGAATTACAAAAAATCCAATGATTGACCAAAAAAACCATCTTATTATATACTGAACTTAGTACTATTCTTCATTCCAGGAAACCTAGGATCAGGGTTCAAGCTTACTTTTGAGCCCAATATCATTATATTGATGGAGGTGACTTTTCATGTCGGAATATATTATGGCTCTTGATGCCGGAACTACAAGCAACCGCTGCATTCTTTTTAATCAGAAGGGAGAGGTCTGCAGTGTGGCACAAAAGGAATTCACGCAGTACTATCCCAATCCAGGCTGGGTCGAGCATGACGCAGAGGAAATCTGGGCTGTACAGCTTGAGGTAGCAAGGGCTGCCATGAAGGCTGTCAATGCGACTGCGTCTGACATCAAAGCAATCGGAATCACAAATCAGAGAGAGACCGTTGTTCTCTGGGATAAAAATACTGGAAAGCCAGTATACCATGCGATAGTCTGGCAGTGCAGGCGAACCGCAGAATATGCAGATACGCTAAAAGAAAAGGGACTGACCGAAACCTTCCGCCAAAAAACAGGCCTTGTGATCGATGCTTATTTTTCTGCGACCAAGATCCGCTGGATCCTTGATCATGTGGAGGGAATCCGGGCTTGTGCCGAAAAGGGGGAGATTGCCTTCGGCACGATTGAGACTTGGCTGATCTGGAAGCTGACACAGGGACGTGTCCATATCACAGACTATTCGAATGCCTCTCGTACCATGCTGTTCAATATTCATACGCTGAAGTGGGATCAGGACATTTTAAAAGAACTCGATATTCCTGAAGCGATACTTCCAAAGCCTATGCCTTCAAGCATGGTCTATGGTGAGACTGCTCCATCTGTTTTTGGCAGTCCTGTCAGAATTGCCGGTGCCGCAGGAGATCAGCAGGCTGCATTGTTCGGACAGACCTGTTTTGAGGCCGGTGAGACGAAGAATACCTATGGAACAGGCTGCTTTCTTCTTATGAATACTGGTGAGACACCGGTATTCTCCAAAAATGGTCTTGTTACCACGATCGCCTGGGGAATCAACGGCAAAGTCTACTATGCGCTGGAGGGCTCTATTTTTATTGCCGGTGCTTCCATCCAGTGGCTGCGCGATGAAATGAAGCTGATCGACTCTGCCTTGGATGCAGAATATATGGCCAGGAAGGTCTCAGATACCAACGGCTGTTATGTAATTCCTGCATTTACCGGTCTTGGGGCGCCCTACTGGGATCAATATGCACGGGGCACCATTGTCGGACTGACCAGAGGCGTGAATAAATATCATGTGATTCGGGCAACTCTTGAATCCATTGCTTTTCAGGTCAATGATGTGATTCGTTCGATGGAGGCTGATTCTTTGATCAAGCTGTCATCCCTCCGCGTTGACGGCGGTGCCAGTGCCAATAATCTGCTGCTGCAGATGCAGGCCGACTTGATTCACGCTCCGGTGAACCGCCCCACATGTGTGGAAACGACTGCAATGGGTGCTGCCTACCTTGCCGGACTGTCTGTAGGGTACTGGAAAGACATAGAGGATATCCGCAGTAACTGGGCGATCGACCGTACATTTCTTCCAGAACTTGATGACACGTCTCGTGAGCATAAGCTGAAAATGTGGAAAAAAGCAGTCACCTATGCTTTTCACTGGGCAAAGGAGGATTTTTAAGTGCCAAATCCATATCACACCACAGCGGGGTGAATGCTGCCTCCTTGACAAATCAAAAGGAAATCTTGTGCATCACACTATTTCTTTGCATCTGCCCTGCTCTGGAATTTGTCGGCCTGTACAAGGAACCGTTCATGGGTTCCGTTTCCGACCTCTCCGGTTTCATCGCTGACACTGACTTCAAATACTAGCTTTCTGCCATCGATTTCTGTGAGAGTTGTCCTGCAGGTCACTTTCATTCCCACTGGAGTTGCCGAAAGGTGTGATATGGTAAGTTGTGTTCCCACAGTTGCCATTCCTTCCTCAAGCTCCTCTGCCACACTTTTCCATGCTGCCTCTTCAATCAGAGCGATCATGGCAGGTGTTGCAAATACCCGCAGGTCTCCGCTTTTTAAAGCTGCCGCTGTATTTTCTTCTGTGACGATCGTGACAGCATTTCCTGTGATTCCTTTTTTCAGCATGATTTTTCCTTCCTATATATATATTCCTGTTACTTAACGATCTTATTGATCAGTCTGGATACACCAGTCTCTCAGCTGTTAGATTGTCCAGCACCTCACTATAGAATTTTCCTGCAATATAGTTTGCCATCGGCAGATTCATATCCAGATAATTTCCACAGTCTCTGGCAGCTGCTCCGGGAATCTCCTCTTTAAAATCGCGAATGAACGCATACATTTCTTTAAGCAGTTCTACGATATCTTTTGACTCATAGTCACCTGCCAGGATCAGATAGAATCCGGTTCGGCAGCCCATTGGTCCAAAATAGATCGTTTTATCGGCATAATCAGGGTGATTCCTCAAAAATGTTGCGCCCAAATGCTCAAAAGCATGCATTTCCGCTGTATTCATGACTGGCTCAAAATTTGGTCTCGTCATTCTGATATCAAATGTCGTTAGGACCTCTGTTCCTACATGGTCCTTTCTTGACACATAGATTCCTGGTAATAATGTAAGATGATTTACGGTAAAGCTAGCTATTTTTTCCATGGCGCCTCCTTATGCTTCGTTTGATTTATTGCTTTCACTCTATGCCTTCTCTGACATTCGCCGTGCGATCTCCGCCACAAGATGCACAGAATGTTCAATCGCCTTTGCCTCAAATGCAGGATAATCCACATGTGCACTGTCATCTGCTTTATCAGAAATGGCACGGACGATCAGGCAGGGAACTTCATTCAGATAGGCTGCATGTGCGATCGCAGCCCCTTCCATCTCTGTACAGCAGCCATCAAAGGTAGCTGTCAACCAGGCTTTTTTCTCATGACTTGATATGAACTGGTCTCCAGATACGACTCTTCCCTCATGTACATGGATATCTGTATTTACTGCTTCACAACTTATTTTTGCCAGTTCTCTCAGTTCCTTTGAACAGGGAAACATCTGAACCTGCATTCCCGGTATCTTTCCCGGTGCATGTCCAAAGGCCGTGACATCCACATCATGTTCCACGGTATCAGTAGACAGTACGATATCTCCAATATCGATCTTCGCCTGAAGAGATCCGGCGATTCCGGTATTGATCACAGCGTCCACTTCAAAGAGATCCAGCAGAAGCTGTGTACAACAGGCCGCATTCACCTTTCCGATTCCTGCCTGTACGACCACCGTCTCTGTTCCCTCTAAAATTCCCCTGTAGAATTCCATAGATGCTTTTTTGGTAATATTCACATCTGTCATTTTTTCCTTTAGCTGCTCCACTTCCTGTGGCATGGCACCAATAATTCCCAGCATTTCATGACTCCTTTGTTCTTGCCTGTTTTATTCCTGTCTTCTTTATTTCTGTCTTCTTTATTTCTGTCTGTTTTATTCCTGTCTTCTTTGCGCAGGCCGCTCTCCCATTATATCGCAGAATGCGGAGATATTCTATTCCTTTTCCCGGATATACAGCCTGTCTGGAAGAATCCAAATATAAGGTTCCTTGTCATTGCTGTTATAGGATATCTCGATATGATCCAGCTGAAGCATGAATTCTCCTCCATCAAATTCTCCAAAGATCTGCAAAGCTTCAGGTTCCAGCTGATATTCTCCCACTTCATCCTTTGTGTAGTCCATCGTGATCCGCTCTAGATCCGCCTTAAGGCTTTTGCTGTAAAGCGTACTGTCATCCTTCACAATTTCAAGTACTGGAATCGAATCTCCTGACGGAATCTGCCAGAGAATCTCATAGGTACCATTTTTACCGGAAAAAGCAGGGTTCTCTGCTGTGGTTCCATACTTTTCATAGTTCTCAACCAGCGTCACTTCCCATTCCCAGCTTCGGATATCCGCCACATTCTCCCCATTATCCAGTACGATCCTGTCATAATATATATCGGTACTTCCCATATTGTACTGAGGTGCGAATCCAAATGCTTCTTCGAATTTACGTGAATCGCTGAGTTCTTCCGTGAACCAGACTGGAAAAGATACACTGCGCCGCTCATCATAAATACTGCTCAGATAATCTGCCGCCTCTGTGATAGCGATCTTTTGCTCATCCGTCGGTTCTCCATCTCCACTCAGAACACTGTCATTTTCGAGTATACTGGCCTCCTGCAGGACACTTTCCAGTCGATGCAGCTGCGCTCTTGCCGATATCTCCTGATAGCTGACTCCGGGAAAAATAGAGATCAGCAAAAGAATGCTTCCAAGAAGAATCACAGCCGGATAGGATTTTTCTCTTTTTATGACGAACAAAATCACGGTAAATGCTGCGAACACCCAGCCAATGGAAAAAAAGTATTCCTCCGGAAAAATTCCATGATCGACTACCTGTACACCAAGTGCCCAGGCTTCTGCAACTAAAATGAGTCCTGCCGCAGCAGGATATACCTTCCGATAGATGATCGGCAGCTTTCCATTTTGTTCTGTAACCATCAGATAGAGCCAAATTCCGATCAGTGTATATGCTGCAGCAATTCCTGACAGCAGGGAGAAATTCTGGCTGCTGCCAAAAAAGATCGTTCTTGCAGTCCATAACAGCAGCACTGCCGTAAGTGCGAGGATGACAGGGATCAGTATCGAGCCAAACAAAATCTCTATAAAACGAGGCTGTTTCTCCATCTGCCTCCTTTTTTCCTGCTCTGTATCAGTTCCAAAATCCGGAAAAAAACCGACAAAAAGTAAAAATGCTGTCAGTCCGGATATGACTGTCAGGTACTGATATACCTTGCCGCTCATTCCACTATATAGCAGATTCTCCACTGCCAAAGCCACAAGTGCCATTCCACCCAGAAGTACAAGTCCATAAAACGATGCGACTGCAGCTGATTTTTGCAGCATAAAAAGGGACTTTTCAACAGAGCTCTCCTCCGCACATCCAGTCACATAGACGAATTGCAGCAGTGCGATCACGATTCCAATTCCGATACTTGTTCCCGCGAGATCGGATACGATCTGATACGAACCATCATAGGAGGGTATCCCGGAAAAGAAAAACAGCAGTA
Source organism: Lachnospiraceae bacterium (assembly GCA_047974745.1). Taxonomy (GTDB): domain Bacteria; phylum Bacillota; class Clostridia; order Lachnospirales; family Lachnospiraceae; genus JBKECO01. Next base: position 26,891 of record JBKECO010000027.1, read on the forward strand.
CAAAGACTAGTACCGTACATGCTGCTGTGATCAGATCCGCCAACCTTTTCCATGGATGAGCTGCAAAATAAGCTGAAATCGTCAGGCCTGCTGTTACGGACAATGCAATCGCCAGCTGCAGACAGCTAAACAGGAACTGCACCGCTTCCTGTTCCTCCCAGTCCAGATGAATCAGTATGATAGACAAAAGAGCAAATAGAAATGCATCTATCGTGATTGCCGGATATCGAAGCAGGGAACGCTGCATTCCCATTCTGATTTGTTTTCCGATTTTTTTCCATATCTCCATATCGATACCCTCCATATTATAACGTGCTGTACACGCCACCTCTATGACATGCACGCAGCCACTTCTATGACATACAAGCGGCCACAGTTTCATCTCTTGAACAAATATGTCAGACTGTCTTTAACGGCAGATCCTGAAATAGCCCTTGAACTGCTGCCTCATAGTCCCGGCACTTTTCAGATTTTTTTATTTTCTTCCAGTATTTTTGAGAATCTACGAACATGTCGCCCATATACGACCAAAGCTCCTTCATTCGAAATAATGTATTGCGCTCTCCCGACATCAGCTGCCGATATCCTTCGTAAATCATGTCATGAAAGGATAAAAGCCCTGCCTTATTCGGCATTCCTTCGCCGCCCTTTAGTCTTTGTACCAGCCAGGGATCACGCAGAATCCCTCTTCCGATCATGATATGTTCAAGCTTCGGGGCTCCTTGTTCCAGCTCCTTAAGATCCGCCCTCGAGCTGACATCTCCATTGTAGCAGATGGGAATCCGGCTCATTTTTGCCGCATCAAAAAAAAGATCCCTATGTGGTGTTCCCATGTAAAATTCCTGCTGTGTCCGGGGATGGAGGATGATCTTTGTCAGTGGATAGCGGTTATAAATTGTCATCAGATCAAAAATTTCTTCCGGGTCACTTGTGCCAAGCCTTGTTTTGATCGATATGCTTCCTGCTGCCGCCGAACACACCTTGTCAAGAAATCGATCCAGCTTCATTGGCTCATCGAGAAATCCGGAACCCTTTCCTTTTGCAGTCACGGTTCCAGATGGACAGCCCAGGTTCAGATTGAGTTCCTCATAGCCATATTGAGCAAATTCCTTCTGTGTACATATGAAGTCCTCAGCATCATTGGTCAGCAGCTGGGGAATAAGACGAATTTCCTTATTATTTTCCGGAAAAATATCTCTTAGCTCACTCTGCTTAATTTCTCTCTGCCTTTGGGGCACGATAAAAGGCGCCACATAGGTATCTATATCGTGAAAATGGGCAGCATACGCATTCCGGTATACATAACCGGTGATTCCTTCCATCGGTGCCATGTAATATTTCATCGGTATCTCCATTGTCTTTACAGCTCCTGTCCTTATTGCTCCCTGTTCTTTCTGCCTGTCACTTTCTATTCCTTATTACCTGCATTGTATCATATTAAAAGGAGGAATGCTCTGTCTTTTCTGCGGCTTTTTCCTGTGGTACAATAAAAGGATACTAGAAATGATACCATCGTCAAAAGGAGGAATCCCATCATGTGCGGAAGATATTATCTGACGGAAGAATCCCAGGAAGAGCTTATTCGAATCGTCAAGATTCTGGATCATAAAATCAAGATCGAAAAAAATATCCTTTCCGGTGCTCCTTCGCACCTGTCAAGGGATATTGTTCCAACTATGCAGGCACCTGTTCTTTTTTCCGACAGCGGGAGCCTTTCCCTGGCTCTCCTGCAATGGGGCATGCATCATCCTGGTCATGACAGACTGATGATCAATGCAAGATCGGAAAGCGTTCTTCAAAAGCCATTTTTTGCTGAGGCGGTAGCTGATGGACGCTGTATCATCCCTGCCTCCGGCTTCTATGAATGGGATGTGTCATCGAATCGCTTCACCTTTACTGATCCCCAGTCGCCTCTCCTATACTTTGCCGGATTGAAAAAGCAGCAGGAATCCATATGCTTTACCATTCTGACCTCAGCTGCCAACAATTCCATGCTGCCAGTCCATGACAGGATTCCACTGGTTCTCGATCAGGAAAGGGCTTTTCAATTCCTTGCAGCGGAATCTGCTGCCATTGAGCTTTTAACATCAACTCCTTTAGAGTTATCACGATCTGCTGAATTTGAACAATTAAGGCTGGATTTTACTTAGCCTTAATTTTTTTTGTCTATTTTTACCATTTACAGAATCAATATCATTTGCTATTATTTATTCGAACACATGTTCTATTTTTAGGAGGTGATTTTTTGGACAGTCTGATCTTTCATATTGATGTCAACTCTGCTTTCCTATCCTGGGAAGCTGTTTACAGACTGCAGCATCTGGGAGAGACTCTGGATCTAAGAACCATACCCTCTGCTGTATGTGGCGATATCAAGAAACGGCATGGTATTATTCTGGCAAAATCTGTGCCTGCAAAGAAATATAATATTCAGACTGCTGAGACCATTGGAGATGCCTTAAAGAAATGTCCGCATCTCATGCTCGTTCGTCCTCACTATGACCTCTATGATACCTGTTCAAAAGGGTTCATGCAGATCCTTCGGGAATACTCTCCCGTCGTTGAGCAGTACAGTATTGATGAAGCCTACATTGACATGAGCGGCACCGAGAGTATCTGGGGAAGCCCTGTGGCTGCCGCGATTTTGATCCGTGATCAGATCTACAGAGAACTGGGTTTTACTGTTAATATTGGTATTTCCACCAACAAACTACTTGCCAAGATGGCTTCTGACTTCAGCAAGCCGAATCGCATCCACACTTTATTTCCACAGGAGATCAAGGATAAGATGTGGCCTCTTCCTGTTGGAAATCTGTTTTTCTGTGGTCGTAAGACAGAAGTAAAGTTAAAAAATCTGGATATCCATACCATCGGAGATCTTGCCTGCTTTGACTATGAGATTTTAAAAGCCCACTTTAAGAAGCACGGCGAGATCCTTTATGCCTTTGCCCATGGAATGGATGTCTCTCTTGTTGAACCTATTGCGCCGGAGAATAAGGGGTACGGAAACAGCATGACGGTCCCCTTTGATGTCTGCGATGTTTTTACAGCCAGAACGGTGCTCTTGTCCCTTTGTGAAAGTGTCGGCATGCGCCTGAGAAAAGATCGCAAAAAGGCACTTGTAATCTCGGTCTCTGCCAAAAATTTTGCACTTTCGACCAACAGCCACCAGATGACATTATCTGCTGCCACCAATATTACAGATGAGTTATATAGATGCAGCTGTGAGCTCTTCGACGAACTCTGGGATGGTTACACACTACTGCGGCATATCGGAGTCCATACTGCAAGGATCTTTGACTCTGAAGAAGCAAGACAGCTGGATTTGTTTACAATGGACCACTACCAGAAGCTGGAGAAGCTTGACTCCGCCATTGATACCATTAGAGACCGCTATGGAAAGGAGGCCGTATTTCGCGCTTCTTATGTGGGGGCAAAAATACGCCCCATTAACGGTGGTATCGGTCTGGAAAAGAAACGAGTGAAAGGAGAGGACGTATATTACTAAATGAATATCAGTATCGATGCAATTGCCACATTTAACCCTGCCGGGGATATCCGCCCCATGTTCGTACGCCTGGAGGATGCCAGCCATGAGCTTCACACCTATAAGATCCTTTCTGTCGTACAACAAAAAAATGAGAACCTCTCCGGGATCAGTTCCAACCTATTCCGATGCTTGATCGAAGTAGGTGGCATACAGCGAGAGATTCTCATTCGTTATCATTTTAACTCCCATAAATGGGCACTGGTAGGGTAATGAACAGATCCCTGTACTTTGTCTGCAAGGATTATATTCCTACATTACCACTATTGATGCCCAGCTCCCCAAGTTCAGTGGGCAGCCACTCCATTCCCTTTTTGATATAGATATCCCAAAAGTCCCATTCATGCCCTCCTGGACCGGTCACATAGGTATGATTTACTCCTTTTTGCTTTAAAAAGTCAGAAAAATCTGCATTGGTGGCGAGGAGCATGTCCTCCTCGCCGCATGCAATATAAATATCAGGAAATTTCTTCCCTTCTTCTATCAGCTTTTGAACGAGGAACTTTGGATTCTTGTCTGACTCTATCAGTTCATCCAAATTACCGAAACAACTTTCGGCATAGTCTCTGCTTCCGATGAAAAAGGGAACATCATTTGTTCGCGAAGGCATCTCTTCGATCAAAAGTGCACCTGAAAGAGCAACGATCGCTCCAAAGGCATCGCAGTACTTAAGTCCATTTCGCATCGCACCATAGCCGCCCATGGAGAGACCTCCAATATAGGTATCTTCTCTTTTGTGACTGAGAGGAAACATCTTTCTGGTCAGCTCAACAAGTTCTTTTCCAATGAACTCTCCATAGTAGTTGTGGCTTGCTTCCTGATCCACATAAAATGCATTGTCTCCAGAGGGCATAACGATAACGAGGTCATGTTCTTCTGCATATCTTTGAATCCTCGTTCCATTGACCCAGTCTGTATAGTTTCCAAAGATTCCATGCAGCAGATATAATGTCTTGTATGGTTTTCCCTCCCGCTCCTGCATCCCCGGAAAGATCATTTTGTCTGCCGGCAGAATCACATTGACCGGAACTGTCCTCATCAGGGATTTGCTTAGTAGATTCATCTGTATATACGCCATTGTATCTCCTTTTCTGTATTTGCTGGTTTAATAGATATCATTCTATTGAACGTCTAGTTGAACTCCATCCTGACCCTGCTTCCAATCCCTCCGGCTTCTGCCGGTGTGACCAGGATTCGTGACCCGATTCTTTCTTTGATGGCCTCCACATGGGTGATCAATCCTACGTTCAGACCTTTTTCCCGCAGTTTATAGAGTGAGTCCATTACAATATCAATGAACCTTTCATCCAGGGTTCCAAATCCTTCATCAAGGAAGAACAGTTCGATGGAACCGGCACCTTTTTGCTGTACCTGTCTGGAAAGTGCTAAAGCCAATGCCAGGGATACGATAAAAGTCTCACCACCGGAAAGAGTATTGCAGGGTCGAATCTTTCCACCATTCTTATAGTCTCTCATCATAAAGGATCCACCTTCTATTATCTCCAGCTCATAGGTTCCATTTGTCATTTCCCGAAGCCGTTTATTCGCATCCCTTGTCACATGTTCTAAATAGTACATTGCAACATATCGGACAAAGGCCTTCCCCCTTAAAAGTTTTAACAACTCCGTGACCATGGCATACTGGTGTCTTTCAGATTTCAGCTCCTTTAAAATACCACCCAGTCTTTGCAGCTCCTCTTCCATACGGTTTACTTCAGCAAGTAGTCCACCTAGTTCTTCATTCTGCTGCTTCTGCAACTCAAGAATACTTGCTTTTTCTTCTTTTTTCTGTGTCCACTCCTCTTCACTGATCGAACGACCGGACAGCCAGCTTATGATCTGCTGTATATTCTTCTCAGTGAATGTTACTTCTTCCTCATACTGTTTCCACTGATCCTCCATTTTGGATATAAGCTCCCTGTCCATGTAGTGGATCCTGATCCAGCTGGTCTCTGTGACCTCGGCTGCCTTCATTTTTTCAGAGAGCTCCGTCAGCCTGATCCCGGCATTTGACCTGGCAGCAGCTTCTTCCCGTGCAGCCTGCTCATACAATTCACCTGACTCCGTTCGCTGCTTCTCCGCCACCTGATATTTTTCATCAGCCTCCTGTCGATTCGTCCAAAGCTTCTGCTGTCTTATCTTTGTCTCAGCCTCCTTTTGTTCTAAGTCATGCCACTCACCCATTTTTTCAGACAACTCTTGCCTGAACTGAAGGATCTGTTCGTCATACATGTGAATATCCTTCTCCAGACCATTTTGCAGCAGTTGGTTTTGAGTCTGTTTTTTCTCTAATTCGGTGAGTTCTGACTTATACTTCTCCATTTGGATCTTAAGCTGCTCGATCTGTTCATCTGTCTGCTCAAGTATGCGGCTCTCCTGTTCATATTTCTTGTTAAGCTGTCTGAAATTATCCGTTAAGACCTTTTGTCTACAGTCCTCAAGCTGTGATTTTTGATTCTCCGCCTGTTCGGTCAGTTTTTGCAGGAGTTCCTTTAACTCTGCCATTCTGCTCTTTTTTGCATCCGCCAGCGACTGACTTCCGGCAATACGGCTTGAGATCTCTGTTGCTCTGTTTCTGATTTCCTCTCTTTGTTCCAGAAATGATTGATTTGCATCTATCATTTCCTGCTTCCGCTTTGCAAGAATGGCAAGCTGATCTTGCTTTTGTGCTACGTCAGTTATAAGAAGCTCCTGATCCAGAAGCTGGTACTTTGCAGTAATACTATTGATCAGTTCCTGGGCATGGTGGGCTTCGGATACACGAACTGCCCTATTCCTGCCATATTCTTCCTTCTTCAAGCTGACTTCCTTCATCAAAATCTCAAGTTCTTCCATTCGAGTTGTGGAACTCTCCGACGATTTTTGTGCCAGCCTGACAGGATGAACATTGCCGCAGACGGGGCAGGGATCTCCCTCCTGTAAACCTTCTGCGAGAAGAATTGCCATATTTTTATGACTGATTTCCTCATACTCTCTCTGCATCTTTGCAAGTTCGTCTTCTGTCTCAAGTATGGATGATGTACATGCGCTCTCCATTTCCAGTGAGATCTGCTTTCTATCTTCCTGTTCTTTTTGCTCTCGGCTCAGTTCCTTTGCCTTATTCTGTTCTTCCAGAATGCTCTTAATGAGAAACTGTTCTTTTTCCAGGGTAGGGAACAGTTCTGCTTCTTCCCGAAGCAGCTGTATTTTCTTTTCGACTTCCTCGAATGCCAAGTTCTCCTTCGAAACTATTTCCTGGTCTGTTCGGATTTGAGTGGCGAGTAGGGTCTGTTCTTCAGTCAGGCTATCTGTCTTCTCCAATGCGTCGCAAAGCTCTATATCAAGCCGTTCCAATTCTGTTTCCGCCTGACTTCCCATTCTGACTGTCTGTATTTCATCCTGAGAATGGAGGTATCTGGATCTGTGTTCAAGCAGGTCTTGCTCCTGGCGTTGCAGATCAGTAAGTTTGTTTTGAATCTCTTTGCTCCGAATGTCCAGATGATCTGTCGTCTGTTTACAGGTCAACAGCTGTGAGGCACTATCCTCTCTGGTCTTTTGTACTGCTTCTAGCTTCTGCACTTTTTCTACTGCTTCCCTGATCTGATCTAAATAGATCTGAAGTCTTGGATTTTCCTGATGAAACTCTGTCTCGTATTTCTCCTTTTCTCTTTTTCGCTCATCAAGCAGCGTACTAGAAGCGGTTTTTCGTTCCAGACTTTCTCTGAGGTTTTTTTCTGCCACTTCCAGATCTGCCACAGAGCTTTCCCTCAAATTCAGTAAATCGTATAAGGAATTCGCAGACTGTGCATCTTTGATCCTATGCTTCAGCTCCTGCATCTCCACTTGCCTTTGGTTCAGTACTGCCTGCTGCAGCTTAAGTTTCTCCAGTTCTCTCTGCTGTTCCAGAACATGACCCCAGATCTCAATGAATTCTTCCAACTCTCCTAGCTGCTTTTCCGTCAGCTTCTGCTCCTCGCGTTTTGCTTCATAAAGTCCTTTTTTCTGGGTGACCAGCTCCTGCGACACATCTTCGTAGGTCTTGCATTGACCCTCTAAAATTTCTACATTTCTCTCTTTCTGTTTCCCATATTCCTTTACGTTCAGCTCCAGTTTTTCACCAAATTTTTGAAGCTGAAAGATACGCTCGAGCATATTGGTTCTGTCAGCATCTTTCATCTGTAGAAATTCCGAAAATTTTCCCTGGGGGAGGACTACCGTCCTTGTAAAATCATCTCGTCCAAGTCCCAGGATCTCTTTGCAGGCGGCATCCGTTTCTGTTGATTTCTCTGCAATGATTCTGGATTCACCAGAGGTTTCTATTTGTTCCAATCTGGCTTTGTCTGCATTGGCATTGCCCGAATCCTTCACCGCCCGAAAGCTTCTTGTAACACGATAAAAACAGGATCTGTCACCTCCCGCCTGAAATTCAAAAATGATATTGCATTTTTGTGTATTGACATTGATAAAATTGCGGCTTCCTCGTGCATTATCTCCGCCGAACAAAGCTAGTGTCATTCCATCGATGATCGTACTTTTTCCACTCCCTGTCGGTCCAAATATTCCAAAGAGTTTTGATTGGGTCAGTTTTTCAAAATCGATCTCTGCCTTTTGCTCAAAGCTGTTCAGACCTTCGATCGTAAGTTTTAAAGGCTTCATTGTTCACCCTCCCCAATCAACTCTTGCAACAGTGTCAAAAGTTCTTCCTGAGCATCTGTATTGTTTCTGCTCTTGTAAAAACGACGGAACATCTCCAGTACATTTTCCTCCTGTCGAAGGATCTCCTCCGCTTCCACCTCCTGCTCTGGAAATATCGGAGTAATCTCGAGTATATCCTTTTTCAGATGTTTTAGCTCTCTGATCTGATCCTCTAAAATAACATCACCCGTGCGGATTCTTAAAAATACCCAGCACTCCCTGTCCTTGTTTTCTTCACACAGACTCAATGCTTCTTGATATCCGTTGCAATCCCACCGTTCGATTGGTTTCGGATTGGAAAAAAGCAGGGGACGGTAACTCATCTCATCTCCCGGGTGCAGCTCCACCAGATTGCACTGCTTTGATATCTTTACCTCATCTGAATGATAGGGAAGAATCGATCCACTGTATCTTGCTTTTCCGGTGGTACCCTGGACCTTCTGGGGTTTGTGCACATGGCCGAGTGCAATGTAATCCGCCTTGTCCGGAAAGACAGAGGCATCCAAAAGATAGCTGTTCCCCAGCTGCGTGCTTCGCTCCGAATGATCGCCTTCATATCCTAGTGTAAATACGTGGCTCATCAGAATATTTACTGTGTCCTCTCTGAAAAAAGAATTGCAATGCTGATAGAGTGTTTTCATTTTTGACTCATAGCTTTTTAAATTTTCCTCATCTGTCGCAAAATCCTGATAAATGACATCCCCCAGATTCTTTTCGCTTGCATAAGGCACGCATGCAATCACTGCCTTCTCCTCACCGATCTGCACAGCAAATATCCCATGATCTTGTACCTCTATTTCAAAGGAACCATAGATTCCTCCTTCGATCTCGGATACTGGTGTTCCGAATATCACAATTCCAAGTTTTTTTGCCAGGGGTCTTAGCGCCTCAAGCCGTTCCGGCTTATCATGGTTTCCTGCAATGATGATTACAAGACGTTGCCCCTGCTTTGACAGCTGCTCGATCGTACTGCAGAACAGCTCCTCTGCTTCGGCGCTAGGATTTCCGTTATCATAGATGTCCCCAGCAATCAAAATCGCATCTGCTTCCTCATCCTCAGCCATCTGAACAAGCTCACCCAATACTATTTTCTGCTCAGCAATACGGCTTTTATCTGAAAGTAGTTTTCCAATATGCCAGTCTCCTGTATGAATTAGTTTCATTGTTTTCTCCTGTTTCACATGTTAGATCAAGCCTGCAGCTCATATGAACCTGCTTCCTACATTCCATTATAATGAAGGATTTCCCTGACTGATCTTAATTTTTTCGGCAACGGATCTTCTTTCGGTTCTCCGATCGCCATCATTTCAAACAGTTCAAAATAATCTGGAACCTGCAGGATAGAAGTTGCGATCTCTTTATGCTTACCTGCATCCTCTATGATAAAGATCTCCCATGGTTGTGAATGGAATCCAGAAGGTGCCAATGCACCGATTTCAACAATTTTTTCAATTTCCTCTCTGGCGATTTTAGTTTCCAAAAAAGCATGAATCGACCGTCGTTTTTCCGCTATTTCTTTTAGAGTATTGTATTTCATCCTACGCCCTCCCTGATACAAAATGATATGTTTTATGTATACTTGTATTTTACAATATGAACCAGTGAATAACAAGAATTCCACACCATGTAAAAATGCAGCAGGAGTGAAATGTACTTCACTCCTGCTGCATTCTCGATGTGATTTATGGGATGTATTTATTTAAAAGCTTGGAACTACGGCCCCATCATAGGTGTCTTCGATAAATGTTTTGATTTTTTCACTCTGCAGTGCTTTAATAAGTGCCTGAATCGATTCGTTGTTCTCGTTTCCACTTTTTACCGCAATGATATTTGCATAGGTCGTTGCTGCCTCTGAATCTGCACTTTCAATGACCAGTGCATCCGTAGCTGCACTGAGTCCGGCTTCTATTGCATAGTTTCCATTCAATACAGCCAGATCAACATCCTGTATAGATTTTGGAATCTGGGCCGCTTCGATTTCTATGATATCCAAATTTTTGGGATTCTCTACGATATCATTTTTTGTTGCTACCAGACCTGCATCTTCCTTTAAAGTAATCAGTCCCTGTGACTGAAGCAAAAGAAGTGCTCGTGCTTCATTCGTTGTGTCATTCGGTACTGCGATCTGTGCTCCATCCTGAATACTCTCCAGTGATGTTGTTTTTCCTGGATAGATTCCTAGTGGTTCGTAATGAATCGCACCTGCTGATATAAGATCTGTTCCCTTACCCTCATTAAAGGATTCCAGGTATGGAAGATGCTGAAAATAATTTGCATCCAGATCCCCGCTGTCCAACGCTACATTTAGCTGAACATAGTCAGAATATTCAATGATTTCCAATGTAATTCCCTGCTCTGCAAGATCATCTGCCACCTGCTCGAGAATCTCTGCATGGGGGGATGGTGTTGCGCCTACCTTTAATGTGGTTCCATCTTGTGAGCTGCTTGCTCCGCATCCAGCCAGCAATGAAATGCTGAGTGCTGCAACTGCGGTGAGTGCTATTTTTCTTTTTGTCATAATGTTTCCTCCTGGGCTTACTGCCACTTTTGTTATATTGTGATCACGCAGATATGAATGCTTATCTACGGATCCTCTTATCAAATTTTTGGGATAACCTTGTTCCGATCTCCTGAAATGAAATTACAATGGCAACAAGCAGCACCACGGTAATCCAGGCAATCAGAGTTTCATCTCTGTAATAACCATATCGAATCGCAATGTCTCCAAGTCCTCCGCCTCCAGTGGCTCCAGCCATAGCGGAATAGGACAGGATCGTTGTGACTGCGATCGCTGCTCCCAGCAAAAGTGAGGGCAGTGATTCGGGAACCATGACCTTGTACACGATCTGTGGTGTAGATGCTCCCATTGATTTTGCTGCCTCTATGACTCCCGCATCCACCTCACTGAGGGAGGATTCTACGAGTCGGGCAATATAAGGTGCAGATGCAATGACCAATGGAACAATGGTAGCTGTCGGACCAAGGGTGGTTCCCACAAGCATTCGTGTCAAAGGTATGATAGATACCAGTAATATGATAAACGGTACGGAACGAAGGATGTTAACGGTCATTCCGGTAATTTTGTTGATCGAAGCTTTCGGATAGATTCCATTTTTGTCAGTGACCACCAGAAGAATACCCACCGGCATTCCGATGATATATGCGATCAAAGATGAGGCAATCGTCATATAGAGTGTCTCGCCAATTCCTTTTATGATCATAGTCATTGTTTGTGCATCAAGCATAATCCTTCACCTCCTCATATGGAATTTCATTGATTTCCAGATAATGCAGCATTTTATCTCTGAGGGCTTCTTCCTCCGGAAACTGAAGCACCATCTGACCTACGGCTTTTCCGTCAAGATTTCTGGTATCAGCATATAAAATATTAACGGGTGCCTTACATTGAAGAACCAGATTGGATATAACAGGTTCAAAGGAGCTTCTGCCGTCAAAGGTGATTCTGTATGCATGTCTTGCCTCAAATTCTACTGACTGCCCATAGCCTTCAGAGAGTACCAGTTTTCTGGCAATGGCAGATTTTGGTCTGGAAAAAATGTCTCTGACTTCACCGCATTCTGCAATTTTGCTCTGATCGATGATTGCAACTTTATGGCAGATCTCTTCGATGACACCCATTTCGTGAGTAATAATAATTACAGTGATCCCAAGCTTTTGATTGATCTCTTTGATCAGTCCAAGAATCGATCTTGTGGTGGTAGGATCCAAGGCACTCGTTGCCTCATCACACAACAGAACATCAGGATTTGTTGCAAGGGCACGTGCGATTGCAACTCTCTGCTTTTGTCCTCCGGAAAGCTGTGCCGGAAAAGCGTTCTTCTTATCACTCAGTCCGACCAGCTCCATCAGTTCTGCTGCCCGTTTCCTGGCCTCTTTCTTTCCCATTCCCTGGATTTCGAGGGGAAAACAAATGTTGTCCAATGCTGTTCTCTGCATCAGCAGGTTGAACTGCTGGAAGATCATTCCCATAGACTGTCTTGCTCTGCGAAGCTCGATATCCGACATATTTTCCAGTGGTTGTCCGTTTACAACAACGCTGCCCCTTGTCGGCACTTCCAAAAAGTTCATACATCGGACCAGCGTGCTTTTTCCTGCACCACTCAGTCCAATAATTCCGAAAATCTCACCCTTTTCAATGGAAAGGTTGATATCCTTTAATGCTATTACCGGTCCATCTTTGGTATTGAATGTCTTTTCCAGATTTTTGATCTGAATGATTTCCGCTCCCATGTCCATTTCCTCCCTATACAACAAAAAAACTCTCGTTCTCGAAAAACTACTTCAAGGACGAGAGCATATGCTTCGTGGTACCACCTCAATTTACTCTCGTCTTATCACAAGAGCCTTATTCCTACGGATCGTTATCAGTCATATCGATCGATAGTGCATCACTATAACGGGTGAACCCGTCGCAGCCTAACCTGATCGGTGTCGGTACGAAGCTCCAAGACCATCTTCTGTCACTTCTGACTTTCTCCATTCTCAGCACCATGGATTCTCTGTAAAAGTTTTCATGACCTACTCTTCTCTTCATTGCTGTTTTCGTTATAATCTGCATTATACGTAATTCCTACTGGAATTGTCAAGTACTTTTTTATTCTGAAACGCTGCCAAAAGGTCTTGCACAGTTTTTTTCCTGTTCTGTCAGAATCCTCAGTCCATGTTCCAGCTCACTGATCACATAGGTCAGACACTCTTCCACTGCTTTGGGACTTCCGGGCAAATTCAGGATAAGTGTTGATTTTCGGATTCCGCAGGCTGCTCGCGAAAGCATTGCCCGCTTTGTCATTTGCAGGCTGTAGGCACGCATTGCCTCAGGAATTCCGGGCACTGATCGTTCTATCACTTTATTGGTTGCTTCTGGCATGCAGTCTCTTGGTGAAAATCCCGTCCCTCCTGTTGTCAGGATCAGATCGGCAGTATTTTTGTCGCAGATATATTTCATCTCATCTGTGATTGCCGTCATTTCATCCGGAAGGATCGTCTGATGAACAACGGTGTAGCCATACTGTTCTACAATACTTTTTATGACCGGACCACTTACGTCTTCACGTTCTCCGGCGAATCCACTGTCACTTGATGTTATGACCGCAACGCGGAACCCGGTTATTTCCATCTGTTTTGGTGGTGTGCATGTGATCCTGTCACCTGGACGTATCGTTCCGCCTTTGATGACCCTTGTAAAAACACCCTCCCTGGGCATAATGCAGTCGCCCATCCGATGATAGATCTCGCAACCGGTATGACATGTTTTTCCTTTTTGCGTTAATTCCAGTACTGCCTCCGCGATCTGGAACTGAGTTCCCACCGGACAGTCAGCAAGACTGATTCCTTCTATTATCAAATTTTCGCCAAATGCTCCCTCTGTAACATTGGCTCCTTTCTCATTGAACTCACGGACTTTCTCTTCTTCTAGCAGGCTGACCTGACGATGCCACTTACCTGCGTGTGCATCTCCTTTAATTCCAAATTCAGGTAAAAGTACAGCTTCCGCAACACTGGTCTTTGCCGTTCCCTTCGCCTTGCTGATACAGATTGCTTTTATACTACCCATTCTCCCATCCCTGCTCTTTCCCGATTTAACTGTATGTAGCCTCTGACCTGCTGTCTTGCTCTCTGTCTGATTTACTGTCTGGCTCTCCTGTCTGGCTCTCTATTCAATGCTTCATTTCATTTCCAGTACTTATTCTTCTGCTGTTCGCTCAGCTCATCGATAAAGCTTTTTTTGAGCTTTATAAACATTTTCAGGTTCATAAAAATGATATAGAGAATTGCTCTGTTTTCAAATTCTTCACGCGTAGTCGGGAGCTGTGAGTGCTTGATTTCATTCATCAATCTGCCCTGCTTCACAAAAAGACCTTCTGTATTATAGGTTTCATGCAGTTCTTTTGCGATCTGGTTCATAAAGTCTGATATAGCATACATGTACTCTACTGTCATGGTCAGACTTTGCATTTTTTCATAGGTATCTGCGAGCAGATCTATCTGCCTGCTTCGAAGTTCCATATACTGCATGTAGTATTTGCTCTCCTGAAAAAATGTATTATCATCATTGCGAAAAGCGTGTTCTTTTCCCTCATCGATATGCCCTCTCAAATCCTCCATCAGCGTTTCGATCTCATCATCATTTCCCTGTGCGATCAGCTTTTTTGACATGCTTGTCAGGAGCAGTCTGAAATGCTCCTCGATCATGATCTGCTGCTTTCTGATCTTCATCACACTTCCAGGCATGAACATATTGATGGCGATACCGATTAGTGTGCCAATGAGCAGTAGCATAGCCTCATTCTTTAGCATCATCAGAGACAGATCCTGCTCTAACAGATAATGGGTTGCGATCACTGCATTGATCGGCAGAGCATCCTGCATATTGAATGCGACACAGATACCTGCAAATAAAAGAAGGAATACTCCAAATGCTGGAATAGAAAAAGGCACAATGGAAAAAATGACCAGCATCAGAAGATATGCAGCAATAAACGCTGCAATTCTCTTGATAGCTACCCTGATTGTCTGCTTTTTTGTATCCTGTACAGACAGGATGGTTATGATTCCTGCAGAAACAGCATTCAACAGGCCTAATGCATACGCCAGCAGAATGGAGACTGTACTGCCAATGGCAATTTTTGTCACTTTTATCCATAATGTCATTTCTGTATTTCCTCTCTAAATCTGTGAAATATCAGAAAAGCGGCATTCCAAAGTACTGCAGGATCGCTGTCAGCGCCATAATAAAGATAATCATGACAATGGAAAAAATAACAAATCGAACCAGTTTCTTTACGATTCCAAAAACCAGCATTATGATCGATATGCTGATCAAAAATAAAATTAGCTGCATACAGTTCCTCTTTTCCAGATTCTCATCAAATCATGACCTTTTCGCTCTTAAATGCACTGGCAATCCCCAGGATCAGGAGCAGGTCTATCAAATATGTAATGACTATTGTAATTAAAAACCCTTCCATTGTCAGCGACTGGGAAAAAATCCCTCGAAATGCAACGGAGGTATTAAAGACCGGAATCAGATAGGAAGTCATGTCCTTTACCTCTGAAGAATACATTGTAATCATACTTGAGACAATGACTAGCATATACAGCACACTGACATATGTTTGTGCTACTTTTACTGTCTTTGACATGATCGAAACCATTCCGACAATACCAACATATAAAAGTACGATTCCAATCACCAGCACCAACATTTCAAAGATCTGCAATGGGGAAAAAGTGATAGAAAAGCCTTCTAATCTCTCCTCCGCTCCAATGCTTTGCACAGCTACCGGAATGGCAATCAAAATGGAAATAACGTATACCATTGCCGAGAGTATGGACAGCAGGCTGAGTGCAGCTATTTTTCCAAATACGATCTCGGAACGTTTTAATGGCGTTAATAAAAGATTGGCCATGGTACCCCGCTCCTTTTCGCCTGTAAATACATCGATTCCCATGGTCATCGCTCCGGTGAAAAGCATGATCGTGATAAAATAGGGAACGAACATTCCAAGTACCTTTCCTGCTGCCTTATTTTCATCCTGAATCATTCCTTCACTGTTATCCGAATCAATCGTGAAGATCTGCGTATATTCCAAATTGCCGAACCGCTCTTCCAATTTCTGAATTCGATATTCCTCCAGATACACAGATACATATCTGTCACGGGCTTCTGCCGAATAGTCCTCTGATGGATTGTAGAAGGTTCTGATTTGTGGCAGAGCCACATTTTCCTGCGTTGTGCTCTGTAACATTTCGTTGAATTCTTTGGGGAAAATAATTAGAAGATCCGCTTTTCCAGATAAAATTTCATTTTTTATCTCCGATATATCGTCCTCGGCATCCAGAAATGTTGCAGTAGCTGCACTGTCTGAATCCAGCATCAGCTTAAAATCCTCAGGTGCATTTTGTACATACACCAAAGGGACATGACTTTGGATGTCATCCTGCATGTTACTGATCAGTACAAAGATCAGAACACAGATTCCAATGATCATGATCACAGGAAGAAAAAAGAGGGAAAAGATCATTTTTTTGTCCTTGAATACACGATATAGTTCTTTTTTCATGATAATCATAAATCCCATTTTTCTCTCCTTATCCTCGTGTGTTCTGATAAAGTTCAAAAAACACATCTTCAAGATTATCCATCTGATAGGTCATATAGATCTGCTCAAGCGCAGCGTCGCAGACCATCCGTCCATCTATAATGATTCCCACTCTGTCGCAAAGCTTTTCGGCTTCTGTCATAATATGAGTGGAAATGATAATCAGTTTTCCTTCTTCTTTTAATTTCTTCAAATAATCCAGTACCAGTCTGGCAGTGAGAATGTCTAATCCACTGGTCGGCTCGTCAAATATAATGATCGAAGGATCGTGAGCAAGGCTGATGGCAATTGCTGCCTTTTGCTTCATACCGGTGGAAAGCTCTTCTATCTTCTTCTTCCTGAATTCTCCAATTTCGAAATATTCAAAAAGCATTTCTTTTCTCTGCTCCGTTTTCACTGCATCCATATTATACAAGGCTGCAAAGAAGTCAAACATGTAATCCACCGAAAAATGTGGATCCAGCTTGATTTCATTTGTAAGAAAAGCAATGCGGCTTCTTACTTGTGTTGCATCCGATATCGTATCGAACCCTTCGACTGTCACACTGCCTTCCGTTGGTCTGAGTAATGTAGACATGCATCTGAGCGTCGTTGTCTTTCCTGCACCATTCGGTCCCAAAAGTCCATATATTTCGCCTGACCGTGCCTGAAAGGATATCTGATTCACTGCGGTGACCAGCTTATTTTGTGCCTTCTCCTTCTTCATCTGCCGTTTCGACAATTTATAGACTTTTGTCAGGTTCTTTACTTCTACCATATTCCCTCCTCTGCCTTGCTCTATGTTACACCTACTATACCTCAGAACAGCAAATTTATACAACCCCTACCCTGGAATTTATGCTAATTCCTAAGGCTTGACTTTTCTTTTTACCAAATGTACATTATAGAATATGGTATCAGAGGGACAAAGCGTAAAACAATCCCTGGTATCTGCTCAAATATTACACTTGGAAGGGGTAACTTTCATTCATGGCTCCAGGGAAAAAATATAAAACCACATTACAATATGCATTTCGTTCTTCCCTGCCTGTCATGGCAGGTTATCTTGTCCTTGGGGCAGGGTTTGGCATATTAATGGAAAGTAAAGGCTACAGTGTATGGTGGTCTGTTTTAATGAGTGTTACGATCTATGCAGGATCTATGCAGTATGTGGCAGTCAGTCTGTTATCAGGCGGTGCAACGCTTCTGGCTGCGGCACTGATGACGATCGTGGTTAATATCAGACATTTATTTTATGGAATTACGATGTTAAGGCATTATAAAGATACGGGTGCATGGAAGCCCTATTTAATTTTTTCTCTGACCGATGAGACCTATTCGCTGGTCTGCTCTGCTGAGGTACCAGAAGGCATGAGTCGCCGGCACTACTACCTGTTCTTATCCATGCTGAATCAGTCTTACTGGATCATTGGCAGCTTTGCCGGCGGTCTGATCGGCAGCCTGATTCCATTTCAAACTGCCGGTATTGAATTTTCAATGACTGCTTTGTTCACTGTAATTTTTGTAAATCAATGGGAAAAGAACAGGCAGCACCTGCCTGCTCTCTCTGGTATTGTCATAACTTTGTCGTGTCTTTTGATTTTTGGACGAAACAGTTTTCTGATACCCTCCATGCTTTTGATCACCCTTGCACTCTGGTTCGAAAAGCGTTGGATCAAGGAGGATTTTCAAAATGAATTTTGATGTTCACTCCTTATTATTAATACTCGTCATTGCAGGAATTACAATTGGAATTCGTTTCCTGCCCTTCTTGATTTTCCGAGATCACGCTCCGGCACTGATTCTCTACCTCGGGGAAGTTCTTCCCTATGCAATTATGGGAATGCTTATCGTTTACTGTCTGAAAGATGTTTCGCTTACCTCAGGCTTACATGGAGTTCCAGAGGCTATATGTGTACTGCTTGTCATACTACTGGAAAAATGGAAACACAACACTTTGCTTTCCATTCTGGCAGGGACTGTTGTATATATGTTCCTTATTTCAGCGCTTCCAGGGCTCCTTTGACCGCTTCATAATAGGTCGGATGTGCCCGGATCACAGTATCCATCTCACTTACTGTCATTTTGTTTTCAATAGCAAGTGAGAATTCTCCGATCATATCCGTTGCCCGCTCGCACATTAGCTGGGCTCCTAAGATGACTCCGGTCTCTTCTTCAGAAACGATCTTAATAAAGCTTCTGTCTGCCTTGGCAATCACTGTCCTGCAATTCCCATGCATCAGATACTTTGTACATTTTGTACCCAGACCCTTTTCCTTCGCATCTTTATCTGTCATTCCGACACAGGCAATTTCTGGATTTGTGTACACACAGGAGGGAATCATGGACAGACCGCTGTAGTGCTCCATTCCTGCCATACTCTCAACTGCTCGAAATCCCTGGGCAGTGGCCACGTGGGCAAGCTGGATCACTGATGCCACGTCTCCTGCTGCATAGATTCCGGGAATGCTGCTCTGCTGGTAATTATCCACTTCTAATCTTCCTTTTATCTGCTCCGGCTCCTGACCTGCTGCGAACAATCCACTGGAACGGGGACTGCGGCCTACTGCCAGCAGAACCAGATCTGCTGCAGCTTCTTTTTGCTTTCCTTTGCTCTCATAAACAACCTTTAAGGATTCCTCTCGCATGATCTCTGTCACCATAGCATTTGTAACGACTTCGATCCCTCGTTTTTTGTACTGTATCTGCAGATTCTGGGATATATCCTTATCCATCGTAGAAAGCAGGGAGCCCATTGACTCAAGAATCGTGACACGGCGACCGAGACTTGCATAGATCTCTGCGAACTCTACGCCGATCACCCCTCCTCCTATTATCACAATACTTTCAAAATCCATCGGTTCCTCTGCCAGCAGATCCTCGCTTGTGCAGACTCCCTCCAGATGGACTCCTTTGATGTTGGGACGCACAGGCACAGAACCAGTTGCGACTAGTATTTGTTTGGATGTTATCGTTTCCGTCGTTCCATCCGGCCGAGTGATTTCAAGCTGTCCCGCTGCAACATTTCCTGCTGTCCCATTTATCAGATCCACCCCGCTCACTTTGAGCAGCTGCAGGATTCCTTCTCTTAATTTTTTGACAGTTTCGTTTTTATAGGCATATATTTTCTGCCAGTCAACATTCCAGTCACTGACGCTAATTCCGAACTCTTCCCCTTTGCGAATCTGATTCAGCTGCTCTCCCACATGTAAAAATGCTTTTGTCGGAATGCATCCCCTGTTCAGGCAGGTTCCACCCACCTCGTTCATCTCGATGATCGCTGTTCTCATTCCAAGCCCTGCTGCTTTCACAGCTGCCTCATAGCCTCCCGGACCAGCACCGATCACGATCAGATCATATCTATATTCCATAACCACTGCTCCTACTCTATAAATCCAGATTTCTGATCATTGCACTAAGATCAGCACGCATTTTTGCTTCTGTTTCATCCTCACACAGTGCACTCCCTATGATCTTGATGATGGGGTCCTTTGCAAATATCCCACCTTTTAAATCCGTTGTGATCTGTAAGATCACATCCTGTTTCATGGCATCCGAGTAGATCACTGTATCCTGAATCCTTCCATCTGAAACAACAAACTGCATGCAGATATCGCCCCAGTCGAATCGATTGCCTGACTCAAATTGAAAAGCGATGTTTCTCCCATGTTTGAATTCCCATGAGGCGAACTCCCCTTCCCGGTTTCGAATAGATTCATTTGCAGCCTCATCCAAGGTCAGTATTTGCGGATGCAGTCGATAGACCTCTGCAAAGGATTCCTTCAGAGTTTCCTTCAGCAGTTCAATGGTAAGGCTCTGGTGATGTTCAGATAGATTTGTCACTCTGGAGCGAACGGATTCCACCGCCTTAGATCTAAGCTTCTCCCTATCGACATTCAGATATTTAGCAAGATCAGAAAGCACGACATCCACCATCAGCGTTCCATGATGATAGGAATGTCCGTTCCTGTTAAAAAAAGCATTTCCCGAAAATTTCATTCCATTCACTGTGATGTCATTTCTTCCGGACTTTACAGCATGGATTCCCAATTTATTCAATCCCTGAAGGATAACCTCTAGCTGCCTGTCAAGATCGAACTGATCCTGTGGCATTAAAAATGTAAAATTCAGATTGCCAAGATCATGAAAGACTGCACCGCCTCCAGAAAGTCGTCTGACCAGATGACCGCCTGCGGCCTCAAGCTCACTGACCTTGCATTCCTTCCAGCTATTCTGATTTCTTCCGATCACCACCGTATTTGCATTTTGCCACAGATACAGGATGATCTCATCCTCCTTCACATGATCCAGAAGATATTCCTCCAGAGCAAGGTTATAGTATGGATAGGTTCTGTTACTTTCTATATAGCCAGCCTGTGCAAGCATATTTTCCTCCTGATATCAGTATTCGTATTCCGCATTATGTCCTCATGATATCCGTATTCGTATTCCGCATTATGTCCTCATGATATCCGCATTATGACTCACAGAATTTAACGACAGGTTTCCTTGCCGCCCCGAGTTCATCCAGTCTGCCAACAGGTGTATGAAGCGGTGCCTCTTTTAATGCCTGCGGATCCTCGTTGGCTTTCTGATACAGCTCTCTTAAGATGTTCACAGCCTCATCCAGAGTTTCTTTAGACTCCGTCTCTGTGGGCTCTATCATCAGTGCTTCTTTTACACTGATTGGAAAATACATCGTTGGCGGATGGATTCCGTAGTCCAGCATTCCTTTTGCAATATCCAGTGCGGAGATCCCAGTCTCCTTTTTAAGCTCCTCAAGTGTCAATACGAATTCATGCATGCATCTGCCCGGATAGGCCACCTGATAGATATCCTTTAGCTGCTCCATCATATAATTTGCATGTAGCACAGCCTGTCTGCTGATCTGTCGGATCCCTGCCTCTCCCAGTGTCAGGATATAAGACAGTGCTCTTACCACCACCAGAAAATTACCATGGAAGCTGCGGAGCCTGCCAATGGATTCCTCATATTGCTGCGTATGAAAGCCTTCGCTGTCCTCCTGGATCACGGGGCTTGGGAGAAATGTCTTTAAAAAAGCTCTGCATCCTACCGGTCCGCTTCCCGGACCTCCGCCCCCATGAGGAGTTGCAAATGTCTTATGCAGATTCAGATGAATGATATCAAATCCCATATCCCCGGGTCTTGTCATTCCGACAATCGCATTCAGATTGGCTCCATCATAGTAGTTCAATCCCCCGCATTCATGTATGATCGCCGTGATCTTTAAAATGTTTGGATCAAAAATGCCCAGAGTATTGGGATTTGTCAACATAAGCCCTGCTGTATCTTCATCTGCTGCTGCCCTAAGCTTTTCCACGTCCACGCCCCCGTCTGCTGCGGAAGGTATCGTCACGACCTCAAATCCCGCCATCGCTGAGCTGGCCGGGTTCGTTCCATGTGCAGAGTCCGGAATCAGAATTTTGGTTCGGCGACTCTCGCCTCTATTCTGGTGATATGCCTTCATCATCAAGAGTCCTGCAAATTCTCCATGGGCTCCTGCCGCAGGCTGCATTGACATTGCTTCCATGCCAGTGATCTCACACAGGTATCTCTCAGCCAGATTCAGTACCTCAAAACACCCTTGAGTCGTTCGCTCCGGCTGAAGTGGATGGATATCTGTAAAACCTTCCATCCCAGCAATCGTCTCAGCAATTTTAGGATTGTATTTCATTGTGCAGGATCCAAGTGGATAAAAGCCATCATTTACTCCATGTGTTCGTTTCATCAGCTGTGTATAATGTCTGGATATATCATTTTCCCCCAACTGAGGCAGACCACAGGTAGAGTCTCTTTTCCTTTCGGCAGAGATCGGAACGATCGGCACATCACAGTCCGCAAGCAGCTCTAATTTTCTTCCCTCGATACTTTTTTCAAATAGCAGATCCATTCTACAGCACCTCCTTCAAGCAGGAAATCAGCAGATCGATCTCTGCTCTTGTGTTCACCTCTGTACAGCACCAAAGAATATGTCCCTCATGAGCTCCAGAGAGGGGCAATCCTCCAAGAATCCCTTTCCTTTCGAGTCTCTGCATGACTTCCGAGACTGGTATTGGGGAGGTGGTGACAAATTCATGGAAATGCTCCTTTTGAAATACAGAGGCAAATCCGATCTGATTCAGTTCCTTTTCCAGATAAACTGCCTTTGACATGCTCTGCAGTGCCGCCTGATGCAATCCGGATTCCCCCATTGCAGCCAGGTAAGAAGCTGCTGTCATGGCACAAAATGCCTGGTTTGAGCATATATTACTGGATGCCTTTTCTCTGCGGATATGCTGCTCTCTTGCCTGCAGCGTCAGAACGAACGCTCTGTTTCCATGAACATCCACAGTCTGTCCTGCGATTCTACCCGGCAATTTTCTGAGCATATCCTGGGAGCATGCCATAAAACCAAGATAAGGTCCACCAAAAGAAAGGGGCAGTCCAAGAGGTTGTCCTTCTCCCACTGCAATATCTGCTTCGCATTCCCCCGGAGATTTTACAAGGGCAAGAGAAGTGGGATTGACTGCCAGAATATATTTTGCACCTGCTTCATGAACGATTTTTCCAACTTCTTCTGCTTCTTCGAATACGCCATAGAAATTCGGATTCTGCATCAGCAGGCAGGCTGTTCCATCGTCCAGAGCATTTTTGAGATAGTTCTGGTCAGTCTGCCCATCCAAAAGTGGTATTTTCACGATCTCCATCCCGTTCCCATAGCAGTAGGTTTCTATGACTTCCATAAATTGGGGATGAATCCCCTCAGAAACCAGTGCCTTACTGCGTTTTCTTTCCCTGCACATTGCAATTGCCTCGGCGGCTGCAGTTGCTCCGTCATAGACAGATGCGTTAGAGGCATCCATCCCGGTCAGGGAAGCGATCATTGTCTGAAATTCAAAAATGGACTGCAGGATTCCCTGACTGATTTCCGCCTGATAAGGTGTATATGCTGTTAAAAATTCTTCTTTTGAAGTAACACTTTTCACAATAGAAGGGATATAGTGACGATAGGCACCTGCTCCTCGAAAAATGCTCTCAAAAATGGTATTGCTTTTGGCCATGGAAGATAGGATCCTTTTCACTTCCATCTCCGCTTTTCCCTCTGGAAGATTCAGCTTTTCTTTGCGTTTTGCCTCATCCGGTATACAGGAAAATAAATCATCCATGGAGTTGCAGCCAATGGCAGCCAGCATTTCCTGATTCTGCTCTTTCGTTGACAGTACGTAATTTCCCATAATGATGGCCTCCTGCTACTCTAGTGTTTTAATGAATTCCTCGTATTCTTCTGCAGTCAGCAGGTCTTCCTGCTCTGTAATCGAAGTAATTTTAACGAGCCATGCCTCATAGGGTGCCTCATTGATCAGTTCCGGAGCCTCTAGAAGCTCTTCATTGATTTCTGCAACTTCTCCTGATATCGGAGCATAAATTTCAGAAACTGCTTTGATAGACTCTACATCAGCCATAGTACAGCCAGCCTCTACGAAATCACCTTCTTCCGGCAAGCCTACAAAAACGATTCCACCCAATTTTCCCTGAGCATAATCTGTCAGACCGACGATTGCTTCATCCCCATTAAATCTTACCCACTCGTGTGACTTTGAATACATGAAATCTGTTGGATACATATATTTCCTCCTGTTTTTTGTGATGATATCTTAGGACGCCAGTGACCGGCGGTGAATCATCTATTTTTTTTATTGTAAAAAGGAAGTTCGGTGACTACAGCCTCCACTCGCCTGCCGCGCACGTTGACCTCCACTTTATTACCAAGTTCCGCATATTCTTTTCTTATTTTTGCCATTGCTACAGGGTAGCCAAGGTATGGGCAGTAGGTTCCGGATGTAGTATGTCCGATCTGATCTTCACCTATATAGATCTCTTCCATTTCTCTGACAATTCCTCTGCCGGTGATCTTTAGTCCGACACGGATACTTGTTGGCACCTCCGCAGCTTCCAGTGCCGCCTTTCCAATAAAATTCTCTTTCTGCAGTTTGACTGCAAAGCCAAGTCCTGCTTCAAAAGGGGTCGTTGTCTCATCCATCTCATGTCCATAAAGCGGCATCGCTGCTTCGAGCCGCAGAGTATCCCGTGCACCAAGACCACACGGCTGAATTTGGAAGTCGCTGCCAGCTTCCAGTAAAAGCTCCCATAATTTCACAGCGTCCTGATTGGCAATATAAATCTCAACCCCATCCTCACCAGTATACCCTGTTTTTGCGACCACACAGTCTATATCACGAATCTTTGCATCAAATATCGCCGTATAATAGGATTTTGGTATACTTGATTCCGGTGCGATTCGGGATAAAATTTCAAGTGCTTTTGGTCCCTGAAGGGCAATTTGAGAAATCTCATCAGAGCGATCCTCGATCTGCACATTTCCAAATCTGTGATCCATGATCCATTTGTAGTCCTTGCCTCGGTTCGCAGCATTGACCACCACAAGATAATCCTCATCATTACGCTTATATACAATGAGGTCATCCAGTATTCCACCTGATTCATTGCACATAAGACTGTATCTTGCTCTTCCATCCTTCATATCTGCAAAATCATTTGTAAACAGATACTGCAGATTTGACAGTGCATCCTGTCCGCTGAATTTGATTTCTCCCATATGTGATACATCGAAAAGTCCGGCGCCATTGCGAACTGCAAGATGCTCTTCTTTGATTCCGGATTCATATTGAATGGGAAGAAGATATCCCGCAAAAGGAACCATCTGTCCTTTGTGTATCATGTGGTTTTCATAGAGTGCTGTCTTACGATCCATTTGACCTCCTGCTATCAACTCTGCCCTTGTATGTTTTCGCTTTTAATGTAAAAAAAAGAAACACAAACATACGCAGTCCTCCTGCTTTGTTTGTGCCTCTGTCCTTTCACCTGAAAGATTACTCCCTATTCGGAGCTTACTTCTTCGGTACACCATTGTTCTCCAGAGTATCGTCCAGATTTGATCCTTTTGCCTGAGAGTTTTCGCAATTCCCCTTCGGCGATGCAAGTGCATGCTCTCTCAAATCCTTCATCCGATCTATTGATTTTTTATTATTCTACTGGTTTTTGATTTCAAAGTCAAATATATTTCTCCGAATGGATTGAAAAACTTTACAAAAAGTGCGATTGTATAAATAGAATGATGCACATTGAGGAGATGCAAGATGAAACTAAATTACAGACGTACGATTTTTATCGGACTTCCATTTTTATCGATTTGTGCCTTCTGGCAGATGTATGACAATGTGATACCTCTGATCCTAAAGGAGACCTTTTCCTTGAATGAGACGATCACGGGTGTGATCATGGCCACCGACAACGTGTTGGCTTTATTCCTGCTTCCTTTGATTGGCGGACTCTCTGACCGTACCAATACTCGCCTTGGAAAAAGGACACCTTACATTATTGGCGGTACTCTCCTAGCAGTTTTTAGCATGATGCTGCTTCCCTTTGCTGATCAAAGAAGGCTCCTGCCTCTTTTTGTCCTAGGACTTGGCATCACCTTATTCTCCATGGCCATGTATCGATCTCCTGCTGTTGCCCTGATGCCTGACCTGACGCCGAAACCTCTGAGGAGCAAGGCCAATGCCATTATCAATCTGCTTGGAGCAGTAGGTGGTGTATATACGCTGATCATGATTCGTATTCTGGTAAAAAATGAGGCGCATCCCAATTATTTTCCGCTGTTTCTCTCTGTTATATCACTGATGCTTCTTGCTGTTGTCCTGCTCCTGATTACCACTGGTGAGAAAAAGTCAGCTGCCGCGGTAGATTCTGAGTACCCGGAAGAAAGAAAAAAGGAAAAGCTCCAGGAAAAGGTGCCAATGCCCGTTGAAGTAAAAAGAAGTCTCCGATTTCTACTGGCATCTATTTTTCTCTGGTTCACGGCCTACAATGCAGTCACTTCTGCCTTCTCACGTTATGCCACGGAGGTTTGGGGTGCAAGCGGCGGAAAATATGCGGATTACCTAATGGTCGCCACTGTTACTGCGATCTGCTCCTATATTCCAATCGGAATCCTTGCCACAAAATATGGCAGAAAACGTACTATATTAAGTGGAATTATTCTGATGTTCCTTGCTTATTTTGGCGGTTCCTTCTATGGATCCTATCACTGGAGCATTTTAATTGGATTTGCTCTGATGGGTTTTGGATGGTCAGCAATCAATGTAAATTCCTTCCCCATGGTAGTTGAAATGAGCAAGGGAAGTGATATCGGTGAATTCACCGGTCTATACTATACATTTTCCATGGCTGCTCAGATCATGACTCCGATCCTATCAGGCATACTACTGCAGTATGTATCCTATCGGACACTCTTTCCCTATGCAGCTTGTTTCATGGTACTTGCATTTTGCACGATGACTATGGTGCGCCATGGCGACTCGAGACCTGCTCCGAAAAAAAGCAGACTGGAACATTTTGATGTTGAGGACTAATTGCAGACTGGAACATTTGATGTTGAAGACTAATTGCAGATTTATCTATCATTGATTGAGGATTGATTTATGTTTATTTATGTGATGCTTACTGTTATTGCTTTTATCCTACTATATCTGTTCGCAGTAATGCCTCAGGTGTATCACAGACCTGATACCACGAAATTTATGGGTCATTTCTATGCTCACCGCGGGCTTCATGACAATCATTCAAGTGCTCCTGAGAATTCTTTCTCTGCTTTTCAAAAAGCGGTAGATGCAGGTTATGGGATCGAATTGGATGTCCAGCTGACCAAGGATAACAAGGTCGTTGTCTTTCATGATGAATCGCTAAAACGGATGTGCGAAAAACCAGGAAAAATCAGAAATTTTACTTATGAGGAGCTCTGTGATCTTCTCCTATTGAATTCAGACCAAGGCATTCCACTGCTTCGTGATGTCTTGTCTGTTGTAGACGGAAGAATTCCTTTGATTGTTGAAATCAAAATACATGAAAAGGTCGGCACAGTTTGTGCGAAGGTCAATGATGAACTTAAGGATTACCGTGGTCCCTATGTGGTTGAATCCTTTCATCCACTGGCTGTGGCCTGGTACCGCATGAACTGCCCCCATATCATCAGAGGGCAGCTCGCCTCCAATTTTATGCACAGCAAAAATCTTGGCATCTGGCCAGTCTATTTTGTGGTTCAGAATCTGCTTTCGAATTTTATTGCAAAGCCACACTTTATCTCTTATGACTGCCGTTATCGGAATGCTCTGTCCTTTTTGATCTGCAGAAAACTGTTCCATACTCTAAGTGTTGCTTGGACAGTGAAAGATCAAAAAACACTCAATTCCTGTCGAGAGCTCTTTGATCTTTTTATATTTGAAGGCTTTATCCCACAGAGATAGTCCTTTATCTTTTTTTATAACTAAACAGCCAGGTATCCAGTAGCGCTTCGAATTGTTCCGGATGTTCCAGAAAAAAAGAATGTCCGGCATCCGTTAGCAATGTCACATTGGCATGAGGGTAGAAGTTCAGCAAATCAAGTATATCCAGATAACCTACTGAGGTATCCTGAAATCCTAGCAAAAAAAGCGTCTTGTGTGTATGGAACCTTTGATCCTGATCAATATAGTCGCTGGCATATTTTCCTGAAAAGAGAGTCTGCACAAAGCCAAAATCTGCAAGTGCTGTTGCTCTTAGAAAATCTGCCTCGCTTCTAGTATATGTCTCTTCATTGATGATGACCATGCTCTCTAGAAGTTCTCGCTGTTTGTATTCTGGCAGTGTCTTGAGAAACTCCTCATCCACCTCCTGATGGGTGATCGCCTCCACTCTCCGATCCGAAAAATAAGGAACTGCGACCGGACAGATCAATACTTCACCAATCACCTGTGACAGAAATTTCTTTGCGATCCCTCGTGCAATATATCCACCATAGGAAAATCCCATTACTATAAAAGATCTTTCCTGTACCAGTTCTGCTACCAGTTTCGCAATCAGATCCAGCATGACATCTGAACTATTCTCCAGATTATGAATAGGTGATTGTCCCATCCCCGGCATATCGATATAAATTCTTTTAAATCCTTTAAAGGATATCTCGCTCTCCTCCAGTGCATGAATCATGGTGAGGCTGTCCAGATAGAGACCGTGTAAAATAATAATAGGAAGTCCTTCTCCCCGAATATCAAAATGTATGACTTGTCCATCTATCTCTTTGATCATAAATATTACTCCAATTATATTCCAAATTTGTATATTTTATAAGTTCTGATTCCTCACTATCCCACATGTGACAGTGCCTTCGGCTGTGGGATTTTTGAAGCTGCCAGAACAGCCACAACAAGTGGTACACTATAGGTCAGCGGGAAAAAAATCAATAAGATCGCAATGACTGTAATAGGCTTTTTCATTATAAAGGCATAGATCGAGCCACTGACCAATGCTACTGCGTAGGTTCCATCCATTCCCAATAATATGGCACAGGCATATCCCACCGTCACACCTGCAAAAATCGTTGGAAAGATATGTCCTCCCCTCCATCCCAGGTTGACGCAGAAATTCACCATGAACAGCTTCACGAATGCTGCAACGATCAGAAGCGTAATACTCATGGTCTCCCATGTCCCCATTAAGACGATAGTATCATGTTCACCGGAAAACATCGACATTGGAAAGAAAAATCCGGCGATTGCGACCCCTGCTCCTGCTACTGCACATCTTAATATTGTCCTGCCTTGAAATAGTGATGCCAGCTTTTTGGTCAGCTGAAAACAAATAAGATAAAAGATGCCCAGAACCACTCCGATCAGAATCAGCGGAATGATCCACATCCACTCCTCTATCCCAAATCCCTTCACTCGTTCGAACCGTGGAATTCCCATTCCACCGCCTAATTTATAGACCATTAGCTTAAAGGTCAGAAAGGAACCTGCCACTCCCATCACATAGACATAAATACGGGATTGTTTACTGATAAATTTATCCTTATATTTCTCTTCCCGATAATCTGGCTCAATATTATTGGCGAGACCGAACAAAGGCGTTCCAAAAATCACACCAAGTGTTGCCGCTACTCCAGTCTCCATCAAAGCCGAAACCTGTTCCTTCTTATAATGAAGTCTGTCACCTACAAAATAGCAGAGTGCCGCGATAATTCCTGACAGCCCGGCCTCAGGTCCAAGTGTCCCACCAAAAATCAACGGCAATAGTGCTGCGACCATCAGAATCGGAAGTTTATCATAAGGATACTTCCCCTCTTTTTTGATTCTCCCGAGCACCTGCTCAAAGGTATCCGGCAAAAGACCATATTTTTTCTGAATGATTCCGATCAGAACACCACCTGCAATACAGATCACCAGGTAATAAGGTAGACTCGCTTCCAGCTCAAGTGCTGCCGGTATCCATTCCCACAACGACTCAATTCCCAGCTCCATCAATTTTAAAACTGCCCATACAACAACACCTGCAAATGCTCCCAGCAAAAAGGAAAGTACTCCAAATGCAGCGACATGAATAAACTTTTTCATCGAAAAACTCCTACCATCTATTATTAGCCTGTAACTATTATAATACACTCCATTTCTCTTTCCTACTAGAAATTGTGCTTTCCACAACACAAAATGCGGGATAGCTCCGATTTTTCGGCTCTATCCCGCAAATACTAATTTAAATTTTATGCATGCTGCATTTATGTTAGAATTCTCAGTCTATTGTGCAGAAAATATGATTGGATCTGTATCTACGATCGTCTCATATGTGTCATAATTATAGATGTGAAACTGCAATTCCACTTCATCCACACTCTCTATTCCATTGCTTTCCAGTTCGTCAGACAAAATAGTGATATCATCAATTGCTTTTTTTCCAGCATATACATCTGAAGAAAAATATGGAGTCATCATAAATCCATTGATCGACATATTATTACATTGAACTCCAATATTAGTTCCGGAATTATTCTCGATATAAAGCAGAATCGCTGTACCCCAAAAACTATTTTCATCCACTTTCTTGCCTACAATTCTAATGCCATCTGCATTATAAAGCTCAGTTCCGGAATCGTCGGCAGTGGTATCCATATTAGCAAACTCCGAAGTCTGTATGGTAACAACATCCGTACTAAAGATATCTTCATACGAAGCACTGTCGTAAGCCCGGAAATATATCTCAATTTGACCAACAGACTCAATGCCGGCTGCTTTTAGTCCTGTGCTGGATAGATAGATCGTCTCGTTAGCCTTCTTCCCTGCTGCAATGTCTGAAATAAAGAGATCCGTTATCATATAGTTGTTAATGATCAGAGCGTTGCATCCGATTGTGACATTCTTGTCTGAATTGTTTTCGATCAATACTTCGATACCATCTCCCCATATTGGGTCGATCGTATATGACTTTGCGGTGATCATGATTCCGTCCTGATCTACAAGGATCTGTTCCTCGATCGTAACACTTTGAGCCGTATCAACGGATTCCGATTCACTCACCAGTGAACTGTCTGCTCCTTCACTATCAGCCGCAGCGGCATCCCCCGAATCCTCTGCTTCTGTAGTGACTATTTCCTTATCTTCATTTGCATCTGATGACCCACTGCCGATCGCCATTAATGCAAATAGTGACAGACATAATACTACAAGTATCCACTTCTTCATTTTCTTCATTTTTGCTCTCCTCTCAAAAAAACGCTGATTACCAAAATGGCTATCAGTTCAGCCAGGAGCTCAGCCAGAATATCCCAAACATCAAAAGTTCCTTTTAAAAAAGGTAACAACTGCAGTATTTCCATCCCGGTTGAAAAGAGAAATGCAATCCAAAGAGATTTCCAAAGACCAGCAGCATTATGATCAATGATTAAAAACAGGAACATTACCAACGCATAAGCCCAAAACATATCCAGCAGATAATTTCGCACAAATTTTAAAATCAGATTATTCTCAATGCTTATTTGTTGCCGTATCGCATGATCCGTTAATTCGTCCAGCTCATGCACAAATAGCGTATTCGGCGAGAGCAGATAATAGAATAGTGCTCCCAGCGCAAGAGGAATGACAAAGTTTGCAAATAATCTAATTTTTTTGTTATATTTCATATTTTTGTGTTATAATTTCCCTGAATTATTTTGATAGTATTTTAACATAACTGTTTTATTCACGTTGCCCCCTTAGGGGTGGGGATTTTTCTCAGTTCTGCAAGCCGCTTGTTCGTAATGGCTCGAATCCGTGTTTTTTCATCAATTCATTCACACTAATAATGCTTCCCGGACGTTCGTTAAAAATAATGATCAGCAAAGCATCTCTTGGGAGTTTGGAGTAAAGCTGGGGCATCTGATATTTTTTCAGGGCACTTTGTGCTTCTTCTATCGTAAATTCAGCCGCATAGCATATACGTAAAATCACATCTCTTTGTTTTGTGTGTTTTTCACCTGAGAGAATTTTGTAACCGTAACGTTCCGGTATATCAGCTCTGAGAAAAACCATTTGCTGCGTCAGTTTTCGTTCTGATATCAGTTTTTTTACAAATTCATGAAATGCATAGCTTTCATCGATAAAGCTGTCTTTGTTTTCATGACAGAATGCCTCGAACTGTTTTAAATGGGTGCTGCCAAGAACATTGTCTAGCTCTTGTGTATTTTTTTCATTCATATAGATCTCCTCTGTTCCATTAATAATTTGCGAAAGGGTTTGGTGCCATGGATTCTGCGACACAACAATACCAGACACATTATAAGAAAATTACAGTCCTGAATGAAGAGCATCACGTGTTCATCGTCCAGCATTTAGTATCAAAAAAAATATACGTTATGAAAGAGCTCAGTGTTTACAACGCATATATTTATCATTGTCTTAAGGAAAATCCCATTGAAGGGATTCCAAGGATCATTGATTTATATCATGAGGATTCTTCTCTTTTTCTAATCGAAGAATACATATCCGGAGAGCCTTTGCAGGAGAAGATCCGTTCCTGGTATATGACGGAAAAGGATGCTGCACAATATATCATGGAGCTCTGTGTCATACTGAACAGACTGCATAGTCTCAATCCGCCAATCATTCACCGGGATATAAAGCCTTCTAATATCATGATTACATCCAGCAATCATATCGTACTCATAGATTTTAATGCTGCAAAATTCCTGACAGACCCAAATATGTCAGACACCGTTCTTCTTGGAACAAAAGGATACGCAGCGCCGGAACAATACGGATTTGGTTCTTCCACACAGCAGACCGATATCTATGCAATTGGCATTTTACTAAAAGAAATGTCCGCATCGTTAAGTACACCAACAAATAAATTTGACCAGATCATTGATAAATGTACTAAGATCGATCCATCTGACAGATTTCAAACAGCCAATGATCTTTATCAGAAGATTTATACAGAACCGGCAAAAAGTTATGCTCCATTTCCAGTGAAGGAGCCCAATTTATCTGTTGCTCCACCAGGATTTCGTACACGGACTCCATGGCACATCTTTGTTGCCATCCTCGGCTATGCTATGATTTTCTGGTTCAGTCTGACCATTGAATCGAAGGATCAGACGGGTCTGTTCTTATGGTCGTATCGCTTTGTTTTCCTTACTATATGTCTGGCCTTTGTGATCATAGGAACAAACTATCTGAATGTACGCAAAATATTCCCTCTCTGCCAGCACAAGAATCGATTTGTTCGTTTCTTGGGAGTGTTGCTTCTGGATGCTGCTGTATTCTTTATTTTAGTCTTTGCATTGGCATGGCTGCAGGTACTAATAACCGCTTGATTGATTATAACACAGATTCCGTACCACACTATACCACCGCTAAGGTGGGAAAAGCGACCTAGACACTTATTGTCAGGTCGCTTTTGTATGATCTCCTCGAATTATAGAAGACTCCTATATAATACAGAAATATCTAAAACGCTGGTATCCTTTGGATTACCAGGTCTGCATGCATCTGCAAAAGCAGATTCTGCAAGAAAATCTACATCCTCTGATTTTACGATTTCCTTCAGATCTGTTGGAATACCGACATCGACAGAAAGTTGTTTTACCGCCTCGATCGCTGCTTTACGGTATTCTGCCTGTGTCATTTGGTCGACACCACTTACACCCATAGCAATCGCAATGTCCTTATACTTCTCACCAGTTGCTTCTGCATTATACTCCATTACAGTAGGAAGGATGATCGCGTTCGCAACTCCGTGAGGTGTATCATAGAGAGCTCCGAGAGGATGTGCCATAGAATGTACGATTCCTAGTCCCACATTGGAAAATCCCATTCCAGCTATATACTGTCCAAGAGCCATGTCCTCTCGCCCTTCGGCAGTGTTGTTGACCGCACCTCTCAGGCTTCTTGCAATGATTTCGATTGCTTTGAGGTGGAACATGTCGGACAATTCCCAGGCTCCTCCGGTGATATATCCTTCGATCGCATGTGTTAATGCGTCCATACCCGTAGCTGCAGTCAGCCCTTTTGGCATACTTGACATCATCCCCGGATCCACAAATGCGATTGCCGGGATATCATGTACATCCACACACACCATTTTTCTATGATTCTTCTCGTCCGTGATCACATAGTTGATCGTTACCTCTGCTGCAGTTCCTGCTGTTGTTGGCACCGCAAATGTTGTTATCGCTTTATGTTTTGTTGGCGCAACACCCTCAAGACTGATCACATCTGCAAACTCTGGATTGGCAGCAATGATTCCAATCGCCTTAGCAGTATCGATAGAAGATCCGCCTCCGATCGCAATAATGTAATCCGCTCCCGAGCCTTCAAATGCTTTCACACCATTCTGCACATTCTCTACTGTTGGATTTGGTTTAATATTTGAATATATTTCATAATCGAGATCTGCCTGTTCTAATACATCAAGCACCTTTTGTGTCACTCCAAATTTAATCAGATCTGGGTCAGAGCAGATAAATGCCTTGTTAAATCCATTGGCTTTTGCTTCATCAGCAATACTATTGATTGCTCCTGCTCCATGGTAGGAAATTTCATTTAGTACAAATCTGTTTGCCATACAACTACTCCTTTTCAAATGCTGAACCATTTTCGACCAACCTCACCATTGAGGATTGATAGATTTTTAACACTTTTATTATACTACTCTGGTTCTGAAATACAATGAAAATTGCAGACTTTTACCTGTAAAAATGATCTTCCTGCTATTGAGCCATTTCTCTGATCAAATTTACCATTTCTATAGCACCAACAGCACAGTCATACCCTTTATTCCCTGCTTTTGATCCTGCCCTTTCGATCGCCTGCTCGATATTTTCAGTTGTCAGCACACCGAACATAACCGGTATTTCACTTTCAAGTGATACTGCTGCGATCCCTTTAGAAACCTCATTGCAGACATAATCGTAGTGTGTCGTGCTTCCTCGGATCACTGCTCCAAGGCAGATCACCGCATCATATTTTCCACTTTTTGCCATTTTGGAAGCGACTAGCGGAATTTCGTAAGCACCTGGTACCCATGCCAGGGTAATATCATTATCTTTCACATCATGTCGGAGCAATCCGTCCATTGCACCTCCAATCAATTTTCCTGTAATAAATTCATTGAATCGGGCTGCAACAATTCCAACTTTTATATCCTTTGAAACCAATTTTCCTTCTAATGTATGCATTTTGTTTATTTCTCCTTCTGTAATATCAGATCAACTGTGTCAGTAATTTAGAATATGCCCCATTTTTTCCTGTTTTGTTTTAAGATAGAAGATATCATGCTCTGTTGCATCCATTTGAATTGGAACCCGTTCTGTGATTTCCATTCCAAACTGGGAAAGCTGATAGATTTTATCCGGATTATTTGTGAGCAGTCGCAGGGTCTTTACACCCAGATCTCTAAAAATCTGTGCTCCAATATAATATTCCCTCAGATCTCCTTCGAACCCAAGTGCAATGTTAGCCTCAAGCGTATCCAATCCAGCATCCTGAAACTCATATGCTCTGAGCTTGTTGATGAGTCCAATTCCTCGTCCCTCCTGGCGCATATAGAGGAGGATGCCCCTTCCTTCTTTTTCGATCTGCCTCATTGCTGCTGCAAACTGATCGCCGCAGTCACAGCGGATAGAACCGAAGGCATCCCCTGTCAGGCACTCTGAATGAACACGACAGAGCAAGTCCTGACCATCTCCTATTTCCCCCTTCACCAATGCCACATGGTGCTCACCATTCAGTTTATTGATGAATCCCACAGCTTTAAAATCACCATATTTTGTAGGCATTTTTGTAGTTATGACTCTTTTGACCAGAGTGTCCTGACATTTGCGGTAAAGCTCTATATCTTTGATCGTCACAAATTTCAGATTCCATTTTTTTGCCAGCTCGATCAGCTCCGGAGTACGCATCATGCCTCCGTCATTTCTCATGATCTCACAGCAAAGACCACATTCTTTAAGTCCTGCCAGGCGCATCAGATCCACCGTTGCCTCAGTATGTCCGTTGCGCTCTAATACACCATTCTTCACGGAACGCAATGGGAACATATGACCTGGCCGGCGAAAATCCTCAGGCTTTGCATCCTCTTTTGTGCATTGTATCGCAGTCATGCTTCGCTCCTCGGCGGATATTCCCGTGCTGGTGCTTACGTGGTCTATGGACACTGTAAATGCAGTCTGATGATTATCCATATTGTTCGCTACCATCTGGGGAATCTGCAGCTTTTGAATCAGCTCCTCTCCCATGGGCATACAAATCAGACCTTTTCCATGCATTGCCATAAAATTGACATTTTGGGTCGTTGCAAATTCTGCCGCACAGATGAAATCACCTTCATTTTCACGATTATCATCATCTGTCACCAGAATGATCTCTCCCTGGCGCAGTGCCTCTAATGCCTCTGGTATCGTATTGTACTGAAACATTTGTTTACCTCCTTATTTTCGCCCCACAGCTTATACTATGGATTGATTCTATATAGTTTTTTGACTCTGTTGTTCTGCAATGCTTAATAATTGAACCTTGACAGGAACTCAGGTGTAATTCTACTGTTTTTACCTGATGTGGATTCACTATATCTTTCCATATATCTTTCCATATATTTTTCCATGTATTTTCCAAGAATATCAAATTCCAGATTTACGGAATCACCCATTTTTTTCCCAGACAGGATCGTCTGCTTCACCGTGTGCGGAATCACCGAAACCGTAAAATCGCTCTTTCTGGCTCCTACTACAGTCAGGCTGATTCCATCGACTGCGACCGAGCCTTTCTCAATAACATATTTTAGCTGATTGCTGACTGCAGAGATCGTATATAAAACTGCATTATCGTCCCTCTTTATATGGGTGATCATGCCGGTATCATCGATATGTCCGGAAACGATATGTCCGCCGAACCGTCCATTGGCAGGCATTGCACGCTCCAGATTTATCTGGCTGCCCATCCGTAATCTTCCCAGGTTCGATCGGGTAAGGGTCTCATGCATTACATCTGCCGTAAAGCTTTCTTTTTCAATAGATGCAGCTGTCAGGCAGACTCCATTCACTGCCACGCTGTCACCAAGGTGAAGATCCTCGAAAATGAGTTTGCCTCCAATACAGATTCTTGAAGATGCTGTGCCGCGTGTGATAGTCCTTATGGTCCCAATTTCTTCCACTATGCCTGTAAACATTATGCTTCCACCTCTCCTTCGATCAAAATATCCTCGCCCACTTTTATCACACGAGTATGGATCAGTCGAAATGCCTCCTCCGGTATATTCACGCCCTGCCCCATGACCGGAGTGACTGCAGTCCGACCGCCAAAAAGCTTTGGTGCAATATAACATTGCACTTTATTGACGATTTTGCTCTCAAGTGCTGACCAGTTCAGGGTACCTCCACCTTCCAGTAAAATACTGTCAATCTGCATTCTGCCAAGTCGCTGCATCAGTAGTTCCAGATCAATATGTGCACCCTTTTGCGATAGCTCTATGATTTCGCATCCCGCATATCGGTATTGCTCCTGTCTGTTTTGATCCGTCACAGCAGTGGCCAGAATCGTCCGATACTGAGCTGCTGTTTTCACGAGACGCGATTCGAGAGGCGTCCTCAAATTTGTATCACAGATGATTCGTATGGGCTGTTTCCCCTGTTCCAAGCGGCAGGTAAGCATGGGATCATCTGACAACACTGTGCCAACACCCACCATAATTGCAGAGCAGCGATGTCGTTCCTGCTGCACGTTCTCCCTGGCCGCTGTTCCTGTGATCCATTTTGATTCTCCAGTGCAAGTCGCAATTTTACCATCTGCTGTCATTGCATATTTCATCACTACATATGGGCGGTACGATTGAATATAATGAAAAAATATCTCATTCACTCTGCGGCAATCCTGTTCTAACACACCAAGCGTAACTTGGATTCCATGCAGGGAAAGTATATCTCGTCCTTTCCCTCCAACGAGTGGATTAGGATCCAGGGTTGCGATCACGACACGTTGGATTCCGCTTTCGATAATGGCAGTCGTACAAGGAGGTGTTTTTCCGTGATGGCAGCATGGCTCTAAGGTCACATATAGGGTCGCACCCTTCGGTGACTCCGTGCAGTCCGCCAGCGCCTCCCTTTCAGCATGCAGCTCACCATATTTTCGATGCCAGCCTTTTCCAATTATGTTTCCTTTTTTTACGATGACTGCACCTACCATCGGATTGGGTGCAACCCATCCACATCCTCTTTGGGCAAGTTCCAATGCTATTTTCATATACTCCAGATCTGTCATTCCTTACCTCCTGCAAAAAAAATGCCTTGAATCATTCATTCAAGGCAGTCGCATCCACACGGAGCAATTTTATATCATAATTGGACGTTGCTTATGATACAAAAAAACTCTGGAATAGAATCTATTCCAGAGCAAAAAACAATATTAAAAAACAAATATCTGTTTCACTTCTTTCATCCAGACTTTACTGTCGGCTTCGGAATCACACCGAATCATGCCTTACGGCTCGTGGGCTTTACCACCGGTAGGGAATTGCACCCTGCCCTGAAGTTCTTATTCAATTGGTTGGAGTATAACATTTTCACCCAAAACCTGTCAACCCCAGAACTTATGTTATACCAACTTATGTTATACATCTCAATATCTTATGCTATGCATCTAAATATGTTTGTCTTTTGAGCTTCGTAATTTGCTTACAAGCACACAAATCAGTATTGTAATGATCATATCAGGCAGCGTATTCCCAATGATCAGGTCTACATTCATGAGCCCTCTGTAAATGCCAAACCCCACCAGCCAGATAATCAGATTCTGATATACTATTTTTTTCTCAAAAAAGGTTTGTTTTAGAATAAAATGGTCTGCGATCAAAATTGCGATCATAGGTGCGAACACAGACCCGATCAGATACAGAAAACTTGTGATATCATCCATAGGAAATAAAATCGCACCGATCGTGCCAATGAGTGCTGTTCCTATTGCGATCCATTTACTATTTGCCTTCTTATTCACGGATTCACTGGAAATCCCAGCAGACCAGGCATCAAGGAATGTCGTGGTGACCGTGGAAAAAACAATCACGAGCAATCCTGCTGTTCCAAGTCCTGCTTTTACCATGATTTGTGCAATTCCGGCTTCATTCGTAAAAATAGCAGCCCCCATACCAATGATATACATCCAGCAGCTGACCAGCCCATAAACAACAGCTGATACAGCAGTCGCTTTCACCGGTTCTTTTGATTCCCGTGTATAATCGCTGATCAGTGGAAGCCAGGAAAGCGGCATCGCAGCAGAAAGCTCTACTGCTGCCCCAAATGTCATCCCGTCTGATGGAGGGGTATGCATAGATCCATTGAAAAAAATAACATAGCTCAGTACGAGTGTCAGTGCAAACAAGAGGATCATTGCTATACTATTCACCTTACCTAGATTTTTGATACCAATCAAGATCCATACAATAATCAGTCCTCCAATAACTATGCACCAGATCCAGTTACCGATGTTTCGTATTCCACTGGCCGCCAGCGCACCATCATAAATCATAATTGCGGTCCACCCTATAAGCTGTAGGATATTTAAAATTGAAAATAACAGGCTTCCCCTTTGCCCAAAGCTCATTTTCACAGTTTCCATAGAGCTCTTTCTTGTTCTTGCACCAATCAAACCTGCAAGAAAAAGCACGGCACAGCCGATCACATGCCCTAAAAAAATGGCAATCAATCCCTTTTGAAATCCAAGTGATGCGATGTAAGTTCCCGTAATGATTTCAGCAATGGAAACACCTGCCCCAAACCAGATCAGACCATTGTCAAAAATTGATGTTCGTCTTTGCGTCATGTAGCTATACCTCCCTTCCATATTTGGAAACAAGGTCAAATGCATGATTCATGGGACCCGCTCCATGACCAAGATCAAGCTGCGCCGAAAGAGCATCTGAAATATAGTTTTTTGCACTAAGCACTGATTCATTCAGATCAAATCCCTTTGCCAGGTTCGACGCAATGGCACTTGAGAGTGTACAACCTGTCCCATGTGTATTTGGGTTCTTGATGCGCTCCCCCATGAACCACTTTGCTCTATTATCTGCAAACAGTATATCATTAGCGTCATTCACTGAATGCCCGCCCTTCAAGAGCACGGCACAATTATGTGCTTTGTTTATTTTCTTCGCTGCACACTGCATGTCAGTTTCTGAATGGATGACCATGCCTGACAGGATTTCTGCCTCTGCAATATTCGGTGTTATGATCTTTGCCATCGGTAAAAGCTTTTCGAGCAACACCGTTAAGGCGAACGGATCCATCAGACTTGATCCACTCGTAGATACCATTACTGGATCGACCACAATGTTTTGCGCTTTATAATATAAAAGCCGTTCGACAATTACCTCGATCAAATTTGAAGAAGCGACCATTCCGATCTTTACCGCATCCGGGCGTATATCTTCAAATACTGCATCGATCTGTTCCTTCAAAAAGTCTGGTTCGACCTCCCTAATCGCTCTTACACCGGTCGTGTTCTGTGCCGTCAGTGCAGTGATCGCACTCATGGCATATACACCATTCATTGTCATCGTTTTAAGATCAGCTTGAATTCCGGCGCCTCCACAGGAATCTGATCCTGCAATTGATAATGCTGTTTTCATGATTTTCTCCTTTTTCGTTTTGCATTATTTTTATAGGGCGGCAGAAAGTGGTGCCCCCGGTCTGCCGCACAAAATCTCTTATTTTATTATGTTACAAATTCCCAAAATGTATCAAAGTCTGAAAAATCCTTTAAGTAAATGGTTGCATGCTCTTTGACTGCATCGTTGTCAGTCTGATATGCATCATAGATCCCTACGGTCAAAAACCCTGCTGCTTTTGCTGTCCTGAGCGCATGTACAGCATCTTCGAACACAATCGTTTCTTCTATTTTTGTTCGAAGATAACTTTGTGCTGCTAGAAAAATGGCAGGATTATCTTTCCCAGATCCGACATTAGAACAGGTAAAAATTTGAGAGAAGTATGGCCGAAGATCTGTACGCCTAAGCGCAGCTTCCACCAGATACTTATCCGTAGCTGTAGCAATGCACAACTTTACACCTTTATCGTTCAGCTTGCACAGGAAATCCTTGACGCCACTTTTGAGCTGTATCGTATCAAAATAATAGTGCTCGAGTAATTGATTAACACCCTGCGTAATTTCTGGAACAGACTTAGCTACTCCGTATTCTTCCTTGAAATAACAGGCCGCCTGATCCATACTCATTGCTTTGAGTGTTTCATTCAGTGCATCAGCTGGCTTATATCCAATTGAACTTAGGTATTCACTGCCGATCACATCCCAGATAAACATCGAATCAAACAATGTCCCATCAAAATCAAAAATTGCACCCCTTACATTCATTTCCTGACCACTCTCTCTGCAAGTAAATGCAGTTCTCTGCACTCCTCGCTTATTGCATCAGCAGAAAAAATTGCGGATACCAGTGCCACACCATCTATTCCACTTCCCGAAAGCTGTTCCATATTTTCTTTTTGAATACCTCCAATGGCAACCACCGGAATCTCTACAGCGCTGCAAATATCACGAAGCATCTCATGAGAAAGGACCGATACATCTGTTTTTGTTGTGGTTGAGAATACGGCTCCTACGCCCAGATAATCTGCCCCTTGTTTTACTGCCTCCACCGCTTCATTCACAGTATGTACTGAAACACCTATGATCATATCCTCCCCAACTGCATTGCGCACTTCAAGAACCTTTGCATCCTCCTGTCCTACATGAATTCCATCTGCACTACACTTTACTGCAATCTCAACATGATCATTTATAATAAAAGGTATTCCATATCTGTGGCAGAGCTCACAAATTTTCACCGCTTCCTCCAAAAAATTTTCATCAGAAAGATTTTTTTCTCGCAGCTGGACACAGGTAACACCACCTTGTAGTGCAGCTTCTACCTGTTCATATAACGATAGCTTTTGCGTCCATGTCTGATCAGTAACTGCATATAACAGCATCATTTTTTTATCGCATTTCATATTTTGCGCACTCCTCAAGCTCCTTTGGTGTAAGTCCGAACATTGCATCAATGATGTAATTCCGGTAGGATACATTTCCATCTGCTGCCTGCATCCGTTCCCTGGCTTTTTCTCCGCAGATACCCATTGCACAGACCGCCGAAGCTGCTGCCTCTAAGTGACTCTCCTTATTCGCTGTAACAAATGCGGTGATCAGTGCTGACAACTGACAACCGGTTCCCGTCACACTGCTCATTAGTGCATTCCCGTTTCTAATACAGAAGGCACGATCTTTATCTGCCACAATGTCGATCTCTCCTGTGATTACAACGACTGCCCCTGTTTTTTCCGAAAATTGTTTTGCAAACCGAACACTGCTTTCCAGATTGTCATCAGTCACTTTATCAGCAATATCTGCATCTACCCCTTTTGTATTTCCCTGACCAAGGGCAAGTG
Organism: Lachnospiraceae bacterium; assembly: GCA_047974745.1. Lineage (GTDB taxonomy): Bacteria > Bacillota > Clostridia > Lachnospirales > Lachnospiraceae > JBKECO01. The sequence continues at coordinate 69,012 of JBKECO010000027.1, forward strand.
TTCTGATTTCAGATGCATTCCCTCGAATGACTGCGAATTTTACCTGTTCTAAAAGCTTTTGTGCTGTACTCGTCCTCAAGGAGGAAGCTCCAGCTCCGACAGGATCTAACAGCACCGGATGATTTACCTCATTTGCCTTTTTCCCTGCCAAGAACATAGATGGTATCGTATTGGCATTCAACGTTCCAATATTGATGTTGAGCCCAGCACAAATCGATGTTATTTCTTCCACCTCCTGGGAATCATCAGACATAATTGGGGAAGCCCCACTGGCAAGCAAGATGTTCGCACAATCATTTACCGTCACATAGTTTGTAATATTGTGGATGAGTGGATTGGTTTCTTTGACATTTTCAAGTTGTTTCGCAAGCATTATTTAACCTCTTTCTTGTTGTGGGCGCCTCTTTATATCCGTCTATTTTATATTTTAAGGATCTATGACATTAAAAAAGAGACATTCGAACGATGTCTCCGCATAAAAATCAAATATGACTCCCTACGTTGGCATTATCCAAATCAGGTTACCGGGTCGAAGGTGATACCTTCCTCTCAGCCTGTCATACAAGCTCCCCATATTTTGTTTTAAGTATCGTAACACTCTCGCTAGTGGTTGTCAATTTTTACATCCATGAAATGCGCTCTTAACGCCGCAAATACAACTTTCATAGCCTTTAGACTTTCCACTCCACTGGTCAGAGGTTCCCGTTGTTCAAGGATACTGGTTACAAATTCATCAATGACTCCAGTATTTTTTCGAATTCCTATCGTCTGATCTGTATTCTTTGTAAGCACATCCAGGTCATAATAGGACGTACTTCCTTCTTTTTCAATAATCAAGGAATGTTCACTATCATCATAGCATCTGATTACACCCTGGGTTCCATAGGCCACGAATGAATTTTTTTCATTACCATAAAAAGTCCAGCTTACATGCAGACTTCCAAAGGCACCGTTTTGTGTCTTAAAAATGCATATCGCATTATCATCTACTTCAATCAGCTCCCCATTTGTTTTTCTTTTATCGAGGGTGGTCAGCATAGCGCTCACCGAAACAATAGGATCTCCCAATATAAAATGTGCCAGATCGATTTTATGAATCCCAAGATCTGCCATGACTCCAAAGCCAGACGAACTTTTATCGAAAAACCAAGTATCTTTATTTCCCGTCCACATTTCAGGACCACTATGTCCAAATTTGGTTTCAAAAGAGAGCACTTTCCCAATTTCTCCCTGTGAGATTAACTCTTTTGCCATCAAATGTGTTGGTGCAAATCGTTGATTATGTCCGATCATCAATGTCTTATTTGCTTTTTTTGCTATTCTGACCATTTCCTCACAGTCATGTAATGTAAGAGCCATTGGTTTTTCGCAAAGTACATGCAAATTCGCCATAAGTGCCTGTATTGTTATTTGCGCATGAGCATTGTTTGCAACGCAGACACTGACCGCATCCAAGTCTAGCGCCAGAAGCTCCTCCACACTCTCACAATATTTTGCATTATATTCTGCTGCAAGTTCTTTCGCTTTTTCCATATTACAATCGTAAAAAGCCACCAATTTACAATTTGGATTGCTATTGTATTCCGGTGCGTGTCTTACCTTTGTTATCATACCACATCCAATTACCCCAATTTTTAACATTAAGTTCCTCCCTCTTACATCATTCTACAATTGAAATGTATCATATTTTTCCATCTGCTGACATTGATAATCTTTATATAATGATGGACAAAATGCAGATATCCAAATATAATCAGAGTCATAAAACATGTTATAGGAGAGCCTCTATGGAAGTAATTACGATAGGAAAATCACAGGAAATTTATTATACATTTCCGGCTCATAAGCACGATTGCTGGGAGATCATTGTAAATACCTTTGGTTCAGGTCAGATCATTGTTGACGAAAAGCAATATCCGTTCCAGGAAGGAACGATTTTTTGCATTCCTCCCGGAATTGTACACTTTAAAACTGCTGCTGATGGTTTCACGGATGCTTGCCTTTTTACCAAGGATATTCCACTTTTTAAAAATAATTCTATCCGAATCTTTGAAGATGACGACAATCATTCCATGCGGAGCCTCATTCTGATGGCCTCAGATATCTATATTAAAAAAATGGAGAATTATGAAGGGATACTTAATGCCATTGGCAATACGATTTATCAGCTATTTTTGAGCTGGAATACGAACATCAAACCCCAAAATAAGCTGATCCGTTCCATTCAGGATGAATTGGCAAAAAATATTTCCAACTATGATTTTAACGTACGCAGATTTCTGGAAGGTCTTGGATATTCTGCACATTATCTGAGTTCGCTTTTTAAAAATAATACCGGCTATTCACCCTTGCAATACTTCATAAATATACGAATCGAGCATGCAAAGAACCAGCTGCAGCTCTACCATGATATTTATTCAATTAAAGAAATTGCACTGAATTCCGGTTTCCCGGATCCCTATTATTTTTCCAGGACATTTAAAAAATGTACAGGACAAAGCCCTGTACATTATATTGAATCGCTGAGAGAGCACGATTTAGCGATTATTAATGGATGAGACAGACAAAGATATGAAAGTATTTGCAACTGATTCGTAAAATGTGTAAACTATCTTTTGTCAGATATATTTCATTGCATTGACGAGACTATTGAGGGAGATATGCTATGACAAACTACTTACTCATTGCTTCAATCGTAATTTTATTGTCAATATTTACTTCCAAACTATCACAAAAAATTGGAATTCCAGGGCTATTGCTGTTCATAGGGCTTGGTCTGCTTTTTGGGTCAGATGGTCTGGTACAGATTCAATTTGATAACTATGAATTTGCTGAAGAAACCTGTTCCACTGCTTTGATATTCATTATGTTCTATGGTGGCTTTGGTACTCGATGGAAGACTGCAAGACCTGTGGCAAGAAAAGCACTTTTATTATCCTCTGTTGGGGTTCTGATTACTGCGTTCTTAGTTGGATTATTCTGCTATTTTGTTCTTCGGATCGGTCTATTAGAAAGTTTACTGATCGGTGCAGTTATCAGTTCTACTGATGCGGCATCGGTATTTTCTATTTTAAAAACCAAAAAACTGGCGCTGAGGTACCAAAGCTCGTCTATGTTGGAGCTGGAAAGCGGGAGCAATGACCCAACAGCATATATGCTGACACTTATTATTTTAGAACTGATGAACGGAGCGACATCCCCTGGAAGATATGTATTCATGATTGCCGCACAGTTTGTTGTAGGTATTGTATGTGCTGTAACGCTAGCATATATTGCCATCTTTCTATACAAAAAATTTCAATTAAAATCGGATGGACTGGAAATCATATTCTTTGTTGCCATGATTTTCTTATCTTTTGCATTACCAGAGCAATTTGGCGGCAACGGGTACTTAAGTACATATATATTCGGTATCCTTGTGGGAAATCAGCAGCTGAAGAATAAACATGTGCTGGTCAATTTTTTTGACGGTCTGACGGGACTCGTACAGATCTATATCTTTTTCCTTCTGGGACTGCTTGCCTTTCCATCTCAAATGCCGCAGATCATTGGCATAGCACTTGGAATCACTGTCTTTTTGACACTCATTGCAAGACCATTCTCAGTTTTTGCAATATTAAAGCCGCTTGGATGCAGTCTGAATCAGATCGCACTGGTATCTTTTGCCGGTATCAGAGGTGCCTCCGCCATAGTATTTGCCATCATGGCTACCGTGAATCCAGCATATCTCAAAAATGATATTTTTCATATTGTATTCTGCATAGTGCTATTTTCCATTGCAATTCAGGGAACTCTGCTGCCTTACGTTGCCAAAAGACTCGATATGATCGATACAGAGGAAGATATCTCTAAGACATTTTCGGATTATCAGGAGGAAGGGGAAATTCAGTTGATCCGACTTCCGGTCACAAAGAGCCATCCGTGGAATTCATTGCTGATTAAGGATCTCGATCTGCCACCGCAAATGCTGGTCGTGACGGTAATCAAAAAGAAAACTGCCATCGTACCAAATGGCAGTACACTGATTGAAACAGGAGATATCATGGTCATTGCTGCACCTGGTAGCTGTGGTGAGGTGAATGTCGAGGTCAATGAGCAGAAAATTACGAAGCAGCATTCCTGGAACCAGAAAAAAATACAGTCCATAAAGATAGATACAAATACACTGATTGCCCTCATCAAACGAGAAGATAAGACCATTGTGCCCAATGGGAATACGAAGATTCATGAAAATGATATTCTTATCATGGTAAGCAAAATGTAACTGGTGACTGGTAAATAATTTGCAATTCCGTTCTTATTAATATAGTAGAATTCCTCAGTATGAGACGACTCCCCATGTCCATAAACATCAATTGCATATATATGCCAATTCTTTGCTAACTCTGATTAAACACAAACATAGTCTTCCCATGTCAAACTCCTTTCAAGGCAGTCCCATTCTATTCGTTTTAGCGAACTTTTTCAATCTATCACTAACGAGTATCAAGTGCCTGAAAATGAAATACATCTGGAAGCGACTCATCATAATCAAATAATTTACCATGCAAAGAAGTCCAAAATACATCTAAAGCATCATCGCATTCTCGTAAATCAAGGAGTTCTAACCCACCATTCGCAATCAAACGCTCATACGCTTCCTTAGAATTGCCTTGTTCATCTAATGCACGCAGATAATAGTAGTATAATCGACTATCATTTTTGAATTCTTCGGATAATTTATCATATTGTTCCAATATACTTTGAAAGTCTTTGGCCAAAACCAATAAGGTGAACATTTCTTTTAAGTAGGACAAATCATGATTCCCGAAAGACATGCCTAGATTTGCATAGTTTACGATAGTTACCATATTGTTTTCATGTAGCCCAAGACAGGCCATTGCGTGATAAGCCCACTTTGTTTTCATTAAATAAAGCGATTTTAAGAAGCAGGTCTTTGCATGATCAAAACGTTCCGAGTTGAGGTAATACACTCCTAACAAATAGTGAACAAGCCAATTTTTTGAAAAATCAGTAAAGGCTAGTTTTTCTAAATCTTTTACCTGGGTATCTTCCGTGACAAATCCGAATGGAATATCATCAGCTGAGAGTATGGGAAACGTGCCAGAGCGCCTGTATTCTTCCCAGATAGCCCAGTCCTCATGTGCGCCAGATGTGCGATCAATGTTAAAGTCCAGGTGCTCTGATAAATTTCGGAATTGAGGGTTCGAACGTTTGCATTCTTTACAGTCCCAAGCCCCATACCCACTGCCTGTGGTAAAACGGGTGGAAGCTGGTGTTTTTGCATTTTTTTTAGTCGAGTGTAAAAGTATATGTGGATCTGAGTACGCATAACGTTTTGTTACCTGCTCTGCGACCTTGTCTTGTAAGTTATCAAATGAGTCATCTATTTCTTTTTCATCTAATTGTATTGGTCCATATTGTTCGACCCACTCCCAAGCAGTATGCGGTGCCATTGGTATACAACCATACTGGGTCTTCCCAACTCCGGCTTGAATTTCAAGGTATGGACCAGCATGTTTGGTCAAAAACGATTGCCATCGTCTGGAGCCTTTATTATGTCCCCAGGAAAATAGCTTGCGGCTTTGCAATTTATCACTTGAAGTATGAAGCAACCCATAGCCAGACGCATTGACCTGAGCAATGTACTTAGGAGAATCTTTTGGTATGTTAAAAAAATAATCAATTTGATAGGGAATGGTATCGTAATGAGAAATATCAACTCCGTCAACATTTGGAATATTGACTTTATAAACATCTGTCGTCGTACTTGTATAGGCGTCTGCTCCAGGAACAATCAGGCGTCCTCCAGAAGGGGTTGGGACAGCCATATTACTCCACCAGTACATTGGAGTGACTGTTTCATGAGAATTCGTTACACGCATTCTGCAATTTAACAGCGGAATCTGCTCATCCAGCCAAAAATCCATCTGATAAGCGACTTTGCGAATCCGTTCAAATTCATACATCCGTAAAATTGGAGTTCCCTCAGGAGACACAAGTGACGACGTAAACACTTGATCTGTTGTAAACGGTGAGTGACCAATTATACCACAATTCCATTCTACTCCACCCGAGAACCACGCATTACGAGTGCTCAAATTTCTGAATTTAATAATATCATTCGTATAAAGTAGGTTCTTATTCGTTTTCTTGTCAATGAGGGACCACAGTCGTCCGCCAAGAGAAGGTAAAAAAGTAGCCTTTAGAAGCTGATTTTCTAAAATAGCTACCGGAAGAAATTTTGTTTCCTCGTTATCCGAATATGTGTTGTACGAATGATAAGGATAACAATTTTTAACCGTACCATAGCCTTCATATATCTCATCATCTTCATCCAAATGAAAGATTAAATTACTTTGCAATTGCTTGTCGATCATAAGGGGTGGGACACTTGAAGGGGACCCTAAATCTGTTATTAAAAAAGCTTGTTCTTCTAGTTGTAAAGTAGATGTCATAATTCTTCCTCCAATTCTCACATTTGTGGTGTGAGTGTAACAAATAAAAGAACATAAAACAATGTGAACAACTGGAAAAAAGTTTATTGTATAAAAAAAAACCTTAATCGTGCTATTTCTGATTCCCTTCGCTAATAGCCTTTATAGAGGAAGCATATTCAGAAGGTGTCATTCCAGTCAATTTTTTAAATTGTCTGGAAAAATAGTGAACGGATGTATAACCCAGCTGTTCTGATATTTGCGTGAAGTTCAAATGATTATTTCGAATCGAGTGTTTGGCAGTTTGAATCTTCATATTGGAGAAATATTCAATGATTCCCATTCCAGTGTGATTCTTAAATAATTTCTGAAGCTGACTTCGACTTATTAGGTTATCCCTGCATATATGTTCAATTGTCAGATGGCTATTAATATGGTTCTCGAGATAAAGTAATAAACTATCGAAGGAAGCACTTTCAGAGAAAGTCTTTACTGATGTGGTTTTCAATTGTGATGTAGACTGGTCGAAATACTGACGGATGATTAGGATTAAAAGTTGCTCTAAGTAAAGCTTCAAAAGTTGCTCAGAGCCAAAAGTAGTTTCTGCGGATCGAGTTAATTCTTGAAGAAATGGGTCATCTAATCTGGAAGAAAAGGCATTTCTCGCCTCCGCAATGATATCAGCAAGTAAATGACGTTCTTCCTTTCCAATGGATAAAATTTGGTTCTCAAAAAATTTCATACTTGTCGAAGAGCATTCAAAGGCAATGACTACTAAATTAGGGGCAATTTGTCCGTTTGCGCATACATTATGAAATTCATTCGGTTTGTGAAAGATGATATCTCCTTTTTGTAATGCATGAATTTGATTGTCAGCCTTAACTAAGATTTCTCCTTTATCAACACATAAGAATTCCCAAAAATCGTGTGTTTCACCAGGAAAGGAAAAATCACTAAAATATTCAAAGTAATGTACAGATATGATTCGATTGATAATAATCGATTGTCTGAGATGTGTTGATTTATACAATATAGATATCTCCCTGAGTATTTTTTTGGTCAGATTACACTATAATTATAACATGCCTTATAAAAAAAGACAAAAGCATAAGGCAGATAGTACAAAAAGATGATAGAATCGGATAAAGAATCTGTCAGTTAATTATCATAAAATAAGCATAGATACGGAAGGAATTTGTGAAACCAAAAAAGGAGGTAAGTATGAAAAAGAAATTTGTTGGCATGCTTTTGTGTATATCATTGCTCGCAACAGTGATTGCAGGATGTGGCTCTAGCGGAGATACTTCAAGCGGAGGTGAAGCAACAAGCAGTGAACCGAAAGACACTTTGGTATATTGATCCATGTGGGAGGCAACAGAACCACAAGGGGTAGCAATCAAAGCGGCAGTAGATGCATATATGGAAGAAACCGGCGTAGAGGTAGATATACAATTTAAAGGAAGAACGGGTCAGAGAGAAGGATTACAAGCCGCATTGGATGCGGGTGCACAAATCGATCTTTTTGACGAAGAAATAGATCGCGTAAATGGAACCTGGGGCGAATACCTTATGGATATCAGCGATATGGCCAAAGCAGTTGATTATGATGCAACAGCAAACGAAGGTTTGATGAATGCTGTAAGAGAAGCCGGAGGTGGGACATTAAAATCGATTCCTTACCAGCCATATGTATTTGCTGTTTTTTATAACAAGGATTTATTTGAGCAGGCGGGCATTCAAAGCGAACCTGCAACATGGGAAGAATTTTTAGCAGTGTGTCAGCAGCTTAAAGATGCAGGAATTACACCATTAGCAAATGATGATGCATATGCAACTTGTCCGATCGGCTATCATTTAGCTCGTTTAGGCGGGGAAGAAAAAGTTGTGGACATTGTAACTAACGGCAAATGGGATGATCCAATTGTATTACAAATGGCAAAGGATTATGAAGAATTAGCATCTAAAGGTTATTTTTCACCAAACATTGGATCGAATGTATGGCCAGCCGGTCAAAATTCTGAATTGGCATTAGGCGAAGTGGCAATGTACCTGAATGGATCTTGGTTGCCTAATGAAGTAATCGGAACGGCCGGAGAAGATTTTAATTGGGGATGTTTTAGCTATCCTGCAGTAACAACAGGGGCAACAAATACCGCAACAGGCATAGATGCAGTTAATTTTGGGTCTCAGGTTTTTGCTATAAATAAAAATAGTACTTTAGGTCAAGAGGCTTTTGACTTGATAGTAAAGATCACAAAAGGTGAATTTGATGAAAAGCTAGCAATAGATTCAAATGGCATTCCATCAGACACTACAAATGAAACATGGCCTCCACTAGTTGAACCAGCAAAATCTGTTTTAGACGCGAGTAAAGTACGTCTGTCTTGGGCAGGTGGAGTAGAGTCAAATGATAATATGACCCCGGCAATCAAGGAAAATTTCATTAAACTATGTGCAGGAACCATTGATGCAGAAGGTTTTGTTGATGCAATGATTGCAGCTAGCAAGTAGTAAAATCACTAAGGTGGTAGATGCCGTGCATCGCCACCTTAATTAAAAATAACAAAACAATGGAGGAAAAATGACGTGAAAAAGAATAGAGCAATGATTGTTGCGTTTTTAACACCAGCAGTTTTGTTGTTTGTATTCATATTTTTATATCCAATACTTCGTACCTTGTCGATGAGCTTTTTTAGTATTACGGGAGTGACAGATTCCATCGATAAGTGGAGTTTTATTGGAATATCAAATTACGAGCAACTGTTTACTACAAGTTTATTTCGAACATCCATGAACAATTTGTTTAAAATATGGCTGTTTGGAGGAATTCTAGTACTAAGTGTATCCCTGCTATTAGCTGTGGTACTTACAAGTGGCATTCGGTTTAAAAGATTTTTTAGGGCAATTATTTATTTTCCTAATATTATTAGCGCCGTTGCATTAGCAACGATGTGGTTACAATATGTATATAGTCCCAAATTTGGACTTCTGAAAAGTTTTTTTGAGACCCTGGGTCTAGATCGATTGGCACAAATTCAATGGCTCGACAATGAACATAAATTTACAGCTTTACTAATAGCCTATTGTTTCGGGATGATTGGCTATCATATGTTAATTTGGACTAGTGGAATAGAAAGAATCAGTCCAGAATTATTTGAAGCGGCAACAATTGATGGGACGAATAAGTTAAATCAATTCAAGTATATGACTTTTCCTTTGTTAAAAGGAATCTTGAAAACAAATATTACTATGTGGAGTGTTAGTACTGCGGGTTTTTTCCTATGGTCCCAACTATTCTCTTCTGTTACAGCTGATACAAAAACAATTACACCAATGGTATTTATGTATACAAAAGTTTTTGGAGCAGGAAATGCAATAACGAATCATGACGCAGGCATGGGAGCGGCAGTCGGTGTCATCCTAAGTCTATGTGTTATTTTCATTTTTACAATTTGTAATAAGTTAATAAAAGACGATGACTTAGAATTTTAAAAGGGAGGAATGCATGAAAAAAACTCAAAGAATTAATTGGAGAAAAGAAATAAAATTGCTCCCGGGTTATATTATTTTATGTATGTGGGTATTGTTTACAGTCCTTTTGCTTGGCTGGATCATAGCAGCAAGCCTTTCAACTACAAAAGAAATATATGCAGGAGATGCATTGAAGTTTGCCACTGGTCTTCACTTTGAAAATTATGTCAAGGCTTGGAGTGGCGGCAAGGTTTCTACTTTTTTTCTGAATTCACTGATATACGCAGTAATTTCATGTTTATTGCTAATTTTAATTTGCGCACCTGCAGCATACGTATTGTCTCGGTTTAAATTTTTTTCAAATAAAATTATACAGACAAGTTTTGTCTCTGCAATGGGTGTTCCAATTATTATGATCATTTTACCACTGTTTTCATTGGTTGCCAGCTTTGGGATTTTGAACAATGTCGCTTTAAACAGAGTCGTACTTGTCGTTTTATATGTTGGAATAAATGTTCCATATACTACCATATTTTTATTGACCTTTTTTTCGAATATATCAAAGACCTATGAAGAAGCGGCCGCAATTGACGGTTGCTCGCCTATGAGGACTTTCTGGCAAATTATATTTCCAATGGCCCAGTCAGGTCTGGCAACAGTGACGATCTTTAATTTCGTTAATGTATGGAATGAATATTTCTTGTCCTTGATATTTGCGAATTCCGATAAACTTAAGCCGGTCGCAGTTGGTCTATACGGAATGATTAATTCAATGAAATACACAGGTGATTGGTCTGGAATGTTTGCAGCAGTTATTATCGTTTTTTTACCCACATTTATATTATATATTTTCTTGTCAGAGAAAATAATTGGCGGAGTAACAGGCGGAATTAAAGGATAAAGGGGTGACGTTAGATGAAACCAGTTTTGATAATTATGGCAGCAGGAATGGGCAGCCGATACGGGGGATTGAAACAAATTGATCCTATAGATGAGCAAAAGCATATCATTATTGATTTTTCAATTTATGATGCGAAAAAAGCCGGGTTCGACAAAGTGGTTTTTGTTATTAAAAAAGAGGATGAACAAGATTTTAAAGAAGCCATTGGAGATAGAATCAGTCGCCAGATTGAGGTTTCTTATGTCTATCAAGATTTGCATAATTTGCCGAAGGGGTATCTCGTTCCAATGGGAAGAACAAAGCCATGGGGGACCGGACAGGCAATTTTATGTTGCAGAAATGAAATCAAAAGTTCATTTGCAGTTATTAATGCAGATGATTATTATGGTAAAGAGGCATTTTCCGAACTGTTTTTGTTTTTAGCAAACAGTCAGAATAGAAAGCAGAATGAATTTGCTATGGTAGGATATGAACTGGGGAACACTGTAACGGAGCATGGACATGTCGCAAGAGGTATTTGCAGAGTAAGCGAGGATATGATATTAGAAGAAATATGTGAAAGAACACGCATTGAAAAGCAGAATGGATCCATTGTCTATTCTATCGATGAAGGCGCATCCTATGTGATGTTACATGAGAAAGACACAGTGTCCATGAATATGTGGGGATTCACAGAATCTGTTTTTGAAAAAGCAGAACAATATTTTTGTGATTTTCTGGATCTGAATATGATGAGTGATCCGTTAAAAGCCGAATTTTTTTTGCCGGATATTATCAATAAATTAGTAAAAGAGGAAGGACAACGTGTTACAGTTTTGCCTTCAAGAGATCAGTGGTATGGAGTGACCTATAAAGAAGATAAAAAAATGGTTGCTGATGCGATAAAGCAGCTTAAGTCAGATGGAGCATACCCGATCCATCTTTGGGAGGAGTCTGAGCAATGAGTGAATTATCCTTAATTGATGAAGTCATTTCCCATTTACGCTTGGGTGGAATCTTATTGAAAAAAGAAGTTTATGGAAGTGGACATATTAACGATACCTATCTCTTAGAATTTGAAGTATTCCAAATGGGTAGTATACGAGTAATCTTACAGAAAATGAATAGTGATATTTTTAGATATCCAGAAAAATTAATGGAGAATATTGTGGGGGTGACCACGCATTTAAGAAAAAAAATAATAGACCAGGGTGGTGATCCGGAACGAGAAACGTTAAATGTCATTCCTACAATCGATGGTAAAAATTTTTATGTTGATTCAAAGGGAGGATATTGGCGAGCATACAAATTTATCACAGGAGCTACAAGTTTTGATAAAGTAGAAAGAGTAAATGATTTTTACGAAGCAGCTGTTGCATTTGGCAGATTTCAAAATTTACTGGCAGATTATAATGCAGAGTCATTACATGAAACCATTATTGGATTCCATGATACAATATGGAGATTTGATCAATTACTAGAAGCGATCAAAGAGGACAAAATGAAGCGGGTATTGCATGTGGAAAAGGAAACAGAATTCGCCATGCAGCGAAAGCAAATGACCCTGTTGTTTCCTGAGTTATTAAAAAAGAAAGAAATTCCACTTCGTGTTACCCATAACGATACAAAGCTGAATAATATTATGATTGATGATAAATCCAGAAAAGGAATTTGTGTCATCGATCTGGATACCGTAATGCCTGGTCTTGCGATGTTTGATTTTGGCGATTCTATCAGATTTGGTGCAAGTAGTGCTGCAGAAGATGAAGTTGATTTAGATAAAGTTTGGTGTGATTTAGAACTATTTGAACTTTATGTAAAGGGATATATGAAAGGGTGCGAGGGAAAGCTGACACGTCGTGAAATTGAACTGATGCCAATGGGAGCAATTGTGATGACCTTCGAATGTGGAATGCGCTTTTTGACCGATTATTTAAATGGAGATCAATACTTTAAAGTTCATAGAGAAAATCATAATCTAGATCGCTGTAGAACGCAATTTAAGTTAGTTTCAGATATGGAACATAAATGGGATGAAATGTGTGCGATCATTAGCAAATATAACAAGTAAATTGCCCCTGCTCTGATCGCTGTTCCGATTTTTACAGTAACCCTTTGAGCGGCCGCAATGGTACACACGCTTCGGATGCCTGTATTCCACTCACTATAATCCATGCAGTCGATAATAAATTTGCTGGTGGTATTAATTCTGGATTCTCGGCCTCTCATGAAGAGGCCAGAACCGGTATATTTAATATCTCATAAATTTCTTATTGCTTTGCGAGGTGGAACTAAAGTGATATTCATTATACTAGCAGCATCAGTGCCATTGCCTCTGTTTCCTTCAGGTGCGTATACCTTGCTTTTCGTTCCTTCAAAATCAGACGTTCCTCTGGTGCTTCTCTCCATAATCCCTCTCGCGGATAATACCGTTCAAACTTAGCATCTTTGTAACGGAATAGTGCATCTGCACTTTTCTGTTGGGCATCATATCCGTACACGTAATAATAACCTTCTAATTCTCGTACAATCTGATATCCATTTATAAATAGATATACGGATTCATATTCGAAGAAGTGTTTCAGGTCAACTATGTAATTATCCTTTGATATGGAAAACAGATCACATAATGCTTCAAATTCCTTTTGATTACATTCCACTTCTTCAAGTGATTCCGTTTCTATCGTAAAGATATATTCCTTCGGATTTTCTTCCTGATCCTTCACGATAATTAAATCTACACCTTTTCTTACACTTAATTCGACATATTCATCATTATCATCATAGAACTCATCAGAATAGTTATCTTCGGTAGACGGAATCTGAAAATCATTAATCCAGTCATTATCACTTACATCTGTTTTATAGTCATCCTGCATAATAATATCTTCCTCTGTAGCTCTGCAAATGACAGCTCGTGTTTTATCTTCTGGAAAAGGTGTATTGTCACGAAGATAATATTCCACTTTTTTAATCTTAGCTTTCTTTTTCTCTTCATCATTTCCCACTGGAACCCATACCATATCCCCTGGTTTTAAGGTATCATCTTCTGTTTTGTAATAATATGTCCTGGCTCCCACTTGGAATTCCACTGATAGATAAATGGCTTCATCTATCTTTTTCCCATAGGCATACCAGTTCTGATTAAATAGCTCTCCGGGAATAATTTCATTCTTTAATGCACGTTTTATTTCCTGTAAGAAATCATCCCATGTAGCTGGGATAGTCCATCTACAGTAAGGAATTGTTGCTGTTCTCTTGTCGGATGAGTGCTTTTTATATTCAATGCAAATAAATGGTACATCATTGTTTAGTTCTATATCCTGTATGGCATCAAGCATTTCTACATACTTATTCAACATCGCAAATATCTCTTCATCATACGATGGAAAATAACATTCCTGCTTACTCTTTTTATCTGCATCACTTTCTTTCATGTAGCTTACAGTCTGCTCATATGAATTCACTTCAAGTTCTTCATTCATTTCAAACTTATGACTTATTTTTCTGGCATATGGTGTTTCTATTACACCTTCATAATGAAATTTCACATTAAAATAATCAATCTGGTCGCCATCAATTAGACATGCATCTGGTAAATATTCATCCAACAAGCGAATAAATGCATTCCAATTTTCTGGATACGCATTATCTCCTGAAATGTGTCGGCAACGTTTACTCATTACCTTATATTCCAAATCCCAATGCGTACCATCCATGATTGAACATAGCTCCGGTTCATAATGCGCTTTCCATCCATTTATCTTCTGCTTATCAAGTCTGTCCAAGAACTTATCACTCTTTTTCTTGGTAAAACGTGTAGTAATACTTGGTTCCTCATCCAAGGCTTGAGTTCCACTACAAGCTATGACTTTTCCATCTTTTACTTCGATATTTACTTTTCTATATAAGAAGCAATATCCACCAATTGAAAACTTTAGATATTCAAGCATAACAAGTCCTTCCAAGAATTTTTCTCTCATATAATCTGACTACATGGTTATATTTTACCACAATTATCATGTGAGCGACCACTTTTGTCCACTGGAATAAAAGTTGGGATCTTATTTGAATTCTCTTTTTTACTGAATCTCGTACTCAAGCTGTCCGATTATTTTTTTAGTCATACTGCAACGCAATATTTCTTAAATTTGTATTGACATTATCAGAAGTAAAAATCACATATTTCCTTACTATATAATGGTTCATTTTTTGAATCCGTAAAAAGATTCTTATAGGTCAATATATTTTGTAATACTTTCATATTTAAAACTCCATCATTTTTCAATTGTACATTTAAAGTTTCTGCTAACTTTCTATACAAATTCCCATAATTTTCCAAATAACTCTCATTATGATTATGATCCAGTATTATATTGCCTATCTTATCATCAAAAAGAATCGTACCTAAATACACTTTAGTTGATTCATTCATATATTGTCTCACATGTTCCTGTATAAGTTGCTTTTTTTGATTGTTGCTATTTGATAACTCGTCCGCCTCCTTGTTTAGCGTTCCTTTTATAAATCTTATTACCCCCACATAATGAGAAATCATTTGTTTCAATCCTTCTAAATACGTTTTGCTATCTGACAGGATCTTGAATTCTTGTTCTTTATCTCTGGTATCTAGCAGAAGCCCCATATTTTCAAAGATATTATCATTATAAATAAATGAACTATACTCATTTTTTAAATATTCACTTTTTACCTTTAATGTTTTACCTGCACCTATAATATATTCCGAAAATTTTGATTCTAGGAAAAGGATCACATTTTGTCCATTTCCAGTACCAAGTAATGTAATATCAATATTTGATGGATTTCCTTTGTTAGTTACCTTATTTTGATACTCAAAAATTGATTCCGTGAATTTTATTTTCTCATCATCTAATACAATATATATCGGTGACGTTTCAGTTACTTTATAAAAAAATAATTGCGCACATAAAGAAGATGAATGAAGTGTTGTTATCCTTGTTTCTTCTTGACCGGATCCATTGCAAGCTTGTTTGAATTTTTCATCAAATAAATTGTGATCTTCAATTCCAAAAAAATCTTTCAGCCATTCACATTTTGTTTTTCCCTCAGTTTTAAAAACATAGGAATTTTCGGAAATACCGTCTCGAAATGGTGTGTTTTCAATGTTCGCTTCACTGATTTTAGGATTTATTGCCCACATTCTTTCATATATCTTTTCTATTTGTTTCCTTTATTGTAAATTTCATATTCAAACCTCCTCGTGCGCTTATTGTCCTTCCTATTCTGTCAAGCCTAAATCTATTGATTTTACTGGCTTTGACGATTTTTATTTACCTCTAAAACAGAGCCGAGAGTGATGGATGTCGTAGTATCATGTACCGAATAGTTGATAAATGGGTATAGTTTTTAAAGCATCCCTTTTGTTTGCTTTATAAAGGCTATGTCCCCTCTGATCAACTATGATGATGAACCTTCCGTGTCTATGGGGATCGTGTCCCAACTTCCTTCGTACCATCTACCATACACTGAGTGCCAGCCAAGCTCTTAAACGGGGTCATGCCCCGCGGAAAAAACCGATGCCAGCTACAGCTCTTGTTTTTATTTGATTGTTACCGACCTGCTTTCATCTACAATGGTACTGATTTACTCAGCAGACGCGATACCACCATATTTTTCAGTTGGTCTTTTTGATGATGCTGTCCGTTTCAGACTCCATCGTTTATGGGTTTCTTCTCCAGAACCCTGCCCAGCCTCCGATACCTATCATCAAAGCCTCGGCAGAGCTCTGGAATGTATTGCTTATATTGATTGTCTATGCAGCTACCTTTGATGTTACATTTACCGGATGCTTGATATCCTTCAACAGTTTTTTCGGATCATATGTCGTCCCTGTCTTTAGAATCGTATAAATCACCCTTAGTATCTTGCATGCTATGACAATCAGCGACTGCATCTTTTTCAGTGGATTATTAGCACGTGTCGTGTAATACTCATGCAGCTGTTTGAATTCATCTGCATGCACAACCGCTGACTTTGCAGCCTGAAACAGCCAGTATCTCAGTCTTTTGCGTCCTCTGTGACTGATTTTTGTCTGTCCTTTATGCTTGCCCGAACTGCATGCTACAAGTCCCATTCCACTTAATTTCTGAATTTCTTTCACATCGTCAAATCTGCTGATATCCCCCATCTCTGAGAGAATTCCTGCCAGGATGTTCTCTCCCACACCATTGATTTCCAGTATGTTCTCTGCATATGGTATTTCCTTGCATTTCTTATGCAGCTCATTTTCAATCACTGCAAGCTGTTCATTCAGTTTTATGATCTGCTCTGCAAACCACTTCACTGCTTCTCTTCCAGCATCTGTTCCATCCGTTAATCCTACACTTGTTTTTGCATAGCTTACGATAGCATTGGCCCTGCTGTAACCGCGTCCTCTTAGTTTTGCAGTATGCCAGATATTTCTTAAGCCTTCTGTTCCAAGTGTTATGATATCTGTTGGAATCGCTGTCACCTTCATTACTTCCAATGCGAATGCTCCATCTATCTTTCCAAATGCATCCATATATTCTGGAAAATAGATCTTTAATTCTCTGTGAAGACGGTTTATATTTCTGATGCGATCTTCTGTAAGCTGATCCCTGAACATGGAAAGTCTTCTCATATCAGCATAGATATCTTCTGGCAGATATGGCATTCCATAGTTACCATCTTTTACAAGATTCGCAATCAGTTTTGGATCTTTTCTGTCATCTTTCAACTGGCTGTTATCTTCGATTTCTTTGCTCTGTTTGACAGCATATGGATTTACCTGAACAACGCTGATTCCGTTTGAAATCATCCATGAAGCCTGCGCAAACCAGTAATGTCCTGTCGGCTCTAAACCTAACACGATCTGATTCTTCTCGTTCTTTGCTGCTAAATCCAGCATCCATGCCTTGGCATTTATAAATCCTTCTACAGTATTGCTGAATTCGAAAGCTCCTTTGCTCAGTTCTCTTCCTCTGACATCAATTGCTCTGATGTAATGTGTTTCACTGCCTATATCGCATCCAACGATAAGCATGTCATCTGAGATAAAAGAAAGCTTATCATTCTTCGTGAATTTTCCTCTGGTTTCTAATTCTCTCCAGGTTGAAGATTTGAGATCTTTCTCAATAAGTTCTATTCTCTTATTGATTTCTTCTTTTGACAGAAGATTAGTAACTGAATTTTCTACACTTACTTGCCTTTTTGTTTTGCTTACTTTAAAATTCATTTTGAATACCTCTCGTGTTTTAGATTTTTTACCAACTGTCCAGGTCAGTAATAATCTAAATTTACTTGAGGTATTCTTTTTGGTCAATTCCCTTTACTCTTTAAAGTATACAGGAAGCTCTTAAGGAGTTCTATGCTATTGTACCATATAGATACAATCACAGAGAAGATTTTTCTAAAAGATCTTATGTGCTTTGGCATACAGTTGAGAAATATATTCATTAGCCTGAATTATTCATGATAATTCATTCTGCAGCGGATAAAGCCGCGTAGTTACAAGCTTTTAACTGAACACATCGTCACCTCTTACTTGTAAAAGTCATCATCTAGTATTCTGAATGTTTCAATGTATTGATCCAATAACTCCAGACTAACTAAGACCATTTGATTCAATTTATAACAAGCTTTTGCATCTTTAGTGAGTTGCATAAATTTCGATACACTCATATGGTACATTTGTGCTCCCTCAGAATACCTAACAAACTTATCAGGGTTTAATTTTTTCTTCTCAATCTTCACTGGAGTATTTTTATTAATCTTATTATCCATACAATTCTCCTTCTGTTTTGGGTCATTATTATCTGACCAATTTTTTAATTTTCTTTGACTAATTTCCATAACGCAAAAAAGGACATCTTCTAAATTTCTTTAGAAAATGTCCTCTAATAGTGCTTTTTTCTATTAAATTGAACTCCAAACCATTCTTTATCTAAGCGTTGACCCGTGTAAATGACAATATTTTTTCTTGGTCAAAACTTGGTCAACCTTATATCAAAAACCTTGGAAGTACTGATTTTACTGGATTTATTTATCCAGGCTTTTCATCGTCGGGAAC
>JBKECO010000030.1:0-11263 GCA_047974745.1 Lachnospiraceae bacterium
ATGGAAGATTTTATAGCAGATGAATATTATTCAATTCCATGGATAGAGGAGGATTAACATTTCATGATTATATATTGCTCAAAGGCATTACAGACAGCACTAAAACTAAGTAAGACAGATTTTGCTTCACCAGAGCAGTTAACAAAAGAGGACAATCCATTTTATGCGTGGCATGGACATATTGCAAAGGTGGATGGTCGTAATACCATAGTTCTTATGAATGACAAAACCATGTATTGCTTGCTGTTTAGAAATAAACTACCAAGAAATAAGGATAAGTTTGCAGAACTTGTGATGGAAGCACTTCCATACACTTTTGAGGTAGGTAACGTTAATAGCGAAGAAATAACCACTTATATGAGTAGTGTAGATAGTTTTGTTTTTGCAGAAAAAGCTGATAGACAAATAACAGGAAATATCACTCGTATGATTTTAGATATGGGTTATCGTTGGGAATATGCATGGAGAGAGGGCGAGACAATTCAGGCATATGAGGCATACGAACAAAATCGTCTTCTAAGAAAAATAGGAAAAGACTACATTGTTCCCTTTGAAGAAATGTTAAATGCCTTATGTGAAATTCACGAATAAGAAAATGAAGGAGGTATGCTGATGAAGAAACAACTTAAATGCTACATCTATACCAGAGTATCCACATCCATGCAGGTAGAAGGATACAGTCTGGATGCTCAAAAGGATAAATTGAAAAAATATGCAGATTATCAGGATATGTTGATTGCTGGTGAATATTCTGATGAAGGTAAGTCTGGCAAAAGTGTAGAAGGAAGACCTGAGTTTCAGCAGATGCTTTGTGATATTGAAAGTGGTAAGGATAAGGTAGACTTTGTTCTTGTCTTTAAGCTATCTCGTTTTGGAAGAAATGCGGCTGATGTTTTAAGCTCCTTGCAGAGAATGCAGGATTTTGGTGTGAATCTGATATGTGTGGAAGACGGCATAGATAGCTCAAAAGATGCAGGAAAATTAATGATTTCAGTATTGTCAGCGGTAGCTGAAATTGAACGAGAAAATATCCTTGTTCAGACAATGGAAGGACGCAGACAGAAAGCAAGAGAAGGTAAATGGAACGGTGGATTTGCTCCATACGGTTATAAACTGGTAGATGGGGAATTACAGATAGCAGAAGATGAAGCTCCTATTATCCGTCTGATCTTTGATAAATTTGTTAATACAACCATGGGGATTGGAGCAATCGCTGTATTCCTTAATCAAAATGGCTACCGTAAAAAAATTAGACAAAACAACACCATGGAGTCTTTTTCTTCTTCTTTCATCAAAGGAGTATTGGACAATCCAATCTATTGTGGCAAGCTTGCTTTTGGCAGACGAAAGAATGAGAAAATTGCGGGAACCCGCAATGAATATCATGTGGTAAAGCAGGATTCTTATCTAATCAGTGAGGGAATCCATGATGAAATTATTTCAGAGGAAGACTGGAATCTGGCACAGAAAAAACGTCAGGAAACTGGAGTAGGGAATGAGAAGGTGCATAGTCTTGAACATGAGCATATTTTATCTGGGATTGTAAAATGTCCGATTTGTGGAAGTGGTATGTATGGAAATGTCAATCGTAAGAAACGTAAAGATGGAACCTTATATAAGGACTATTTTTATTATGCCTGTAAACATAGAACATTCATTGATGGTCATCACTGCACTTACAAAAAGCAGTGGAATGAAGATAAGGTAAATGATGCGGTAGCTGAGATTATTGGAAAGCTGGTAAATAATCCAAAGTTTGAGAATGAAATCAGGACGAAAATTGGCAATAGTCTGGATACAAAAGATTTGGAGAAAGAGCATACAAATTTGATGGAACAGCTGAAACAGTTGCAAGGTGCAAAAAATAAACTTGCTTCACAGATGGATCATTTATCGGTATCGGATAAACATTATGATAAAAAGTATCAGGATATGCAGGAACGCATGGATGGACTTTACGATGAAATGGATGCTTTAGAACTGTCTATTGAGGAAGTTGAAAATCGTTTATTCAACATCAAGCAACAGAAAATTTCTGGCGACAACGTATATCAATTCCTTTTGTATTTTGATAAACTTTATGATAAGATGACCGATGGAGAGAAAAAGGAATTTGTAAAAAGCTTTGTTGAAGAAGTACATCTATATGAGAAAGAGCAGGAAGAGGGCAGATTCTTAAAGCGTATCAAGTTTAAATTTCCTGTATTTTTCAACGGAGCAGAGACTAGGGAACTTGATTGGGACAATGAAAGTACCGTTGAGACGGTTATTCTATTGTCCCAACAATAACCGAGTGATAGGATTGAAGATGATCTGGATTTGGATGAGTTGGATGCAACTAGTGTGGAGACAAAAACTACTTATGTGGTGATAAAGAATTATGAGTTGAAGGAGCATGGATTGAAGGTATCTACTCTTTATATTTCACAGGTAAAAAGAAAATGTAAAGAGTAGGTTGGAGAGAGTTTTAACAAGCTGTAATGAAAATATGTATTTGACGGAGGAAAGGTATGCAAATAATAAAGGCGCAATCTGACAAATATGATACGATAAAACGAATTACACATAAAACAATTTCAGAAATTTAACCTTATTATTATGCTAGAGGTGTGGTTGATATCTTCCTCGCGCATCACAGCTATGAAAATATTATGAAAGACATACTTGCGGGAATTGTTTATCTAATATTGGATAGAGAAGGAGCAATCGGAACAGTAACAATTAAAGAGAATGAAATATGCAGATTATTTGTGGTGCCTAACGATCAACATAAAGGATTTGGTAGACAACTACTTAATTTTGTAGAAAATATGATTGCAGAGGAGTATATGGAAATATATTTAGATTCCTCTTTACCCACAAAAAGTACCTATCTGAAAAGAGGATATGTGGTTGTTGAATCACACAAAATTATTGCTGGAAACGGAGACGTGCTTTGCCATGGTAAGTGATAATAAAAGAACGGCAAAACAACATGTGGCTAATATAGTAATGTTTGCTCTCTATTTGATCTTTCTTATTTGGGCGATATTGTGGAAGTGCCGTGTGCCATTTGTCGGTGGAATGGAGCGCATCATTAATTTGATCCCATTTAGCGGAAGTGCAGGTTATGAAAAACTTTTTAATGTTGTGCTTTTTGTACCCTTGGGATTTTACATTGCGTCGATTGCAAAAAAACACGGTGTGATGAAACGAATTCTTACAGTTTTTGCTGTAAGCCTAGTATTTGAGATTTTGCAGTATACAATGGCAATTGGAAGCAGCGATACAACAGACTTGATTCTGAACACACTTGGCGGGGTCTTGGGGATTGTCGGATTTTTCTTTCTCAAAAAACTGTCTGGCAAGCACATGAATAAGGTGGTGCTAATAGTAGGTGGACTTACCACAACGGTCGTGCTGTATTGCACGATTTCATTTATTGTGTTTGGAATGCTCTATATCGGGCGCATAACATTCAGACTGTAAAACCTACAATTTGATAAAGCAAAAATCAAGAATAATAGCTTTCGAAGACCTAAAATGCTATATCCAATCAGAACTGGTTAGCAAGTGAATTGGCAGATCAAACTGGCCATAGTTTCAGGGGATTCTGGAGTATCGTTTTTTATCCACTCCATCAATACCTGATGAAGGCCGCCGGAGTCAAACCGAGCCAGATAAGACTTATATTCTGGCTTACTTTTGCTTTCTATGTTGCGAAAAAAATGGAATAAAGAGGCGCTTAATTTGTATTCAAAAAGGTATAGAATATCTGCCTTGATCAGAATATTAAGAAAGTCCTTTTTTTGATAAAAGAAACTAAAAAATTCAAATAGAACTACTTGTTTTGACGGAGAAGCAACATGCTTAAATTTATTGAAGAACTCTATGGACATATCATCTAGATAGAAAGAAATGATATCTTCTTTTGTTTCATAATTACGATAAAATGCCATCCTGGAAACCCCAGCAAGCTTTGTAATCTCCGTGATGCTGATTTCTTGAAAGGAGTGTGTTTCCAATAGTTTTAAGAGTGCTGTGATAATACTTTCTTTGGTTATAAATTTTTGTGTCTCGGTGTATGTGTTATGCATTACAATTTCCTCGCTTATGTAACAGATGGGTTCTATGTGATTGACAATATCATTTTTGAAGTATACTATTTGTTCGAATGAGTTACAAGTGTAACACAAGAAAATGGAGAATCATTTGATTTAAAAGTGAATAGGAGAGTTGCAATGAATCAGAAAGTATTTGTCACTGGCGGAAATGGTTTTTTGGGATTGCATATTATTTTGCAATTATTACAAAAAGGATATGCAGTAAAAACATCAGTTCGAAAGTTGAAAAGCAAGGAACAGATCATCTCCGTACTAACTAAGCATGGGATAGACAATTTCGATCATTTGGAATTTGTAGAAGCAGACCTATTGAGTGATTCTAATTGGGTAGAAGCACTGCAGGGATGTAAATATGTGTTAAGTGTGGCATCACCGGTATTTATGAAAACTCAATATGGATGAAAACGAAGCAATACGACCCGCAACAGAAGGTATACTTCGTATTTTAAAGGCGGCAAATAGTGCAGGTATAAAGCGTGTCGTCATGACATCGAATTTTGGAGCAGTGGGATTTAGTAAAAGAAAAGGATCTGGGATAACGTCAGAAAAGGACTGGACAGATCCAATGGATAAGGGGATATCGATTTATGAAAAGTCCAAGCTGATGGCAGAACAGGCCGCCTGGGAATTTGTTCGGAGTGAAGACAATCGGCTAGAGTTTACCACCATTAATCCAGTAGCAATCCTTGAACCTGCACTTAGTAATCACATTTCTGGAAGCTTTGTTTTATTTGATATGATATTGTCTGGGAAGCCATATCCGGATTTACCATTAAATATTGTAGATGTTCGTGATGTTGCAGATTTACATATCCGGGCAATGATGAAACCAAAAGCGAGTGGGGAACGGTTTATTGCAACTGCTGATGGACAGATATCCATGTCTGAAATGGCACGTATAATTCAAGAAGAATTTGTCTATATGATGGGTATCAATCGTAATATTGATAATAGTAAAGCAAAGGAACTACTAGGATGGAACTCGAACCTAGATAATCGTATGATTATTGTCGAGTCAATAAAAAGTCTCATCGCTTATAAAATCATAGAATAAGGGATGAGACTTTTCTCTTGAAAATTTTCTGAGCTGGTTAGGGAATTTCTTGGATTATTTGTTCTGTTATGAGTTTTGAAACATGTTCTGCATAATAGTGACTCTATGTTTCAAAAGTTCTTGTATATATGGACTACTATGATCTGCATCTGCTCCGTGATAAGATCCTTTAATGATGTTTAAGTCTGTGTCGACTCCAGCTTCTTTCAATTTTTGGGAGTAAGCGATTGCTTCATCACGCAAGCAATCGATTTCATGTGGCTCTACATATGCTTTTGGAAGTCCTGAGAAATTATCACATTTGTAAGGGACAGCATATTTACTCAGTGGGTTTTTACCATTTTTTAGATACAAACTCCAAATACTTTTATTCGAGTCAGATGGCCAGGCAGCATATTTGATTGTATTCATTGATTCAAAAGTGAAACTATTATCAACTACGGGATAAATCAACATTTGACCTGATAGTTTTATCAAATTCTGATCTCTTATTATATGTGATAGAGAAGCAGCTAAACAGCCGCCTGCACTATCCCCATATAAGATCAGCTTGTCTAAGTTGATATTTAATGATGATTTGTTGCTTATGAGGTATTTTAACGTATCATAGCAGTCTTGTAAGGGTGTTGGAAAAGGATGCCTTGGAAGAACTCTATATTCTGGTATAAATATTTTGCAATCCAGATGCTCAGCATAGAATGCTGCGTTGTTGAAAAAGACAGTTTGAATCGGACTTACAAATCCCCCACCGTGAAAGTATAGGATGGTTGGTTTGTTTTGTGTAGTTGTGTCTTTTTCGATGGTATAACAAATTATTTCAGTATCATCCTTACAAGGGATAGTAATTGAACTGAGTTTGAGCCCCTTGTGGATTTTATAGTTAGCAACTTCTTTCGATGCCTGCCGAAAACCAAATGACATCATAAATTGAACAAATTTACTATTAAAGTCCACTGCAGGAGATGAGGGTGGTGCTTTTAGTTCGGGATGATAATTATAAAGTGGTGTTTTTTCTTTTTTCATGGGGTGCCACTCCTATCTTAGATTATGACTGTTCATGAATCTCTTGACTGATAATGAATTCGGTAATTTCTTCTTGGTGTTTTTCAATGTTCCAGAAAAGCATTAATGTAAACACAAGTATGGATACGATAAAAGGAATGACTATACAGATTATGATCATGGCACGAATGGTAGCTTCCGATTGCACAGCTAACAAGCTATTGTAGCCACTCCATCCGAGAATCCATCCTAGCAGGGCAGAACCAATTCCTGTTCCCAATTTTGCACCAATACTTTGCATACTAACTGCAATTCCTTCCTTACGAACTCCTGTTTTCCAATGGTTGTAGTCTACAACATCACCAGCCAGTGTACCAACTGCGGCGGTCATTGGAGCCGATCCGATACCTCGCAATAATGAAAAAATGAAGAACCATGTCGTATTTGTAGGATTTAGCAGCATAAGAAGTAAGGCAAACGCAGAAATAATCATTCCGGCACAAATCGTATTTCTTTTCCCGAACTTTTTAAAGAAAAGTGGTACAAAAGGCATAAATAATATCATGGGAGCAATACCGATCAAGGACATGATTCCGAATAGATTTGCATCTCCAAATACGTCGCGGGCATAGTACAAATTAATGGATTGGGTACCAGTAAGTATATTATTTGCTAAAAAAAGTGCAAGCGATAAAATAAAATAGCGATTTGAAAGCATCATTTTTATGCTGCTAAAAGTCTGAGATTTTTCTCCTTGTTCAGGTTTTTGTTCCAATGGAATTCGCTCTTTAATTCCAAAAAAAGCTATCAATAGACCTACTAATGCAACCATACCCACAGCTATTACAACGATAAACCAGGCATGTGGTGAACTGAAACCTCCATTTTTTTCGATGATAGATGGAATGATCATGTTTAACGTAAGAATTGTTATCAGTGCGAAAATTGTGCTGATTACTGTTGTAATTGCCCTGTCCTGTGAGGTAAGAGAAAATCTTGGAAGTAAGGCATTCACGGCGATATTAATAACCGTATAGGTAACGACAGTCATAATGAAATATGTAGTGAATACATAAATCTTTGTTGCTTGATCCCCTATGCCGGTAGGAACTGTAAATAATGCAATTAAGGAAAGGACAACAGGTAAAGCCATAAAAAGAATCCACGGTCTTGCTTTGCCCCATTTTGTACGAGTCTTATCAAGGATCGTTCCGAATAGGACATCACTGAATCCATCGAATAATCTGGCAAGTAACATCATTGTTCCAAGAAAAGTAGCACTGATCCCTACACTATCAGTGTAGTACATGGTAAGAAATGACCCAGGCAGAAGCCAGACGATATTTACAGCAACTTGTCCGAAACTAAAAAATAGTTTTTCCTTTTTTGAACTTTTTAATTCCATATTCATTTTTTGTAAAGTAGAGTTTTTTTGCATCCCAATACTTTTTTGCATCCCAATACCTCTCTTATAAAGTGTCAAATATAGTTTTATGTTCTTGTAGTTAAGGTGTTGATAAATTGAATCGAATAGTTGATTTCTTTTTTGCTTTCTGGCATCATTTTTGCCAAAATTTCAAAGGTATGAAAAGTATGATCCCACTCCTTCGTTTCAATTTGTACTTTTTCATTTGATAATTTGCTCGCAAATCGTTTGTTATCAGGGCAGAGTATTTCACCTGAATCCCAGACTAATCGTATGGGTGGACAACCTTTGAAATCGCCATAATATGGTGAAATTAGAGGTAAAGAAGTATCAGCTCCAGGTGCATACAGATCAGTAATTGTTTTTGCA
This sequence comes from Lachnospiraceae bacterium, assembly GCA_047974745.1. Lineage (GTDB taxonomy): Bacteria > Bacillota > Clostridia > Lachnospirales > Lachnospiraceae > JBKECO01. Next base: position 7,955 of record JBKECO010000030.1, read on the forward strand.
GTAAGCTTTCCAAGTACAAAATCTGTTTTCGCATTTGTGGAGTAGTCAATTTTTCCAGTTGCATCAGTAAGAGGTGAGTAAGCAATAATTCCTAAAGGTAAGGGTAGGTTATTTTGCTTTGCCTGAAGATAAATTGTTAAAATAAGATTTGCACCAGCGCTTTCTCCAAGTAAGATTATGGATTTCCCTTTTTCGATTTCCAGTAGACTTTTATATGCATTAAAACAATCATCGGTTGCTGCGGGAAATGGGTGCTCAGGTGCAAGACGATAATCGATTCCGTAAATTTTTATTTTACTCTCTTTTGCGAAATAGGATGTGAAAGATCTAAAATAGGTGCAGCTTCCAGAAATAAATCCACCACCGTGCACATATAGAATAACTACATCATTTCTTGGTTCAGGAGGTTCAACGAATTCGCAAGGCACACCACCTAGTTTCATTTCTTTTATTGTCACATTTTTTTCTGCTGGCATCGCAGCAGAGGACTTTCCGGAAGCTCTTAGTTTGTCGATATCAATCGTTTCATTGAATGCACTTTCCTGACGTTTCATCATAAATTTAATTATTCTAAGTTTTAAACTCATTTTTTTTCTCCTTATGCTATCTGACCAATACTTGTTTCGTGGCAGTGCCAAATTTTGATGATTTTATAGTTAAATTAATGACACCAGGTTCTTCCGGCTTAAGAACAATTTGGGACTTTCCGTCAAACAGGCTTCTTTTTGTATTACACGGATCTTCAAATGACATTGGATCATCCGTAGAATGACTGATGAACTGACATGGACCTGTTACTTCAATTTCGACAATATCTGTACAATTATGATTTATGATACCATTGGAATCACTAATATATATATTCAGGTATATATGTTCTTCCGGTGAGACGGAGTCATATTCTGAAGATACATGGATGCCAAGGTCAGAATCAGCTGATGATAGGGAATAGGAGCCAGTGACTATGCCTTCGGTATAGGATATCGCTGATAGGGTTCCGGGAACATATGATATATCATACTCAATTTTGAATCGATCGTTTTGAGTGATCTTCTTTCGGCCAAGGGATTCGCCGTTTAGTACTAACTCAATTTCGTCTGAATCAGAGTATACTTCAACGGATAACAACTTTCCTTCATAACCATTCCATGACCAACTACTAATTGAGTCATTCCAAGACCAAGGTGTAGAAATCGGAGGTTTTCCATTGTCAAATATTTTTTTGACTGCAATATATGGATCTTTTCGCCCGCCGAACACGATTTCACGGTAGTATGAAACAGGTCTTCGAAAGCCAGTAATAGATATGTCACCACTCATTGCAGTTAAGCATGGATATGGAGCATTAACACCAAACATGAACGGAAATTGTTCATAGTGAACAAGTCCAATACCGGCTTCACCAATGTAGTCCCATCCAGTCCATGTAAAGTCTCCAATAATTTGGGGGCTATTCATCACAAGATTCCAGTTTCTATCGATATCGGAAGGAAACGTCTCAGTACCGCAAATGATTCGATTCGGGTATGTCGTGATATCCATAAGGTATCTGGAATCCATGTAGTTGTAGCCAGCAATATCAACATAGGAATAGCTTTCTTCAGTAGCATCTCCAACGACTGGCAATAACATGACCTGTTTCATGGTATCTCCAAGATTTCCCATCATGCTATTGATTCCACCGGAAGATTCTTCATCTGAATTATTTTGTTGCTGCATCGCTTCTTGGGAGTTTTGAAACATTTTTTCCATAATTGGCATGACCGACACCATTCCGTTAATACAGTTGATAATCGGGCGGGTTGGATCTAGTTGCCTTGCTTTTTGTACAATTTTTCTTTCAAGAACAGCACCATGATCGGATCCGGTCTCTGGAATTTCATTACCTACTGAATACATAATAACGGAGGGATGATTGAAGGATTTTTGTATCATGCTTTCCAATTCATCTTCCCAATGATTTTGGAAATCCAAAGAATAATCGAGTGGCATCTTTGTTTGATTCCAAACATCAAAAGCTTCTTCCATCACATACATTCCTAGCTGGTCACAAGCCCGTAGAAGTGCAGGACTGGCAGGATTGTGAGCAGTGCGAATCGCATTGAAACCGGCTTCTTTTAATTTTCTAATTCGTCGAAGTTCGATGAAGTCTGTTGAGACAGAGCCGGCAGAACCATTATCATGATGGACACAAGCTCCTCTTAGTTTTACGGTCTGGTTGTTTACGCAAAATCCTGCTTTTGGAGAAACTTGAATCGAACGTATTCCAAAATGACCATTTTCATATTCAATGATGTTTTCTGAATCAATTAATTCAATGGAGTATTGGTATAGAGTTGGTGACTCTGCAGACCATAGTTTTGGTTCGTTGATCGATAATGTCTGGTGATAACTTCCAACTTCATTTCGGATGCTTGTGAATGGTGTGTTCACGGTAGCTATCATCTCACCGCTGGAGGTAGTGATTGTAGTTCGTACTCTTAATTTTTTTGATGGAATCCCAGATTCATTCTGTATTCTGGCATTGATTTCTACAGTACTTTCCCTGCAATCTGTGTCTTTTGTAGTGATCTGTACACTATTTGGTGAAATATATATTAGAGGTGCAGTCAGCATATAGACATCACGATATATTCCGGCTCCAGAATACCATCTTGCACCATTTGCAAGATGAACAATCACTTTGATTTCATTTTCTGTATCTGGTATCAGGTAAGTAGATGCGTCTACAAAAAATTGCTGATATCCATTCGTTTTTCCACCAGCATAATTTCCGTTAATATAGACCTGTGATCTCTCATATACCCCATCGAACTGGAAGATGATTTTTTTCTCGCAATCGCATTTATCTATGAAGAATGTTTTTTTGTATTCCCAGTTACCATGATCATAGTAGCCAGTCATATAGGTACCTATAGCATCTGGATTTCTCTTTGAGGATAATTGAGCATCGTATGGAAGGTTGACATTTACTTTGTTAATATCCTGGCTTAGACCCATATGTCCTTTTTTTTCGCATACGATCCAGGAATTATTAAATTTATTTTTATTCATTAATACTTGTATGATGTTTTCATAAGCAAAACACCATAACTTCCTTTCTTTTTAATATCGTGGTTATAATACTTTCAGATACTGTGGACTTTTGATTTTTCCCTGTAGCTTTGACTACTCAACTGGAGTGTATTGCCGCTACCTTTATCTGAATTGTTTATAAGCTGGATGTGCCGGAGTTTCTCCTGAGTACTTATTTCAATCAAGTCTACGATGATAATTGTTGGTGGATATCACGGTATCAGACTTTTAGAA
>JBKECO010000034.1:0-12258 GCA_047974745.1 Lachnospiraceae bacterium
CATTCAAGCTATGTAGCAGTTGCCCCTATAAGGCTGCTTTTATAGAGACATTGAATAATATAAGTCGGATTCCGAAACTGGAATGACAAGAACCTGTTCCTTGATATCTCAAAAAAGATAATCTTCTGATGATACAGGGATTTTCTACCCTTTTTGGGGAAGGAATCGGCTGTTGGGTCACAAAAATTAGCTTTAAAGAAAATCGATGGTCAGAATATTTTTTTCTGCATCATCATGAATAATTCAGGTTTGATATTAAAACAGAGATTTCTGACGAATCCCTTGACAATTACTTCATTGAGGATTTCTCTGAAGTTCATTTCGTGTCTGAGGATACTGTAATCTTTGAAGCCGGTGTCAGTGATTCAGAAAATCACTATACCAACTATATTGCTATGACCTATCGATCGAATCATCTTTATTTAACTGATCTTCCCGCCATGACACCAAAAATGTCAGAGATTTCATCCATCGTCGTAGATTCTCTGCCAATGCTTATTTCCATTATTATCTTATTTGCACTCGTTGTTTCCCATCTCTACTCTAGAGGCATGGTCGAGCCAATCCTAAGACTTGTACGTGCGACTTCCCAGATTCGAAGCAACGGAATCGGCAAGGGAACTGTCATAACGATCAATACAAAAGGCAAGGATGAGATTGCGGAACTTGCGGTAACTCTGAACGAATTATATATCGAACTGGATCAAAGCTACCGAGTACTACGGGAGAAAAATGAAGAGCTAAAAGAAAAAAGCAGACAAGAAGAGGTCTTTTTACGCGCATCCTCCCATCAATTAAAAACACCGATCGCAGCTTCTCTGCTTCTGACAGATGGAATGATCGGACGGGTCGGAAAGTATCAGGATACCTCCGCCTATCTTCCGGAAGTAAAAAAACAGCTGTTATCCATGAAAAAAATGATCGATGATATTCTCGACCTGAGCAGGAATATCCAGTCCCTCTCTTTTGAGCAGATAAACCTTCGTCTCTATGCGAATCAGCTTTCTAATCGCTATCAATATACGATGCAGGAAAAAATGCAGACCCTTTTTGTCACAGCCAAAGAGGATGTTTTTTTCCAAACAGATCCTACTCTTTTTATGATTGTGATGGACAATCTCATCGAGAATGGAATACGGTCTAGCCAAGCAGGAGCTTCCATATTTGTCACTTTTCAAGAAGATGAAATCACCATACTTAATACCCAGGCACATATTGAAGAGGAGCTTTTAGAGCATGTTTTCGAACCCTTCATTGGCGAAAATTCTCAGGAAGGCAGTCATGGTCTTGGTCTATATATTGTAGCGAACTACTCCAGAATACTTCATATAAAGATAAGCATTGAAAATAATGAGGATGGCGTTCTGACTCGATTACGTTTAAAAGATAACGATGAAACAAATTCATAAAAGCCATATCGAACCTGCACATTATCTTCATACGAAATTCATCCAGCAGAGATATACTGACATTATAAAAGGAGGAGTTAATTATGCTGCTAAAGATCAATAATCTAGACGTATATTACGGAAAAACCCATGCGCTTCATCTGACCGAGCCCCTAACCATTGAGGAGGGTGACCGCATTGGAATCATTGGTTCTAATGGAGCCGGAAAATCCACCCTGATCAAAAGTCTGCTTGGTATCAATCATTATCAAGGCTTCATAGAGTCACAGGTACATCCACAGGAAATGGCTGTTCATATGCAGTTCAACGAATATTCAGAAAGTATGTCTTGCCGGCATGTCATGGAAGCGATCCTGCAGACATCAGTCAAGAAAAACAAAGAGTTACAGGAGCTGATCAATTATTTTGAATTTGATCCTAGTCTAAATAAAAAATACAAATCCTTATCTGGTGGTCAAAAGCAGCGTTTCACGATCATTCTGGTCATGATGCAGAATGCGAGACTTACTTTTTATGATGAAGTCACCTCCGGACTTGACTTTGAAACAAGACAGAAGCTGATGGAAAAATTGGTTGAATGGTATCAGAATAAAAATTCAAGTCTCTGTATTGTATCTCACTATTATGAAGAGTTAGAGCAGATGGCCGATAAACTCCTGATACTAGATCAGGGGAAAGTGGTTGCCTTTGGCCAAAAAGAAGCACTGTTCCGCAAATTCTGTGGTCGATCCATTGTTGCCCTTCAAAACACACCGCAGAACGAAAGTCTTGTACATTCTTACAGGCATCTGGCAGCACCGGGACATCTGATCGCTCTTTCAGCTGATAATGAAGAGGAAGAAGCATCGATCATCCGGATTCTGGTATCTCAAAATATCAATTTCAAACGGAGCAACAGTGATATAGAAATGACATTTATAAACGCAAAAGCAGAATATCTAAAGGGGGAAACGGACAATGATCAAAAATAAAGTATCGATTAAGATGATTCAATACGAAATGCGTAATATTGCTGGAAATCCCTTTATCCATATATTTGGACTAGGGTTTCCAATCGTTCTTATGCTGGTGATCTCAAGATCTATAGCATCCGAACTGCCCGATCCAAGCTATTTACAGATTGCGACAACATCCATTTTTCTGGGAATCGGCTCCATCATCCCACTGGCCACTATCTTAATGGGCTATTCTGCCACTGCCTCTCAGGAGATCGAAAAGGGGATACCGCTTCGCATGGAGCTCTTTGGATTTAGCGAGACCTATACCATGCTGAACCGCTTGTTTGCAGAGCTTATATACATGACAGGTGCATTTATCTTATATTTTGTTATCGGTTTCCTCTATACCGATATTGCCATTCCGACTGCAATGGGCCTCACGGCTTATATCGTATCCATCTATATTCTTGCAGGGATCCTATTTGTAATGGCTCACGGCATCTCAAATATCGTTCAAAAGTTTGGTCCAACCTATCTGATTACCATGCTCATGTATTTTTGTATCATGATATTAGGTGGAATGATGGGTATTCAGACTGAGGATCTACCTAAAGTATTTCAATCCATAGCAAAACTATTTCCTACCACATTTATCAGTCAGGATTTCTATTTAGTCTGGACCGGTGAATCCTACAATTTTGTTCCAATGATCCAGTCCTACATCTTTCTCGCTGCAGTTTCCGGAATTTTGATATTTGTAATGTTCTATAAAAAAAGACGGACTATACACTAAGTGGCAGGCTCTGCAATATCAATTCTACGATCTTTTCTGTATTGAATTTATCTGTTCGTATTGAAAGATCGTAGTATTTTGCCACTCCCCATTGCGTATCTGAGAAGTGTTCGTAATGCTTTCTTCCCACTATTACGCAGGAACCTTTTTGTGCCAGTTGACGCATAACATGGTTTTCGGCCTCAAAGATCTTATCATATTTAGTCTGTTCATTATTGGCGTTCACAAAATACTGAGAATAAATATCATACAAAAGGGCACTTTTTAAGGATTCTTCATGGCTTTCCACATAGCCTTCTTCAATGCCACTTTGCTTTGCGACCATGTGGATCAGCTCTTCATCATAAAAATCGAAGTTCAACTGTTTTGCAATCCATTTTCCGACTTCTTTTCCACCACTGCCATATTCTCTTCCGATGGTCAAAACCATTCCAGCTGCATTTATATCTTTCGCCTGTAAACCATCAACTCGAATAGTTCCGATTTCTACTGGCAGATACCACAATAATGCTGGTGTTATTTTTTTGGCAAAAAATCTTGCCATAAGTCCTACCAAAAGAGAAGCAATGATTGTTCCTTCTCGAACCCCAACCAGTTCATGAAACATAAGCAGGGAGAGCGCACCGGCCAGGAGTGACATACATACATCAAAAATGACCTTTGTTATTCCAAAATCTGTTCTGAATCTAATATTGATCGCCTTAATAAATGACTCTCCAGAAAGCATGATCACATCTGCAATGATCTCAAGTGCAATTCCAAACGCCAGAATCGCACAGCCAATTAAAAGTGCTGCAAGTTTGACCGGATAGGATTGAGGATTCATTCCTGACAATGCTGCCATTGTAAAATCAATAAAATATCCAAATAGAAAAGACACTGGTATCTGCAGCAGACTTTCTTTCCTGAATTTTTTCCCAAGCAAAATGATTTGAAACAGGATCAAAATCATGTTCATAATGACCGTGAACTGTCCCATACTTGGCGAAAAATTCAGACTCAGAACATATGGAACGCTGGATATTGGTGATGTGCCAAGGCTCGCCTTGGTAATAAAGCTGACCCCAAAGGAGCTGATGAACAGTCCGAGCAAAAATAGGAGATAACGTTTCACTTTTTCCTTTATTTTCACTTATAGATACCTCTATCTTCACCAGTCTTTTGAATAATACTCCGTCTGAATAACTTCATTTTTGTTAGGTATCGAGGAAGCAGCACCGTGTTTTGTCACTGCAATGGCTGATGCCTTCGCACTCATCCTTAAAATTTCCGAAATTTCCATTTTGTCCAGTAGTCCGGCCAGAAAGTATCCGGTAAATGTATCTCCTGCTGCGGTTGTATCTACAGCGTTTACTTTAAAAACACTCTGATATAAAATTTCATTTTGATCCGCAAATATAACACCTTCTTTTCCAAGTGTCAAAACTACTTGCGCATGTGGAAAATGCTCCTTCATCACCTCAAGTATTTCTTCCGGCTCTGATTTGTTAGTAATTTGCTCACCTTCAATTTCATTTAGAAAAAATATATTTATCTTTTGCAAATCACATTTTCTTAATGCATCATCAAATGGTGAAGGATTCAACGCAATTTGCAGCCCTATATCATTGGCTTTTTCAATGATATAGGGAAGTAAATTCACTTCATTTTGTAGCAATAGCCAATCTCCTTTTGTGAAGTCCTTCAAAACTTCATCAATGAAATCCGTTGTGAATCTGCGATTCGCACCACCATAAAGTAATATGCTATTCTGTGCATTATTATCAACTTGAATAATGGTGTGTCCACTCTTCTCCCCAACAACTTTTAAATAGTTTGCCCGTATTCCATATTTCTCGAATAATTCTATAAATACAGCACCATCCTCACCGATCATTCCTGCATGATATACTGTTGCTCCCGCTTGTGCCAGTGCAACCGATTGATTGAATCCCTTCCCACCAGGAAACACCTGCATATTCTGCGATTCTAGAGTCTCACCTGCTTTTACCATATGGTCTACTGAATATACATAATCTAAATTCAAGGACCCAATATTAAGTATTTTCATATGTTCTCCTTTAAATAGAAAAACAGAAGTCACCACTATTTACTTTCATTTCGTGCCTGTAATGCCATTTTTGCCTGCATTGCTCTCTGAAACTGGTCAATTACAACTGCGAAAACAATAACAAATCCCTTTATAACCATTTGCCAGAATTCAGATACGCCACACATAACCATACCATCATTAATTACGCCAATAACAAAAGCACCAACAATCGTTCCTCCAATTGTTCCAATTCCTCCTGCCATTGATGTTCCACCAAGTACAGCCGCAGCAATTGCATTCATTTCCCAAGATTCTCCAGTTGCTGGATGCGAGGCTGCTAACTGCGCAGAAGCGATGATTCCCACGACAGCTGAACAAATTCCAGAAATCATATAAACCAATATCTTTACTTTTTTAACTTTTACGCCAGAAAGCTCTGCCGCTTTCTCATTTCCTCCGATAGAAAATACATGCCATCCAAAAGAGGTTTTTTTCAGGATTACCGAGAATATAATTGCTAAAAGCACTAAAATAATCAATCCTATTGGGATGCCTAGTACTCTAGAACCAAAAAAACTCCAGCCCACATTTCCAAGCCCTTCATACCCTTTCAAATCTGAATAGGTTGCTCCACTAGATAAAATGTTTGCCAAGCCTCTTGCAACATACATCATACCCAATGTAGCAATGAACGGTGCGACTTTGAACTTTGTAATTACAAAACCATTGATAATTCCAATCACAGCACCTAAGAGTATTGTTATCAAAACAATAAGCGGTATACTGAAATAAATTGTCACACCAAGAACTTTAATTGTCAACCCATTTTGAATCAGTCCACCTGCAATCATACCAGCAAGACCAACAATCGCTCCAACCGAAAGGTCAATTCCTCCTGTTATAATGACATAAGTCATGCCGATCGCCAATATTCCATAAAGAGCCACATGCTTACCTATCAGTAATGCAGTGTTAATGCTTAAAAAATTTTCTGCGACACCGCTAAAAAATACCAACAATATAATTAGTACAATGAATGTTCTGCCCTTTAATAAAGTCATCATTAATGTATTTTTTGAATAATTACTTTTTTTACCCATTCTACTTTCTCCCTTTCAATCACCAAACTATCGAAACGCCTTTTCTTTTATGGTTCTGCTTTCTGAGATTCCATTTCTCTTTATATTGTTCTCAGTCTGTATGATGACCTTTATATGAAGATAACACAAGTTCATCCTCTTTGATCTCATATCCGGCAAACTCTCCAGTTACTTTACCATTCGAAAGGACTATGACGCGATCAGCTATGGCAATAATTTCTTTTAATTCAGAAGAAATCACTATAATTGACAGACCCTGTTCCGCATATTGATTAATAATGTCAAACACTTCCGTTTTTGCACCTATATCAATCCCACGACTTGGTTCATCCATTAATAATATCTTTGGTTTTGTCAAAATTCCTTTACCTATAACAATTTTTTGTTGATTTCCACCCGATAGGGAGAGTATTGGCAAGCGCTTATCTGATACCTTAATATGAATATCTTTGATTTGCTTTTCAACCATTTCATCTTCTATTTTAAAGTTTACAAATCCTGCCTTACAGTAATTGGTTAGAGATGATAGCGAACAGTTTCGTCCTATATCCATCGTTTGAACTAGACCTTCTCTTTGCCTGTCTTCAGGAACAAGTGCAAAACCTTTTTCTATCTGCCCTGTAATGGATGTAATCTCCATCTTCTTCCCGTCCATATATATCTCACCGCTATGCTCAGGTCGAAGCCCCATGATACATTCGAATATTTCTGTTCTGCCAGCTCCCATCAAACCATAAATTCCTAATATCTCACCCTTTTTAAGATTGAAGTCCACATGATCCAATAAATATCCACCACCCTGTTTCGGAAGGCACAAGTTATTGATTTCAAGTATTTTTTCTTGCTTTTGCCAATCAATATCACGATCTTTTTTGGGGTAGGATTTTCCTTCACCTGTCATCTGTTTCACGATCCAAGGAACGTCTATATCAGCCACCTCAGCGTCTGCGACATATTTTCCATCTCGAAGAATTGTAACATGGTCTCCAATCTGCATAATCTCTTCTAATCGATGGGATATATAAACAATTGAAATACCATTCGCTGTCAACTCTCGCATAATTTTAAATAATACTTCTACTTCCTGCTGCGAAAGCGATGATGTTGGCTCATCCATTATCAAAATTTTCAAGTCATCTTCAACAAGATTTCTAGCAATTTCAATCATCTGCTGCTGACCAACTCGAAGATCTCCTACCAAAGTGTCAACTGGAATTTCATGTTCTAATCTCTTTAGAACCATCTCCGATTGCGTCTTATGATAAGCATTATCTACCGACATACCCTTTTTCTTCTCTTTTGCCATAAAGATATTCTGGTAAATAGGAAGGTTGGGAAATAAATTTAATTCCTGATGAATTATCCCGATTCCCTGTTTTCTGGCATCTGACGTATTCTTAAAGCTTACTTCTTCACCCATATATAGCTTACCTTCACTTGGGTGCTCTATTCCTGCAATTATTTTCATCAGAGTGGATTTTCCTGCTCCGTTTTCACCAATAAGAACATTTAGCTTTCCAGTCAGCAAATCAAAGTTCACATTATCCAGCGCCTTTGTTCCTGGGTAAATTTTGCTGATTCCTTCTGCATGAAAGCATACTCCCTCTTTGCACATTTTAACCATATATTTCTCCCTTGAACTACTTTACAGTCAGACTAACTGGTGTGATCAATATTTCATCATTTTGGTCCACAGTAAATGTTCCGACAAATTCAATATCCTTCCCCAGCAAGGTTGATGGATCTGCGGGCTGTATTACTTTGACATCAATCATTTCATGCAGGTGTTTTGAAATAGCCGCCCACTCCTCCTGATTCGTATAGTCGCCAAAATTAATGATTGTAAGGCTATCTCTTGTTGATGAACCTTTGTATACGGATCCAATCTGTAGTTTAATGACTTCTGGACCTTCATATCCGTCAAGATTAATAGTAATATAGCCAGCCTTTTTTGTGTTTTCAACCTCTTCAACTGTACCAGCTCCTTTGACAGGATAGCTCAGTGTTCCACTGGTTCCCATTGAATAGGTTCCATATTCATCTGCAAGTGATTTAAGATCTCCATTTGACTCTGTAATAAAGGTTGGCAAATCCACAGCCCTTGAACTGATATCTTCTACCGCACTATCCCACAGTTCATCAACACTGTCACTTGCATTGAATTCAGTTTTTCCAGTATATTTTCCTTCTTCACCAATTTTTATTATTTTCATACATCCGGTTAATATGAATACAAGTGAAGCAACAATCATCAACCCAAATACTTTCCTTTTCATTGCAAACTCCTTCTCTTCTAAACCAGGAAGGGATTGTCATTTTAGACAATCCCTTCCTGGTTTACTTGTATGATAATTACTCTGTATATACGAATGCTTTTAAATTATCAACATTGTCCGCTGTTATTGCCAGACAGTCAACCAGCTGTTTCTCATCTAATCCTGTCGTTCCATTCTTTAAATAATCATCTGCCTGCTGAACTGCCATTTCTGCAATAAGTGCACACTGTTGCAGAGCTGTACCTGTCATTTTACCTTCTTTAATCAGTGCAGCTGCTTCATCAGATCCATCAACACCAATTATTTTAATATCCGTTCTTCCTGCTGCTGAACAAGCCTCAGCTGCACCAACGGCCATTGTGTCATTACCACAAATGATTCCGGTTATTTCAGGATTTGACTGTAAGATTGTTTCTGTTTTCTCATAACCTTCTGTCTGATCCCAGTTAACTGTTTGTGTTGCTACACACTCTAGTGTATCATATTGATCTATGACTTCATGGAAGGCAGATGAGCGAACACCAGCATTGGTATCAGATTCTTTACCCAGAAGTTCAGCATACTTTCCTTCTTCTCCCATTGCCTCGACCCATACTTCTGCAATTGCTTTTGCACCCTGATAATTATTTGCAACGATTTGAGATATTGCAATTCCCTCTTGATTGATTTCTCGATCGATCAAGAGGGAATTGCAGCATCTACTGCTTTTTGTACAGCTTCAACTGTAGCATCTGCACCTGCATTGTCACAAATAATTGCTGCCGCTTTATCAGCTATTGCACTTTCAAACAATTCCATCTGTTTTGTTGCATCATCATCATGCGAGGAAACTTTCACTTCATATCCTAATTGTTCTGCCATAGCAGATGCAGTGTCGGCTTCTGTTTTGAAAAACGGATTGGAATGTGATGGTGTGATAATATATATGATATTAGATCCACCTCCAGGCAATGATTCTACAACTTCTGTTACAGCTTCTTCTGTTGTGGCAACTTCAGACTCACTAGTTGTTGTCTGTTGGCTCTCTGTAGTATCAGTTGCTGCTTCTGATGTCGTTGTTGTAGTAGTACTTCCACATCCAATCAGTAAGGATGCTACTACAGTTGTTCCCAACACTAACATTAATACCTTTTTCATTACATTTCTCCTTTTCATTCGTCTTTAGTAACTTTATAACTTTTTACAAATCCTCCCCAAAACTGCCTCTTGTCACACATTCCTCTGTGCTCATCTGAAAAATCACAATATTGCATTCATGATTGCATTTATATACTGCCTTTTATCCTGCAGGAAACTCACAGGGAAATGTCAAATGTTAATATGTTTATTTTTGCATAGAAGCGAAATTATGGTTTGTCAAATAGGGTGAATTGTAAAGATTTAACTAGACTTGTATATATTTCACTATTTTCACACTGTATTTCAGCATTTTTTACATCTTATTCATACGAATGAATTGCTTGTATTTATATTTAGTATAAATACTGCACAACTTAATTCATATATTTAATTCAGTATTTGTGACTTAATTGTCAACTTAATATTAAGTATCTATCATATTCATACAATTCAAAAACAACACCTGTTACTTATACGAGATAACTCATATTTACAAATAAAAAGAACCTCCTACTGCCATATAAATTATGGAATGGAGATTCGAAAATATAATCCTGGAACGAAATTGTCGGTAATACATTTATAGCACTCCTTATAATGAGGATGATGAGGGGGACATTAATTCCACGAAAATCCAAATTATTGGAGGACTATAGGATTGTGTACATGAAATAATCCGCAAATCAATGGCAAGGGTGTTTTGACACCCCCTCCATATTTTCCGTAATTACACATTACTTTTCAGATGGTCCACAATCCAACTAAAGCTTGGCAAGTATTTTAAGATATGAATCTGACCCGAATCAACTCCTTGAGATAGCAGGTCTGCTTTAATTGACTCCGAGTTATTTTTTCCAACTATCAGAATCTCTTCATTTGTATAGAAATGATTTGTGTTGTCATTCAATGTGATTTGATGTTCAACTTGATCGCTTTTATTACTCAGATAGATTTTTTTAATAAAATCCAGCTCGGTTATTTCCTGAATGAAATATAATCGCCTTACATTACTTTTTCTCGTCAGTATGATAAACTTTTGCCTTTTTAATATCAACTCCAGAAAATTGGTATATTCTCGCTCCAGTGATTCTTCAACTTTAGTAAATTCTGCTGCACCATTCGGATCAGACAGATATTTCAGCACTTCCTTGTCCGCTTGTGATAGTGGTGTTTCTCTAAGCTCAATCGCAGCCATCTCCGGTTCAATGAGCTTTAAGAATTCTTTCCTGCCTTTCTCTGACATTCTTCTAAAATTCCAAAAATAGCTAGTCAGTTTATAGTGCTCTACAATATTTTTATTTTGTCCATCCAAAATACCGGCCAGCTGCATATTCCGATATAAAAATTCGTATTCGTCCATGATACAGCTTACTTTATCATTTGCTTTTACAGATGATTGATCGTTATCAATTCGATAAAAATAGCCGCATTCTTTTGTATAGATACATGTTTCGGCCAAAAGTCCAACCAGCAGGGAAAAGCTGGTATCTTGATAGGATGCCCCCGGTGTAGGGTTCAATTCAATTTTTTTGTCTGATAAAAAGCTTCTTTTATAGATACCAGACCAGATATGGACTGGGTCAAACAGTCTATAGGAAGGATCGTGATTCAAAAATAGCAATTTATCCATTTGATTATCGGTTCTGGTCACTTTTTCATACACATGCTTTCCAAAAACTGTACCAAAATGCGTAAATCCACCTTTCACAAAATCCGGTCTGAACTGACTGGTAGCATTTTGGTCTCCTTGATTTGTTTTATCATATAAATTCTGAAAAAATTCATCTGATACTTTATCATCAGATTCCACAATCCCAATATACTCGCCCTTTGATGCATGAATGCCAAGATTGACCTGATGTCCATAGCTCTTTTTTTCAGAATGCAAAAGAATCATCCTACTAATATCGTTCGCCATAAATTGGGAAATCAATTGTAACGAGCCATCTGTAGAGCCAGCATCTACAAAAATTATTTCAATTTCCTGTAATGTCTGCCGTCTCACACTGTCAATGCACTCTTCTAAAAATTGAATGGAATTTAGCAATGGAATTATAATTGATACTTTTATCATTATCCCTACATCTCTCTTAATATCAGTTCTGTTATTCCTGGATTACTCCCTGATTCGATTCTTTTAACTTTTTGCTCGCGATAGTATCCAAACTCTTCTCGCAACTCGCTTCGTATTCTTGTCCCACCATGGTAACCATGTATAATGCGGATTCGATAGGTTGAGTTGTCCACCTTTTTTAATATCTGATAAACTGATTTTATGGCCTCTTCAGTTGTTTTTCCATGTACATCGATTTCTATGATTGCTAATCCTGCCATGTTTTGCCTTGTATGATGTTTTCATAAGCAAAACACCATAACTTCCTTTCTTTTTAATATCGTGGTTATAATACTTTCAGATACTGTGGACTTTTGATTTTTCCCTGTAGCTTTGACTACTCAACTGGAGTGTATTGCCGCTACCTTTATCTGAATTGTTTATAAGCTGGATGTGCCGGAGTTTCTCCTGAGTACTTATTTCAATCAAGTCTACGATGATAATTGTTGGTGGATATCACGGTATCAGACTTTTAGAA
>JBKECO010000057.1:0-21337 GCA_047974745.1 Lachnospiraceae bacterium
ATAAAGGACAGAAAACCGCTCCTCCTTAATCGCAGGAAAAACAATATCTGCAAAATCTTTGCACCAGGAATTCATAATCATTTTTTGTGTTCTTGGTGTTTGATTGAGAAAACTGTCATTCAGAGTAATCTGTTGTGTTTGATTTGTTTTAAAAGACATGTCCTGTACCTCACCTTTTCATATGCCTTTATTATACTATATTTGGTGAGGATTTTGATGACTTGGTGTCTACTTTTGACACCTTAACCATAATATGCAAAAAATAACGATTGACTGCTTTTATAATAACGAGGAGGATAAAATATATTATGAATATGAAGAGGTTTAGAAGGCAAACAAAACGGAAACTTGCGAAATGGAAGTTTGCAGTCCTAGTACTAGTATTCTTTCAGCTGACAGAAATAACTGCATATGCTGATGTTCCACACACTCAGACAGATTCAGAGAACGCTACTGTTATTGAATCTACCGATACCTATTTGTCGAAAAATGAGCCTGCAATAATTATTGATGCTTCATTAGACACATTAAGTGAAGCATATATCGAGACTACGCTTGAAACAGTAAGTGAACCCCCTGTCACAGAGACTACTGTTGATTCGGTATCCGAACCAACTGCAGAAGCTACTTTAGAGGCAACTCTGGATACAGAAACCGAAGCGCTTGTAGAAACCGAAGCGGCTGTTGAAACCGAATTAGAAAACATGTCATTTCCTGAGTATGCAGATCAGAAGATTTTAAATACTGCTTCAGAGACCAATCGAAGTGGTTTAGAAAGTGAAGTAACTGTAACTACAGAAATGGATTTAGTTTCTGAATTATCGAATGTTTCTGAGCTGTCAGGATCACAAAAGCTCATTATTATTGAGGGTGTAATTCCTCTAAGCAATTCTTTGATCGTAGATATGTCACATGGAAAAGATGTCCTCTTGCAAGGATCTGAAGGCTCTGCATTAATTTCTCCCGCAGGTAAGAAGCATATACAAATCACGAATGGATCAGGTACACTGACCATACAAGATCTCACCTTGAAAGGAAATATTGATGATTCTTTTAAAAATGGAGACCTGCTGGATTTCAATACTATAGGAAGCGCCGTTTCAGGCGGTGGAATTTCTGGGAGTTTTGCTTCTGGAACTCTCATCTTGGATGGAGTCCTATATACCATGATTAAAGATGGTGGCCTGGATGCATCGGCAAAAAGTACATTTATTCGTAACACATCCTTCATCTCGAATTTTTCAGCATGGGGTGGTGCAGCGATACGATATGATGGTGTGAATACACCGACCTATATTAGTGACTCGACCTTCCACGATAACTCTACAGATACATCCGGGTACACAGGTGGTGCAATTCATCTGAAATCCGGAACAGCGGATTTTGCTATCTCTAATTCCGCATTTACAAATTGCACGATGCGTGGTGCAGGCTCAATCATGGCAGGTGGCGGAGCTATTGCACTCGCTCAAAGTAATCGTACTTTTAGTGTCGACAGTAGCTATTTTGATAGTAATCAAGTCCTAAAGCCATCCAGTGGTGGACAGTTCAGTTTAGGGACCAATTCTGATGGTGGTGCAATCTATATCTTTACTTCGAATGGAAAAAATACCATCACCAATTCTACATTTGTCAATAATACCTCCTATGATGAAGGTGGTGCAATTTCTTTCGTTTTGACACCAAATAGTGAAAATTCTGTAACGAACTCCACTTTTGTAAAAAATGAAGCACAAGGACTTCAAATATTTGACGGATACGATGCTGGTGGCGCTATAGAGGTTTGTGGAAACTCATCCACTACTTCAAATGTTACAATTGAACATAATACATTCTTCGGCAATATTGCATCCGGAAGCTCAGCCAACTCTGGTGGAAGTGTAAGCTTTAACTATGGAACTGGAATCTTCAGGAATAATATTGCAAGTGGTAATTCCGCTGCAAATTCCAATGTTGATGTTGCCAATCTATATGTTGCTGCGAATTCTAAAAGTGGTGTAACCGTCGAAAATAATGCATTGGATGAAGATGTAGCAGATGTGTTTGCTACATCCAACCCAACTTTACTTACATATGGAAACAAAAAGGCGGGTGCAATAGGTACCGAAAAAGAGATTCAGATATTACCAATTAAACCAGAAGGTGCAGCCGATGACTGTGTAAGTACAAGCGTGGGTCTAGATCAGAATGGAAATCAAAGAGATAGCGAACCAGGAAATGCAGATGCTGGTGCTGTAGAGATCAAATGGGCTAAGTACTTGACAAATCACTCAGACAGTCAATGGACGCTTCCTCCACTCGACTCATTTGATGGGTATTTATATTATAGCAATGAAGATCCTGCTATGATTTATCAGATCTATTCCTATGCAACGCCTTCTATTGAAACATTCCAAGCGCCAAACGAACCGGTTGATCAGGATTTCATCACCTGGAATTCCTTGGAAGATGGAACAGGTACAAACTATCAACCATCCACTAGTTATGACATAACAATGAGCACAAATTATACCTTTTGGGGAACATGGCAACAAGAAGCGAATTTAAAAGTGAGCTATGATGCAAATACAGGCACTGGCTCCGTATCAGATAGCACACTTTACCGCTCTGGTTCACTTGTAACTGTTAAAGGCAAGCACGATCTTTTAAAAGAGGGATTTCTGTTCATCGAATGGAATACCTCTGCAGATGGCTCAGGTACAGCATACAAAGAAAATGAGACCTTCACCATTACTGCAGATACTACCTTATATGCACAATGGAAACAAAATGAGGAATCGATCCCGGAAATACCCATCGACCCCACTGAGCCCGTAGATCCAGCAGACCCTAGTGAACCCACTGAGCCTGTGGATCCGGCAGACCCAAGTGAACCTGGTGAACCCACTGAGCCTGTGGATCCGGCAGACCCCAGCGAACCTGGTGAAGCAGAGGAAACAGACAAAGATGATATCACTGGTTCCATTACAGTAAATGATCCCGATTCCAAGGGTACTGTCCCGGCGACATCTGTGAACGAAACTGTCATCATACCAAAGACCGGCGATTCCATGAATTTTTGGATGATTGCCGTTGTGATCTGTATCTCTGTTGTAACATTAATTATAATGCTACTGAAATTAAACAAAAAACAATAGAAATAGCAACACTGCAGGAAATAAAATAGCAGACAAAGTCACAAATTCTATCACTTTTTCTGCATGATTTTGTACTTGTATTTCATCCCCGCTTTTTTTATAATAATTACAACATGCCGATTTCATATTGGGGGTTTTATGAATACATCTGAGCTTTTCACGTTCCAGCCGACTCATCTGTCAATCATGCAAAATTTTCTTACAGTAGCAAGTACCTTACTTATAATGTTCCTATATAACGTTAAGATAAATCAGATCTATGGCAAAAGAAATCAAAGAAGATATGCCTTGGCATATGGTCTCTTCTTCGTAGTTATGTTACTAATATCTATTTTTGTTATAAGCATATGGTTGAAGATGGCTTCTTTATTTCTTTTTTATATTTTGTTCCAATATTTGTGCACGCATCGTCCAGCCTTTTACTCATTCTTTGAAATTGCCTATTTTAATTTCATTGATATTTTGAGCAATATTATCACTGCGGTGATCATGCTTGGCGTTGTACGGAGTGCCTATGGTGAATTCAATGTTAAACTTACGGCTACCATTATCGGCACACTGATATACATGGTAACGCTGTTCACGCTGATGCTCCTTTTTCACAAATCAATTGGTCAGTCTGTTTACCGATTCAGAAATTATATCTGGGAGAAGCAGCGCCCTGCCGCAAAAATAGTAATCGGTTATCTGATCATGCTGCTGGTCTGGGTATCCATTGGCTATGGATTTATGGGCTATTACATGTATGGTCATCACACCGAAATCGACCTTCCATTTTTCTGGGCAGTTGCTGCTGCAATCATTTTTATTATTGGATCAATCATGATTCTGACATCCATGGAGCAAAAACGAAAGTATGACGATTTGAAATTCAAATCCTCCACAGATGAAATGACAGGTGCCATGAATCGTAAATTTGGAATGCTTTACCTGCAGGAGCAGTTAAAAAAAGACACTGGATTTGTTATAAGCTATATTGACATCAATCATTTGAAAAATATCAATGATCAGCTGGGGCATTCAATTGGAGACCAGATGATTCGCTTTCTGGTCCATACCATTAACAATCACCTGATGCAGGAAGATGTCCTGATTCGACTTGGCGGTGATGAATTTCTGGTTGTATGCCCTGAGGCGGATCCAAAAGTTGTAAAACAACAGCTAAACAATGCATTGATTGATCTGGATGCAAAAAAGCCTGAGGTCTTTAAAGATTATCCCTTGACCTTCAGCTTCGGACTGGCAGAGTACAATCCTAAAGAAAAGGATTTTGACCTGACTTGCCTGATTGCAAAAGCGGATCAACAGATGTATCTACAAAAGCGCGACTATAAGGAATCATTAAAAGAAGCCCTGTAATCTCAGGGCTTCTTTTATTCCGCATATAACTTGAGCTTTGCATAAAAATCTTCCATTGTAAATCGAGAATCAATATCATGGTAAACTGTAATCTTTCGATCACTATTTGTTTCAATGTAGTTACCTTTTTCATCAATGAATGGCGCATTTTTTGTTTCATAGCAGCCCTCCTGATCGTCAATAAGTACGCTAATAGCTGGCGAATCACCTAAACACCAAGTCTCGCCTTTAGGCCAATCCGGTAGTGCTGCTCTTTTATTGTTGAATTCCACCAGCTGTTCGTAAAGATATGAGCCTATCGATCCACACGGTTTTACTTTAAATGCTAGTTCCGCTATGCTGACCCTGACCTTTCGATATGCCTCTGACGTAATCTGCCAAAGTAAAATATTTGACTGAAAAATTATATTTGCTGCATTTATATCCTGGCATAAATTTGCTTCGTTACCGCCATGAGGATACTTAGCACCTCCGATCCAAACAGCAGTGAATTTCTTACCTATGTCATTATCTTTTAGATAAGCACTTGCTAAATCCGTAAGGGCACCTAGGCATAAAATATATAATGGTCTATTTGAAATTTTTTTACACTTTTCGATAATAAATGCTTCACCCTCCGAATCCTGTGGTGTATGGCTATTCTCTAAAAATGTATTTGCACCTTTCAGCACCGGAATAGTATCTTCTAGATGCATGATTGTCAGCAATTTCATAATTTCATCATAGCTTTGCTCTACTGTGTCATCGCTGACAAATTTTTTCTTTACAGAAATAGAATTTCTAAAATGAGAAGCTATCATCCCCTCTACTTCAAATCTTGGTGTAAGCAGAGCATGTACTATCGCATATTGGTCATCCGATTCAATTTTCGCATCAGATATAATAATTACTCTGATTCTTTTTTCTTCTGGTATATCAAATAGATGTTTCAATTTTTGTGACCTCCATTATTTTCTGATACTTTCTCGGAATCTCTATCCCTTATTTTACAAGGGTTTCAACTCCTATATTTTAAAAATCACCCACTTATTTTACCGAAAATGCTTGACAAATAGTCAAAAATTTGCGGCGAAGCCAATTGATTATATTAATTTATTTCAATTGGAGGCGATTTTTATGTTACCTAATATTTCTGGCGGTCATTCCGCCTATCAAGACACCTTTATATCTGATTTTCATGCTTATTATCCTAATCCATTTGCTCTTTCTAAAAGCACTTGGGAAATAATTATTGAACTTTGGTATCTGGATTTATCCCTTACTGATACTTTATTACAACCTAGTTATTCTAAGTTTGGTCCTTCACCAAGGAATCCTTCCTGTATGCTCCGTTCTTACCTTTTATCAATAAAACTTAAAGTTACTTCGATTACTGTTTGGGTCTCTATGCTCAAAGAGTGTCCTTTGTATGCCATTTTAAGCGGATTCCCTGTAGGGGATACTCCTGGTGTTGGAACTTTCTACGATTTCTTTAATCGATTATGGGCTTCCGACTCCAACCATCTATCGCCCAAAGAACGATTTGTCAAAAAGAAAGTAAAAAAGGGCAAGAAAACAGGTGACAAAACCCCGACAGACACCAACAGCATTTGTTCTAAACTTTTACCCTTTTTAGTGAAGCATCCAATCAAACCCAATCATCCATTTCATCTTATTTTTAAGCTGTATCATCAACAATTTCTCAATGTTTCTGTTCAAATGGGTTTAATTGATTCAAAACATTTATCTATTGCTGGTGATGGCACTCCTGTTAGAACATCAGCTTGACTCTGCGAAGGATGCCTTTCCTGTCTACGATTATTGTCGCAAACAAGGGATCACTCCATTTATTGATATAAAGATGGTATTCCTATCTGTAAAATGGGCTTACATATGCACCGCGATGGCATTGAAAAAGCTAAAAATCGTGCAAAATTCAGGTGTCCTAATGCTAACCGTAAACAAGGATGCTTCTGTGGAACGTTCTAACAAACGCGAGAAAGAGGACTATAAACTAGAAGGCGGCAGACACCGCTCCTCAAAGATGTGGTACTGCCGCCTCTACGCAATCATGATGCTCCAACATCTAGATGCATGGGAAATGCCATCTGTCGAGGCATTTCAAAAAACATTTAAGCAACCCGTTTAATGTCCATAAGGACAATACTTATTTTAAAGCATAACATCGGTTATGTCTATTTCTCATACACAAAATTTCTTCTTTTTTTCCAAAACCATCATTATTCAATTTACATTAGTCCTGTCAGATACTAATTCCGAGAAGTTAGCCAAATATAAAAGCCAGAGTATTCCCCCCCCCAAAACCCATTGGTCCACCAGTTGATTCCATCATCAAGTGACCATTTTTTTGTTTCATCCGACTTATCATCATACCTACCATTAGTATCCGTAGTATATGGGATTTTGTCCCTATTTCTTTCACTAACTAAAACCATTTTTTCTCTAACTTTAATAAGTTGCTCCTCAGCCCATTGAGAGTGATCCGTTCTTCTCCTCCTTATCATGATTTTCCTAAAATCACTATACTTTCAAATATACCAAGTTTCAATGAACTAAGATGTTTTATACTGATGTAATCTGCTTTTAATTTATATCTTCTGTAAGAGACTTTTTCAATGTTTCGATTTCCAATGCAGTAAATCCAATCTCCAGAAAATAATCCCAAAATGAACCATAACGCTCGATCAAAGTATCATAGGTATATTCGATATCCCGTTCATTGGACGAGGATATCTTCTGAAGCTGCTGCTCAGATAGGACTTCCTTATACTGCTGCATCAGTTTTGCCAGATTGTCCTCAAACTTCTGATGATATCGTAAGTTTACGGCAGTCTGCATATAATTTGTCGCTATATCCTGTTTGGAAACACCGCAGATCCCCAACAAAAGCATGGCTATGACACCTGTGCGGTCTTTCCCGGCTGTACAGTGAAAAATCACAGATCCTTTCTCTACGTCACTGATCTCCATAATTATTTTTTTAAGATTCGCCTTTTTGTCTTCCAGTACGCTGACATAAAAATCCCGAAGGAAATTTTCCGAAAAAAATGTGGATTCCAATTCCATATTGGGATCCACATCATCAGCAAGTGATATATTGTGATACTCCACATCATCCATAGTTTGGTATGGATTCGGTGCCAATGCTACTTCCTGTGGCGAACGCAAGTCTATTACCTTTTTCAGATCGTAATGATGCGCCAGGAATTCTGTATCACATTGTTCCAACCTGGAAAGGCAGTCACTTCTGAGTGCCCTCTTCCATTTAAAAAGTTTGTGTTCCTTTGTAACATATCCGCCTAAATCTCTGGTATTTGATGTACCCTCCAACGGTAATCTGATTATATTCATACTGTTCTCCTTCTGTTAACCAGGTTTTCTTATCCTTTTTTTAGTGCTCTTTTTACTTTTATTGTCGACATCTCTACGATATACATCGTAACAAATATAACCAGGATTCCCACTGTGACTTGCCCATATTTATACTGGGAGAGGGAGGAAATCAATATCTTTCCAACACCAGTCACACCGATCATACCAAGGGAGATCGATGCCGAGACTGCCATCTCAAAGCTGATTGCTATCCAGGCCAGCATTGAGGAAAATGCCATGGGCAGTATGCCAAGTACCGCAATGCAGATCCAGGGAGAACCGCTAGATTTTAACGCTTCGATTATGTCTGTTCCCACCTCTTCGATGGAAGCAGTAAAGGATCGTATCAAAAAGCAGTTCAAAATGAAAACAAGTGTCAGGACACCGCCAATATTTCCAAAGCCCATACTCGCTATGACCATAAGCCCCCATACCAGTGTAGGTACACTTCTCAGAATCGCTACGAAGGCTTTAAGAAATGTCGAGATCCGGTTGCTCCAGGTCAGATTCGATGCTGCAAGAAAGGAAATTGGAAGGGCGACACATGTAGAAATCACTGTTGCTGTAAAGGCAATGGTAATGCTGGTCAACATTCCTTTCATGACACTTGCAAAGATCGACCAGTCGATGTCCATGAATTTTTTCATGGTAAAGATTGCCTGATCAAAACCTGTGCCAAGCTTGATAAGATCTATATTCAGATTAAGAAAAC
The DNA here is from genome assembly GCA_047974745.1 of Lachnospiraceae bacterium. GTDB lineage: Bacteria > Bacillota > Clostridia > Lachnospirales > Lachnospiraceae > JBKECO01. Next base: position 8,581 of record JBKECO010000057.1, read on the forward strand.
AGATCAGGAACACTGCAATCACACCGCCTGCAGACAATATCTTTATTCGTTTCGTTTTTATAGGTTCTAATGGGATATTTCGTATTATTGGTTTCATATTATCGGATCAACTTTCTGATTTTATTTGTAATTAACTCTGTTGATACCACCATTACAACAATAATAATGATAACAGCCATCGCAGAATGGAATTGAAATAAACGGATGCTGTTTTGTACCATCATTCCAATTCCCCCTGCCCCAACGAGGCCAAGCAGAACAGATGCCAGAATATTGATCTGGAAAATATACAGAGTCCAATCCAGAAACCTTGGTGTAAAATTTGGCAGTATTCCTTCAAAGAACACCTGCGTTCTCGATGCTCCTGCTGAATATAGGGCTTCCAGTTTTTCTTCCGGAATATCGTCCAAACTTTCTGCAAATGCTCTTGATAAAAAGGCAAGTGTCGCAAATACAAGTGCTATAATACCACTAAGTGCCCCGATGCCAAAAATATAGACCAGGATGGATGCCAGAATTATAACCGGTATATTGCGCAGCAATGTGATCAAAAAGCGAGTGCTGCTTCTGATTACGGTAATATGATTCGTGCGATAGGACATGGTCAGTGAGATCAATAGTGCTAAAACACTGCTAAAGACTGTAGCTACAATCGCATAGTTGATCGTTTCCAGCATTAGGGGAATGCATTCATTGAAGTGTTCGAAATTTGGTGGAAAAAATCTTGTGAAAAAGAATGTCAGAAACGCAGGAAATCCAACTACTATTTCCAACAGGCTAACATTCAGATATAACAAACCAATGATAAAAAGGGTAATGATTGCAACACTTCCAGTGATTATTTTAGTTTTTGGTGTTGAGGATATGCGTATTTTTGCTTCAGCTTTTGGTTCATGATCTGCTGTACTTAGCACGCTTTCGTGCAGGGTCTGCCTTCCTGTATTTGCTTTTCCACTCAATACATAATCATTCATTACGCCACACTTTCTTTCAGCTTCATTTGATCTTCTTTTCCTTCATAGATAATGTGAATCATTTCTTCTGTCAGTTCCTCTGGCTTCCCGTCAAATATTTTTTTACCATTTTTTAGTCCGATGATTCGTGTCGCATAAGTCTTTGCGAAATCCACCTGGTGCAGATTGACCACAACAGACAGCCCCTTTTCACGTGTGATTTGATAGAGCGTATCCATAACGACCTTTGCGGATTTAGGATCTAGGGAAGCAATCGGTTCATCAGCAAGCAGTATCTGCGGATCCTGGATCAACGCTCTGCAGATTCCGACCCTTTGCTTTTGTCCACCGCTCAACTCATCCGCTCTCTTGTACATCTGATCCTTGATTCCGACTCTTTCCAGAAGCTCAACTGCATGTTTTCGATCATCCCTGTCATATAGCTGAAAAAGACTTTTTAATGGCGGCATGTATCCCAGCCGTCCATGCAGCACATTTTTCAGCACATTGGTACGATCCACCAGATTGTAGTGCTGAAAGATCATGCCAATTTTTCTGCGGGTATTTCTCAGTTTCTCTCCTCTGATCTTCTCGATTCGATCCCCATTGAAACGAATTTCTCCGGAGGTCGGATCGATCAGACGGTTTATGCATCGTATAAAGGTGGATTTTCCGGCTCCGGAAGGACCTATCACAACTACAAATTCTCCCTTTTCGATTGTACAGTCTACCCCATCTAACGCTCTTACGGATCCATAATGCTTCTTCAAATCTTTTATTTCTAATAATACTGACATCACTTTTCCCTCTTATTCTGCTTCGATTCCGAGTGTCGTGACCACATTTTCTGCATCAGCAAGTGCCGAATCATCGGCTTCGGTAAATCGCACCTCGGAATTTCCAAAAATCACCTCAAAATAGGTGCTGTTATCATAACTTAAGTATGCTTGTCTAAGCTGCTCTCTGATATCCTCCTCCAAATCCGTTCTCACAACGAACAGAGGATTCGGTATCACTGCTGTCTCTCCAACTATTTTTACATCCTCAACCGTTTTTCCTTCTAAGAGACTTGGAATATAATCGAGTACTCCATAGGCTACTGGTGCTGCATCAACGCCTCCATTCAGGACGGAAATTATTGAATTTTGATGACTTCCTGAAAAAGTCACACTTTCAAAATAAGTACCTGCATTTTCCAGAGTTGCCGCATCCAGCCCAAGTGTATCAACAAGCGTATATTTTGGATAAAGATAGCCTGAGGATGAAGCCTGATCTACAAAGGCAAATGTTTTCCCCTCAAGATCCTCCAAGGAATTGATTTCTTCATTATCTGCCGCAGTGATAAATACTGATTTGTATACTGCTGTGCCGGGGGCTGAGCTGTATGTAACAAGGGGCTCAATGTCTGCCTGCAGCGATGCCTGATAATAACTCATGGGGCTGACCAGAAGTACATCAATATTTCCCTCCGCAAGCGCCGTGATCCCAACGGAATATTCCGTAGATTCATATAATTTGACTGTCATGCCCAATTCTTCTTCCAGAGCCTGCCTCAAATCTTCATTTACCTCTGCTTCTTTTTGGGCATCCACACTTTCTCCTTCCAGTGCTGGCATGACCGCTACATTTAACACCTTCTCCGCTTTATTGCTGCACCCGCTCATTAGAACTGACAGTGCGATTGTCATCATTAAAATTCCTGAAATTAATATTTTTTTCACAATAACCTCCATTGTATTGCTCTCTACTGATTCAACCTGTGTCTTTACAATGACAATATATCAATTTGTCACCCTGAGTGTCATATATTCCAGGTAAATTTTTGTAAAGTCTGTGTAGATTTTTGTAAAAAAACATGTTCCAGATAGGTTCCGCTAGATGGTTTGCAGATGATACAAGAAGGTTTGAAGAACTTTTTTGAAAAAATAAAAAACCGGTATCTCTGCAACTTATACTGCAGAAATACCGGAACTTTGATGGATTCAGATGGAACTAGGTATGCTGGATGGCCTTAAGGGACTCCATCAGCATATCCACATGTGTATACAGATGGTCCGCTGTATAGTACTGATTGTCGTGTTTCTTTTTGGTATAGCGATATGTGTATGCAATGACGGACTGGTAGCAAATATTTGCATACCGAGGGATGTCTTTCTCGTGGATGTGAATTTCTCCATTTGCCAGTGCGGTTTCCAGGAATTGTTCAAACCCCTGATTCTGTCGGATCAGGCTTTTCAAATATTTGTAGTGGTCAACAGATCTCTCATCCTCCAGATCCGCTATATAGATCTCAAAATCGTACTGCAGCTGCGTAAGATTTTTCGTTTCAGCGGAGACACCTGCATCCACAAGCCAATAGAGTGCTTTTTTAAAATTCTGCAATCCGGTGCCATGCCCGTTTTTCACTGGTTCCGGTATGGTTAAGGTCTGGATAAAATGGGACAGTTCCTGCATGGAACTCTCCTGGGTCAGCATGACGCAGTCAATGATCATCATGCTCACGTTTGGATAATACCTGTACAGACTCTTTTTTTCCATCTCCAATACTTCATACGCCTTCTTAAACGTGAATCCTCTCAGGCCATTCTCAATTAAGTGCTCTGTTAGGTTACCTATGATAATGCTGCGCCTTTTGCACTTGATATCTGAATCCCCGTAGCTTCTGCAAATTTCTTCGATCATCGTTTTTCCTTTTCCGCTTCATCGATCGGTCAGGCACGTGATTCGATGCTGCTTCGTCTGTTATAACACACCATTGAGCTTAAGAACATAGATTAGAATGAACATGGTAAAAAGTGAAAAAACAGAAGAAACAGCAACCGCAATTCCTGCCAGTTCACCATTTCCACCCATTTCGGATGCCATTGGATAAGAGGACGCTGCAATCGGTGCACCAAATACGATGCAGACAGCTGCCAGCTCCATATTTCTAACTCCCAATAAAATTGCGATCATCACCATGATAAAAGGTAATATTACAAGTCTGCCTGTCAAAATAACCGCAAGCTCTTTTTTGTATTTTGTCAGATTTCGCATACTTATCGTTGTTCCAATACAGATCAGCGCCAAGGGTGCTGCACAATTTCCCAATGCTTCAAAGGGCTGTATCCATACTCCCGTGGGTTGTATTTGAAATAGCGATAATATTATGCCTATTACACCAGCTACCACCAGGTTATTTGTCACAATCTGCTTTAGGAGCAATTGGGGCGATATTTTTACTTTCCCGAATACTGCAAAAATTACTACCGCCAAAACATTGTAAAGTGGCACCACAAAGGCTGAAATGACCGAAACTACGCCCAGATTCTGCCCTGGATACAGATTGGCAACGACTGCCATTCCAAAAAGTACGTAATTACTTCGAAAAATTCCTTGAATGACTACAGAAATATTCTCTGTCTTTATGAAAATAGGAATGATGACAGACAAGATCACAACCCAGACCAAAATGGCCAAAACTAAGAATAAGATCAGCTTCTGGTCAAATGCAGTTGAAAAATCTGATTGCAGGATTTCCAGTAAAAGCTTTATTGGAAGGAAGAGCCTGAACATCAGTTTATTGAGTTTTGATACCGTTTTATAATCGATCCATTTCCACTTCTTAAGCAGAAAGCCCAGTCCCATATAGATAAAAATGGGATACATGACTTGGATCGCACTCCCGAAATATTCCATGTTAATCTCTCAATCTGCTTTTTTTATTCATTTGCCCCTTGATCAGATTTACGATCAGATGACAGAACCCTCTCAGGATTGCAAAAATTGTGAACATGAGTATAAAGCCAAATACCCCCAGGACAATATCAGCAAATTCCATATTCCCGGTATTTGTCACTTTCTGACCGATTTCTATTGCAAATGTGATTACAACAATCAAAGTAATGACATAGATCCATGTGATGGTCATGATATGATTATGCTTTGACAGCCATTTAAACAATGGATATACGAGGAATACCAAAAACATTCCAAGTATACCAATCACGAGAAAGTGCAGCTCTTTATCTGAGAAACTATATTCATATTCATCATTCATCCCAAGAATGTAGACGTGGAATTTTGTAATAATATCGACAACAGTAAATAGAAATTCTTTCATAATCAAGTTCCTTACTGGCTGGTTTTCGGTTCCTTTGCATTATAGACCTTATTTATTTCGAATGCTAGAAATTTCTGTATTTTATTTGTTTTAAGAATATGTGAACCTGCTCCTTGGATGAAATAAAGAAAGCTCGCAGCAGCGAGCTTTCTTTAGGAGAAGGTATTTTTACTATGGGGTATAGTAAAAACTATATATAATGTATTGGGGGGTTTTTACATTAGTAATAATACCATGTTTTGTCAAGGAAGTGTTGACAAATATTACAATTTTCATCCTATATTTTTATACATTATGCACAATAAATTCGGTGCAAAATATACATTTCCAATAAGGGTAATTACACACATTTCCCAAATCACTTGATTCTATATATGTAGTTTTCTTTTCTGGGGCGCAAAGCAGCTTCTTCCACTGCATAACCAAGTACGCAAAAAGCAATTCCTTCAAAGTCACCAGAAATCGTCAATTTTTTCAGCAGCTCTTTGCCATAATCACTTTCAAATGTCTCTTTTGCACGATGAATCCAGCAGGATCCGATTGAAATCGAATGTGCCGCATTCATTAGGTTTCCCATTACGAGACTGCCATCGTTTTTGTAGGTGACCTTTCTGGTGTCAGCCAGAACAGCAATTACAGTCGGTGCACCATAAAAAGGATCAGAATCACTTCCCATAACAGAAGCATTGATTTTACTCAGTTCTTTTATTGTTTCCTGATCCTGAATAGCAATCATGATGGGGCTTTGTGCCCCCATACCTGTTGGTGCATAAATACCCGCATCGAGGATCTGTAACAGCTCCTCTTCCTTGATTTGCTCTTTTTCATAGCTGCGGCAGCTTCGTCTTGCTTTTAACTCATCAATCGTTGATTTCATTCTTTTTCATCCTCCAATTTTTATTTTCCTCACGCTTGCTTTTCTACTGTAACTAATGATTTACTATTTCGCTCTCTCTGTCAATTAGAATAAGACAGCTTGGTATGAGATGTTTTAATATTTTCGTCATGGCCTGCTCGTTGACAGCAATACAGCCTGCGCCTCCTGATGGTAAGCAATGCAGAAAGATCGCCGAACCATCTCCCGGCACGCAGTTTTCGTTATAATTCAATGCAAGCACATAGCGGTAAGCTAAGGATTCCTTTATTAGGTGCTCGGCACTGCTCCAGTCTGGAATGACAGAATCCCTGGAGACAAATCGATTATAATACCGAGAGGCCGGATCATCGACCCAGTAATCATTCTCGTTGATCTGTTGGTACGGCATCGCGGTTCCCGGATTAGGTTCGATGCCAAAAGAGAACAAAAACCGAAATTCACCAATTGGTGTTTTTGCATCTCCCTCACTCGCTTTCCCGACTCCATTTCTTCCAATGACTGCTTTGGCAGAGAGAATGAGCTCCCATTCTCCACTGACATTTTTACTATGCAGCTCCACCACCGCCCTGTTATCCATAGCGGCCACTGTCAGTATCTGTTGTTCTAATGCAGCCACATTCAGTCTGCTCACCCAATCCTTGTCTGTTGATTCATATACATCGAATTCTCTTTCACTCTCTGCTGCCATAGTTTCCTCACGCTCCGTACTTCTAATCCTTTGACGACTTCATTTGATGATTTGTTAGATAACTTATTTGATGACTTGTTTGATGACTTGTTTGATATCTTGCTTGATAACTGAAATAAGCAATACCAGAAAGCTGCTATACATGTTTTATCTTATAATACCTGAAGCCACTGTAAAAAACGGTCAAGCAAAAGAGCATGAAGAATGTCACATAGATGGGATTTGTTATGAATCCGCCAACAAAAATGATGCCGGCTCCAATGATCGCACATGTCGGAAAGAGAATTCCCTGCACAACATTTTTGATCTCTCCTGATTTTCTCAAACCTATGACACGTACATACAGCACGATATAGCAGGCATAGCTGAATACAATTGCAATTTCACTGATATCACCGCCATCCAGTACATTTGTCATTTGTGTCAGATAGTGGACAACATACCAGATGAGGCAGGTTACCAGACTGATGCACCAGGCTTTGTTTGAGATCTGTACTCTTTCATTTAATATCTCCACAGACTCAGCATGGGGTATCATCTTTTTTACAGCCAGGGCATGTGGCATGCGAAGAGCCCCTAACACCAGTCCATTTACCACGCCTAAAACTGAGATGATAACAAAAATCAGCAGGATCTGTGTGCCATGACCTCCTGGAATCATCTCTCCGATCCTTCCAATCGCAGCATCTTTGTGTTCTAGTATATAATCTACCCCGAGAATCCTTGTGATGCCAATAAAAAAGGAAAGGTATACAGCAAGAATCACGATCGGTCCAATGATCAGCGCAAGCGTCATATTTTTCTTTGGATTTTTCACCTCATTTGTAATACTAGTTGCAATGACCCACCCATCAAAAGAAAATGCTGTTGGTACCAGTGCTGCCAGCCATGCAAACCCCTGACTTCCAGCGGTGTTGATCGCCACCTCTGTTTCTAGGCCAGGGTGAAATGAGCTCCAGAAAAATCCAAGTACTGCAATAAACAACAGTGGAATCAATTTTATAAATGTAGTGAAGTTCTGAACACGGCCACTAGCCTTAGCCGATATCAGGTTTGTCAGATAAAATATCAGAAGGTACCCAATTCCGATCAGCGTCTGCATTTCCAGTGTTCCAGGGAGCCCAAAAAATGAACAGGTATAGATCCCTGCTACCCAGGATACGACCACAGTCAGGGTCGGAAAATATACAAAAGTCTGGAACCAACCAAAACCGCAAGCAGACCTATTTGAAACAAATTCTTCATAATAAGCTACGATACCTCCGCTTTTATCGGTACGCTTTGTCAGTTCGATCAGTGTCAGGCTTCCAAAAATAATTCCAAATGCTGCAATACAAAATACAAGGATACCAAGCATCACATTTCCATTGGTATAATGCAAAATATCATCACTTTTAAAAAAAATTCCAGAACCAATCACGATCCCAATAATCATTGTTGTTGCTGTAAAAAAACCATAGTGTTGTTTTGGCTTGATGATAGCAGTTTTAATTCTAGTACTGCCCTCTGTCAGCTTCTTTTTTTCCATGTTCCTCAAATATTCCCCTTTTTTTTAAAATTCCTCGTATATCGCTGGATCCTGATTCTTGAGCCTGCCATCGTCTCTTGTCAGACCTTCGATTTTCTTCATCTCATCCTGAGTAAGCGAAAAATCAAAGATATTCAGATTGTCCAGCTGATGTGCCAGTGACCCTGCTTTCGGAATCGGTATGGCTCCGATCTGAATGTGCCAACGCAGAACGATTTGAGATTCAGACTTTCCATAATGTTTTGCAATCTGATTCAGAATCTCATTCTTAAAGATCTCTGTCCCTCTGCCCAGAGGACTCCAGGACTGTGTCACGATACCATTTTTTGTATTCCAGTCCCTTGCTTGCTTTTGCTGAAAGAATGGGTGAAGTTCGATCTGGTTCAGGGATGGCAGCACGGAAGTCTCTTGCTGCAGCCTCTTCAGATGGACCGGCAGAAAATTGCAGACTCCAATGGAGCGGACATACCCTCGCTTTTTTGCTTCGATCATTGCCTGCCAGGCTTCTACATATCGGTCCGTAATTGGATTTGGCCAGTGGATCATATAGATGTCAAAATAGTCAAGTCCAGCTCGATATAAAGATTCCTGAACAGTCTGTAATGCCGCATCATAAGCATGATGTCTTCCCGGAAGTTTTGATGCAATCAAAAGCTCTTCTCTTGATGCGCCGCATTCCTTCACAGCTCTGCCAACGGTTCCTTCATTTTCATAGTTAAATGCACTGTCAATCAGTCGATAACCAGCATGTATCGCATTGATCAGACTGGTGACGCCTGCCTCACCCTTGAGTGTATAGGTTCCAAATCCGATTGGCGGCAAAATAAGTCCGTCATTTCCTATTCTTTCCATTCTCTCCATCCTTTCCAGGTTTCTAAACTAGTTAGACTTCTGTCCTCGGTGCTCCTACCCCAAATCTTTCCTTGTGTTGATACAAACTGAGTAGTTATTATGCTGTATTTTACGGCTGAGCAACCGCATTGATTATTTACGATAGGATGCCTCGTAAGGAATCGGAAGCTTGTAATCGATCCCGTTCTTAACAGCCTCGATGATTGCAAAATTAGGATTGATCAGTAATTCGCGCCCAATAGCAACCAGATCCGCTCTCTCATTATTCACGACTTCTTCAATCAGTTTAATGTCATCCAACAGACCGACTGCAATGACAGGAAGACCAATTTCTTTCTTAATGAGTTCCGCATACTTTACCTGATAACCTGGATAGATGCTTCCACTGAAAGCTCCATTCCCTCTTGTACTGACATGGATGAAATCTAAGTCAACTTTTATAAGATGTAACATTTCGACCATTTCTGTCTCATCATATCCATCTTCGAGATACTCAGCAGCAGAAATTCTAATACCCAGTATCTTATCTTTGGGCCAGTTCTTCTTGATTTCACAGATGATCTCCTGCAGGAACCTAATCCGGTTCTCCATGCATCCACCGTATTCATCTGTTCTGTGATTGCTGTGAGGCGACAGGAACTGATTGATCAAATACCCATGTGCTCCATGGATTTCAAGAAGATCATACCCTGCCTCATCTACTCTTTTTGCCGCTTTTCCAAAATTAGCTGCAATCTCATGGATCTCCTGGACCGATAACTCCTGCGGCACACGATAGGTCTCATCAAAAGCAATCCCACTTGGTCCTACTAATGGTCTTGCTCCTACATACTTTCTTCCAGCATGGTTCAACTGTATACCAGCCATGGAGCCATAGCTCTTGATCTGCCGTGCCAGCTCTTTTAACCCAGCGATCTGTGAATCCTCCCAGATTCCAAGATCCGTATCTGATATTCTTCCATTCGGTGTCACACCGGTTGCCTCTACTATGATAAGTCCGATCTCACCGATCGCCCTGGCAGTATAATGTGTCATATGAAAATCGGTAACATACCCATTATCCTCTGCAATGTACATGCACATGGGCGGCATCACCAGCCTGTTCTTCAGTTCATGACCCTTGATTTTATATGGCTGATAGGATTTGTATTCTCTCATCTGTTTCTCCTGTCTATTCGTATTTATAACAGACTATCATGATATGTTTTAAGTTGCAATCGAAACTAGACTAAAAAAAGACTATGCAAGAGTTAAACTGCTCTTACATAATCTTTTTCTGACTGCACCGCCTTATGGTATTCCCAGACATGCTAGAAAAAGCACATCAGGAGCCTACGCACTACACAGATGCAACAACGTTATCTACTGTCCATAGTATGCATTTTCACCATGTTTTCTAAAAAAATGTTTATCTCTTACAGAAGTGGGTGCTTCATTGATTCTTGGATTGATCAGTTCGGAATTTTTCGCCATTTTAGCAACTTCCTCAAGAACTACAGCATTATGCACTGCTTCATCCGCATTTTTTCCCCAGGTAAAAGGACCATGATTCCTACAGAGAACCCCTGGTACAAATTTGGGATTGATATTTCGCACATCAAAGGTCTCTACGATTACTTTTCCCGTATTTTTCTCATAATCATTCGCAATCTCTTCTGGAGTCAGACTCCTTGCACAGGGAATCGATCCGTAAAAATAATCTGCATGTGTGGTCCCATATAGCGGGATATCCCGTGCCGCCTGCGCCCAGGAAGTCGCTTCACTGGAGTGGGTATGTACGATTCCGCCAATTTCTTTGAATTCATTATACAAAACAAGGTGGGTCGCTGTGTCAGACGATGGTCTGTATCTGCCTTCGATCACATTTCCTTGCAGATCAATAATGACCATATCCTCTGGTTTGAGCTCGTCATAGCTGACACCACTTGGTTTGATGGCTATATAACCTGTCTCCCTGTCAATTTCACTGACATTTCCCCATGTAAAAGTCACCAGCCCATATTCCGGAAGTTTCATATTTGCTTCATAAACCCGTTTTTTTAGCAGTTCTAACATAATTCCCCTCTCTTTTGACCAGCATTTGCTGGATGATATTGTCTAAGACATCCTATACATGGTCACTTCGTTGATTTCCCGATTCGTTGTAATCAACGTATCGATTCCGTCCTTATTGAAATAATAGGCATTTGCCGATCCACAATTGTGATCGATTACTTCCACCTGATACTGTCCGGTCACCTTATCATAGTTCAGTGCGAAAAGGTCTCGTTCTCCTTTTCGATGTCCGATAAAGACAACAGGTTTCCCTGAAATATTGCCTTTGTATAGGGCGGGCAAAAATTCAGTCTTTTTATCATGTGAAAAAATCTTACTGTAAACACCTTTCACACGTTTATAAATATCCATCTGATCCCCATGAAAGGGACTTAGAACCACTAGCTCCTCAACTCCATCCTCATCTAGATCGATCAGTGTCGCATCACTTGCAGGGGTATCCAGCAACTGCTCAATTTCCCATTCTGACCCATGGTCTTTGGGTGGTATGAACTGATAAACACCATTTTCCGAGGAAATAATACAGGTATCATATCCTTCACGCCCTATCCTGTAATAACCGTGATTCTTTAGCATATCATCCTTGATTACATGTAACTTGATCTGATTTTCTGTATTGAATGAGCTCAGATCCTCCGAGAGCTGTGCTGCATAGACTTTGCCTGGAGCAGACCAGTCAGTAATCGAACATTCCAATCAGCATCTCTCGTATTTGTTGGTGTTACAATCACAATTTTAGCATCTTTAGAGTCATTCGGCGAGTAAAATTTTTGTGTCGCCAAGAATACACCATCACTGCCCGGAACCTGTACCATACTCATAGTTCCACCAGGCTGTGCCCAGATCGTATCCAGCAGATTCCCCTCTGTATCAAATGAACTTCCACTTGGCAATAGATTCAGTTATTTTTGCAAATTTTCTATTTTAACTCTACCAAAATAAAATGTAGATTTTGTCACTGATCACCTGAAATCCATGTGTTTAACGCATTTCTAATTATCTCCTTTTTTTCATATTCACTTTTGTTTTTCCAACTGCAATGTGTTATAGGATAGGCTTTTATCTCAACAAGAGATTCTGGCTCTATCATATTTCTTTCATATTCATGTGATCCACACTTTGAACATTGTCTTTGACTTTTACTAAAGTCCACTATAAATCCATGTATATTGTCACACGTTTCCCCAAATACTAAATCGACAAATGTATTTATTTTTTCTTCAGAAATCTCAAGATTTTCATTTTTCAAGAGTTCCATTATCATATTTATAAACTCAGTATATACTTCGTCTTCTATTAAATTGACAAATGCATATTCCGTAGCTTTATTTAAGAAAACAAGTCTTTGTCCATATGCAAAATCCGATAAATAAAAAAAATCTTTTGGAGTATGGCATTTCTTGCATCTTATTACTTCTTTTCTAACTTTAATCGGTATCTGCTCCATTTCATCTTGTATGATGTTTTCATAAGCAAAACACCATAACTTCCTTTCTTTTTAATATCGTGGTTATAATACTTTCAGATACTGTGGACTTTTGATTTTTCCCTGTAGCTTTGACTACTCAACTGGAGTGTATTGCCGCTACCTTTATCTGAATTGTTTATAAGCTGGATGTGCCGGAGTTTCTCCTGAGTACTTATTTCAATCAAGTCTACGATGATAATTGTTGGTGGATATCACGGTATCAGACTTTTAGAA
>JBKECO010000065.1:0-2908 GCA_047974745.1 Lachnospiraceae bacterium
AAGTATATTCCAATCATGTCAGATTTCTATGATATTTTATTAGAACAGCCTGAGCCGGAAGCAAAAGATATTGCCTTGTCATTGGAGCTATTTGTAAATGGCTCTTTAAATATCTTTAACCATCAAACGAACGTAGATATCGAAAATAGATTCATTGTCTATGGTATTCGCGACTTAGGAGCAGAACTTTCTCCTATTACAATGCTTGTTATGATGGAGAATATCCAGAACCGTATTGTGGAAAATGCCAAGAAAGGCAAAGCAACCTGGCTGTACTTGGATGAATTCCATGTACTTTTAAATCGTGAGTATTCAGCGAAGTATTTACAGCAGTTATGGAAAAAGGTTAGAAAGCAGGGTGGACTTTGTACAGGTATTACACAGAATGTGGTGGATCTTTTACAGAATTACGTGGCGACTACAATGCTTGCAAACTCTGAATTTGTGGCATTATTAAAACAGGCGAATACTGATAGCTCCAAGTTGGCAGAGGTGATTGGAGTGTCGGATGCGCAGCTTCGTTTTGTAACCAACACTTCAAGTGGTATGGGAATTATAAAATGTGGAAGTATTGTTATTCCGTTTGATAATACCATTAGCAAGGATACAGACCTGTATAAGCTTTATAACACGAATATCCACGAGAAGATTTTAGAAAAGAAAGCAAAGGAGCAGAGGGAGAAAGAGGTGGCTCAATAGGTCTCCGAATGGTATAATAAATGTCATCAGGTGCTGTATCATCTGGTGACAGAATTTTAAATATAACAGAGTATTGATAACTGGGGAGAGTTTGTTGCAACTACCACAAAAGTGAAGGAGATTATGATATGCAAAATGACGTAAATATAATTGAGATAGCTCCTAAGAATCAAGATATAGATGAAATCTTAATTTGGCTGAAAAGTGAAAGAGATAGCAATGTAGCTGGATTCTATCACAACAGAAATGTTATATATGAATCTTTTGAAAGCGGTAACGCAATTGTATTTAAACATGAGGAAAAAAATATTGGTATGGTCATATGGCATGAAGATGAAATTCGGGTGGATATAGATATTTTTGTTATTCACCCATATTACCAAGGTCAAGGTTATGGTAGGTTATTCTACAAAGCTATTTCAGAGTATTTTAGTACTAAAGGTTTTAAAGCTGTGAAACTATTCTGTGAGCCTCGATCATCTGAACGATTTTGGAGAAAAATGGGGTTGAGTAAATTTCCGGATTGTGGTCTCACAGAACATGAATTAACATACTATGGAATTTTAGTAGATACTGCATCAAAAACATATATAAAGAATGCTGATAAAATAGAGTTGTGGGACGTTGAGCCATATGAAGCAGAGGGAAAAGAACCTAAATGGACATGGTATATTGAAACGCAAAATGAAGTGTTACTGTATCCAATTATTCAACCCTGTAATTGCAATTGGAACCTGCGATGGAGCAGAAATGGTCAGGTGATTACAGAAGAGAAAGTTAAGTATTTTACAGATGAAGATTATGAAGTATACTGTTCTCGATTTTTATACATTGATAAATTAGAAGAATTGTGATACGTGCTTTATAGATGTTTTATTATATTGCGCATTTCGATAAAGTACAGTTTATCACTTCGAAAAAATGTATTTAAACTAAATAATTATTTTTAAGCCATTATGGAGCGATTGCCCTGTAGTGGCTTTTTTATGAAAGAAGGTGAGAAATTGAAAATCAAAAAAGTTGACGACAAACCATTGGTAATCCATACAAAATCAGCTATGAAGTTTCATACACATCAGAATAAAGAAGTAGCTATCAAGGGACAGAACGTGTATACCGTAAATCGCTCGCCTAAGATAAAATCTGCTCATGTAACCGATTCTACTGAGAAGAAATCTGGAAAAGCACAGTATAGAAAAAGTACTATTCACCAGGGTAGAAAGAAAAACAACGGTGTGGTAGATAATTATCGTAGAAATTTAAAAGAATCAAAGAAATCTATTAAGGTAAGGAATTCGTCCATTAAGCTTGCTGGTGCGGTAGGTGCAAGAGCAGCGACAAAGCAAATGGAAGGCGGTGAAGAAATCCAGCAAGCTTCCATGATTGCATATGGAATTAGTAGACCTATTACGGGTACTGCCTCAAAAGGAGCGGAATTATTCCGTCAAAGGAATCTGGCTGAAAAGAAACGAAAGATTAAGAAAGTTGAAGTAGGAAGAAAACTCAGCAAAAGACAGATGAAGAAAACTACAACGAGTGTTGTAGGAAAAACTGCAAAGGAATCGAGGAAGGCTTTTACAAAAAAGGCGGCAAAAGGTTCGGTTAAAAAGACGGCAAAGGTCACAGCAGGTGTTGCGGCTGGAACAGCAACCACGGGTATGGCTGGACCATTGGCAGGTATTGTGGCGGGTAAGGCAGTGGGCTGGAAGATGGATAAGAATGACTTGAAGAGAGCCAATAGAAATCGTAAGATTAATTTCTTTCTGGATAAGATGAAGTCACAGGAAGATCAAACAGACAGTATTGGTAAGATGGTAAAAGATTTAATATTACAAAGAGCCGGTTTAGTTGTGAAGAAGATTGTAGCGGTCGTACTTCCAGCCATACTGACTCTCTTTTTATTAATGGCAATTGTTTGTCTGCCAGTAATTCTTGTAGTAGCGGTTATTTATAATTCTCCATTTGCTATCTTCTTACCACCACTTAGTGATGGAGATACGGTTATGACTGTAACAAGTCAATATGTTGCGGAGTTTAATCAGGAAACAAGCACTCTTGCGAATAATCATACTGGATATGATGAGGGGAAAATAGTCTACGTGGATTATGAGGGCTCTTATGCTGTGCCAACGAACTATTATGATGTTATGTGCGTTTATATGGTGAAGTATGGAGTTGGTGACACTGCCACAGTCATGAATGATCTTTC
>JBKECO010000050.1:0-42339 GCA_047974745.1 Lachnospiraceae bacterium
AGCGAGGTGTCTTGGTATCAATTCAGAACGATGATCGGCTATAAGGCTGAATGGTATGGTAAAAAGTTGGTATTAGTAAATCCAAGCCATACATCACAACGCTGTAATCATTGTGGGCATACAGAGAAAAGTAATCGGGTGTCTCAATCAAAGTTCGTATGTAAGGCATGTGGACATACAGATAATGCCGATAGTAACGCTTCAAAAAATATAGAATTACTGGCATTAGTAATCTAATATCACAGTAATTCCAGTTAAACCGTAGGGACTACGGGGATAGCCTAATCAATTAGAAACCATTGGGTTTTTGTACTTAGGAATCCGCTTTGGCTTTAACCAAGTGGTAGTTCAAAAAGAGAAATAACATGATTCTTTTGAAAAGAGATAGAGTGCTGGCATTTACCTAGATCATATGCATTGCAGCCATGTAACCGGCTCTGACAGCATCTCCCACTTTTCCTGCCTGTGAGCAGTCTCCTGTGACAAAACAGATTCTGCCTTCACAGGCTTTTTTTAATTCGGCGGCTTCTCCACTGTTCGGCTGCATGCCCATGGAATAAATCACAGTATCTGCGCTTAGAAAGTGCCTGGAGCCGTTAGTCTCCACTAGAATTCCCTCTGGCGTAAAAGAGAGACAGGTTGTATTCAGCAACTGATGAATATTTCTTTGTTCCATTTCAACAAGCAGAGCATTGCGATAATAACCAAAGGTCTCTTTTGCCATCATATTCTCTTTTTCAATCACAGTGACAGTTCGATTCTCAGCGGCTAGATGCAGTGCTATCTCACAGCCGACCAGACCGCCGCCTGCGATCAAAACATTCGTTCCGATCTGATCCATATTGTCATAGACCCAAAGCCCATTCCTGGCATGCTCGATGCCATCGATCGGTGGAACAATGGGTCTGGAACCAACTGCGATCACAACATAGGTACTGGGATTCTTCCTTAAAAAATCATCATCCACAGTTGTATTCAGTAAAACATGAATATTTGGATCCTCCGTGACCTTGCGAATCAGCAGATTTTTAAAGTTGCGAAGGTCGACCTTATCGGTATCAGTATCTGTAAAGTTCAATGTGCCGCCAATCCTATCACATTTTTCTGCCAAAATCACAGTATGACCTCTTTCGCTGGAGGTCAGAGCAGCCTGCAGTCCGGATACGCCCCCACCAACGACAAGGACTTTTTTTGTACTCTCGAATTTAGGCATAGTCTCGGGATAATAACCGAAACCTGAGTTGGGATTGATGGCACATCTTCCCATGGATGCTGGTGAGTAGATCTTTGCCACTTCTTCAGGGGAGAGACCCTTTTCCCATAACGGAAGATCCGTTTCATGCTCACAAAAACCCGGATAGCACTGAAAACATCGAACGCATCTGCGAATATCCGCCTCCTGACCATTGGCTGCTTTATTTGGAAACTCAGGATCGGCAAAACCCTGCCTTCCAAGCTCCACAAAATCAGCATACCCATTAGAAAGGATTTCCTCTGCCATTTCCGGACTATTGATGCCGCCAATCACAGAGACCTTTGACGCTGTTACTTTTTCTTTGACCTTTCTGGCATGCTCCACATTAACACCATGGATGTCAAAAAAATCTGAAAAAGTATTTGTTTTATTTCCAGCCCATTTTAAGCCATTCGAGATATGAATGATATCGACTATGCCATCGATCATGCTGCAGAATTCGGAGGTCTCTTCGATCATAAGTCCGCCGGGAACACCATCCTCAGCACTTATACGGAATTCGATGATCATGTCCTTGCCAACGGCTTTGCGAACCCTATTAAGAATTTGTTTGGGAAATCTGGCTCTGTTCTCCAGGGAGCCTCCAAATTCATCGGTTCTGTGATTCGTC
This sequence comes from Lachnospiraceae bacterium, assembly GCA_047974745.1. GTDB lineage: Bacteria > Bacillota > Clostridia > Lachnospirales > Lachnospiraceae > JBKECO01. Next base: position 1,866 of record JBKECO010000050.1, read on the forward strand.
CAAGGGGAGAGGAACTGCTGAAATAAAAATCCGTGACCTCCATGAATCAGTATGCCATCAAAGCCACTGGCCTTTGCAAAAAGTGAAATGTTGACGAAATCGAGGATGACTTTTTCCATCATTTCCGGGTTCATCCCTTTTACTTCTATGCCATCCTTGCGTGTGTAGGAGTCAGGTCCCCATGGCTGATAGGGAGGCAGAGCTTCGGCATGGGCACCTTCATGGCAGAATTCAAGATAAGAGATGGCACCATGCGTTTTTATACGGTCAGCATATTCTTTAAATGCTTCAAAATCATCACCAGAATACTTTGTGAAGTCGACCCCGCGATCCAGGAACAGGCAGCGGGCTTCTTCGGCATTCACAGATATTTCACCTGTGGATACTGCAGCAGCACCACCCTTTGCACGATTTTCTACCATGCGATACACATTCTCGCGGATTTCCGGTATAAAGAGCACAGAATGCGCAAAAAGTGTTGGGGCATTGATGATTCGGTTTCGATAGACATGTCCGCAAATAGTGACCGGTGAAAAAAGATTTTTGAATTTCGTTGTTGATGACATAGCGCTCCTCCATGGTATATGATAATGTGATACTAGGATCAAGATATCAGGATCAGGAAATCAGAATCAGAATATCAGGATTGGGATATGTGTTACTCAGCATCATAATTTGGTTCTTAACAAAATCCTAACATGCGAAAGAGTGCGTTACAATCAACAAAATATCGGGAGTTTGTCGGTGTCTTTCATGCTTTGGACATAGACATTCGCAATTTGCAGATTTTGTCAGGAGCTGTCAGTCGATCAAAAACAGGGGTAGTGAATGCAACAGGCAAGTATGAGGGAGAATTCCATCCAGAAGATTATGGATGCATTTTTAACAGTTCTTGAAGAAACAAGTTTTCAGAGGGTGACCGTGAGTAATATCATCACAAGTGCAAAGGTGAACCGTACCACGTTCTACAAATACTTTCGTGATAAATATGAGTTGAAAGAAATATATCTGAAGATGATCATGGATGATTTTTATGAAAACACCAACTATGGGTTCATTATGGCAAAGTCGAATGAAATTCAAGATGAAATTCACAGCCGTAACTTTGAGCAGATTCTGGATTTCTTTGAGCATAAAAAAAGTATATATCGAATTTTATGGAAATCTGACATGGATCAGGATCTATTTCAAAAGATGATTCTGATGTGACAAAAGAACAGGTGGGAAGTATCATGAGAGACAATATGGAAAATGGATTTTTCCAGACGTATCGAAGGTATTTGGAAGATGGGGGTAAGGACCCTTTGTGGATGGAGGAATTATGATTACGATACTTGTACTTGAAGATGATCCAAAACTGAACTATATTGTATGCTCCACGTTGAACGATCATGGATATCGGACGATTGGCTGTAAAGATCCTGAGGAAGCGTTTGATCAGCTGGCAGGAGAATCGGTGAATCTGATTCTGACTGATATTATGATGCCAGGAATGGATGGGTTCGAATTTGCAGAAGAGATTCGCGGCCAGGATAAACAGATTCCAATCTTGTTCATGACAGCCAGAGATGATATGACGTCAAAGAAAAGAGGATTTCTGATCGGAATCGATGATTATATGGTGAAGCCCATTGATCTGGATGAATTGCTGCTTCGCATATCTGCAATATTACGGAGAGCCAAAATTTCCTTTGAGAAGGAAATCATGATAGGCAATTTCAGATTGAGCGAGAGTGAGACGACAGCTTACATCAATGATGAGGATGTTGGTCTGACAGTGAAGGAATTCAATATTCTGTTTAAACTGCTTTCCTACCCAAAAAGAACCTTTACCCGCGGTCAGATCATGGACGAGTTCTGGGGCTTTGACAGTGAAAGCAACCCTAGAACAGTGGATGTGTCGATAACAAAGATCAGGGAAAAAATCTCAGCATGTAAACAGATTGAGATACAGACAGTCCGGGGATTAGGATATAAGGCGGTGATACAACAGTGAAAATTCCTTTCTTAAATGCGCAGAATCCCAGGATCACTGTGAGAAGATCATTTCACAAAGAATATCTGCTGGTGCTGCTCACAGTCCTAATCAGCAGCGCTGGTGCAGTTCTTATATTCGATCATGAAATGCGGACCAATATGTCGTCTCCGGTCATTGCAGTCACGATCATTTCATATATCCTTTTCATTTGTTTTCTGGTGAGCCTGGTACTTCGTATCGTGATTTATCAAAGCTTTAGAAAACCTATGCTGGAAATCGGTACGGCTGCACAGCAGGTCGCCTCAGGAGATTTTTCGGTTCGGTTACGGCAAAAGAGAAAGGACGATAAAATGGACGAGCTTGAGGTGCTGATCGAGGACTTCAATAAAATGGTTCAGGAACTGGCTACCATTGAGACGATGAAGACGGACTTCATTGGAAATATTTCCCATGAGATGAAAACGCCGATTTCAATTATTAGAAATTATTCGGAAGCACTCAGAAATGTGCAGCTGCAGGAATCGGTAAAAATGGAATATATTGAGACGATCATCGACTCGGCAGACCGACTCTCATCCTTAGTCACTGATGTACTTAAATTGAATACGCTGGAGAACCAGGAAATCATCCATAAGAAGAGCTATTCCTTATCTGAGCAGCTTAGGCTGTGTCTGCTGTTCTTTGAAGACAGACTGAATGAAAAAGAGATAGACTGGTCAGCAGATCTGGATGAAGAGATCGTGATTACCAACGATGAAGGACTTCTGGGAATCTTATGGAGCAACCTGATTAGCAATGCAGTTAAATTTACAGATCGGGGAGGAGCGTTGACTGTCAGTGCGCAAATGCAAAATAGGAAAGTCATAGTCAGAGTGGAGGACACCGGGTGCGGTATGAGTGAAGAAACTGTGCGCAAGATCTTTGATCGTTTTTATCAGGGAGATACTTCCCACACAAGTGAAGGCAATGGCATTGGAATGTCCATCGCCCATAGAATCATAAAACTTACCAATGCATCTTTGACCATTGATTCCACACTGGGTAAAGGCAGCAGCTTTATGGTAGAGCTGCCGATATCTTAAGTGTTCGGTAGAAGTTATAAAAAAATCCAGTAAATTATGCAATTTAACAGAACTTTAACAAAATCCTAATATATCAGAACAATTCTCCATTATTCTTATATTCAGAAACAAACACAGAAGAAAAGAATAAAGGAGAATTTTTATGAATATGAGAGGTAAAACTATCGTTGTAACTGGCGGAGGAAATGGTGTAGGAAGAGAGCTTGTATTTCAGCTGTTGCGTAAGGGCGTGATGGTTCTTGCGATCGATATCAATGAAGAGGCATTGATGGAAACAAAACGCATGACTGGAAATGACCAGAATCTATTCTGGTATACGGTGGATATTGCAAGCAAAGAGGATGTATTCCATTTTGCAGAGGAAGCGATTACAAAACATGGACACATAGATGGGATCGTCAACAATGCGGGAATCATTCAGCCATTTGTTAATGTAGACAGTCTGTCCCTAGAGCGCATGGAAAAAGTTATGAATATCAACTACTTTGGAACATTATACATGATCAAGGCTTTTCTGCCTCACCTTTTAAAACGTCCCCAGGCACATATCGTAAATGTATCCAGCATGGGTGGATTTTTGCCGGTTCCCGGACAAACCGTATATGGGTCATCGAAGGCGGCAGTAAAACTGCTGAGTGAGGGCCTTAGTTCAGAACTAAAAAATACGAATGTCAAAGTGTCTGTCGTAATTCCCGGTGGAATTGCAACAAATATCATGAAGAATTCCAATATTACTACAAGAGATAAAAGAGATAAAGAGAAAGGAAGTAATCTGATTCTGCAGCCGGAAGAAGCAGCTGAGCTGATCCTTCGAGGGATGGAAAAAGAGAAACTCGTCAGCTATATTGGAAAGGACTGTAAGCTCATGCATCTGTTAATGGGCATCAGACCGTCACTGGCAAAGGGACTGATCAGCCGCTTCCGTCTGACAAGCAACTAACGCTCAGACGCTGGTCTGCTAGAGCTCTGACTGCTCCTGATTCACATCCTGTCACACTGGATAAATACATTGACAATCTTCGATATGAAAGCTATAATTGAGCCAGATAACATTTATAGGAATTAGAATCATTATGGTAAGGAGTGAACAAGATTGAATCAGGATTTTCAAAAAAACGCAATTGTATTTAAGGCATTTTGTGATGAAAACAGGCTCATGATCCTGAATCTACTGGAGGATGGAGAGAAGTGTGCATGCGAATTGCTGGAAAGTCTTGCAATCAGCCAGCCAACATTATCCCACCATATGAAGATTCTGTGTGATGCAGATGTGGTCTGTCCGAGAAAAGATGGAAAGTGGACCCACTATTCCCTTTCTGCGAAGGGACTTGATAATGCAAAGACCATACTTGCAGAAATTACGGAAGCAGCCAGCCATGTAAACAAATAAAAAAGCCATTCCGATTTGGAGTGGCTGAATCTTAAGTCGAAATATCGATAGAACTAGATATGTCAATCTATTCAGCGATTCATGGCAGGAACAGGAGGAGAAATGCAGATTTTGGAATCGATAGGAGGCTTTATTCAGAATCAGATTCTTGGTATGAAGTGGCTCAATGAACTGGTCGGCAAGCTTTTGCAGGCAGTGGGTATCGACCTTGAAAGTAGAATTGGCGGCAGCATTCAGTTCTTTATATATGATGTCATTAAAATCACCATATTACTGTGTTGTTTGATTTTTCTGATTTCTTATATTCAGAGCTTTTTCCCACCGGAAAAGAGCAAAAAGATCATTGGAAAATTTCACGGAATCGGGGCGAATATCGTTGCTGCACTCCTGGGAACAGTGACTCCATTTTGCTCCTGTTCGTCAATACCGCTTTTCATCGGATTCACAGGTGCAGGACTTCCTTTGGGTGTCACTTTTTCTTTTTTGATTTCATCACCAATGGTGGATCTGGCTTCCCTGATTCTGCTGATGAGCATCTTTGGTGCCAAGGTCGCCATTGCCTATGTCATTGTAGGTCTGATTGTAGCTGTGCTTGGTGGAACCATTATTGAACGACTTCATATGGAAGATTATGTGGAAGATTTTATAAAAGGAGTGGGAAGTGTTGACATTGAGTCACCAGACCTGACAAAGCATGACCGTGTCATATTTGCCAGGGATCAGATGAGTTCCACATTCAAAAAGGTCTTTCCCTACATTCTGATCGGAGTTGGAATTGGTGCTATCATCCATAACTGGATTCCGGAATCCTGGGTTACGACAGTGCTCGGTTCCAATAATCCGTTTGCTGTCATTTTGGCAGTGGGACTTGGTATACCAATGTATGCAGATATATTCGGCACCGTACCGGTCGCTGAAGCATTGCTGCTTAAAGGTGCGAACCTGGGTACCGTACTGGCATTTATGATGGCGGTGACCACCCTGAGTCTGCCATCTATGATCATGCTTCGTAAGGCTGTCAAACCAAGACTGCTTGGAGTATTTGTTGCGATCTGTACCATTGGTATCCTTTTTGTTGGATATTTATTTAATGGTCTGCAGATCCTGCTAGGGTAGCAATATCAGAAGGAAAATCGATGGATATCAAAAGGAGATCAAATATGAGTAAATCAGTCAAAGTCCTGGGATCAGGATGCACGAATTGTAACAAGCTGGAAGATGCAGCACGAGAGGCTTTACAGGAAATGGGACAGAGTATTGAAATCGGTCATGTTACAGATTTCATAGAAATTGCCAAATATGGAGTTATGTCTACGCCTGCACTGGTCGTAGATGAAAAAGTAGTATCCATGGGAAAAGTACTTAAGAAAAAAGAAGTTCGAAAACTATTGGAAAAAGCCTGGTCATAAGGAGGTACGGGTATGAAAAAAGTTGCATTTATATGTGTCCATAATTCCTGCCGTAGTCAGATGGCAGAGGCATTAGGCAAAAAGCTGGCATCAGATGTATTTGAGAGCTACTCAGCGGGAACTGAGACAAAGCCCCAGATCAATCAGGATGCAGTCAGGTTGATGAAGGAAGTTCATGAAATTGATATGGAACTGACACAGAGCTCAAAACTCCTAGAGGACATCCCGGCGGTGGATATTGTAATTACGATGGGCTGTAATGTGACTTGCCCATACCTGCCCTGCAGTCACAGGGAGGACTGGGGTCTGGATGATCCGAGTGGAAAGAGTGATGAAGAATTTTTATCTGTGATGAATATAATCGAGAAAAACGTAATCGATCTAAAGGAAAGAATCCAAACCAATACACTGTAAATTGAATCCGAGTCTGCACTGCAATGGCACAGCGCAGATTGCCGAGACGACAGGGTCACTTCCTGTCATTGGAACAGCGCTGACAAGATACAACAATATTGACTGCTGTACAAGTGATGGAGATAAGCAAAAAAGTGTGGGTTTACTCTTGTATTAACCGGTAACAAACGTTAAAATAATGATGAAAAAAATTTAGAATTTTTTATTTCAGATTCAATCGAATGAAGAAAGGGACCAATCATGAGTATTAATCTACAACAGAAATCTGTCGACGCAATCCGTATTTTATCTGCAGATGCGGTACAAAAAGCAAATTCCGGACATCCAGGACTCCCACTTGGCTGTGCAGCACTGACATATGAATTATGGGGAAATCATATGAAGCACAACCCGGCTAATCCAGATTGGAAGAACAGGGATCGTTTTGTCCTTTCAGCAGGTCATGGTTCAGCACTCCTTTACTCCCTTTTACATTTGTTTGGATATGGACTGACAATAGAAGATGTAGCAAGCTTTCGTCAGCTGGATTCCCTGACACCTGGTCATCCTGAATACAAGCATACCAAAGGGATCGAAGTGACCACTGGTCCTCTCGGATCTGGAATTGCAGCATCCGTTGGAATGGCAATGGCAGAAGCACATCTTTCATCTGTGTTCAACAGAGATGGTTATCCGGTGGTCGACCATTACACCTATGTACTGGGCGGCGATGGCTGTATGATGGAGGGTATTTCCTCAGAAGCACTATCCCTTGCCGGAACACTCGGACTTGGAAAGCTGATCGTATTCTATGATTCTAATAAAATATCGATAGAAGGCAGCACGGATATCGCGTTTACAGAAAATGTCCAGGAACGTGCAGAAGCATTTGGATTTCAGACACTGATGGTGGAGGATGGCAATGACCTTGTGGCAATCGCAGCTGCAATAGAGGAAGCAAAAAAAGAAACCTCCCGCCCATCTTTTATCACGGTAAAGACCCAGATCGGATTTGGATGTCCTGCAAAACAGGGGAAAGCAAGTGCACACGGTGAGCCTCTTGGAGTTGAAAATGTAAAAGCACTTCGTGAGAATATTGGCTGGGATATAGAAGAAGCCTTTAAAGTACCGGATTATGTATATGATAACTTCAAAGAGCTGGCAGAAAAAGGGAAACTGGAAGAGGAAAAATGGGATGCACTGTTCGTGGAATACAGCAAACAGTATCCGGAGCTTTCTGCTTTATGGGATCAGTATTATGCCGAGGAGTTGCCAGTGGATCTCTATAATGATGAAGCATTCTGGGCATATGATGAGAAGGCAGATGCAACAAGAAATCTGTCAGGCGTTGTTTTGAATCGTCTGAAAGACAAACTGCCAAATCTGATTGGAGGAGCAGCGGATCTTGCACCATCTACAAAAACCTATTTAAAGGATGCAGGTGATTTTTCTGCAAAAGATTATAGTGGAAGAAACCTTCACTTTGGTGTTCGTGAACTTGCTATGGCGGCTATCGGCAATGGACTTACCGTACATGGCGGATTAAAAGCATATGTCTCTACCTTCTTTGTATTCAGCGATTACACCAAGCCGATGGCAAGACTGGCATCGATCATGGGATTGCCTCTGACCTACGTGTTCACACATGACAGCATTGGTGTCGGAGAAGATGGACCGACCCATGAACCCATCGAACAGCTTGCAATGCTCCGTGCAATGCCGAATATGAATGTGTTCCGTCCAGCGGATGCAACAGAGACCATCGCTGGCTGGTATCTGGCAGTTACAACAAAAACAACGCCCACCTCTCTTGTTCTGACAAGACAAAATCTGCCTCAGCTTGCAGGGTCAAGCAAGGAAGCTCTAAAGGGCGGATACGTATTAGAAGATAGTGAGAAGGCAGTACCAGATGCAATTATTCTTGCAAGTGGTTCTGAAGTATCACTGGCTGTGGAAGCAAAAGCAGCATTGAAAGCAAAGGGTGTGGACGTGCGTGTAGTCAGCATGCCTTGTATGGATCTGTTTGAAACACAGACTGCGGAATATAAAGAATCTGTCATTCCGAATGGAGTAAGAAAAAGAGTCGCAGTAGAAGCCCTTACCGAATTTGGATGGGGCAAATATGTTGGTCTGGATGGAGCATATGTAACGATGAACTCCTTTGGTGCATCTGCGCCTGCAGATCTTTTGTTCCAGAAATTCAATATAACAACACAGGCTGTAATCGATGCAGTCCTTGGACTCTAAGAGCCACCTGGATTCCTTTAGTCAGGGATACAATTCGATAACGCTTCTTTTGAAAGAATCCGGAAGGTATTCTGATAATAGTCGATCATATTCAGATCCTTCATACGTGCAAGCTCCCTGCACATGGAGGTTCTGGATACATTGAGAAAAGCCGCCAGTTCATTTCTGTTGGGTACAATTTCAAAGGTAGAGTTCTGATTTTTATGGTACTCGATCAAAAGGTATGTTGCGAGTTTTTCGCGCATACCTTTTATTGTCAGTAGGTCTATTTTCTGATTCAGGATACGGTTTTTCTCCCCCAGGAGTAGAACCATATTCTGAATGATCCTATGATGGAATCCACAGGAAGTGCCGCATGTCATAAGGAGACGTTCATAGGGAATCATCAGCACGATACAGTCCGTTTTCGCCCTTACAGAAACTGATGAGACTTTATCACCTGTTGATACGATGCCCTCTGCAAACATCTGAGAAGGTGTTAGGAAATCAAGAATATGACTTGCTCCTGCAGCATTTTCTTTTAATAATTCCACAGTTCCTGAGAGAACGATTCCAACATTTGTGACCACTTCGCCATTTAAGAACAAGAACTCATCTGCCCGAAAGCTTTTTTTTCTGGCCTGTATGCAGGTCAGGAGGGTGTGATAGTCCGATGGCTCGATCTGTGTGAACAAGGGGCAATTTATAAGTATTTCATCCATATCTCCGTTCATAGTAGTCCTTTCTTGTTAAAAATGTAGCCATGGCTACAAATCATATGTGTTAAGTATACTATACTGCATTTAGAAACACAACCACAACGAAAAATAAACGACGGAGGAATCGTAATGGAAAGTAAAATGTTTTGTTATCAATGCCAGGAAACAGCTGGATGCAGTGGATGTACAGTCTCAGGTGTCTGTGGAAAAACCCCTGAAGTTGCAAAAATCCAGGATTTACTGATCTATGCTACGAAGGGCTTATCTGATGTGACAACCGCTCTTAGAAAACAGGGAGAGACCATAACAGCGGATGTAAATCACTATATCGTACTGAACCTTTTTACGACCATAACAAATGCTAACTTTGATCCAGAAGTGTTCTATCAAAGAGTAGAACAGACACTGGCATTAAAAGCAGCATTGCTGGATAAAGTTGCAGATCAGAGCAGTCTGAACAGTGCAGCATTATGGACCGCAGACAGCAGAGAAGCAATGGATGCAAAGTCACCTGAAATCGGTGTGCTTGCAACTGAGAACGAGGATGTCAGAAGCCTGAGAGAACTTGTGATTTACGGACTCAAAGGAATGTCTGCTTACTTAAAGCATGCAAATGAGCTATCTGCAGACAATGAAGAAATCCATGAATTCATGCAGCGGGCATTGGCGGCGACACTCAATGACACCTTAACTGCAGATGAACTTGTAGCCTTAACTCTGGAAACAGGTAAATTTGGTGTAAGTGCAATGGCATTGCTGGATGGCGCTAATACAGGAACCTATGGCAACCCTGAAATCACCAAAGTAAATCTCGGAGTACGCAGCAATCCAGGAATTTTGATCTCCGGACATGATCTGCATGATTTGGAAATGCTTTTAGAACAGACTAAAGGTACTGGTGTAGATGTTTATACACATTCAGAAATGCTACCGGCTCATTACTATCCTGCATTTAAGAAATATGATAACTTTGTTGGAAATTATGGAAATGCATGGTGGAAACAAAAAGAGGAATTTGCAAGCTTTAATGGTCCGATTCTAATGACAACGAATTGCATCGTGCCACCATCAGAATCCTATAAAGGCAGAATTTTTACCACAGGATCTTCAGGCTTCCCAGGATGTGCTCATATCGAGAAAAATGAAGATGGAACAAAGGATTTCTCAGCTGTGATCGATATGGCAAAAGGATGTGAAGCTCCAGTTCAGATCGAAGAGGGTGAAATCGTTGGAGGTTTTGCACACAATCAGGTAATTGCACTTGCCGATAAGGTGGTAGATGCAGTAAAATCCGGAGCAATCAAAAAATTCTTTGTAATGGCAGGCTGTGATGGACGTCAGAAGTCCAGGAATTACTACACAGATTTTGCAAAAGCACTTCCTCAGGATACCGTGATCTTGACAGCAGGTTGTGCGAAGTACAAGTATAATAAACTGGATCTTGGCGATATTGGTGGAATTCCAAGAGTACTCGATGCCGGTCAGTGTAACGATTCCTATTCACTGGCTGTGATCGCATTGAAATTACAGGAAGTATTCGGACTTGACGATATCAATGATCTTCCAATTGCATTTAATATTGCATGGTACGAGCAAAAAGCTGTTATCGTCCTATTATCATTACTGTATCTCGGTGTTAAAAATATCCACCTCGGACCAACACTTCCTGCATTCCTTTCACCTAATGTAGCGAAGGTATTAGTCGAGACTTTTGGTATCGCAGGTGTTGGTACAGTGGAAGATGATATCGAACTTTTCCTTGGAGCATAAAGAAAAAATCGAAACTGATTGACAAATCAAAATAATATAATTAACGTATTAAGTAGAAGACTTTTCTCGTCGTACGTGGAGTAAAGGAGACATTATTAAATGTCTCCTTTTGGTATCACCAAAAGGAATGCGTTACGAGTCAGTCTGATTAAGGGTATAATAGTCAAATAAGGGGAAATGCAGCATGTTAACAATAGCTATTTGTGATGATGAGAAGCAGTTTTTACATCGAATCCGGGATTATGTGACAGAATCTCTGAATAAGAAACATGTCGTTTTTGAAATTGATACCTTTAATTCGGGCCAGGCATTTATCAATACAGGCTTTGAACTGGCTAAGTATGATATTGTCTTTATGGATATCAATATGGATCAGATGAACGGTCTTGAGGCTGCGCAAAGGATCAGGGAGATCAGTAAAGATGTGTATATTGTATTTGTTACAGCTTTTATTGACTACTCACTAGAAGGCTATAAAGTGAATGCGATTCGATATCTACTGAAGAATAATGTGAATATGGGCAAGGCGATCCATGAATGTCTCGGTGCTATCTTAGAGAATATGGACTACAATATCGAAACCGAAGAATTTGAATTCAAAGAAGGCACCCGCACCGTTTCACTGGATCGAATTGTCTATATCGAGAGTAAATTGCACAAGCTCAAATTTTTTGTACTCGAAGACCAGATCGAAGTCTATACATTATACGAGATACTGAACAAGATGGAGGAAAAGCTGAACAAGGATACATTCCTTCGCATTCATCAGAGCTATCTGGTAAACATGAAATATATCAGCAGCATAAACCGAACAGAAGTTATTTTAAGAGACCACTCCAGACTCCCAATGCCACGAGCACGGTATCAGGAAGCAAAAGACAGGTTCATTGCATATAAAGGTGAATTTTATGTTTGATTTAGGTGTCGGCATTGTCATGATTTTATTTGAAATGATATGCTGTAGACTGTTTTATGAAGCATTTGGTGAAAAAAGGAGAAAGACAAGATGGACAGGAATGATTAATTTAACATTCCTGTCTGCTGGCAGTGTTTTTTTGGTGGCAATTTTTTCTGAGTATTTTGTCGTTAAAATTATTTCGGTCATCCTATTGATTGCGGTTCTAATGTTTCGATATATGAATATCAACTTTATAAAATGTCTTATTATCGCAATACTTTATGAAGGAATCGTACTTACAACAGATTATTTTGCTTTTGCTGTAAATCAGTATTTTTTCTTAAGCGACACAGCAATACAAAGTCATTATGGAGTACAGGGCATGTTGATCGTAATTGTGGGGAAGATATTGCTTTTCCTTACTGTACTAGTAGTACAAAAACAGGTGGGAAAGGCCGCACATAATGCACTGTCAGAGTCAGAATGGATCCGATTCCTTTTCTTTCCATTGTTCACGATCATTATGATCACCTCAATCATTACAACCTTTGAGCAGCTGCAGAATCAGGCACAGGCTAACGTTTTTGTTGTAATTGCTGTAGGGATGGCTGGTATGAATATTTTTGTATATTACCTGATTCATGATATAATTTCTCGTGAGAAGCTTCTCTACGAAAAGACCCTATTTGAAATGGAAGTCAGAAATCAGGCGGAAGTCTATCGTTCCATTTATGCAAATTATGATGAGCAGAGAAAAAGAATTCATGAGTTCAAAAACGAGATCATCTGCATAGAATGGCTGTCGCAGAATCATAAATATGAGGAGTTATCTTCTTACATATCAGAAATATCAGGAAGTTATGAAAATGAGCCAAATCTAATAGATACGAACAATGCGATCATCAATGCGGTGATAAACAGTAAATATCAGGAATCCCTGAAGAATAATATTGTATTTGCGATCAGGGTGAATGACCTTTCAGATATTTTTATCGAGGATGATGATATTGTGGTAATCCTTTCAAATTTATTGAACAATGCATTTGAAGCCTGCAAGAAAAAAGAGGATGACCGTGTTGTCCAGCTGAAATTTCTGAAAGAAGAAACGGACATCATCATTTCAGTGAAAAACACTTTTTCAGAGTTGCCTGTATTCCAGGACGGACAATTCCAGACTACAAAGCAAACAGACATGCATGAACATGGCGTTGGAATTAAAAATGTCTGCCATGTGATTGAACGATATCAGGGAATTCACAGTGTGACAGTAAGTGACGATCATTTTCTGTTTTCCATTCTGATTCCAAATCAAAAAGTAAGCAAGACACTCTGAATACATACCCGGATTGGGTCGGTTTTCAGGGTGTTTTTTTCATTTTCTGCTTAAATCTTACATTTTCTGCACAAACCATGTTATTTTTTTGAAAATATGATATGGTTTCCCTAGAAACGGAGGTGAGGGAATGATTGACCAGATGATGGTTTCTCTCGTCAGGAAACTGAGTGATGAGGATATGATTAATGAAAATATGAGTGCAAAATATACCTATGCACTGATTACATTAGTGGAAAAATGGCTGACACTGGGAACACTTTTGATCGCCGGGATCTTTTTTCAAAATGTATTGCCAATGGTACTCTTTCTATTTGTATTTTTTACATTACGAAACAGGACCGGAGGATATCATGCTGAAAAATTTTGGCAGTGTTATGTAATGACAGTGTTGACATTTTTAGGAATTACATGGATTGGTCCAGTATTATCGGAAAACTTTACAGCTGTTTATGCAGCAGTACTTCTTTCCGCAGTAATTATATTGGTAATTGGAACCGTTAATCATCCAAATATGGACATGAATAACGAAGAACTGATCGAATCCAAGAAAACCGCCAGATGGATGGTCATTCTGTATAGCTTTTTGATTCTCGCATTTGCGGTCTTAGGTGTCAACACACTGTATTTAAGCTATATGTCCGTCGGAATTGTATTGTGTGCAATGTTACTGTGTATAGCAAAGGTCATGAAACAGGAGGTAGGATCATGAAAAAAAATGAGAAAGTATTGTTAAATGTCGTTAAAAAACTTGCTGATGGCGAAGTGAAGAGAAATGAGTTCAGATGGCCACCCATGTGTATAGGAATTTATCATCAGCCGAAAAGACCTAAAAACGATAAAGAGTAATCCTTCTTTTCGAGTAAGGTCATTCCAATAAAATCCTCCTTTTCCCCCAAAGGGAGGATTTTTTTGACTAGCAGAGACAAGGATGGTCGCCGCATGAAAATGAAAGAAATTCTGGATGAATACAAGGGAAAGTGGAATAAAAAATCTTACTCCATTCCAAACAGTGATTTGGAACATTTGAAGGAACATTTGATGGAAGGGCGGCTTGAGAATGCACAGAAGAGAATCTGTCTGTCTCTGATCCAGTTTGCTAATCTGGAATCGCTATGTCATCTGCTAGAGGGTGAAAAACAGGAAAATCTGTCGAGCCGTCTGATTTTTCGACTAAGGGAAAGTTTTCCGGAATATAGGATGTATACACTAAGCTATGATAAGATTCTTCTTTATGCAGAGGAAGTGAATGAAGAATACTTTTGCCAGGTCATACGCTCCTATATTATGGAACAGAATTCCCCATTGATGATCAGAGAGCTCCCGTTTACGATTCAGCACCAGGCAGCGGTTACGGAGGGCAGTGTTTCGGACAGCCTGGATGAGCTGATGTACAGACTGCACAGAACATTGGATCTGGTCTGTAAACTGGGCAGGAATATATTAAGATATCAGACGGAGGCATCCAATTCTGTTGATCGCTTCTATATCACACTTGCGGATATCATAAATGGTATTAAGAATGAAGAGTTCTTTCTGGTATATCAGCCCAAGGTGGATTGTGAGGATGGCTCTCTAAAAGGTGTTGAAGTGCTTTTAAGATGGGGCAGACAGGAGTATCAGAGGCTTCCGATTTTTGAAGTGATTCAGATGGCTGAGGAAATGGGACTGATCAATTTTATCACGGAATGGATCATTGATAAGGTCGTTACCCAGCAGTATGTTTGGCAGAAAAGCGGAATTTTTGTAAAAACTGCAATTAACATTTCAGTAAATGATGTAACGAATCCAAACCTGCTTCGCAAAATGGATCATGCAATCAAGGGATATAGCATCAAACCAGAGTATTTTGAAATTGAGCTGACGGAGCACGCGATCATCAAAGATGAAGAGTATATTTTTCATACGCTGAGAAAATTTCAGCAGCTGGGAATATCCGTTTCACTGGATGATTATGGGACGGGGCACAATTCATTGATCTATCTTCTGGAAAACAAGTTTCGTTTTGACAATATTAAAATTGACAAGCTGTTCATAGCCGGAATTGAAAGCCACAGCATGGAAGCTCTGGTCTCAGGAATTATTGAAGCAGCACATGGTGTACAGTCTAAGGTCATTGCTGAGGGGATCGAGAAAAAAGCTCAGGCAGATGCCCTGAAAAAATTAGGCTGCGATACGCTGCAGGGATACTATTACAGTAAACCGCTGGAAAGAAAACAATTTGAAGTGTATTACAATTTGTATGAGAATAGACATATGATATGTTAAAGGAGTCCTTGCGTATTTGCAGGGGCTCCTTTATCATATAGGGTAAAGAGGGAGGTGGATGGATCGAATGCTGAAAATCAGAAGAAATATAGTGTTCCTTTTATTTTTTACAGTTGTCTGGATACTGCTGAACGAAGAAATTTCAGTTCTGACTGTGGTTTCCGGCGTCATTCTTTCAGAGGTGACACTTATCTTTGTCAACCGCTTTCTAACAGATAAGAACTACATTGATTCCTATAGCATTCAGACGCGAGTCATGCTGAAGTATTTTGTGGTCCTGATCTATCACATCTATGAATCAGGGATTTCCTCACTCGTCAAAATCGTTAAGGGGGAGGAAAAAGTAGGCATCTACCATTATCGAACCGAACTGACGGAGGATATGAGGATCGGCCTGCTGGCAAATGCAATTACATCGACACCGGGCACGGTAACGATCAATAAGAAAGGTCAGGAGCTTGAGATCCTGCATTTGGGAGAGTTCGACAGGAAAGTCATAGATACATTTGAAGCGATTTTGAAGGAGAAGAAAAAATGACCTTTTTTAATATTGTGCTGGGAATCATTCTGCTTTTAATCATACTGGCACTGGTCAGGACACTGATCGGACCAACAATGTGGGATCGACTTCTTGGATTTAACATGATTTCAGCAAACATCGTATTGGGAATCGTGATTCTGGCATACGTGCTGGATACCTCTTACTTTCTGGATGTAGCACTAGCCTATGCAATTCTTGGATTTATAGGAACGATCTTGATTGCAAGATATCTGGCAAGGGAGGATGAGGAATGACAGCACTATTGGGAAAGATCATTATAATCATTGCACTGCTTTTTATGGTTCTTGGAGTGGCAGGTCTGTTTCGATTCAAGGGGTTCTATCATAGAATACTGATCACTTCAAAGGTCGAGGTCCTTGGATTCATAACGATCATGATCGGAATCATGATGAATTCCGGATTTAATTTTTTTACAGGGAAGGTCTTTCTCATTATGATGGTCATGATTATTACGAATCCCCTTGCGACCCATGCGATTGCCCGATCTGCATACAGAAGCGGGCATAAACTGAGAAAAGGAGAGTAATATGTTTGAAAAAGTAACGCTGATTCTCTTGATCATACTGGCGATCGCTTCGATCAATACGGTGTCACTTCGAAAGGCTGTCATTTTTCTTGCAATTTTTTCACTGATCAGTTCCTTTGCCTTTTTGATCTACAGGGCGCCTGATGTGGCGATCGCAGAGGCTATTATTGGTGCAGCCTTTACGACAATTATCTTTCTGGTGGCGATCCAGCAGCAAAAAGGGATACATTTCTATATCCTTGCATCAAAAGAAGGAAAAGATACCGGCCAGGAACCCGCAGCATATCAGGCTGCGATCGATACGATCGAGCAGTTCTTATGGGAGAAGGAGCTTGAGCCAAAACAGATCCGTTCTGCAGTCAGACTTGCAGATATACTCTACAAGGATGATTTTGATTATATCCTGCTCTGGAACAACGTAAGTCCAGTCTTATATGGTAGAAATGAGGATCACCATTTGGATGAAATGGAAACTCTGTTCGCAAAAAATCCCGATCTGGACATTCGATTCATCCGCACACAGGAAAGGGTAGAATCATGAGAAGACGTATGTCATTCGCAATCTTATTTTCTGCTGTGGCTGTTTACGTGATCTTTATCTATGCCTCCACGAAGACGAATATTTCACAGTACACGATGAACTATTATCTGGAGCACTTTTATACAGACACATGGGCGGAAAATGCGGTAACTGCCATCTATCTTAATTACAGAATGTTCGACAGTGTTTTTGAGACGCTGATGCTTTTGATCAGTGCAGCAGCTGTCATTAGTTTTTCAAGGAGGAGCGATCATGAAAAAGGAGTCTGAAATCATCATCAGCATGACCGGACTGGTATACCCCCTGATCATCCTGTTCGGGCTCTATATTATTCTTAACGGAGATGACAGTCCCGGAGGGGGATTTCAGGGCGGTGCGGTGCTTGCATCTGTGTTCATTAGCAGATATTTGGTAGACCATAGGAACAGTGTGAGGGTAAAAATACTTCAGATCTCTGAAAAAATATTGTTTCTTGGAATTTTAATGCTGGCGGGAGTTTTTATTTTCTACCAGCTGCACGCAGTCAGCGGTGCAATGAATCTTGTCTATCTAAAGATCATGAACATGCTGATTGGGCTGAAGGTATTTTGCGGACTGACGATTATTTTTGTCAGATTTGCTTTTTGGGAGAATGAATAATGTTAGATCTAATCAATGGAGAGGTCGTTGGAATCCTTTTGTTCTTTATTGGATTGTGGGGACTCATTGCCAGGAGAAATGTTATAAAGTCGATTATCTCGATCGGTATTATGCAGACAGCTGTGATACTGTTCTTTCTAAGTGAAAACGCGAGCAGTGAGCTGATCGCACCAATTCTTACGAGTTCAGATTCAGGCCGTTATGCAGATCCACTGCCACAAGCTCTGATGATTACGGAGATCGTGATCGGAGCCGGAATTACAGCAGCGGCACTTGTTATGTTCATTCATCTTTTTCATAAACATGGATCGACGAACTGGTATACATTAAGAGATAAAAAAGCACAGAAAAGGAAAAGAAATAAATGATATTAGTATGGATGATCTTATTGCCGATCGCTGTAGGCCTGCTATGTTATTTGATTCCGATTGGGCTGGGACGAATTGCTGCTGTACTGACACATCTGTTTATGCTTGGCTTGGCCGGATATCTTTACATGCTTTTACGAACAGAAGACGAGATGGTGCTAAATGTAGGAGGCTGGCCTGATTATATAGGGATTTCACTAAGGGTAGATCACCTTGGAGTTATCATGGTGCTTTTAACGGCTCTGATTTTTCTGGCGGTCAGCAGTTTTTATCTGAAGGCAGCCTATACAGATTCGAAAATGATATTTCTTCTGTTGACCATGGAGGGTCTGATTACCGGAATCTTTCTGGCATGTGATCTGTTCACGATTTTTATTCTGATCGAGGTATCTGTCCTTGTCATCAGTATTCTTATCATGTACAAGAAGGATAGCCAGGCGATCTATGACGGTATTTTGTATTTGTTGCTGAATACAGTTGCTATGATTTTTTTTGTATTCGGACTGGCGATACTGTATAAAATGACCGGAGTACTCGATATACGAGGGATATATGAACAGCTTGGATACCTAGAGGACAAAAAAGCGATCATTCTTCCCTATGCATTTATTCTGACTGCTGTTAGCCTGAAAGCCGCTCTGATGCCTTTGTTCAGCTGGCTTCCAAGGGCACATGGTACACCAAGTGCGCCTTCAGCGGTTTCTGCGATCTTATCAGCACTTTATATTAAAACGGGAATCTATCTTTTTATCCGAGTCCAGACCATGTTCTCCCCTGTCATAGATACGAGCCAGCTGTTCCTGGTTCTGGGGTGTATTACAGCTCTTATCGGTGCAGTATTTGCCCTTTCGCAACAGGATATCAAGCTGCTTCTTGCATATTCCACAGTATCCCAGATGGGTCTTGTCATGATGGGAATCAATCTAGGCAGCGTGCCTGCTCAAATGGGAGCAGTCTATCATCTAGTCAGCCATTCACTGTTCAAGGTACTTCTTTTTCTGTCTGCCGGACTCTTGATCGAAGAGTACAAGACCAGAGAGATCGGGGAAATCAGGGGAGTAATTAAGCGTATGCCATTGACAGCAGCAGCGATCTTCACAGGTCTGTGCGGATTGACAGGAGCCCCCTTTTATAACGGGAGTATTTCTAAATACTGGATTTCCTATGGAGCGAAAGGAACCTGGGTGGAATATGCGTTGATTCTGATCAATTTTGCGACCATACTTTATGCACTGAAATTCGGTCGCATGCTTTTTGGTAACAGCGGCATTGCCAGAAGAGCAGTACAGCCATCCCAGAAAATCACCGTTTTTCTGCTGTGTGCTGGCGTCTTGTTCAGTGGACTATTTGGTTCGGCCTTGATGCAGAGCCTGCTGTCCGCCGAACTCTCTTTTTCCTGGAGTGAATATATGATCAAGCAGCTGATCTATGTGGGTTCTCTCCTAGGTGGACTTTTGGTCTATGGACTGCGGAGAAGAACCAGAAAAATACACATGATGATCTATGAGATGGAGCTGGATTTCAATGGCCTTTGTTTTATGATCAGCCTGTTTTTTATTTTTTTAATTGTTTACACACATTTTATGATATCTGCAGGACTTTTGTGATACAATCAAGTGACAAAATCGAGAGACAACATCAAGAAACAAAATCAAGCGACAAAATTCAACAAATAGGAGGAGAAAAATGGACTTAAAATGGCTACATCCTGCCCAGCAGATCGTAATGTTCATGGACAGAATATATCACTATGGAATGACAACAACATCAGGAGGGAATCTCTCCATCAAAGACGAGGAAGGAAATATCTGGATCTCACCAGCAGGAATTGATAAAAGTTCACTGACGATTAAGGATATCGTATGCGTGAGACCTGATGGTACAGTGGAAGGTATGCACAAGCCCTCCAGTGAATTTCCTTTTCATAAAAGTATTTACGAAGCAAGACCGGATCTAGAGGCGATCGTGCACGCCCATCCACCAGCACTTGTAGCTTTTTCGATCGCAAGAAAGCTTCCGAACACAAGGCTGATTCCCAACATTCGACTCGTATGCGGCGGACTTGGACTGGCAGAATATGGTCTTCCGGGCAGTATGGATCTTGGAAAGAAGATCGCAGCACAGTTCGCAGATGGCAATAATTCAGTCATTCTCGAGAATCATGGAGTCGTTGTTGGCGAAAAATCGCTTTTCCGTGCGTTCATGGCATTTGAAACACTGGATTTTTGTGCCAGACTTGAGGTAAATGCCAATCGTATCGGAAGTACAATTCCGCTTTCGGATATGGAGATCGAGCT
The DNA here is from genome assembly GCA_047974745.1 of Lachnospiraceae bacterium. Lineage (GTDB taxonomy): Bacteria > Bacillota > Clostridia > Lachnospirales > Lachnospiraceae > JBKECO01. The sequence goes on from JBKECO010000050.1 coordinate 22,265, forward strand.
TTCCAGAACAAAGAATAATGCATTGCTTGAGGATGATCAGGATATGCAGCATTCTACCAAAGAGAAAGAGCTTCGGCAGGAAATGACGGCATTTATCCTAAGAGCCTATGACCAGCAGTTGTTTACCAGTACCCAGGGAACCTTCTCGCAGCGCTTAGAGGGTGAAAGCTTTTTGATCACTCCCTATAATAAAGACAGAAAGTATATGGAGCCTGAAGATCTAGTCAAGGTATGCGGTGATCGAAAACAGGCTGGAAAGATACCGAGCCGGTCTGTAAAGCTCCATCAGGAAATCTACAGGCAGCATCCCCATATCAATGCTATTATCATTGCGCATCCGCCAAATATCATGGCTTACGCAGTAACAGACAAACGATTTGATTCCAGGACAATTCCGGAAAGCTATATTTTGATCAGAGAGCTTCCCAAACTTTCGTTTGGAGCAACATTTATTGATGTGGATAAAACAGCAGCAGTGTTCATGCCGCAGGTTCCAATTGCCATGGTCAAGAATGATTGCGTGATTTCTACTGGAAAGAGCCTGCTCGCAGCATTCGATGGACTTGAAGTCGTGGAATACAGTGCAAAAGCGGTCATTGATGCCGGTGCTCTAGGTGAAGTTGTTAAGATCGGAAATAGAGAAGTTGCGGATCTGATCGAAGCATTTCATCTTCCCCAATAGTCTGACTGAAGAATACACCTGGAATTACACCATAGCATTTTTTTGAGCAAAAAAATGCTATATTAAGAATATTTTGTGAACAAACTATGAATATTTAGTAAAATAATACTGAAAGAAACAAAAAAAGTCCTGACCTCCCTATGTTATATTGAATTTATCAAAAATACATAGGGAGGTCTTTTCATGAAGAAAAAAGTATTAAGTATCTTATTGACAGCAGCAATGTGTACTGCATTATTTGCAGGATGTTCATCCTCAGGAAGTACAACTACCTCAGATTCTGAAAATACGACTTCAGAGACTACTGCATCATCGGAAGCAGAAAGTACAGAAGCTGCAACCACAGAAGCAACTGGCGGAACCGGAACGATCGGAATTGCAATGCCAACGAAATCGCTGGAAAGATGGAATCGTGATGGTTCTTATCTGCAGGAGCAGTTCGAAGCACAAGGCTATACTGTGGAACTGACTTATTCTGACAATGATGCAGATCAGCAGGTGAATGACATTCAAAATCTGATCGCAGACAGCGTGGATATTCTTGTTGTTGCAGCGATTGACGGGGAATCACTCTCTACTGTTCTTGCAGATGCAAAAGATCAGGGAATTCCTGTTATTTCCTACGACCGACTCATTATGAACACAGATGCGATTTCTTATTATGTGTCCTTTGATAACTATACAGTAGGACAGCTGCAGGGACAGTATATCATCGATACACTTGACCTTGCTAACGCAGGAGATACGGTATTTAACATGGAAATCACAGCAGGAGATCCGGCAGATAATAATGCTACCTTCTTCTACAATGGTGCAGTTGATACACTGCAGTCTTATATAGATGCAGGAACCATCGTTATTCCATCCGGACAGACAGCGTTTACTGATGTAGCAACAGCACAGTGGGATACAGCTACAGCTATGGATCGTATGCAGAATATCCTTGCTTCCTATTATGCAGATGGCACACAGCTTGATATCGCACTCTGCTCAAATGATTCAACTGCTCTTGGAGTTACACAGGCAATCGAATCTGACTATGCAGGAAGTAACTCACCAATCATCACAGGTCAGGATGGTGACGAAGCGAACCTGAAGAATATCCTGGATGGAAAACAATCCATGACCGTTTATAAAGCAGTTGCAAATGAAGCAGTTGTTACGCTGAATCTGGCAATGGCGATCTTAAACGGAGAAACACCAAATGAAAGCCTGATTACTGACAGTGGCTGGGAATTCTCATGTGTATACGACACAGAATCCTATGACAATGGAACAGGTGTCATTCCTTCTTATCTGCTTACTCCTGATGTTGTTACAAAAGACAACTATAAGGAACTTCTCGTAGATACCGGATACTATACAGAAGGATCTGACGGATATCTTGTACCATCTAATTAAGTTATGATCTATGACCGGCAGTGTTGACACAATACTGCCGGTTTCATGAAAGCAGATCCAGATGTCAGAAAAGGAGAGTTATATGGCTGAAATCATTTTGGAGATGAAAGATATCACAAAAGAATTTCCCGGCGTGAAGGCTCTTGATCATGTAAATCTTGAGGTGGAGCGCGGAGAGATCCATGCGCTTGTAGGAGAAAACGGTGCCGGTAAGTCGACACTGATGAATGTATTGAGCGGCGTATACCCCTATGGTTCTTACACAGGGGATATTTTATATAATGGAGATGTCTGCAAGTTCATGACATTGCACGACAGTGAAGAAAAGGGAATCGTAATCATACATCAGGAGCTGGCTCTGATTCAGTTGCTGAGTATTGGTGAAAATATGTTTCTTGGCAATGAAAGAAAGACCAGAATCGGAATTGACTGGGACGAAACATTTTCTGAAGCAGAAAAGCACATGCGAACGGTTGGGCTGAAGGAATCGGCACAGACTCTGGTCAAGGATATTGGAACAGGAAAGCAACAGCTGGTCGAAATTGCAAAAGCACTTGCTAAGAATGTAAAGCTGCTCATTCTGGATGAACCGACCTCTTCCCTGAATGAAGAAAGTGCAAGAATGCTGCTCGATCTACTGATCAGCTTTAAAAATCAGGGAATGACTTCAATCATCATTTCACATAAATTGAATGAAATTGCATATGTGGCAGACAGGATCACAGTGATCCGTGATGGAAGTACGATCGAGACCATAGACAATCCGTTCCACTCCATTGATGAGGGAAGAATTATTAAAGGAATGGTTGGACGAGAAATGACAGACCGCTTTCCATCCAGGGATCACAAAATCAGTGCTGAAAATTGCCTGGAGGTAAAGAACTGGACGATCCATCATCCACTCTATGAAGAAAAAATCGTAAATGACAATATCTCTTTTCATGTAAAAAAGGGTGAAGTCGTAGGATTCGCAGGCTTGCAGGGTGCTGGTCGTACGGAGCTTGCAATGAGCATCTTTGGACATAGCTATGGACAAAATTTTCAGGGTGAGATCCTGCTGAATGGCCAGCAAGTGACGCTTCAGACTCCAAAGGAAGCAATCGCAGCAGGCATTGCATATGTTACGGAGGACAGAAAAGGAAACGGACTGATCCTAGGCAAATCCATTCGGCTAAATACGACAATGGCACGGCTTCGAAAAGTATGCAGCAGACACGGCATCATTAACACAGATGAAGAAATTCAAGTCGCAGAGGAATATAAGGATAAGATGAAGACCAAGTGTTCCTCCATTGAGCAGGCAGTCGGCAATCTGTCCGGTGGAAACCAGCAAAAGGTGCTTTTGTCAAAATGGCTTTTTGCAGATCCGGAGATTCTAATTCTGGATGAGCCTACAAGAGGTATTGATGTCGGTGCAAAATATGAAATTTATGGAATTATGAACCGTATGGTGAACGATGGAAAATCAGTTATCATGATTTCATCGGAAATGCCGGAATTGCTTGGCATGTGTGACCGGATCTACGTCATGAATGAAGGAAAGATCGTAGGAGAGGTCGATGCAGCAGAAGCAACGCAGGAAGGCATTATGAGTAAAATCCTTGCGAGTGACAAAAAATAGGGGAAGGAATGATAGTATGGTAGAAAATATTAAAATGAAAGATTTTTTCCGGAAGTATACTATGGTAATAGTTCTGATCATTGTATTTATCCTGTTCGATATCCTGACAGGAGGCAGAATGCATTATGCACAGAATCTATCCAATCTGCTTCTGCAGAATGCATACGTAGTAGTTCTTGCCTGTGGTATGCTGCTTTGTATTCTGACAGGCGGTAACATTGACCTTTCCGTCGGCTCTGTCGTCTGCGTTGTAGGCGCGATCGCTGCTAAATTACTGTCAGTGACCAATCTTCCGGCAGTTGTCATAATAGTGATCGGATTATTGGCTGCAGCAGTCATAGGAGTTTTTCAGGGCTACCTGATTGGTTATGCCAGGATTCCCCCGTTCATTACCACATTGGCAGGTATGTTCGTATTCCGCGGACTCGGACGTGTTATTTTGGACAGCAAGACGATCTCAATACAAAATGAATCATTTCTGAATATATTTGCATCCTATATTCAGGTTCCTGGCCTTGATGGTGGAGATATCAAAAATTCTGCAGTCATCATAGGCGTGATTGCTAGTATTTTGTTCCTTTTGTTCTCACTCAATCAGAGAAGGACAAAGATCGCTAAAGGATATAAGACCTCATCCTTGCAGTCCATGTTTATTAAAGTCATAGCAATCTCAGCTGTCATCATAGTATATTGCTGGAAACTTGCGAATTACAAAGGAATTCCGGTCATGCTGTTATGGGTCATCGCCGTTGTTGCGATCTACTCCTACGTGACTTCGAAAACTGCTTTCGGAAGATATTTTTATGCAGTCGGAGGGAATGAGAAAGCGACCAAGCTTTCTGGTATCAATACGAACCAGATCTACTTCGTGGCATACCTGAACCTCGCAGTACTTGCAGGTCTTTGCGGACTGCTTTCCGCTGCACGTATCGGATCTGTCAACGGGGATACCGGAACACAATTTGAAATGGATGCCATTGGATCCTGTTTCATAGGCGGCGCAAGTGCATATGGTGGATCGGGAACGATCGGCGGAGCGGTCATCGGAGCGGTCGTTATGGGTATCATCAATCAGGGAATGTCGATCTATGGATTAAATTCCAACTGGCAGTATGTAATCAAAGGAATTGTAATCCTGGTAGCCGTAATTTTCGATATAAAGTCAAGCAATAAGAGTATGGCGAAAGCATAAAATAAAGTAAGCAAAAGCGGTGTTTTCCAGACATCGCTTTTCTTTTACTTTTGGAAAAAGTATAATAAGAGATACACAGGCAGACAGAAGGAGAAATTTAAAGGTGAGGGGAAAAATCAAACAGATCATAGCAGGGCTAGTCCTGATGCTCTTGTTCATCTTACTGTTATATATGATATTTACGCTTCTGTTTCAGACCAGCGCGAAGTCCGAAACACAGATCACAGAATACGAAAAGGAATTTGTACTGATCGCAGATGGCAAAGAATCTCAGTTCTGGCAAAAGGTCTATGAAAGCGGTCTAAGGACTGCGAAGGAAAACAATGCTTATCTGGAATGGATGGAACAGTCCGGCAACTATTCGATGGAGGATTATATTAAAATAGCGATCCAGTCGGAAGTAGATGGGATACTGATCTGTCCCGACAACAGCAAAGAGGTACAGCTTCAGCTAGAATCTGCAAAAGAAGCTGGGATTCCTGTAGTTACTCTGGTAGATGACGCACCAGACTCCGGTCGTATCAGCTGCGTCGGATTGAATGCATATCAGACGGGGCAGCTATTCGCACAGCAGATCTTAGAGGATATGGAGCCGGATACCAGCAGTATTATGATTCTGGTGGATGAAAATGCTTCCTCCGGGAAAGAAGCGATTTTTGGTCAGATCAAAAGCAATATCAATAGTCAGCTCGGTGATGAGAGTAATGTGACGATCGAAAGCCACACCATTTCAGAAGGCAATTCCTTTGATGCGGAAGAGGAGGTCAGGAATATTTTTCTGGATTCCGATTCCCTGCCGGATATACTTGTCTGCTTAAGCGATACAGATTCGCAGGCTGCCTGCCAGGCGGTCGTCGATCTCAACCAGGTGGGAAATGTAAAGATATATGGATATTATATCTCGGATACGGTTTTGGATGCTATTGACAAAGGAATTATGGAGGCATCCGTCACTGCAGATGCAGTACAGCTTGGAACAGATGCCGTCCATACACTGAATGAATATATTTCCTCAGGCTATGTATCAGAATATACCAGTATCAATCTGAATGTAGTAACAAAAAGCAATATCGCATCCTATATGGGGGAGAGAACGAATGAAGAGATTGTGGAATAGCTTCCTGGATCTTTCTATCCGAACAAAACTGACATCGATCTTTTTTATCATAGCCATGAATATATTGATCGTGGATATTTTTGTGTATCTGAAAGTGAACAGCTCCATCTATGAGATCGACCAGGTCTATTCCTCCAATGTAGATACGAATGAAATCAGTGACAATCTGGATGAGCTGCAGGGATATATATATGAATACCTTACGACCAGGAGCTCAGATGCACTGGAGAATTACTATAGGAGCAGGGAAAAATACAGCAGCTCTATTGAAAAATTGAATCAGGTCGTTACAGACAATGAAGTCTTGAATCTGGAGAGAAATATTCACAATATGTCACTGAACTATCTGAAAAAGGCTGATCTGACGATCCAGGAAAAAAGAGGAGGAAATATTCAGGTCTACAAGACCTACTTTGAAGAGACCTCCGAAATGAAGCAGTATATCAGTGATAGTATCAGTACACTGAACAATCTTCATTTTAAACAGAACTCGGTGCAGTATACCATATTGCTGAAGGAACTGCAGAGAATCGAGGTCATCAGTCTGGGAGTCATAATAGTCAGTGCACTTTTATGCATGTTCCTGGTCTATATGCTCACCGGCAACCTGATCGGACCGTTGATTAGACTGGCTGATTCTGCGAATAAAGCTGCGGAAGGAGAATTTCAGCTGCAGATACCCACACCCCATGCCAAGGATGAAATTTATACAGTAACCAGTGCTTTTAACAGTCTGATGGTCTCCATTCGTGAATATATCGCTCAGATTCGGCAGAATATGGAGAGAGAGAATCAAATGCAGGAAAAGGAGCTCCTTATGGAAACGCATCTAAAGGATGCCCAGTTAAAATATCTGCAGGCGCAGATCAATCCTCATTTTCTTTTTAACTCGCTGAATGCAGGTGCACAACTTGCAGCGATGGAAGATGCGGAAAGAACCTGTGGATTTATAGAACAAATGGCAGATTTTTTTCGCTACAATGTTCGAAAAATGCAGGAAAAGACGACGCTGCTGGAGGAGATCCAGGCAGTGGATAACTATATATATATCATGAATGTTCGTTATGATAATGAGATACATTATGAAAAACTGGTGGACACGTCCTACTATTCTGTTGAGGTTCCCAGTATGATTTTGCAGCCGCTGGTGGAAAATGCACTTAATTATGGTATTCATGATATCTCCTGGGAGAAGATGATATCTCTGGAGGTAAGGAAAATAGATGATAGTCTTTATGTTACAGTAAAAGACAATGGAATCGGAATGAGCAGGGAACGAATTGATTATGTACTTAGCGGAAAAAGAGAGGGAGAACAGGAAAATTCTTCTTCCGGTATCGGAATTGATAATGTAATGAAACGGCTGGAGCTCTTTTTTAAGAAAAAAGGCCTGTTGAGTATCAAAAGCAAAGGAATTAAGCGGTATGGAACAACGGTCACCATTCAAATTCCGCTGCGTATTCAGGAGGGGCAAAATGTATCGAATATTACTGGCTGATGATGAGGGGATCATGCTTTCTTCAATGAAATCAATGATAGAGACCAATTTTGGGGAAAAATGTGAGATAGCCACTGCAAAGACAGGCAGGAGCGTAGTAGAACTGGCAGAGGATTTCCATCCGGATATTGTATTCATGGATATCCATATGCCCGGAATCAATGGACTGGACGCGATCCGTCAGATACAGGAGAAGCAAAAGCAGATCGTATTCATTGTCATTACGGCATATGATAAATTCGACTATGCGAAGGATGCCATTTCACTGGGCACCTATGAATTTCTGACAAAGCCTGTAAAAAAGCAGGTCTTTATAGATGTACTCTCTAGGGCAATGCTTCAGGTAGATTCGGAAAAAAAGAGTAAGATCGACAATATGAGAATCAAAGAGAAGCTGGAAACAGTGCTTCCCATCATTGAAAGTGGTTATATCAATGATGTGCTGTTGCAAGAGGGTGTCGGAACAGAAACGAGCTACTATTTGGAGCTGATGGATTTTAAAGCACCAAATGGAATCGTTCTGATATTTCAGTTCGGAGAAAGCATGGAGCATGATGTGTTGACGAACCCTGTAGGCACAAGCATGAGACTTCATAAATTTTATATGGAGATTCGGTCACTGATCAAGCAATACTACTCAGCCCTAGTGGGACCGATCATGTCAAATAAAATTATTATCGTGATTCCGTCCGAGTATATCGATGTTTTGTATGAAGAAAGAATTCGGATGATCGAACTGACACGAAATCTGTTAAAGTCACTCGAGGATCTGACAGATGCGAAATTCAAGGCAGGAATCGGGCGGCCAAAGCCTATGGAACAAATCAAGGAATCCTATCATGAAGCATTCCGAGCAGTAAAAGAAGGAAAAGGACATGTTGCACATGTGGCGGATTATCCGATCGGCTGCGGCTATGAACAAGACTATCCTGTGGAGATCGAGAAACTTTTATTCCTCAGTGTGGAACGCTGTGATAAAAATGGAGCTATTGAGTATGGAACCGCTTTTTTTGACTGGATGATCGCAGCACATGGCAGCGATATCGATAATATCAGGCTCAAGGTACTGGAATTTGTCATGCGTGCCGAGCAGTCAGCTTTTTTGAATGGTGGAATGAGCTATAGTTTTAACTACCGGAAGAACTACCTGACTTCTGTACTTGGCATGGAGGAGATGGAACAATTACGTCAATGGTTTGTGGATAAATTATGTGAAGTATGTCATAATATGACTACAAAGAAAGAGGAACAGTCCATTTCTCTGATCAATCAGTCTAAGACATTCATCCAGGAGCATTTTGACAGGGAAATCTCTCTGGATGAGATATCGAGAATGGTGAATATCAGCCCTTACTATTTCAGTAAGCTTTTTAAAGAAGAGACAGGAGAAAATTTTATTGACTATCTGACTGGGATACGGATCGAGCATGCGAAACAACTGTTAAGAGATCCTGCTATAAGCGTGAAGGAAGTATGTATTGCCAGCGGTTACAGCGATCCAAATTATTTCAGCCGCATTTTTAAGAAAAAGGAAAGTATTACGCCAACTGAATTTCGTGAAAGAGGGTAAGATGAAGAGAAGTGGGAGGAAGCTGATTATCATTGGACTCATCGCAGCAGTATTCCTGGTGGGGTGTTACAATGAGCCGGCAGCTGTGGGCAATAGTACTGAGCACGAGCAACAGTCGTATCAGATCGGGCTTAGCTTTGACTCCTTTGTGATCGAACGTTGGCTACGAGACAGAGACGCCTTTGTTACGACTGCAGAAGAACTCGGCGCAGAAGTGAATGTACAGAACGCGAATGGAAGCCTGACAGAACAGATTTCTCAGATTGAGTATTTCATAAACAAGAAAATGGATGTGATCGTGATTGTTGCAGTCGACTGCAGCGGACTAGGCACAGCCATTGAGAAGGCTCAGAAAGAGGGGATCAAAGTGATTTCCTATGATCGCCTGATTCAGGATGTCCGGACAGATCTATACATTTCCTTTGATAACGAGCAGGTAGGAGAAGAAATGGCAGCCTCGATCGTAGAGCAGCTCCCGGAAGGTGGAAATATCGCCTGTATCATGGGACCGGAAAGCGATAACAATGTATTTATGGTACAGCAAGGCTTTGAACGCATCATTGCGGAAAATCCCGGAGTCAATATTGCATATACCCAGCATTGCGAGAACTGGGATGCAGATCTCGCCCCTCAGTATGCAGAGGAAGCCATCGCTCAGGTAGAGAATCTTGCAGCTATCATGTGCGGTAATGATGACATCGCGACACAGGTCTCAAAAACCCTTGCGGAATACCGCCTCGCAGGAAACGTGGTCGTAGTGGGTCAGGATGCAGATCTTGCAGCCTGTCAACGGATCGTAGAAGGCACCCAGACAATGACAGTATTTAAGCATGTAGAGGAATTGGCAAAAATTGCCGCAAATTTTGCGGTCGAACTTGCGAAGGAAGAAGATATTTCGGACTCGACAGGATCACTTGACTATTACACAACAGATCAAATCAATAATGGGCAGTACAATATTCCCTATTACAGACTGGAGCCAGTGGTGGTGACGGCAGAGAATATGGATCAGGTTATCATTGATAGTGGATTTCATGAAGCAGGAGAGGTGTATCTAAATGTTGAATTTGAAAAATGACAATGAGAACAAGATGAAAAAGTCAGAGTTAAAAGCAGAGATAAGAACCCTTCAGGAGAAGCTGGTGGTGCAGCAGCTGCAGTTAAAAGAGCATAAGCTTCCGGTTCTGATCTTGATTGAAGGCTGGGGTGCTTCTGGAAAAGGGGAACTGATCGCGCGAATGATCAAGGATCTCGATCCTAGATTTTTCCATGTGTATCCAATGAAACAGGCGACAGAGGAGGATAAGAAAAAACCATTCCTGAGCAAGTTCATGGATAAGATCCCGGAAGCGGGCAAAATTACGATTTTGGACAGTGGATGGCTGGAGGAAACGGCGGACAGCCGTTTTCATGGAGAATTTACAGAAAGTGAATGGGAGAACCGACTGCAGACGATTCGGGTGTTCGAACGACAGTTGAAAGACAACGGATATCTTTTGGTCAAGTTCTATCTGCATTTGACGAAAAAGGAACAGGAAAAAAGACTCAGCCGGCTGCTGAACAGTAAGGATACGGCCTGGAGAGTGAATGATCAGGATATGATTCAGTATGAAGAGCGTACAAAGTATAAAAAAATAGCAGATCAGATACTGGAAGCTACGAACACAGAAAGCAACCCATGGAAAGTCATCAATGGTGCAGATCCGGTCGAGACCTTGTACGAATCGCTTCATGTACTGACTGCCATGATCGAGCAGGCGATCGCAAATATTGGGTCGCTGCCGGAGATCTTATTCAAGGACAATCCATTGATCCCCATGCCTAAGCTTGCTGAAGTGCCATTGAACCAGGAGATGTCACAGGAGGAGTACAAGAAAGAGAAAAAGGAGCTGCAGAAACGGCTGAGTGAGCTGCACAACCGACTCTACCGAAAAAAGATTCCTTTTGTCATCGTCTATGAAGGCTGGGATGCTGCAGGAAAAGGCGGGAACATCAAGCGGCTGACTGGATCTCTCGACCCAAGAGGGTATGAGGTAAATCCGGTTGCTTCACCGGAGCCACATGAAAAGTCAAGATTTTACCTTTGGAGATTCTGGCTCAAAATGCCCAAAAAAGGTCATTTTGCTATTTTCGACAGAAGCTGGTATGGAAGAGTCATGGTGGAACGTGTCGAAGGCTTTTGCTCAGAGAACGATTGGAAAAGAGCCTATAATGAGATCAATGAATTTGAGAAACAGCTGGCAGATGAGGGCACTGAAATCGTAAAATTCTGGGTTCAGATCGATAAAGAAACACAGCTCTGGCGATTTGAGGAAAGGCAGAAAACACCATCGAAGCAATGGAAGATCACAGATGAGGACTGGAGGAACCGCGAGAAATGGGATGCATATGAGACGGTGGTCAATGAAATGCTTGAGCGGACCTCCACAAAATATGCACCTTGGTATATTGTTCCCTCCAACAATAAATATTACGCCAGAATATTTGCGATGCGAACCATCGTAGAACATCTGGAAAGGCGGCTGAAGAGTTAAACGTAAGCTGTTTGGAAATAGGAAAAGAGTAAAAGGAGTCGCACCATGATACAGGATATTGCACCGCATACATACGACATAACATATCAAAAAGAGACCGCTCGAACGACGGATATCATTTTAAACTATACGAAAGCCGGAGTCTTGTGCAGAATAATGAAAAAAGGATTGTTCTTTCTGACGGCAGAGGAAGCATCTGGTGTCATACCTGATGTATATGATAAAGCAAACTATCTATTTCAGATCGATGACCAGAGATATTATGAGATCCCGGGAATGGAAGAGAGGGAATGGGAAGGCTATGAATACGTGCCGATCGAATCCCTGCGTCAGATGTATCCGCGCTGGAAAGTATTTGCAGCGATTACAGGACATCAGATTCACAAATGGTATACAGAAAATGCATTTTGCGGAAAATGCGGAGCAGATATGCAGCCTCATGGCAGGGACAGAGCGATGCTCTGTCCTGCCTGCGGGTTTACAGCTTATCCAAGAATTTCGCCTTGTGTCATTGTAGGTGTCATACATAAAGAAGAACTTCTTCTGACCAGATATTCTACGACCCACAGCAGCTTTCAAAAGTATGGACTGATTGCAGGGTATGTGGAAATTGGGGAAAGTCTGGAGGAGGCAGTCAGGAGAGAAGTCATGGAGGAAGTAGGGCTGAAAGTCAAAAATATCCGTTACTATAAAAGTCAGCCATGGTCTTTTTCAGACACTCTACTGTTGGGTCTTTTTTGCGAAGTGGAAGGGGAAACAACAGTCACACTTGATGAAGAGGAGCTTTCAGAAGCTGTGTGGTTCGACAGAAAGAACCTGCCTGCGGAACGCTCAGATGCTGAGCTTAGTCTGACTGGAGAAATGATGGAAGCATTTATGGGAGGAAGAGTATAATGAATGGAACAGTACCAACACTCACAATGGCAGCAATGATAGTTACAGCTGTTTTTACCCTATTCGGACCGCTGGTCGCACTTGTGATCTGGAGAAAGAAAACAAAAGCAAAACTACAGCCAGCCCTAGTGGGAGCATTGATCTTTATTGGCTTCGCATTGATTCTGGAGTCGATCGTACATTATCTTTGCCTGGGACTTGATACGCCACTGTCCAAAGCCATTACTGGCAATACGATATTATATGGCATCTATGGCGGTATGATGGCAGGTATTTTTGAAGAGACGGGTCGCCTGGTCGCATTTGCAGTTATTTTAAAAAAATGGAAAGAGAAGTCGACTGCTGTTACATATGGTATCGGACATGGCGGTGTTGAATGTATGCTGATTACTGGACTGACCTATGTAAGTAATCTTTTCTATTCTTTTTTAATCAATACTGGCAGCCTGGATACGATACTGCAGACAGTTCCAGAGAGTGAGAGAAATCAGGCAGTCAGCACACTGTCAGTACTGATTACGACACCTGCAAATCAATTTCTGGCAGGTGGTTTTGAGAGATTCTCGGCAATTCTGCTTCATATTGGGCTCTCGATCCTCGTATTTTACGCAGTCCGTGAGAAAAAGAAACGATATTTATTCCCGATTGCAATATTTATCCATGCAGCTGTTGATTTTACAGCTGTTGTGTTAAGTGCCAGCCCAATGTCGATCTGGATGCTTGAAGCAGTCATATTTGTTTTTGGAGCACTGATTTTTGCATTTGGAGTCAGATTATACAGGCTGGATCAGATCAAACCTGATCAGATCAATCCAGAGCAGTATGAAAATTTGGAATCATAAGGTCAGGTCTCATTCAAGAAAGAAAACAACAGTTTTTGCCCTTCTTTTGTATACATGGTATCTCTTGTGATCAGTTCACAGCCGGAATTGATGAACAGATCAACTGGCTGATTTCTTGCGATCTTATATGCGGATTCAATTCCAAGGTATCCCATATTAAAAGCGTTCTGAATCACAAGAGCATCAAATACACCGGATTCCAGATATTGTACAGCAGCAATCGAATTATCAAATCCAATGACCTTTACCTGTCCGGCAAGCCCGAGTTCTTCGATTGCTTTGCCGGCACCAACAGCGGAATATTCATTAAGTCCTGCAATAATGGTAATATCCGGATTTTGCTCTAACAGATCAAGGGTCAGAAAATAGGCCTTCTCAAAATTGGAATCTGAAAACACGGTTTCCAGGATCTGGTCCTTGGAATTACTCAGAGCATCCCGCAACCCCTGCTCTCTTTCAATGGCAGTTGAAGTGTTCTTTACATGGGAGACAATTGCGATCTTTGAATTTTCATCCAGAATAGTTCGGATATAGTTGCCCATGTTCATCCCGGCTTCATAGTTATCGGTTGCAATGACATGTTCCTCTGTCATAGAATCCAGAGTAGAATCGATGAACAACACTTGAATGCCGGCTTCTCTGGCTTCTAGTACAGCTTCTGCAGTCATTTCTGAATCAATTGGAGAGATTGCTATAATATCCGGGCGCTTTAAAATTGCTTCACGGATCATGGCGTTTTGCCCCTCATAATCCGTTTCGTTATCAGGTGCTTCTATAACTAGCCGAACATTGTATTCTGTTGCAGCCATTCGGGCACCATTTGTCAGAGTCGTCCAGAAATCATTTGTTTCGTCTATGATCTTAGGAATATAAATAACAAAGATCTGCCTGCTGTTCTGCACGGACTGTAAATAGCCGTAATAAAGGATCGCGCATAGGAGAGAGAGTAGAACAAGAAATGAGGTGATGATTTTTTTATGCTTCATGTTCATTCTCCTTTTTTTCTGAATAGGGAATACGGATGGTAGCTATCGTTCCTTTTCCAGGCTCACTTTCAAAACTGAGACCAAAATCCGAACCATAATACAGCTGCAGCCGACTTTGAATATTGTTGACAGCGACTCCGTTATGTTTCGTCGAGGCTTCATCCTTTTCAAAAATGTGCAGCAGAGTCTCGGAGTCCATTCCAATACCGTTATCATCAATGTGCAGAGCAATACAGCCTTCCTCAGGCTCGCCGCTGATATAGATGATGCCAATGCCTTCCTTATACTTGATGCCATGATATAGTGCATTCTCCACCAATGGCTGCAGAATCAGCTTGACGATCGGATAGGAGAGAATTTCATCATCTACATCAATGTAGAATTCCAGCTTATCTTTATATCTCATCTTTTGAATTGTCAGATATGTCCTTGTATAATCCAGTTCTTCCTCAATCGTTACGATTTCATTCTCATTACTGATGCTTTTGCGCAATAATCTTGCCAAAGATGAGGTCATAAGGACCACTTCGTCATTATTCCCAAGCTCCGACATCCAAATAATAGAATCCAGTGTATTATACAGAAAATGCGGATTGATCTGTGCCTGAAGTGCCATCAACTCACTTTTTCGAATCTGCTTTTGTTCGTTCACATTCTGCTCCATAAGATCCTGAATGCGATCGGTCATGGTGTTAAAAGAACGATTCAGGGCTTTTATTTCTTTATAGCTCTTTTCTTCTGTCATAAAGGACTCATCTATGACTGCGGCCTCAAAGTTACCAGTTTCAGCGATAGACATGGATCTTTGAAGTGCCTTTACCGGCTTTGTAATTCGGGAAGAAAGCAGAATTGAGAGAATCAGAGTCAGGAACAGGAGTAGAATTGCTACGATCAGGTACACTTCCTGTGTCTGCTGTTTGTTGGCGATCAGTTCTGACATATAGGACACACCTACGACTGTCCATCCCGTCTGAGAGGAAGTACATGAGGTGTAGAGCTTAGCGTCAGAACCCTCTGCCACGATAAAGGTGCCATTTTCTCCATCCAATGCCAGAACCTGTTCTATTTCCTCCTGCTTGAGTCCACTATAGAGCAGCTGCTGCTTTGGGTGGTATATAATCTCGCCGTCAGCACTGATGATAAAAACATAGCCTTTGCTGCCAAGGCTGATGCCTTTGCAGAGATCATTGATCGATTTGTAATTCAAATCAATGAAGAACATTCCGCTAGGTTCCTTTGTAAGAGGATCGGCGATCGTATTAGCCAAAGTGATTACCCACTTATAGTCATCCTTGATCAGCGTCTGTACGTGGGAGGTCGTAAGGATCGTAGCTCCATCAGCAGAGATCGCTTCCTGATACCAGTCCAGCTTATCCAGGTCGATATTCTTATTCAGATCTGCTGTGCCGGAATTTAGTACATATCTGCCATCATTGGAGATCAGCCCAATATTGTACACATCAGGGCGCGCATTCATGATAGTATTGAACTGGTTGGCAATTCTAAACCACTCCAATGTGCCCTGTGATGAGGTGGTAAAATTCTTCGAAATATAATTCTGGATATCAGAATTACTGCTCATAACAAGCGAGATATTCTGCATATATTCAATATAGGAATCAATATCACTATTTACCTGCTCGATCAGCTGCATCGTGTAGCTGCTGGAGTTGTTGACAACGGTCCGCTCCGTAAAATTGAGAGAGATCAAGAGAAAAACGATCAACGCGGTAATAATGATAGAAGAAAACCAGAATAAGATAGCCGTCTGAATGCTTTGGAATCCTCTCCCTCGAAGCAATTGGAACGGTTTTAGATATTTCTGGGACATTAGCTTTTGCTCCTGTTTCGTTTGGCATATTCACTGGGTGACATTCCAAGGTGTTTCTTAAAGGTCGTGCTGAAATAGTGTGGATCGGAGTAGCCGACTTCACTTGAGATCTCATAGTTCTTCATAACTGTATTTTCAAGTAAATTCTTTGCAATCTCCATTCGTTTTCTTGTCAGCGCTTCTACAAATGTCTCACCAGTATGCGCCTTAAAGATCATGCTAAAATAGCTCGTACTGATCGCAAGATATTTACACACTGAATTCAGAGTCAGATTCGGGTCGTTATAATTTTTATCGATATAATCAAGTGCCAGCAAGGCCTGTCTTTTTCCATAATCCTCTCTCTCGGAGTAGAGAGTATCAGCTGCATTGTTGCAAAATGTGATCAGCAGTTTCTCTAGTCCACTAAGCTGCGTCTGCTGCGGGATAGCAGCCAGGATCTCACGCTCAGAGTCCATGATACAGGTCACTGTAACCCCTGTGTTGTCCAACAGATTTACGACTGAAAGCACAAGATTTTGAATATGAAGTATAACGCGATCCTTTGGGAGGCGGCTGTCTTTCATTTCCTGTAAGTACATATGAATCTGCTTATTGATATCTTCCCGATCATCTGATTTGATACAATGCAGGATTCGGTCTGCCCATGCAGATCGGTCGATGGAGATATCGGGAACCTGGTGCTTGAAGTCATCCGTATAAAATACATTGTCTCGACCGAATAAAAAGCGAAATTCCATCAAGGCTTTTGCATTTTCATAGGAAAGAGGCAACTTAGACAGAGTATGCACCTGCTTCCCGACTGCAA
Source organism: Lachnospiraceae bacterium (assembly GCA_047974745.1). Classification (GTDB taxonomy): domain Bacteria; phylum Bacillota; class Clostridia; order Lachnospirales; family Lachnospiraceae; genus JBKECO01. The sequence goes on from JBKECO010000050.1 coordinate 39,241, forward strand.
TCGTTAAGGTGATATTCAAATGCTCGCGTATGTATTCCTTTAATAGAACCACAAGTTTATCTGTACATTTCGTGAGATCTCCTATGGTTGGAGCAGAAAATAGAAGTACTGTCTGGCTCTCCTGATTCTGCACTGCCTCACCACATCGATTCTGGTGCATCATTTCATTGGCAATATTATAAACAGCGAACTGACCAAGGGTAATTCCTACATCTTCCTGACTTGAAAAAACGCTAAAATCGTCACCTTTGATCAAAACAGTACAGTAAAAGGGTCCTTCTAGCATAAAATGAAATTCTTCTGTGCCAGTCTGACTCAAGGGTCTTTCCTTTACCGTTGTACTGATTAATGAGTTCAGATATCGTTCACGCATTAGCGGCAGATTACTGGAATAGGCAGAACGTATTTTGTTCATACTGATTTTTCTGGCAGACTCCTGATCGAGAACACCATGTATTCTTATTAAAGTATCGGTCAGCTCTTTTGCCGTAACTGGTTTTAGGATATATTCCATAGCCTGATATTTCATGGCCTGTTTTGCATATTCAAACTCGTTATAACCACTGAGAATCACAGTTTTAATACTTGGATCTGTTTCATAAATATATTTTGCGAGTTCGATTCCTGTAGCAAAAGGCATACAGATATCTGTCACAACAACGTCAGGCCTGTTCTGTTCGATCGAAGTCATCGCTTCCCTTCCGTCCTTGCAGGTGCCAATCAATTCAAACCCGATTTCTTCCCACTGGATGATCTTTTTTACGGCCTCACGAACTACGATTTCATCATCGACCAGAAGTATTTTGTACATATTTTCCTCCATTTTTCGTTCATTGCCAAGAGCAAATTAAACATAGCATAATTAGAACTATGGGTCAATCTATGTTATAATAAGCGAAGATATGAAAAGGAGTAATTCGATGAAAATAGTCCTGACAGCAGTCAATGCAAAATACATCCATTCCAATTTGGCAGTGCATACTTTGAAAAAATACACAGAAGTATATGGTGATTTTTCGAATATACAAATAGAGACGGCAGAATATACGATCAATCAGAATAGTATGGACATCATGAATGATCTATACCGAAGAAAGCCTGATATCCTGTGCTTTTCCTGCTATATCTGGAATATTACCCATATAAGGGAAATTGCAGCCGAGTTGAAAAAAGTCCTGCCGGATGTAAGGATCTGGTGCGGCGGACCTGAGGTATCCTATGAAGGAAGCCTTTTTTTGGCAGAGAACAAAGCAATAGATGGTGTTATGAAGGGCGAAGGAGAAAATACATTTCTTGCGCTCTGCAGGTTCTATCTTACGAATGGCGCCCAATCACGAAAGCTGCCCATCGAGATACCGGGTATCTTATATCGAGATGAGGAACATAATATTCGGTCGACCGAGGAGCAGGAGATTCTGGATATGGATCTTATTCCGTTCTGCTATGAGGATATGAGTTGTTTTGAGCATAGGATCATCTACTATGAGTCCAGCAGAGGGTGTCCTTTTTCCTGCAGCTACTGTCTTTCCTCGGTAGAAAAAAAGCTACGGTTCCGATCCTTCGCCCTTGTGGAAAAGGAGTTGGAATATCTGGTCGCTCAAAAGGTCACACAGATCAAATTTGTGGATCGTACATTTAACTGTGATCATAAGCATTTTATGGAGATCATTTCACTAATCAGAAGGATCGATCTTGGAATTACAAATTTTCATTTCGAAATATCAGCCGATCTTCTGACAGAGGAGGAGCTCTCACTGCTTTCGATTCTGCGTCCTGGACTCGTCCAGCTTGAGATCGGTGTCCAATCAACAAATAGCAGGACAATAGCTCAGATCAACCGGGCTATGGATCTGAATAAGGTCAAGAAAAATGTAGAAATCATACAAAAGTCTTCGAATATACACCAACATCTGGATCTGATTGCCGGTCTGCCCTTTGAAGACTATTCCTCGTTTCAAAACTCTTTTCGGGATGTCTATCAACTGAGACCAGATCAGCTGCAACTTGGCTTTTTGAAAATACTAAAGGGCTCGTATATCTATCAGAATCGAGACCAGTATGAAATGAAATATCAGGACATGCCTCCCTATGAAGTACTTTCTACAAAATGGATCCATTATGATGAGATCCTCAAAATCAAGCTGGTGGAAGAAATGCTCGAGGTATATTATAACAGTGTGCAATACGAAATCACGATGAAGATGATGGATGTCATATTTCCGAATGCATTTCAGTTCTTTTTGGAGCTGGGTGAGTTCTATAGAGAAAAAGGATATTTGAATCTAAAACATACAAGGAACAGGAGGTGCGAAATCCTCCTTGAGTTCCTAAGCGAGAACAACTGTGAATCAATGGCACTGATCCGTGAGGCACTGACCTTTGACATCTACTATCGTGAGTATGCAAAGAGCAGACCTACTTTTGCAGGAAAATCGGTATTAACGAAGGCTGAATATAAGAAAATCTGCAGCAATGGTACGCAGTCCCACGCAGAAGTCTTTCATTACCGATTTCCGCCGAAGGAGATAAAAAGAATCGAACAGCTGCCGGAATACAGCGACGAGCCTATCCTGATTCATTTTGCATATGACCAGAGAGATCCGCTGGATCATCAGGCGTGCATTACTGAGATCAGAAGCTACGGAGACCAGCTATGAAAAGTCAATCCTAAATTAGCAAAAAATTTCTTTTCTCAATCGGTGGTAAAAAAGGGTAACTTTAAGAAAGCTCCCGTAGGGTGCATTTTCAAAATCTATCGATGTTGGTATACAGGCCTCTTAATCGAGGTTGAATTCTATTTCGTCAGTGAGCATCTTCCAGATAATCCTGACAAGCTTGCCGGCACAGGGCCCGAGAGCATTATAGTGTGTACGGCCTTCCGCCATCTTGGCATCATAATAAGCCTTGAAGGTGTCGTTGTTTTTAACAACATTATGAGCTGCATTCATAAGAGCATATCTAAGGACTTTAGATCCACGCTTAGACATCCGAGTGTGTTTTGCACTAAAGTTACCAGATTGGTAAACAGACGGATCTAAGCCTGCAAATGCAAGCAGCTTACTAGGGTTGGAGAAACGGTTTACACTACCGATTTCACCG
>JBKECO010000028.1:0-2116 GCA_047974745.1 Lachnospiraceae bacterium
AAAATTGTAAATTCTTTTGCTGGCGAAATTCATCTTCACGACGGAAAGATTCTTTCTCATAAGCGAGGATACAGTTCGCCCGGAAGAGGTCTTGACCGTGTGCAGGAAATCACAGAAAAGAACCAGGGAATTTTTGAAATCCACTATGATGAGAAAGAATTTCTGGTAGAAGTACTGCTTTACCTAGAATAGAGAGAATCCTTCAAAGCTTATCTTTTCATAGAGTAAAGTATTTAGCCCGAATTATTCATGGCAACATAGCTCTGCCTGAAAATTCAATTTCTTTGATTTTGAATCAACGATAATGAGATTTAGCATGCGAAAAGTCTGAAAAAAAGGGTAGACTTTCCCCGTGAGTCTAAAATCTGCATTTGTCGTTTTCAAGGTTCATGGTAATTGTGCTATTCTAGCTTCGGCTGTAGTCTGCTTATATTGTCCAGTGTTTCATAGAACTCGTTTTTATATGGACAACTACTGCAAAGCTTGAATGTTATATATCTTGCCGAACGCACAGCTCTTGCTGCTACTTTCAGCAATTTCAAACGTATGGTATCAACCAACTGCTTACGCATATTTGCTGGTAATACCAAGCGTTTAAACCAATTAAATATGTTGTATGCCAGTGCATGTACTTGGAGACGGTTTGCATTTACAATCTTAGATGAGCTGCTGACAGCAGTAAAATCAAAACCATTTTTGCTTTCCTTTATATAGTTCTCCATTGTGCCACGTTTGCAGTAAAACTTAACTACCAGCTCTGGTGATGAATCCATATTTGTTACGATAAATGTATACATATGGATAAACTGATTCGTTGGCTTTTCTACTTTGCATACAACACGACGTGAGTATTTCCATGAATTAGCCAGATACATGAATTCTCCATACTGTACAGCATAGGATGTGAGATCATCTTTCGTTGCTTCAGTAAGTCGTTCATCAATTTCAGTAGCCAGCTTGCGTAATGGTTCGCTCTGCTTCAAGCGGATCACATAAGACACGCCATTAGTTTCACACTGCTCATAGAGCTCGGGTTTTGTAAATCCACTATCACCACGAAGAAGTAGTGGAATATCAGGATAATCATTTAAAAATTCATCCAAAAGAGGTTGCATAAAATCCTCAACTCCGGTAGAGGAATAATCGGTTCCGTCACGCAGCTGGATTTTAAGCAAATCCCCAGTGATGCCATCATAACAAACCATCGGATGATAGCCGTGACTCTGATAATGATAGTTGAAACCTTCGCCTTCCTGATTTCCATAAGTATCAAGAAGTGTTGAATCCAAATCCAGCAGAATGAGTTCCGGTTTTTTGATAGCATACACTACTTTGCGAAATCTCCTCATAAGACTGTAAAACTGCTCCAAAGTTGTTTCATCCATACGGTTAAAAAAGTGGGACAGCGTAGGTTGAGAAGCAAGTTCTTTCTTTTCAAGAATCGCTGTTAAAATAGGATTCCTTGTTAGTTCATCGGCACAGTCATCCTCAAAGTATGCGCCAAGAATCTGGTAAATCATCTGCCATAAATTCTGGTCGTCTTTATGCAGGCGAAAACTGGCAGGATCATTGGTTTTAAACACGGATTGTAAAATCTTGATAAAACCAAGCTTGCAGGCGAATTCTTTAATCAGAATAAGACCTGCATCGGAGGACAAATCGCCTCCATCGAAATTTATTTTAAGCTGTCTATTGCTTTCTAGTGATTTAGTGTTTAATATATCCATATGAGAACCTCTCTTTTGTTTTTATTTGGATTAGACACCTTAATTTTAACAAAAGTTTGGTTCTTTTTCTATTCACTTAATAAGTGAAATGCAATATTCAGTTAAAAGCATGTAACTATGCGGCTTTATCCGCTGCAGAATGAATTATCATGAATAATTCAGGTTTAGTATTCAGGAGGAAAAAGAATGAACTTAGGAAGATTTTACAGCGGACTTATGAACCCCATGTATGAAAGTGTTAATATGGACGACTACATTGTAGCAACCTACCTAGTTGGTGCAAAAAGACACGAAGACCCAATTGTAAAAGCCAGCAGTATTGCTGTTGAACAAACAACCGGTTCATGGGCAGATATTGCAACGGAAACTGATGAGATCAGAGAAAAATA
>JBKECO010000042.1:0-13551 GCA_047974745.1 Lachnospiraceae bacterium
CAGCAGAGGAAGTATCGGCATCACCTCCTGATGATCCACATCCTGCCAGCATGGACATAGCGAGTGTCGTTACTGCTGCAATTGCTGTTACTTTTTTTACAATCCGCTTCATTGTTTTCCCCTCTCATTTTTGCTTCTTCTCAATAGAAATGAAACAATTTTTTGTATGTTTACTGATTTTATTTTAGCAAATATAACAGAGAGCGGTTGTCGGATACTGATTCGATTTTTGCACAATTATGATATGATAGGATTTGGTGTAGCATAGGTGCCACTTACTCTTTAAAGCGGCTTCGATATTCTGAGGGCGAAAGGCCAGTATATTTTTTAAACAATCTGGTAAAATAGGAATTGCTTTCGCAGCCTACACAGTCGGCAATAAAATTGATGGAATAATCTGTCTCCTTCAGTAGTTTCCCTGCAGTCTGAATTTTTCTTTCATTAATATAGTCCATTATGGATTGTCCCATCTCCTGCTTGAACAGGCGCATCAGATACTGACTATTCACGTGCACGACTTCTGCCAGCTGATCGATCTGAATCTGCTCCTGCAGGTGCTCCTCAATATATTGCCTGACGATTGCGATCCTGTCTCGACACTCTTCCGCAGGAACCCTTCTCTCATGCTGTTTTTTGAAAAGGATCTGTTCGATTTCTATTTTGCTCTTTTCATTCAGTTTGGCGACAAGAAATTTCTGCAGCAATTCATGAAGTTCATCAAAATCGATGGGCTTAAGTACATAATCTCTCGCCTGATACTTCATAGCCTCTTTGATATAGTCAAAGCTTGCATGGCAGGTAATAAATATGCATTCCACAGAGGGATAGGCACTTCGCACATAACGAATCAGAGACAGACCATCCTCTCCTGGCATTTCAATATCTGTAATAATCAAATCCACTGTGTGTTTTTCCAGAACTGCTTTTGCTGTATTCACATCCTGGGCGGTCAGAATCTCTGAAAAACCGTATTTTACCCAGTCCACTCTCTTTTTTAACATATTAAGAGCTATAATTTCATCATCGACCAGAAGTACTTTCATAAAGTCCCTCCTTCTCCTCATCTCCGGCATTATAAAAGGGAAGTATCAGTTCTACATTCGTCCCGGAATAGGTTTCATCCCGCCAGATCCGAAGGCTGGCTCTGTCCCAGTAGATGTGTTTTAGTCTTTCAATCGTATTTTGTGTTCCAAGTCCAAGTCCGTCCTGAGGCACTCCCGTTTCTCTAAAAACTCGAATATGGTCCAGTGCTTCGTCTGTAATTCCTTCTCCTGTGTCTGCGAGACGAATTCGTATTTTTTCTTCTCCATCCAGTACGACCTTCTCTGCAATCACATAGATTGTAATTTTATTCCCTATTTTGAGAGAATGCTTGATTGCATTTTCTGCAAAATTCTGAACGACCAGGGGTGGAATCAATGCTTCTCGAATCGTTTCGTCATATTCCACAATGGCAAAGAAAAGATCTGGAAATCTAGCCTTTTGAATCTCAAAGTAATTCTGAATATGCTCCATTTCCTGATACAGCATAACAAATTTTGCATTGACTTTGACAATATATCTAAAGTATTTTGAAATGCAAAGCACCATTTTCTGAATCAGAGAATACTCCTCCGGTTCATAGCAATAGATGATATTCATGGCATTTAAAATAAAATGGGGCTGTATTTGCTGGCTCAAATATCGCATCATGATACTTTTTCGTTCCAGTTCCTTCTCATAGACATCAATTTTCAGATGGTGAACCTGATCCATCATGCTATTGAAATTTCGATTGATCTGCTCAAATTCGCGACTTTCTCTGCCTGCCTCAATTCGATACTTCAAATCACCGCCTTCAATCTTGTCAATCGCTCTGGTCAGGCGGCTCAATGGCCTTGAGACCTGCCGATAGATATAAAGCAGTAATACTGGAATAACCAGGATCGTCAGCAGAATGGAAATCATTCGAAATACATTCAGTGTCGCAGGAACATTGGCAATCAGAGAATCCCAGGAAACAACCATGACCAGCAGCAGATCTGTACCAGGTATCTCTGATGTGAAGGTACCGAACTGATCCGATCCCAAAATCTCTCCATAGGTCATTCCCTGCTCATTGAGATACTCTTGTCCACTCTTGGTCAGAACCTGGTTGCTGGTATCTGTAAAAAATAAAGCGGTTCCTGTCTCCTGACGAATAAAATCCTGCCGCTGCAAAAGTCTCTCCAGATTGATCATCACGCCAAAATTCGATCCGTTCCATGTGTTGCTGGTGTAAAGCATCGGTGTTTCATCTATCATCACGATCTTCGTATATTGCTTCTGACTATCTTCATTCTCTGCTTCATCGCGTATGAACTGCCGGCAACTCTCAAATGGTACACCAGGATACCCATCACTGATCACATATTCTGACTCAGGAAAATGAAAATACATCAGATCTACTAACGGATAGTCAATGGCGATATCTGACAAACTATTGGATACCTGTCTTAGCAGTTCTGCTGTTTCCATTTCACTTAGCGTATCCAAATCCTGAGCAAGCTGAATGAATTCCGTCTCCATACTGAGATAGATCAGTCTTTTGGATATGCGATCAAGGGTGGACTCCACATTCTTTGTGCTCAGATCCAGGGTGTTCTGATACTCATTTTCGATCTGCTTTTGATTTTCCTGTAAAACTTTATTGCTGAGGATCAGCGTCATAATATTAATCGGAAGAACAAGCAGAATAATCAAAATTACGATTTTCACAATCGTGGATCGAAAAAATTTTCTGTGCATAGTATTATCCTTATCATCTTACATTATTAAAAATCTATGAATTTGATCAATTTTACTTGTACCTGCCGTACAGGATTCGGATCGAGTTTAAAATACATAAAAAGGCTACCCCTGTATCTGCAAAAACAGCCAGCCACATATTAGAATAGATTCCCAAAAGTCCTAGAGTCATGACCGATATTTTTATAATAAGGGCAAAGGTGACATTTTGCATAGCAATACTTGTTGTTCTCTTTGCAATTGCGATCGCATCCGGAATCGCATCCATATTCGAATTCATGAACACAACGTCTGCCGCTTCTATCGCAGCATCTGCCCCGCTGCCCATTGCAGCTCCAACATCCGCACCAGCCAGTACAGGTGCATCATTGATGCCGTCTCCGACGAACATGGCTGCCCCATACGTCTCTCTGATTCTTTGCAGCTCCGTCAATTTATTTTCCGGAAGCAGTTTTGCGTGTACTTCATCGATTCCTGTGATCTGCGCAACTGCCTGTGCACTTTCCTTCGAATCTCCAGTCAGCATCGCTGTCACCGCATGATAGGATTTCATTCTCTGGATCGCCTCTGCAGCCTCTTCTTTCACAGTATCCGCTATTGTCAGATACCCCTCGAATCTTCCGTCTATGGCTATCAGTACCTCTGATCCATAAGTTTCATTGTGATAAGCGCTTAGATCGATCTTTCTGCTCTCCATCAGCCCTCTGTTTCCACACAGAACATTCCTATTTTCAATAACAGCCTCGATACCTTTTCCGGCGATTTCTGTTACTGTGGTCGGGTTCTTGATGACAAGACCTCTCTCCTCTGCGGATTCCACAATGCTTGTTGCGATCGGATGCGTTGATCTGCTCTCACAGGACGCACACCATAAAAGCAATTCCTTTTCTGAAAGCTCATTTGATGCATGTACTTGCTGGACAATAAAATTTCCTTTTGTTATGGTACCTGTCTTATCCAGAACGACTGCCTTAATATGAGATAATGCCTCTAGTACGACCCCGCCTTTAAAAAGGATTCCTCTTTTGGATCCAGATCCGATTCCGCAGAAAAATGCAAGGGGCACACTTAATACAAGTGCACAGGGACAGCTCATGACCAGAAATGTCAGCGCTGTATAGATCCAGGGATAAAAGGGCTGCTGCAGGATCAAAGGCATTCCAATCGCTGTAAATAACGCAATGGCAACCACTGTCGGTGTATATATTTTTGAAAATCTGGTAATAAATTTATCGATTTTTGGTTTGCTCGCCGCTGCATTTTCGACAGAATCCAAAATTCTGGTCACCATAGATTCTTTCAATACTTTTTCGACTTCTATTTTCAGCACTCCAGACGTATTGACACAGCCTGAAATCACCTCGGATCCAGCCTTGACTTTCACAGGAACGGGCTCTCCCGTTACTGCAGAGGTATCAATTCTGCTTTCTCCTTCTATGACCCTTCCGTCCAAAGGGATTCTGTCTCCTGGTCTGACGAGTACAATATCTCCAGCCTTCGCCTGTTCGGCCGGAATGATACTTTCACCATTATCTGTGACCAGATTTACTACCTCAGGTCGAAGATCGACTGCATCCATGATCTGACTTCTGCTTTTTTCTACAGCAATGTGTTCAAAGAGATCCCCTACACGGAAAAAGAGCATAACTCCAACTGCTTCCGGATATTGACCGATAAAAAAAGCTCCGATTGTGGCGATGCTCATCAGGAAGTTTTCATTGAATGGCTGTCGATTTCGAATGCTGATAGCCGCTTCTTTTAAAACGGAACCGCCAAGCATGAGATAGACCGCAACAAAAAGCAATACCATCGGCCAGGGATATGAAGTAAAATTACCGACTTCATGCAGCACCTCCAGCGAGACAAAGACTAGTGTTCCTACAAGGAGCACAATCAGACTTTTTCGCTGCTGCTTCCAAACAGATATAGGCTTTGCCTTCTCACCCTTAGTTTCAGGCTTTTCTTTTAATACGATCTCAGATTCTACGGAACTGCAGATCTGCATCATTTTCGGTAATAGGGCATTATAATCACTTGCTGTGACTCTCAGTTGTTTTGTAGCAAAGGTAACTGTGGCAGAAGAGACCTCATCCAATTCATTGATCTTTGCTTCGATTTTTGCGGCACAGTTTGCACAGTCGAGATTTTCCAATAGGAATATTTTTTGTTCGTATCTTGCTGTCTCCTGTTCTTTTCCCTGGACTGGAGGTATGTAATCTGTCGCTTCTCTATTCACTTTTGTCATAAAATTCTCCTTATCTTTTTCATCTTAACATATGAGCATTTGTTCATATGTTAATTTCATAATACAGCTCAAAAGAGAACCTGTCAATCGGTTATTTCGCATGTTCCATGTGATTTCTTGCCTGCTCTATCACTGTGACAACATGTTGATCATCCAGTGAATAAAATATATTTTTTCCATCTCGTCTTGCCTTTACCTGCTTTTCCATTTTTAAAAGCTTGAGCTGATGAGATACGGCTGACTGGGACATGTCAAGAATCTCAGAAAGATCATTGACGCAAAGCTCTTTTTGCGACAGAGCATAGATGATTCTGACCCTGGTCTCATCTCCAAGAACCTTAAAAAAAGAAGATAGCTTTGAAACCAGTTCGTTTGAGAGTATTTCCTCCATGATTGCTCCTCCAATACTTCATCTTTCCATAATTTTTGTTCTATTATATAATACAAGAAAACAACTTTACAACCTTTGTACGATTTTCTGGCAGGAGGATTTTCCATGGAAGAGGTAACATTTCAATCATTTCTATACAATATTAACGGCAGTGCTCTAATTCGTCTGCCAAAAAATATCAGTGAACTTCTCCCCACCCGTGGCATGGTCATGGCTAATGTTCAGATCAGGGATCACCATTTTACGGTACCTTTAGAGCCAGATGGAGCGTTCAGTCACTGGTTTTTTGTACCGAATGCTCTCTTATCCACACTGGATCCGACATCGGAAATAGAGTTGTCAATGTCACTTTGTACGGATTGGCCAGAACCCGAGATGCCGTTGGATATGCAGGAAGCCATCCTGAGCGAGCATCTGGAAGCGGAATGGGAAAAGGTCACAGTAAAGGCAAAGTGGGAGTGGATCCGATGGGTTCGTTCTACAGAGAATCCTCAAACACGAAGCAAACGAGTGCTTGTCATGTGCTCCAAGCTATCCCAGGGAAAACGACGTCCCTGCTGCTTTGATACAAGTCGGTGTACGCTGACAGAAGTCTCAAAAAGCGGAAAACTTTTAGATAAGGAGTAAACAATGATTTACAATCAATTTCAGGACACAGAGCTTTCCTCATTAGGATTTGGCGGAATGAGGCTGCCTTTGTTGGATGATGGTTCTGATCAGATCGATGAAATTGCTGCCGGCGAAATGGTTGCCTATGCAATGGAGCATGGTATCAATTATTATGATACCGCCTGGGGCTACCACGATGGTCAGTCTGAATCTGTCCTTGGTAGAATTTTAAAAAAATATCCTAGAAATAGCTTTTATCTTGCTACAAAATTCCCTGGTTATGATGTGACTAATATGGATAAGGTGGAAGAAATATTTGAAAAACAGCTGGAAAAATGTCAGGTGTCTTACTTTGATTTCTATCTTTTTCATAATGTCAGCGAAAAAAACATTGACGACTATCTGGATGAAAAGCATGGTATTCTGGCATACCTGCGCAAGCAGAAGGAAAATGGAAGAATAAAGCACCTTGGGTTTTCTGCCCACGGTGGTATGGACATACTAAAACGCTTTCTTGCAGCTTATGGCAGTGATATGGAATTTGGACAGCTGCAGATCAATTATCTGGACTGGCATTTCCAGAAAGCAAACGAAAAAGCAGCTCTTTTAGAGAGTTATCATATTCCAGTATGGGTCATGGAACCTGTTCGCGGTGGTGCTCTCAGCACACTTTCTCCTGCTTCTGTTGAACAACTTATATCCTTGCGTCCTGACGAAACTGTGACTTCATGGGCTTTTCGATTTCTTCAGGATATTCCTTCCGTCAAGGTGATTTTGTCCGGTATGTCTAATATGGATCAGCTCAGAGAGAATATCAATACTTTTCAGACATAACGACCGTTAAATACAATGGAGCGTACTGCCTTATTTGAGATCGTTGACAGGATGATCGAAGAAAAAACAGTTCCTTGTACTGTCTGTCGTTATTGTACAAGTCACTGCCCAAAAGAACTGGATATTCCAAATATTTTATCAATATATAATGAGTTCAGTGTAACGAATGGCGGATTCATTGCACCAATGATCATCGGAAGATATCCCGTCGAAAAGAGACCTGGAGCCTGCATCGGCTGCCACAGCTGCGAGGAAGTCTGCCCACAGAATATCTTGATCTCTGAGATCATGTCTGATTTTTCGAAGGCATTGCAGCTTTAACAGGCAGGGCTTTTTCAATATCCGATCTGACGTAGAATTCGTTCCAGCATTCTTCCATTGGCCATGGAAAATGACTCTGGAACTGCCGGTTCCTCCCCATCTATGATGCAGTGACCCAGCTGCTCTATCTCCAGTCTATAATTTTGTGGTGCATTTACTTTTCTTATTACTTCAACTCCACCAGTGGTGATCGAATACTGAGTCTCACCGTCCTGATTAAACATTGTATCTGATTTGATATTTCCTTTTGTTCCATAAATCAACATTCTGTCGACACGGTTCCCAAGCTCGACTCCCAGTATCATGCCGCAGGAAAATGAAGCTTTTGCTCCCTTTGCGAATTTCATGATGCCTGAAGTAAGTATATCGACTCCCTGATCCGAAAATTCTGCAACTGCTTTGATCGATTCTGGCTCTTCTCCCATGATCGTTAAAATCTGACTTGTTGTATAGCATCCCAAATCATAGGTACAGCCTCCAAAGGTCTCTTTCCTCATACGAATATTGCTTTGATTATATCCCGATGTCAGAAATGAAGATTCCATGAAGACAATTTCTCCAATGGCACCACTTTCCACCTCCTGTTTTACTGCCTGTATATATGGGCTGTGCAGATATGCGAACGCCTCCATCAGCAGCACCCCATTTTTCTGAGCACAGTGGAACATCTCTTTGATCTGCTCTGTCGTTGGTGCCAATGGTTTTTCGCAAAGAACGTGTTTTCCTGCGTTCAGTGCCTTTATTGTCCATTCGTAGTGCAATTCGTTCGGCAGTGGTATATAGACTGCCTCTAGTTCCTGATCTGCAAGCATTTCCTCATAGCTTCCATAAGCTTTTTCAAATCCAAAGTCCGACTGGAACACTTCCGCTTTCTTGAGATCTCTTCCAGCCACGGCATACAATTCGCAGTTGACTGCCTCCATCATTCCTGGAATTGTCCAATTTTTTGCAATTCCTGCCGTTCCAAGGAGTCCCCACTTCACTTTTTTGTTCATGATGTTCCTCCCGCTTTCCCTTTCTATTTTCTGAAAATCCTTACCGCACCTCTTCCAACTGAAACAACTGGCCTGAACCAGAATGGCTCAAGATCCTTTTTGGCATGTTTCATTTCTTCACTGATTTTGATCTTCTGAGGACAGTGTTTTTCGCAAAGTCCACATCCAATACACTGGTTCGCATAGTGAGTCTCCTGGTTGCCAAGTCCTAGGAACATGAGATAATTTCTGCTGACACCCTTGGGTCCCATCAAGGATTTTTCATTGTAAAATGAAAAGACACCCGGGATATCCACGCCTTTATGACATGGCATACAGTAATTGCAGCCTGTACACGGAACCTTTGTTTTCGCCATCATGATAGACTTTATCTGATCAAACACATTCAGCTCTTCCTGGGTCAAATGACCAGGCTCTGCATCCGCTGCAATTTTAATATTTTCTTCCAGCTGTTCCTCTGTACTCATTCCGGATAATACGACATTGACCTCCTTGTGATTCCAGATCCAGCGCAATGCCCATTCAGCGAAGGAACGATTTTTGTCTGCAGCTGCAAAGGCGTTCTGCACTTCTTTGGGTAAATTGTTCACAAGGCGTCCACCGCGAAGCGGCTCCATGATAATGACTGGTATTTGCATTTCATAGGCCAGCCTTAATCCATCAACGGTAGCTTGTGTAAATTCATCCATATAATTATACTGAATCTGACAAAAATCCCATGGGTATGCTTTTAAAATCTGAATAAAGTCTTCTTTTCCTCCATGAAATGAAAATCCAAAGCTCTTAATGATGCCGTCTTCCTTTTTCTGTTCCAAAAATGCGATGACGCCCATATTCTTCATTCGCTCAAAGGAAGCCAGATCCGTAAACATATGCATCAGATAATAATCTATATAGTCCGTCTGAAGCCGTTCCAGCTGCGAATCAAAAATCTTTTTCGCCTGCTCAAGACTCCTGACCATGAACTGGGGCATCTTCGTTGCAACATATATGTTTTCTCGGAAACCACCCTGTTTCAAGGCCTTGCCCAAAAGCGGCTCACTTTTTCCGCCGTGATAGGGATATGCGGTATCAAAATAATTCACACCATTCCGATACGCCTCATGAATTAATTTGATTGCACGTTCCTCGTCAATCTGATTTCCTTTCATAGGCAGTCTCATACATCCCAGCCCTAGAATCGATAGCTCTTCGTTATTTTTTACATTTATTCTAGTATTCATTTTTCTTTTTATACTCCTATTTGGCTTTATTATCATGGCTTTGTATCATGGTTGTTGTTATCTGGTTTTGTTATCATGATTTTATTATTATTGTACCACTTCTTCAAGTGGTTTGTTGTTGTATATAAAAAAATCCTCCAAACATTTCTGTTTAGAGGATTCAGGTATAGTGCTAGTTGTTTGTTACTGCTTATATTTTTCGTTGAAACATTTCGCAATCATGAAAGTGCTGAATCGGATAGTGCCCATCCTTCGACTACTCTTACACCTCGTTCATCGCCATTGTCTTTGAATTCTACAAATTCCATTGTATTTTGATTTATCTCTTTTCCGGTTTCTAAATTCTTGATTTTAACTGTATAGCGAATTGCACACCAGTTATCTTTTATGATCATATTTTCAAATTCACCCAATTCCATTGTAAAATGCTGGAACAAATGCCCCATCATATCTTTATATTCTTGTAATGTACAGCGACGCTGACTGCCATTAAAAGGGATATTGTAATGTGCATCTGGCTCATATAATGTATTGCACCAGTCTAACCATCCTTCATATCCTCCGTTCCAGTTCTTAAATCCTGTTTCTAAACGGTTTCTTATTGCCTCCTCAAGTGCTGATTTTGTCTCCATCGAATTTTTTATAGCCATTTTAATTTCCTCGCTTTCCTTTCAGGACTATTCCTGTGATAAAAGGATTCTAACCCACTAATATTAAAGTAGTGTTAAGGAAACGTTTGACTATCATTAAGTTTGCATGTTATGCTACTGATTTTCCTCATCCTCATCCAGTTGCTTTTGGATTTTATCTTGCTTTAACTTATTCAAATGGTAAAAAATCGACATAACTTATGTAGTTAAAAACTCCATTGATTCCCGTGACGATCATTCCAACGACTAAGCTATAGCTTAGTGGCATATTTTTTGCACGCTTTCCCAAGCCATTAATATCAAGCCCCAATGTTATATATCCCATTACCTTGTAGATGGATATTCCCAAAAAACACATAGCTTCAACTGCATATTGCTTGAATGGCGCATTCAGATAAAATTCTTATACCAATATGGATACCAGCAATACTATCATCAAAATGCCATCCACTTCACTGCTCACTTTACGGCGCTGTTCTATAACTCTTTCATCCTGTACTTTTTTTCTTTTCATTTCAAATCCTCCCAAAATAAATCATTTAGTGTTTTATTCAATGCCTTACAAATTGCAATACACAAATGAAGTGTTGGATTGTAATCACCTGTTTCGATTAATCCAATCGTCTGCCTTGTTACTCCGACAGCCTTTGCCAAATCTTCTTGATTCATATCACACTCCATGCGAGCAATTTTCATTCTTTTGTTCTTCATATAAAGAACCTCCTTATATTGCATAGTATATCATATTTCTGTCATAATGCAATATATATATTGCATTATTGTTTTCTTTTGTCAATTCACATCCATATAGTCGGAGCAGTAGAATCTGCAAATACCGGATTTTTCTCTTTTTCATAATACTTTACACCCTGGAAAATCGAGGATTTGACTTCTCTGGAGCTTTGCTTTATCGAATGAATGAGTGTATCGACGACTTCACATATACCTTTACGAATAAGGTAGGCAAAAAGAAAGTCATAAAGTAAAAGTAAAGCGCATAGTTACCAATAATCCACAACTGGCAAAAAACAGAAATTTGAAACTAGCTTCCTCTAACTTCATATTTTTATCCGATTGAGAAATAAAAATAAATGCTAAGTCACCGGTTTTGATCGGGACTTAGCACTATGTTTTTTGCCTAACGTTTAAAGTATATTACCTATCACCATATTGAAATCTACACGCCAATATAAAAATATTTTCTTTGTCAATTTTATAAATCAGCCTATCTTTATCATTGATTCTTCTACTCCAAAAGCCAGCCAGATTTCCACTTAATGCTTCGGGCTTGCCAACACCTTCATTTCCATTTCGAGCGATATCATCAATTAGTTGATTTATTTTTCTTAATGTTTTTCTGTCTTCCGTCTGCCAATAAATATAGTCATCCCATCCATTTTTTGTAAATACCTTATTCATCGACTTCAACCTCAGAAAGATCATGAACAGCTACCATTCCATTTTCTAACTGAGCCTTTGATTCCATCAACCAATCATAATTATTTCTATTTCCCATTACATATATATTTTCTATCATATTGTTGTAAGACTCTTCAGATAGCATAACAACATTTTTGTTATCCTTCCTCGTAACTATCATCGTCTCATAGTCATCAGTGATTTTGTCCATATATGTCTTCATATTTTCTCTTAACGTTGTATAGTTAACAGCCAACATAAAAGCACCTCCTTAACGTACGTTTTTCTGTACTCTTATTGTATCGTACAATTATCTGTACGTCAAGAATAGTAATTGCTTAATATTTAAAAAAATCCCCAATACATTTCTGTTTTGAGGATTCGAATTTTGTAATGATTTTATCTCTTTGATAACCGTTTGAGAGCTTGAAAAGTCCAGAAATACATGGTTTGTAGTGTTCATTGTTGCACATACGTTTCACACTCACGACGTTTACTTACGTCTCAGGACGTTTCATATCTATGCTGATCAAGCCGCTATATGATAATCCATAATAAAAATTTTACTTGCTATATTTTCAACTTTATCTAAAATCTCATCAATTTTTTCCATGACTGATGCAGTGAAAAATTCTTCTCCACACTGTTCACATTTTTTACAAGGAACGTGTTCAATAATTACGTAACAATTATTTAACTGCGCAAAATATGTTGTGCTTGAACTGTATGCAAACTTTAGAACCGCATGAATACTGAATTCTTTGATGATGATGTTAGTTGCGTGCGTTTTACCCACGACGACTCATAACGCCTCAAATATTCTCATTATTTTTTATCTATTCTTCCATCAAAAATCGAATGATGTTCTTATGAACAATTCCTTCTCTTGAAAAATCTGCATAATCCATTGATAGTACATATTTAGGAAAATGATCTGGAACAAATTGAAATGCACCAAATTCTCGTTCAACAACTTTTTCATCAGCTAAAAGATAAGCTATTTGGTAATACTCACGCATATCATTTTTTATCGCAATAAAGTCTATTTCACCATTTGTTGTTTTTCCTACATAAACTTCATACCCTCTTACTAGCAATTCGTTAAACACCACATTTTCAAGCATAGCACCCACTTCTAACTTAAATCCAGAATTTCGAATACGGCCTACCCCCGCATCCATCAGATAATATTTATCTAAGGTAGACAATACCCTTTTCCCTCTTATATCATACCTTGAAACCTTCGTAACTATATAAGAATCACAAATATATCTAAGATAATTATACAATGTTTCAGTTGCTAATTTTCTATTATCTTTTTCAAAATATTTTGATATGGCAGAAACTGAAAAAGTTTGTGAAGGATTTAATACAATATACTCTATGATTTTATTTAATAAATCAATATCCTTAGCTCCAGAACGCTGCACAATATCTTTAAGTACGATAGAATTATACAAGTCATGTAGGAATACTCTTGTTTCATCTAAAGTATGCATCTGAAATCTCTGTGGCATACCACCCCACTCGGCAAAATCCAAAAGGTCTTTTTCACGTACAATATCTACTCCTAATTCTTTCATTTGACAATATTCACGAAAACAGAAAGGATGTATTTGAAATGAAATATAACGTCCAGATAATAATGTTGCTAATTCTCCAGATAACAATTTTGCATTTGATCCAGTAATAAAAATACTAACATTCATTGTTGCCCGAAATGAGTTAATTGCCTTTTCAAAATTTTCAACATTTTGAATTTCATCAAAAAACAAAAAAAATTTCTGATCTCCATTGACCTTATTTTTCACATACTGATGAAGGTCTTTTGCTGATTTTATTTCTTCGTTGAGTAATCCGGAGCGAAATCCATCACCAGTCCGGTGATTGGAAATCAACATTCCGTTTTTTGAGAAATCATGATTCCAGTCTTTTGGAAATCATTTTTCTATATATTTTCCTATAATGGAATTATGCATCGAATGATGTAAATCCATTATAAGGAGGTCACTATTATGACCAAGTATCGTGAAATCATTAGGCTTACAAACCTTGGATTCACACAACGCAACATTATGGCAAGCTGTGGTGTTGCACA
>JBKECO010000061.1:0-33979 GCA_047974745.1 Lachnospiraceae bacterium
CGAAAGTAGACGTAGGTGCACCGATATTCAACTATGCGATCGCTTATGATACGACGAACCGCGAACCCTTATTTTACGAAGAGTATTCGGGAAGTATCAATGACATGTCTCAGCTTGAATTCATGCTGGATAAAGCAGCTGGTTATGGCTATAAAAAGGTTGGTTTCATTCTAGACCGGGGATATTTCAGTCGAAATAACATTAAAAGTCTGGATGAACACGGATATTCCTTTATCATCATGGTAAAGGGAATGAATGCTATCGTGAATTCTATGATTCTTGAAATGAAAGGGAGCTTCGAAAATAAATGGACACAGCATATCGATGAGTTTGACGTTTATGGGAAGACAGTAAAACGAAAGATGTATGAAAGCGATGAAAAGGATCGTTACTTCCATCTCTATCACAGTAGCACAAAAGAAGGAAATGAACGTGCACTTTTAGCAAAAAAACTTCGCCAGATGAAAGTCCATATGAAAAAACACACGAATGAAGCCGTTCAGTTCGGATCAGGATTCGAGCATTATTACTATCTTCATTATAATGAGGAAAATGGCGTGTTTCAATTTCCGGAAGACCGGACGGATGTGATCGAACGAGAGAATAGTCTCAGTGGATATTTCTGCATTATTACTTCTGAGAACATGACAGCAAAAGAGGCACTGCTTTTATATAAGAACAGAGATGCATCAGAGAAACTGTTCCGCGGAGATAAAACATATCTCGGAAACAAATCACTCAGAATATATGGTGATTCAGCTGCTGAATCCAAGATATTTATTGAGTTTATTGCACTGATCATTCGGAACCGGATCTATAACTGTCTGAAGGATGAGTGGATGAAACTGGAGAAACGTCCAAACTATATGACGGTACCAGCAGCAATGAAGGAACTGGAAAAGATAGAAATGGTCAGATTGACGGATAACAGGTACCGCCTCGATCATGCAGTAACAGCAACGCAGAAAACGATACTGAAAGCATTTGGAATGGATGCAGGTATCATCAAACATTATGCGGCTGAAATAGGAAAAATTCTAAAGGAGGCAAAATAAAATGGCAAGAGGAAGAAAAACATCTACAGAGACATTGGAACAGCAGATAGAAAAAGCACAGGAAAAAGTGATTCGGACAAAGTCATCTTATGATAATGCGGTGTCGTCCTTGCAGAAACTACTGGATAAGAGAGATGAAAAACGAAAAGATGATCTTTGGAATGCAGTAATTAAGAGCAATAAGTCATATGAGGAAATCCTTCAGATGCTGGGAAATGGGTCGGAAGAAGAAAATTAAAATCAAAGTCAAGAAATCCCGTTTTTGTGAAACATACACAAAACGGGATTTTTAAGGTGTAAAAAAAGCGGAAGCTAACAATAATATGCAATAAGTGCATGTACATATATTATGCGATTAAACGAAGAAAAACAAAGAAAATCGAAAAAATTTCGATTGGACGAAAATAATTTACAATATTAATGAGTAGTGTTATAATTATGTGATAATAATAGTATAAATATATTGTTGAAAGGGGTGTAATATGATAAAAAGAGATATATATTTAAATAAAATTAGACCATTTTACGATTCAGAATTAATAAAAGTGATTACTGGAATTAGACGTTCAGGAAAATCAGTGATTTTGAAGCAAATTATAGAAGAAGTAAAAAGTAGCAGTAAAGAAGAGAAAAATATAATTTATGTTAATTTTGAAGATTTTGAATACGAATGAATATTCTTGTGCGATGAAATCGCTGTTCCGGAAAAATGGAAATCAGATGTCCGGAACAGGAAATCATCAGTTGCTTTGTGCGAGTTTACTCGCTCATGTTTTTGTCTAGCCCATAGATCTCTCTCATTGAGATATCTTTTGAAGGGTCAATGCTCTGAATGTTGATTTTATATGCATCATACACAATTCGATCCAGTATGGCATCAGCAAGAGGACTTGATTCTCCACCCAACTGTTCATACCATCCTTCCTGTAGATACTGGGAGCAGAAAATCGTAGAAGATTTCTTACGTCTCCGATGCAGGAGTTCAAATATATCCTTCTGTTCATTGTCAGTAGGTTTCAGTAAAAGCCATTCATCAATGATTAGTAGAAGTGGATTGGCATATTTGGCCATGACCTTCTTGTATGTGCCTTCATTCCTTGACATCTCCAGTTCTATTAACAGATCTGGTAGACGCACATATTTCGTGTTGTAATACTGCTTACATGCTTCCATGCCGAAAGCACAGGCCATGTAAGTCTTACCACTACCTGTTGCACCAGTAATAAATAAGTTGCGGTGTTCAGATATATATTCGCAAGCAGCTAGTCTCCTTATGAGTTCTCTGTTTAACTTGCGTCCTGAAGTATAATCGATATCCATGATACTTGCTTCAGTCTGGTCGAATCCAGCGTTATGAATCAGTCTTTTCAGTCGGTTATTTTTACGACTGCTGAATTCGATATCGGTCAGCATACCAAAGCGGTCTTCGAAGGAAACTTCTTTCATCTTTGGATCATTTAGCTGATTACGGAATGCATCTGCCATAGAGCTAAGACGCATTTCAATTAATTTATCAATCGTACTTTGGTTTGTCATAAGTGTTTACCTCCGATAATAGTCGGCACCTCTTGTGATGCCATACTTATTTTGTGTGCTTGCTGATTTTTCTAAAGAATCAGCGTCAACAGATTTGTCATGCCCTGCTGTGAGTATGTTTTTAATACTTTTGTAGCTAGGCGTTGCTGTGTAGCTGAGAGCCTTTTCACAGGCAGCTTCTAATCTCTCTACTGAGTATTTATCAGCAAGCTTAAGAAGTCCCATACAGCCTTTATAAGTCTGTTGTTCCACGCGTTTGGAGGTAAGGATTGCATCCACTACCTTGTACGTATTGTTACCGATCCGCTCACCCCACTTACGGAAACGATCACCGTTCCATTCCAGATATTTCTGGTGGTCTTCTGGCATATGTTCCAGAATCGTATCATACTGACCTTTTCTGCCATGAAGTCTTTTGTGAGAAGCTATGCGATTATGGTTGTAGAAAATTTCAATTGTAGTATCTGTTACCCTGACATCTACCTTGCGTTTAATGTATTCATATGGAACCGAGTATAGCATTCCATCAATGGATATGTGATAATTGAACTGAACAGTGGCCTGTTTCCAGTCCGCCAGTTCAAAAGAGGTAGCAGGTAGGGGAGCCAACAATGGCAGTTCTTCGTCGCGGAAGAGTTCCAATCGGCTACCTTCTTTCTTTTGAAAGAGCCTTTTATTGAATTCTTCTAGTTTCTGACGAATCACACGATTTAATTCTGCAAGTGAAAAGAATTGTTCATCACGTAGTGCAGCGATAATCCAGGTGGAAATATTTCCAACAGACCCTTCTGCATTTGGCTTGTCCTTTGGTGCCCGGATTCTGGCTGGAATAATAGCAGTACCATAGTGCTCAGCCATTTCCTGATAAGTGGTATTGATTCGTTGATCGTTCCAGTTGTTGTTATGTATCACTGCTGTTTTACAGTTGTCAGGAACCAGAATCTTAGCAACACCACCAAAGAACTGATACATATGGACATGTGCTCTGATCCATGCAGGTTGTTTTTCATCAATGAATGCTTCGGCATACACGTATTGGCTATAGGTCATAACACCAACAAAAACATAAGCATTTATGATTTCTCCTGTATCCGGATCGATGATATGAGCTGGATCACCAGCCCAGTCCACTTCCACCTGTTCACCAGGTTTACGATTGATGTGCATGGTTGCACGGTGTTTTTGCTCATCCTGTTGGATGTAATAGCAGAACTGGGAATACATTAAAGGTTCATCGCCATTTAAGCGGCAATCTTCCATGTATTCGGTCCACAAGAGTTTCTTACTTACGCCATTGCGCAAGAGTTCCTTGCGGATGTAAGCATAGTCTGGTATACGTTTTTCTGTAGCCGGTTTGTTGCTTTTGGGAAACAAAAGATTTCCTAAAGCAGTATCTGTCATAGAATCATCCAATGGCCATTCGAGATTTAATTCTTTGGCACGATGCTGGACTTTTACGACAGTTTTCTGTGCAACACCACAGCTTGCCATAATGTTGCGTTGTGTGAATCCAAGGTTTGTAAGCCTAATGATTTCACGATACTTGGTCATAATAGTGACCTCCTTATAATGGATTTACATCATTCGATGCATAATTCCATTATAGGAAAATATATAGAAAAATGATTTCCAAAAGACTGGAATCATGATTTCTCAAAAAACGGAATGTTGATTTCCAATCACCGGACTGGTGATGGATTTCGCTCCGGATTACTCACTCATACCCTCCAGAAATTAGTTTTTATGATCCATGGGAAGTATGTTCAAGTGCGCAACTAATAATAGAATTGGAGTGAAAAAATGATATTAAGTGTAAGTAGACGAACTGACATACCTTGTTACTATTCTGATTGGTTTTTCAATAGAATTATTGATGGTTACTTGTATGTTCGAAATCCAATGAATATTCATCAAGTCAGCAAAATAGATATTTCACCTGAGGTTGTCGATTGTATTGTCTTTTGGACAAAAAATCCTCAGCCAATGCTTAATCGAATTGATGAACTTAAAAATTTTAAGTACTATTTTCAATTTTCTCTCACTGGGTATGGTCATGAAATAGAAGAAAATATACCAAATAAAAAAGAAATTATGATTCCTATTTTTCAAAATTTGTCTAAGAAAATTGGAAAAGAGAAAATTATTTGGCGATACGATCCAATTCTTTTAAACCCAAACTATACCATTGAGTACCATTTAAAAGCTTTTGAGTCAATAGCGCAAGAACTGAAAGGATACACTGAAAAAGTTGTAATCAGTTTTATTGATATGTACACAAAAATATCGAGTAATATGAAATCTCTAGATATTTTTCCAATCGAGCATAATGATATGATTATTTTGGCAAAAGAGTTAAAAAAAATAGCTGATGCATACAATCTTACAATTGAAACTTGTGCTGAACAGATAGATTTAAAGAAGTATGGTATTATACATGGACATTGTATTGATCAAAATTTAATAGAAAAATTAATTGATTGCAAAATCTCAGGGTCAAAGGATAAAAATCAACGACAAGAATGTGGTTGTTTTGAAAGTATTGACATCGGATCATACAATACATGTAAAAATGGATGTAAATATTGCTATGCAAATTATAGTCGCAATAGCGTAGAGAAAAACTCTATTTGCTATGACCCACAATCTCCTATACTTTGTAGCAAAATATTGCCTGAAGATAAAATTACCGAGCGTAAAGTAACGTCGCTTAAGATATCTCAATTAAGTATCTTTGACAATATTTAGAATCAAACTAGAATCACACGCAAAAAAATAACGCTACAACCCTTGATTTTACTGGGTTGTAGCGTTTCTTCATGTCACTCAAACTCAATCGTTCCAGGTGGTTTACTTGTCAAATCGTACATGACACGATTGACGCCCTTCACTTCATTTACAATTCTATTCATTACTATCTGCAGTACTTCAAACGGAATATTTGCGCATTCTGCTGTCATGAAGTCTGTTGTTGTTACGGCTCGCAATGCAATAGCATAGTCATAGGTTCTGAAATCACCCATTACTCCCACGGATCTCATATTTGTAAGTCCAGCGAAATATTGATTGATTTCTCCGGCGATGCCAGCCTTTTGAATTTCATCTCTATATATAAAATCTGCCTCCTGAACCATTTTGACCTTTTCAGGGGTAACCTCACCAATGATTCGAATACCAAGACCTGGTCCAGGGAAAGGTTGGCGAAATACAAGGTAGTCCGGGATGCCAAGCTCTAGTCCTGCTTTGCGTACTTCGTCTTTGAAAAGCATTCGAAGTGGTTCGACGATTTCCTTAAAATCAACATAATCGGGAAGTCCGCCAACATTATGGTGGGATTTGATCACTGCTGATTTTCCAAGTCCAGATTCAATGACATCGGGATATATTGTGCCCTGAACCAAATAGTCCACTGCACCGATCTTTTGAGCCTCTTCTTCAAATACTCGAATGAATTCTTCCCCGATGATCTTGCGCTTCGCTTCAGGCTCTTCCACTCCCTTTAACTTTTCAAAATAACGCTCTTGTGCATTGACACGGATAAAGTTCAGATCATATTCACCGTCTGCCCCAAATACTTTTTCCACTTCATCTCCCTCATCTTTTCTGAGGAGCCCATGATCCACAAAAACACATGTAAGTTGTTTACCAACAGCTTTTGAGAGTAAGACTGCGGCTACAGAGGAGTCAACCCCGCCTGAAAGCGCACACAGGACTTTTCCCTTGCCGATACGCTCACGTAGCTGTATGATCGTGCTTTCCACGAATGAATCCATTTTCCATTCTCCGTTACATTCACAAATGTTATATACGAAGTTTGAAAGCATTTTCTGGCCTTCCGCTGTGTGCAGTACTTCTGGATGAAATTGAACTGCATAAAGCTTTTTCGCTGCATCTTCCATTCCCGCAATAGGACATGAAGGTGTATACGCAGTAATTCGAAAGCTCTCCGGTGCACGCTCAATATAGTCAGTATGACTCATCCAGCAAACCGTTTTTTTAGATATATTTTCAAATAGCTGGCTAGTTGGATCAATTGTGACTTCTGTTTTACCATATTCACTAACTGGTGCAGTCTCCACATTTCCACCTAATACATATGTCATCAATTGTGAACCATAGCAAATACCTAGAATAGGAATTCCGAGTTCAAATAACTCCTTCCCGCATTTTGGTGATTCTTCATCGTAAACGCTGTTTGGCCCTCCGGTAAGAATGATTCCACTTGGGTTCATCTCTCGAATCGTTTCAAGCGGCAGGTCATACGGATGTACTTCACAATATACATTGCATTCGCGCACACGTCTGGCTATAAGTTGATTATATTGTCCGCCAAAATCAAGAACTATGACATTTTCTCTGCTCATTGGAAAATCCTCCTATATTATATTCATATCTATCCAAATTGATATAAATACTCATTTATATAATTACATTTTTGATATAAAAGTACTTCTGATATAAATTCGCTCTATGTGCTATTATATGTCACGAATGAAATCATGACAAGGATATTTAACACCTGTAAAAACATTTTAATACCTATAAGAATATTTTTACCATCTTCATCATTTTTTTTAACAACTCTTTCTTGGCTTTTCGTTTGTTTTTTGGCTATTTGACTATTATTCTGTAGTTATTGTACATCTGTGCTATATGTAATAAATTATCATAGTTTTATCTTGAAAAATGTGTCATTTTTCGACGATTAATGCTATTCTTTATACATATAATATCAGTTTGATCGTTGTTTGGTTTAGGAAAATGGAAGGAGTTTAAAATGAGTAGCGTAATTAAAAAATCAGGAACGACAGGATTTCAAATGGAAGTATCGTCTCCTTATATTGTTACTGCTCACCATCGGGATCACTTCCCGAGGGGAAATAGCAATATGGAACCTGTTGAGTATGTGGCAGGAAGGCGAATCGGCAATGACTTTGATATAAACGAACCATGGCGAATGTATTATGGTGATAAGATATCAGGATTTCCTGTTCACCCACACCGCGGTTTCGAGACAGTGACCATAGTTACAAAGGGTCTTGTCGACCATGCAGATGGGTCTGGGGCTGGAGGACGTTATGGATTTGGAGATGTGCAGTGGATGACAGCCGGATCAGGTATGCAGCATTCTGAAATGTTTCCGCTGGAATTCCAGGACAAAGATAATCCATTCGAACTTTTTCAAATTTGGCTAAATTTACCAGCTGCAAAAAAATTCGTTGACCCATATTACAAAATGATATGGAATGAGGAAATACCAACCGTGACTACGATTGCGGAAAACGGAAATAAAGCTGCTGTGCGAATTCTTAATGGTACTTATCACGAACACAAATTCATTCATGCGAATCCGGATTCTTGGGCGGCGGATCCCTATAATCATGTGAATATACTTTTAATACGATTAGAACAAGGTACGAGCGTGACTCTGCATTCAGTGCCGCATGATGTTACACGAACGATATACTTTTATGAGGGGAAGACCCTTTCAGTTGACGAAACAGAGGTTCATGTGGAGACTTATCATGTACTCGATGGCACCCAGAATGTAACACTTACGAATAACTCTGTCTCTGTTGCACATATTCTGCTCCTTGATGGCAGACCAATCGATGAACCGATTATGGCATATGGTCCATTTGTAATGAATACTTACGAAGAAATTGAACGTGCTTACAGCGATTACCATGCGACACAATTTGGAGGATGGCCTTGGAAAGATGATGGTCCGGTATATGATCGTAGTGAAGGCAGATTCGCAAAATATGCTGATGGAACTGTTATAAAACCTCCTGTTTTAGAATGATATGCAACACAGACCAACTTTAATATCTAACCAATAGGCGATGGAGTTAAAAAAGCAGAATGTAGATGGGGTTCGAAATCCTATCTAACATTCTGCTTTTTCTATCCATATATAGTTACTATTTCTTGTTCTTATTTCTTGTTCTTATTTCTTGTTACTATTGCTTGTTACTTTTTCTTGTTCTTATTGCTTGTTCCTATTGCTTGTTACTATTTCTTGTTACTATTTCAGAAAATTTTCAAAATTATTCTTGAACCATTTTTTTACTCCTGAAACTCCGATTCCCTGAATCGTCATGTCTCATTCTGTCGACTCTTCTTTGCCCTGAATAGTCATTTCCGTTTCTGGCGACTCATTATCGCGTTGCAGGGTCATATCCGTTTCTGTTGGTTCTGTAGTGTCCTGCGTGGATGCCCCATTTTCAGGTGTTTTTCCTTTATCTTCACTACTGATCACTTTAATTCCATTCAGTTTCTGGAGTATACAAAACAGATCTTCTCGCTCTTTGTCAGAAAGAGCTTCCCAGCGGAGTTTTGCACCTTTTTCCCCAGCGCTATAAAGCTTCTGTGCTTTTTTATGGCCTTCTTTTGAAAGGACAAGTATATTGTCTTTGCCTTCCTGGAATAGATGTATCAGCTTCTTCTTCTTTAGAGACTTCAGTTCCTTTTCCAAGTCTTTCTTTTTTAGTCCAAGCTCAGTTTGAAGATTGTTGAGAGAAATCTTTCCTGAGTCTTCAAGCTTCGCTAAGATATCGTCTATATCTTTTTTTGTTTGCTTTGATGCTGTGCTGACCTTATTCAGTAATGCTGAAAGGTCTGCTGGAATCTCAACGTCCTTCACGTCTTTCTTTTCTGTGATTCTGTTGCTTTTCAACGTTGCATCCCCTGCTGCGAGTGCTGCTGCAAGCTCTTTTCCTTTTTTGCACTTTGGTTTATCCAAAGGGCAGTGATTCGAGCAATAAGGACAATGGGGTTTCTTACCTTTCATACAAATGGCTCCTTTCGATCATGATTTGTTTCATTACCAAGTTCAAAAGATCATGCATGTCATCCTGCATGGAGATCTGGATTCTATACCCCATATTATAAATCATTTTCCTTTGCATTGCACGAACTCTTTGCTTCGAAAAGAATTTGAAAATATATTTTTTTATCCATATTCTGAGTTACTGTGATTTTGGTATTATGCTTTTCTGCGATGGCTTTTGCTAGTGCAAGTCCAATGCCATAACTATGTTTTCCACTTTGTGCTGTTCTGGAAGCATCCGCCCGATAAAAGCGGTCGAATATTTTTTTTAGATTGTCATCCGTGAGCTTTTCTTCACAATCATTTGAAACGATGAGCTCTGCTCTTTTTCCATTTTTCTTTAGACTGACCTCAATGTGTCCTTTTTGCGGTGTGTATTTAACTGCGTTATCGCAAAGGATTGCTACCATTTGACGAATTCCATTCTCATCTCCAGTGGTATCGATCTGTTCTTCAATCAGTGCCTCCATGATTTTTCCTTCAAAGTCAGCCATTGGCATAAAGCTCTCCACCGTCTCGGCTACTGCTCTGCTCAGAGAAAATCGTCCCGTGATCAGTTGCTGATTCTCCTCCTCCAGACGAGAAAGTGAGATCATATTGTTAACAAGAGATTTTAGGTTCAGTACTTGCTTTTGTGTTCCTTCGACCCACTCATTTTTACCAATATCCATAGATAATATATCCATATTTGTAGCGATTACGGTGAGTGGAGTTTTGAGTTCATGGCTTGCATCCGTAATGAATTGCTTCTGCTTCTCCGTACTTTCGATGACAGGCTGAATCGCTTTTTTCGAAAAAAGTGCAATAATAATGAACATCAGTGTTATTCCAATCGCAGCAATGAAAAGAGATGTCCAGGCTAGCGATATCATTGAATCAATTCTACTCTCACAGTCAATAAAAGTGACCTGAACTGAGTCCGCCTGCTCACTGACCAGGAATTTATAATTGCCATAGTATCCCGAATCATTCTTTTCTGAAATGACATCCCTCGCCATCTGTACTGCCAATTCTTCATCGATCGTAGCAATATTCCTCAGATTTGCGATCCATTCCGTCTCGCTGTATAGATTGACTGTAAAAAACCTGGTCTCATATGCTGCTTCTTTGGAAAAACCAGGCATGTCTTCCGGCATATTTTTTGCGTCTTCCGTCGAGAACTGATCCATAGAACCCGAAGGTAGCTTACCGGGAAATTGACCATTATTTTCTGAAATTGTATACATCAGATTTGATATTTCTTTATTTACCTGAAAAAAATTGAGTGCATTAATTGCTAAAATAAGTAACAAGGTACACCCAATGATTGCGCTCATTGCAATCGTAATGAATTTTCTTCTTACTTTTTTGATCATCGTTTATCCTCCAGAGAATACCCGACTCCTCTGGTCGCTTTGATCTCTGCAGATGACCCGATTTCCTCAAGTTTTTTCCGTAAAAATGAGATATTGACCCAGACAACATTGATTTCTGCATCAGAATCCCAGCCCCAGATGTGCTCCATAAATTGATTGACTGATATGATCTGTCGCGGTGAGAGCATGAACATCTCCATCATTTGAAACGCTTTTCCGGAAAGCTTGACTCCATTTTTTTTGCAGCTCAACTGATAGGAACCGCGATCTAGGACGATATCGCCGAATTTCACTTCATCACTTTGAAACTCTGTACGTCTTCTAAGAAGTGCCCGAACTCTGGCAAGCAGCTCTCCGCCGGCAAATGGTTTGGTGAGATAGTCATCTGCTCCTGCATCAAGACCGACGATTCTGTCATCTATCTCAGACTTTGCTGTAAGCATCATGGCAGGAACGTCACATCCTTTTTCACGTAATTTTTTTAATACCGTAACGCCGTCCATTTTTGGCATCATAATATCAAGAATAATGGCATCATAATCACCTTCAGCTGCATAGTCAAAAGCATCTTCGCCATTGTAGACAGCGTCTACCGTATAACTACTTCTTTCAAGCAGTGTTACAACCGCCTTTGAGATATCCTTATCATCCTCTGCAAATAAGATTTTCATTCTTTTCTCCTGTTAATTGTGTACAGTACGATGTGTGATAATGGGGTTGATTCACATATCCCTGCGATCCATTCTACCCATATATTATCGTATGTGAGCAAGAAGAGCCATCAGTTTTTCAACGGATAGCTCATTTTTCTTATAACTCCACACCATTATTGATTTTTCTGCCACAAATGATCGTCAAATTCCCATTTCTGCATCGAATTTCATCAAGGAATTCTTTTTCTCTGGTTTCATCCTTCAATATGATCTGATACTGCAACTCGAACATGCTGCCCATATTTGTGGTCTTGACCATCTGAAGTGAGTGAGATTTTGTGAAAGTATCAAACAAATCATCGAATACACCGTTATAATCCAGTGTTTCCGGTATCGTGATTTTTAGACTTTTTAATTCCTCGGATCCTTCACCGAACCTGCTTTTAAATAGAATGAACATTGCAAGTCCAATTATGACTGTAATTAAAATGGCAAATGTTGTGTATCCCATTCCTGTCGCAAGGCCAACAACCATGGAAAAAAAGATTCCAGCGATCTCCTTTGAAGTTCCCGGAAGCGACCGAAACCTGACAAGGCTAAATGCACCCATGACCGCTACACTAGTACCAAGGTTACCATTGACCAGCATAATCACAACTTGTACCATTGCAGGCAGAAGCGCAAGTGTTACAATATAATTCTTGGAATAGCTCCCCTGCGACATATAGATCACTGCGATGACCAATCCAAGAACCAGTGAAATTGCTGTACAAATAAGAGCAGACTGGATATCAAGTGTACTGGTAACAGTGGATAATAAACTCTCTAACATAATTTTCTCTCTTTCCCGGTTTAAACAGTTTGCAGTTGAGGTCTTTTCTGTAAATTTCTGTCATGCAGCATGACAGCTTGCTGACCTGATACAGCTTTTGCAGTATTTCCTACTATGTTTGCAATGGACCTCTTGTAGATCGTGCCATATTTTGAAAAGGATGTCGGATATATCCTTAGGTGATTCAAAAGTGATCCGAGCCAGATTGGATACGCACCACCTATCTTGATCTCCATCAGAACTTCATTCTCGTTTAATAGTGGTTCTCCATGGTCGCCCAGAGAAAGATCCAAATCATATTCTCTTGTCCGAATATCAAAATCAAACGTGATTCGAATTTCACTGTCTTCTTTTCCGAACATGGCTATTCTGTCATATCCAATGAACACCTTAGGAAGCGGCTTATAAAACTGGATAAAATAGTCGATTTCCTTCTGGATCTGTGACTCTTTTGTTGGCTGAACACCTTCTTCTATATATTCTCTACTTTCCTGTAATGGCATCTCCACTCTTCTTTTGTATACGACACCTGCCCATTTTTTCTTTATTTCAATGAAGGTATCACTGTCATTGGTTGGGACCCCATAACTGCGCAATCTCAGTTTTTCTTTATAAGCAGGACTTTCGATAGATCTGCGGATCAAATCAAACTGATCTGTGTCAAAGTAAATATTGCAGATCGTATGTTTTCCGAATTGATCAACTTGCATATATTCCTTGATCCCTTCCCGAAATGCTTCATACTGTTGCTTGCTCATAATATATTTCTTTTCTATTCTTTCGAAAATCTGATTGTTTTTTCCCATTTTTAATGCGCTCCCTTCACTTTCATGTGCTTATCTTAAAACATGAACCTAAAATGAACTTAAAAAAACCGAGAAAATTTCTTTTTTCAAAAAAATTCTCTCGGCACAGATCCCGTGTGGATTCCTCATCTTTATTTATTCATAATCTTCTATTCTCCACTCATCTTTCCAGTCGAGATAAGCCATTTCTCCCTCGAATCTTATTGGAAGCCATACATAATCTGCAATTCTGGTATCCACATCTGGTGGATCCTGCCGATCCTCAAACATGTCCTTTGTCAGATCTACAATATCCGGATCAAAAAATTCTTCAAAGGTCTTTGCATACTCCTCATAGCGGCGATGCATCTCCTTGGGAAGCCATCTATCTGCACAGGCAATATAAAGATCCTTTTTCCCAGGAACCTTAAATACAGAAGAAATCTGAGAATGAAAAGAGGTTCGGCTTTCATCCCCCGGATGCGGATCCCCAATCACGGTAAAAGGTCCATGCCAAGTGTCGGCTATGGCTACTTCAGATGGGTTCGGAAAATATCCTGTCGTTCCGGAAGTCAGCAGATAATGCTTATTCTTCCTTTTAAAATGTGCAGTCGCTTCACGGACGAATGGAGGGCTGATATGTGGAAAATGGGTGCTGTAATATCCCGTTACATCCGTGTAATCTGCTGTAAGATCTGCACAGATCGTTTCCGAATGCACCCTTTCGAAATAATAATATGCTTTTCCATCCTCTGCGACAGCCAGATCAAAGTCACCGGCACTCATATTGAGCGGACGCAGTCCGGTCCGGATCATTTTATAGGGTCCAAGGATATCCTCACTTTCTAATATTGTAGAAGTCTGAGTTCCATCTCGATTCATGATTTTCAGCCAGCAAATATATTTCTTATCTTTTTGATGATAAATAATATGTGGTCTGTCCATGTTAGCTGATGGATGCAAGGGTGATTGGGGGTCATCCGGTTCCGGAGGTATGATGATTCCCATATCCTGCCAGTTATAGAGATCCAAAGAGGCATAACAGCGGACTCCCCAGTGCCAGATATTCTTATTGACATCCGTCTTTTCCTTATTTTCTCCATACCAGTAATAAGTATCTTCTATATAAATAATAGAACCTCCATGTGCCTGTATTCTTTTTCCCTCAGTATCGAGCCATACCTGACCCGGTAAAATCGAAGCATATGTTTGCATAATGACCTCCCTGTTATTTGTCTTTTTCTCAAATTATCATATAGACACAAAACCTTCTATTCAGATTTTTGACTTTCACTTTCAGTTCCTTGCTGTGTTCTCAGATTTCCACGAATTTTCTAAAAATATGGTATAATAGACCTATTAAAATACAATACATTCCGTGTTTTCAAACAACACAGCGGCAGCGATAACAAGGAGAGCATCTACATGAAACAGAGCCTTTTTAAATTCAGACCCCGTATTTCTATTTCTTTTTATGTATTTCTTGTTGTCCTGATTCTGATTCTGCCGTTGAACCTGTTATTTATAGACTCCTCAAAGAGAGCTTCCTTGGCACTAATTAGTCAGACACAGCTCAACATGGACACCATGCTATCCATTTATGCAAATGATCTGAGTTCAAGAGCGAACCGCACGACCTACTTTTTAAATAATATCATGAGCAATAATTCCTATATGAAGACTGTTTTCCGTCAGACAGGCGATGAAAACTACAAACTCTGCAAATACATTTTATCCCAGGCTCTGATCGAGAGTAGTGCGCAGCAGAATGAGGGAGATATTTACTATATCTATTCCCCCTCCTTGTCCGATCTGCTGGTCGTAAAACGTTCTGGCTTGACAAGTATTAGCGGAGACATGATCCGAGAGTTCCTGAATGAAAAAATCGCTAACACTTACACCTCCGAGTGGCAATTAGTAACGATTGAGGGCGAGGACTTTTTGATTCGCTCAAGTCAGAATCACGGTCTGTATGTTGGTTCCTTAATTCGATTGGATCCAATCATTCACAATCTGGAAACAGAAATCGACTATCCCTTTTCTTCTCTTGGATATTTAGGTGAAAACGAAGTGCTTCAGGGCTCTAACGATTCAATTGAAGGTACAGAGGAGATCTCCGGCACCTCTGTCAGTATTTTTTGCACTGTGTTGAAAGCGGATGCTCTGTCAGGACTTTCTTTTTTCCAAAAATATACTTCCTCGATCTCCCTGTCTTATCTGCTATTGATACCATTGCTTTATTTATTTCTGATCGTATTTATGATACGCCCCTTAAATATCATTTTGGATGCACTTAAAAAAATGAAGGCTGGGAATCAG
Organism: Lachnospiraceae bacterium; assembly: GCA_047974745.1. Lineage (GTDB taxonomy): Bacteria > Bacillota > Clostridia > Lachnospirales > Lachnospiraceae > JBKECO01. Next base: position 15,365 of record JBKECO010000061.1, read on the forward strand.
GAATACCGCATTGAAGACAGATACAGTGCCATCGAATTTCAACAGATCAATCATTCCTTTAACAGTATGGCGGACAGTATTCATGATCTTACAATAAGTAATTACGAGCAGGAGCTTGCCAGGCAGCAGGTCGAACTGGATAATCTGCAGCTGACGATTCGACCTCACTTTTTACAGAATACATTCGGGATCTTGTTTTCTTTGTGCCAGATCGGGAATAACGATCAGCTCAGTCATTTTATACTTTATTTATCTGATTATTTTAGATACATATACAGTGGAGTTCACCAGCTCTCATCTTTTGATTCAGAGCTATACATTATAAAGGGATATATTGAAATCGCCAAAGTCCAGTATCCAGACCGTTTCCATATCCAGTATGATCTTCCTGAGAACTATGACAAAATTTTTGTTCCACCACTTCTGATACATAATTTTATAGAAAATATTTTTTCCCATGCTTTAAAAAATGATTCCGTGATTCACATTACACTAGAGCTTCGAATTGAAGAGCAGACCGCTATATTTGTAGTGACAGATGATGGTCTCGGTATTCCGCCGCAGCATCTGCATCAGATCAATCAGGGAAGAACTGTGACAGATCACAGCCGGACCCATGTTGGGCTGTACAATTCCTGGCAGCGAATTGATAAGATCTACCATGGAGAGGGCCATATGCATGTTTCCTCAACACTAGGGAGAGGAACCTCTATCGAGATCCACATTCCAGTCACCTACAGGAGGGACTAAAATGAACCTTTTAATTGTAAATGATGTGGCATTGACGATCGATTTTCTAACACAAAAAATAGACTGGTCACAGGCTGGTATTACATATGTGGAGGCTGCCAGTAGCAGCGAAGCAGCTAAGCAGATTCTCAAGTCAGATCATATTGATATTGTCCTTTGCGATATTGAAATGCCTGGCGAAAATGGGATCGAACTGATTAAATGGGTACAGATGAATCATCTTCACTGCGATTACATCTTCCTTACTTGTCATGCAAATTTTGAATATCTTCACGAAGCACTTCACTTAGAATGTATGGACTATATACTCTTTCCCACGACTCCGGCAAATATCCTGCAGGCCGTGGAAAAAACGATCGAGAAGAGGCTAGAGCATTTACGCGCTGATAAATTAAAAAATTATGGCGAACAATGGATCGATATTCATAGGGAAAATGCATCTTCAGAAAATATGGGCATCCACTCCTCAGACGATATTGTGGCAAATACCATTCATTATATTATGAAAAATATTTCTTCCCCGGAATTAAGCGTGAATGAAATTGCTGAAAAAAATTATCTGAGCCTTGGCTATCTGAGCCGGCTCTTCAAAAAAAATCAGGATGTCTCAATCAGCCAATTCATAATCAAGACCCGTATGGAGCTTGCAGCCCATTTATTGACAGAGGATAAGACGACTGTCAGTAATATTGCTCTCGAAGTGGGATATAATAACTACCCCTACTTCACATCGACATTCAAAAAATTCTATGGCTGCACCCCTTCCGAATATCGCAGCAAAAAAACAAATGCGGAGTAGGTTCATTCCTTTACTCCGCCTAATGTAATTCCTTTTACAAAATATTTCTGAAAGAATGGGTATGCAATCAGGATCGGCAGGATCCCAAATACTGCGATTGCCATCCTTACTGTTGTCGTTGGCAGTGATACCTGAGAGACTGCCGAAAGGGATGCATTCGAACTTAAAAAACTAATATTTTCGTTTATGCCGTTTAGTACAAGCTGAATCGTATACAGGTTCCTTCCATTTCTCTGCGTGAGAAAATACAGCCCGTTTGTCCAGTCGTTCCAGTATGCGATTGCTGTCATCAGTCCCACTGTGGCCAGGATCGGAATAGAAAGTGGTAATACTACTTTGCCAAAAATAAGAAATTCGTTCGCTCCATCTATTCGGGATGCTTCCACCAGAGACTCCGGAATATTATTTTTGTAATAATTTTTCACCAGAATGACATTGAATCCATTCATTAAAAGATAGGGTAGTATCAGTGCCCACACCGTGTCCCTCACTTGAAAGATCGAGACCCAGCAGTAATAGGTAGCCACAATTCCACCACTGAAGAGCATGGTAAATATAACCAAGAAATTCAGCAATCCCACCCCTGGAAGTTGCTTCATTGAAAGTGCGTATGCAAAGCCGGAGGTGATGGTCAGACTGACCACGGTTCCAAGCAATGTAACAACTATGGTCATGAGGTAGGCTTTTCCTATTGTCTGCCATTGGTTTGCAATGAATAAATAGGCATCCGTGCTCCAGGCTTTTGGAAAAAAAGAAAATCCATATGTGGTCGCCCATTGGTTATTCGTAAAAGATGCAACGACCAGTAAGATAAATGGCAGAATGGCTGCGATCGAAAATATTCCAAGGATCAGATTAGCGCACAGATTCCATATTTTACTATCACTATTCATGTGAATCTCCTGTTAAAATATTGCATTTTCTCTGCTTTTTCGTCTGACGATAGCATTTGTTACCAGTACAGTCACGAAACCGACCAGGCTTTGAAAAACACTTGCCGCACTTGACATTCCAAAATCACTTCTTTTCATCAGAGCATTATACACATACACATCGATCGTCTGGGTCACACTATACAACGTTCCTGTATTCTTTGGAACTTGATAGAACAACCCAAAATCAGAGGTAAATATCCGTCCCATCGAAAGTACAACAAGTACAATAATCGTAGGTTTGAGCAGGGGAAGTGTCACGGAAGTTATTTGCTGCAGTTTACTGGCACCATCCACGACAGCTGCTTCATACAGGTCCTTTGAAATGCCCAAAATGCTGGAATAATATATGATCATCATATAGCCTGTTGTCTTCCACATTTGTACCATGGTCAGTATAAAAGGCCAATATTTTGGTTCGTTATACCAGTTGACAGAAGCTTTGCCCAGAGGCTCTAGTATGGAATTGTTTATCATTCCATTATCTGCAGACAGGAAGGCGAATCCTAAATATCCGATTACCACCCAGCTCATTAAAAATGGAAGCAGAATAAAGCTTTGGTATATTCTGGCGGAAATCCTGTGCACCACCTCGTTAAGTAAAATGGCACAAAGGATTGCCAAAATATTACCCAGAATAATAAAGACCAGATTATAAAGTACTGTATTTCGAATGATCGTAAATGCGGTGCTGCTTTGAAAAAGAAACTGAAAATTCTGCAGGCCATTCCATTCGCTGGCAATAATTCCCTTTGAAAAGTTTAGTTTTTTAAATGCGATGATAATACCGAACATCGGAAGGTAATTATTGCACAGCATGTATACAACACCTGGTAATGCAAGAATATAGATCGGTATGACTTGTCTCCATCTTATTTTTTTCTTCTGTTTCGGTCTGCCTGCAGAATTCATTTATGCCTCCTGGATCACCATAATTATTTCTCAGCCAGCCATTCATCCAGCTGCTTTTGATTTTCAGCAATTACATCCTGTATTCCTGCATCTTCTAGTGCTTTCTCGAACTCTGCCAGTGACGTTTCAGGATCAACAGAACCTGCCGAAATGATTGGTGTATACTGCTGAACGACTGAAAAAGCGGCTGAGTATTTCGATGAGACCTGGTCGGTGAGCTCGAAACAATATCCAAGTGCGGGAGATATATTGGTAACGGAATTATTGAACTCTCGTAATGACTCATTAAAGCTGATACTATTTGGCACCCATACCGGCCAGCTGAGCCGGTCTCCATACACACCTGCATAGCAGAAGTATGGTGCCGTATCAGCAGTAACGCCTTCTACAAAATCCACCACCTTATCCCCATTGCTATTTTCTTCCACCACATTATAGGTTACACCCTCAAGACCATACATCAATAATGTATCGATATCATTATCCGCATAAAGAAGATTGAGGAATTCAAAGGCTTTTTGCGGGTCTTCACTCGTTACCGGAACACTCCATAAAATATTCTGATATCTGTCCGTCGTTTTATATGGCGGAGACATCTCTATATTGGTCAGTTCATATCCGATCTGTTCGCCCATTCCGGACGCTGCACCTTCTGTTGTATAAAAGAATCTTCCAAAGTAATTACCTGCCTGGAGCTGTACACTTCCATCGTCTGTATTGGATGCTGCATCACTGGGAATATATCCTGCCTGAGCCCAATTATACGTTGAATTTGCAAAAGCTTTATACTGATCACTGGAATAGATATTCGCAATTGTCGTATTGTCCCAGCTGTCTGCCAAAAGTAATCCACCAGACGCAGTTGTAGCTCCTAGTTTATCCACAGTTCCAAGATACTCTGTAAATAAGTCTGAGGTTGAGGTAAGTCCGGCCACACAATAGAATCCTTCTCCCTCTCCTTCTTTCACCGTTTTAAAGATTTCTCCAAGCTCATCCATCGTATATAGCTTTTCCGAATCAATTACAATACCATATTTGTCAAGCAGATCTGTTCTAGCCAAAAATCCGTATTTTTCACTTTGAATATAGGCATTCGGAACACCATATAGGGAGTTATCATAGTAACCTCCTGCCAGGGCATCTCCCAGACAGCTAGAGAGATCCCTTCCATAGTCAGCCAGATAGGGATCCAGATTTTCAATCAGACCCTGGGTTACCAGATCTCCGACTCCTGTACCAACAGAGACCACGAGATCCAGTTTTTCTCCTGTTGAAATCGCCAAAGCAGTATCATTTTTCAAACTTGAGATCTCCACTGGATACAGAGTCACCGTGCAGTTAATTTCCGGGACTGTGATTTCATTGATCGCTTCTTCAACGAGCTGCAAATTCTCTTCAGAGGGCGTATTTCCAATACTGATCCACTCGATCACTACATTGTAAGAATCCTCATTTCCTGTGCTAGCTTCTGATTCTGCTTGTGAGCTTGTTTCTACTGTTTCCGTGCCTGCAGTTTCTGAGAGTGCCGTCGAGCTATCCGATGTATCACTTGTACTATTGCATGCTGACAGCGACATGACCATGACTGCTGCCATTCCCCCAGCCAATATAAGCTTCCTGTTCACCTTTTTTTGTGACATAAATTTCCTCCCATATTAAATGATAGCCGAACCAGTTCTTTTTTCCATGGATTAGATATTCTTATTTTATCATTTTAAATTCTTTTTCCTATTCAGAATTCTGCTCTGCGCTTTCATAATTTTGACTTCCAATGATATAAAAAAGAATCTCCTTACCTTTTTCCTGTTTATGGAAAATAGATAATAAGATTCTTTAAAAATAATATTCTAGATTTCTTCTAAAATTTTATTCAGTGCACTTTTGCTGCTGGTGTGGCTGCGAACAACTGTGGTATGTCCCTTTTCCGCTTCTGCCAAGGCACATTTCACCATCTTATGCGAAACGGTATTCGTAAATAGGATCAGTAGATCTGGGCTTCCGATCTGTTCACTCAGATTCCCGCTCATCTGTGTGAATACCTTTGCTTTGTGACTTCGCTGCTTACACATCTTTTTATACTCTGCAGCCATTCGGTCATGGCCACCAATAATCACTACACTCATGATGTTCTCCTCCGGCAGAGTTATCTGCTCTTCAAAAATTCTCGTTTTAATTTATATTCCGTTCAAAGTGTTAGTTTCGTCTAACTTATGTTAATAGTAACTAATTATTAGACAAATGTCAAGTTGCTTTTTGAACAGTAGTGTTCAGAGTGTCTAAATCACCTGACTCTTCATGGAATTATACAGAAAACTATGCTATACTTTGTATATTAAGCATATAAGAGCAGTGTGATTTCTGACTCTGATTACACATCATATAAAATAGGAGGAATGATAATGAATTACGTAGAATTGGGAACTGAAAAACTGAAAGTCTCTGCGATCGCAGTTGGCTGTATGAGAATCTATTCCATGGATGGACCTGCAATTACATCATTCATTGGGCATTGTATGGAAAAGGGACTTAATTTTTTTGACCATGCAGATATTTACGGTAGTGGTGAATGTGAAGCAAAGTTCGGTCTTGCCTTAAAGGATACTGGGTATCAGCGTGAAGAATTGATTCTTCAAACCAAATGCGGTATCCACCCTGGTGTTATGTTTGATTTTTCAAAAGAGCATATTTTGGCATCTGTAGATGCAAGCCTCAAAAGACTCAACACAGACTATCTGGATATCCTGCTCTTACATAGACCCGATGCGCTAGTAGAACCAGAAGAAGTTGCAGAGGCCTTTGATATTTTAGAAAAAAGCGGAAAAGTACGCCATTTTGGAGTATCCAACCAGAAGCCAATGCAGATCGAACTCTTAAGAAAATATGTGAAGCAGCCCCTTGTAGCAAACCAGCTTCAGCTCAGCATCCCTTTCTCAAGTATGATCGCCAACGGTTTAGAGGTAAACATGCTTACCGATAATGCAGTCGACCGAGATGGCAGTATTCTTGATTATTGCAGATTACATGATATAACGATCCAGACATGGTCACCATTTCAATATGGATATTTTGAAGGTGTGTTCCTTGGCAGTGATAAGTTTCCTGAGCTGAATGCGGAATTGGAGAAAATCGCTGCTGCATATCAGGTAACACCAACCGCCATAGCTACTGCTTGGATTCTGCGGCACCCAGCAAAAATGCAGATGGTATCGGGAACAACGACCCTTAGCCGAATTGATGAAATCTCTGCTGGGACTGGAATTCAGCTGACTCGAGAAGAATGGTATCGTATCTATCTGAGTGCCGGCCACAAGCTGCCATAAATATTCGCTAATTCATACCCGCTAATTTGCTAATAGAAAAAAGCAGAATGGCTGCACGATCTTCACCTGCAGCGATTCTGCTTTCTTTTTATTTATTTCCGACTGTTCTATTTAATATGACTCTATTTTAAAAGAAGTGCCTTTACTTCTTCGACAGGCATTTCCTGTCCAGTAAAAAGACGAAAGGCGGATACTCCCTGAAAAATGAGCATGCCCTCACCGGAAACTGTTTTACACCCTGCCTCAGCTGCTTCTCTCAGCATTTTAGTGATTTTGGGGTTATAGACAACATCGCAGACTACAAGATCCTTATGATAGGCCGTAATGTCCTTTACCACACTTTCCTCTTCCATCGGTTTCATGCCTACGATCGTTGCATTGACAAATAGATCGCTAGTGGCCATTTCTTTCTTCATTCGTTCCAGATCCGCAATATCATAGACATTCACGATGCATTCCGGTCTGGCTTTTCTGATCTTGTCTGCTGTTTCTAATGTTCTTCCAAAGAATTCATCCTTTATATTAAAGATCGAAAGCTCTCGGATGCCTTCTAGTGCACATTGCACCTGAATTGCAGTCGCAGCACCGCCTCCGCCTGCAACTGTGATTTTTTTACCAATTACTTCAACTCCATGATCCCGCAGATTTTCTACAAATCCTTCTCCATCTGTGATATGACCAGTCAGGATTCCGTCCTCATTTACAATGGTATTGATCGCACCGATGATTTCGGCTGCAGGCGAGAGAGCATCCATGTACTTTAAGGCTTCGCTCTTACATGGCATGGTCACGTTGCCGCCCCTCATATGAAGTGTTCGAAAAGCTGCTATCGCATCCTTTACCTCATCCACCTTGATATCAAATGCCAGGTACGCATAATCTAGTCCCAGCTTTGCAAAACTGTAGTTGTACATTGCCGGAGAACCGGAATGTCCCACAGGTGAACCAATCAGACCGAGCAGGCCTGTTTTTCCTGAAATATTCTGTTCCATGATGCTACCTCCCTGATAAATAGCGAACGGACCTTATCGTATATCCGGCTTGAATTCTTCCGTATCTGCACAGAAGAATCGATCCTGCAATGTTACAATCTCCTTAAATATATCCATCACCGTTTCATACTCTGCCGTCGAAAATGAAACCAGATAGACGGATTGTACCCCATTCTGCTCGAAAAAATCAAGCGTGCTTTGATCTGCTCTGTTAAGGTCTGCTGCTTCAAAATCAATTGAGACACCCTCTTTACACTCCATCTCCAAAACGCCTGCTTCTTCCCAGATCTCTGTTCTATATCCAAATGACTCAAGTTCTTTTTGCACTTGTCGAATGTCTGTTTTTATGTTCAAAAGATAAAGCCAGTTTCCTGTAACTGTACTTTTCGAGCCTGACACCTTTGCCTCTGTGCTCTTCTTTTTTCCCTGAGATATTTTAGTTCTCTTCAATGTGGCTCCTCCAGCCGGTCGGCACGCTCATGCGAAGACCAGCAATCTATCTTTTTATACTTTCTTTATAATTTTATGATTTTCTTAAAACTTCCTACAACGTATATTCACATTTTCATTGTACACTGTTCTTATCAACAAAGGAGTTGCATCATCTTGCGGGATATGAACGGCTCCGACTAACAACAAAATCCTAAGGGGTTTTTACATAGATCAGAAGGCTGTCAGCCTTCTGTTTTTTTGTTCCGATTATTTATCATTACGGTCTGCTTTGATTTCCTGAATCAGTTCGCGCAGCACAGGTTCCACCTTGGTACACCGTTTTCCCTTTAGATGTTCGATTCTTGGATTGCAAGGATCCATGATATACGGATATCCCACCATCTCAAGCATAGCCTTGTCATTTTCATTGTCTCCAAATGCCATCATTTCCTCAGGTGCGATTCCCAGCAGTTCTCCTATGGCTTTTAGGGCAGAGCCTTTATTCGTTCCCAGAGGTGCAAAATCGATCCATTCCGTTCCTGAGGTCATCATAACAGCTCGATTCGCAAATCTCGGTGCAAATTCTGTTTCCACTCTTTTCTGATTCTGTGATTCTGTATAAAATGAAATTTTAAGGATCGGCTCTTCGATCTGCAACGGACTTTTTATGATGGTAATATGATTTCCTACATCCTCTACGAGATGTCTGGCAAATTCTGATTTTTTAGGTATCACATAGCAGGTTCTTTCGCCTGAAATCAGAACTTCACAATCCGGGTGTTCCACGATTGCCTGACAAAGTTCCATTGCGAGGTCATCCTCAAAGCTTTTTTTGTATAGGATTTGATCCAGATGTGTGACAAGGGAACCATTATCACTTAAATAGGTTAGCTCCTCTTTGATCGGCTTAAAAAGCCTCTGCTGACTCGCATATTGCCTTCCGCTGGCAGGAACAAAATAGATGCCCAGATCCAACAGCTCTTTAATCAGAGGAAAAATCTCCGGATCACAGGACTGAGCTCCATTTCTTAAAATTGTTCCATCCAGATCGCTTGCGACAAGACGGATATTTCTTTTACTCATATTTGTATCTCATTTCTGCATACTGCTAATCGAAGCTAGTGTTAATTGCCTTCATATGTGATGACCGAACATACCTGATATTTTCCTAGTCTGTCTCTGCCATTCAATCCGGCAAGCTCCATCAAGAATACCATTTTAACGACTTCTCCGCCCAGCTCTTCGATCATTTTTGCTGAAGCGAGTATCGTTCCTCCTGTGGCAATCAGATCATCAATCAGGATGACCCTTTGACCTGCGGTAATAGCATCTTTATGCATTTCAATTTCAGCAGTTCCATACTCTAGATCATACTCACAGGTGATGGTCTCTCTTGGCAGCTTTCCTTTCTTCCGTATTGGAACAAATGGCTTACCAAGTGCATATGCAATCGGAACACCGAAGATGAACCCACGGGACTCTGTTCCGGCAATCACATCGAAATCTGTATCCCCGATCAGTTCGATCATGGATTCAATTGCAAGCTTTAATCCATCTGCATCAGAGAGAACTGTCGTTACATCCCGGAACAAGATTCCAGGTTCTGGAAAATCAGGGATCGTTTTGACATAGTCTTCTATTTTTTTCATTTATTACCTCGCTAGTATGTTATGACTTCAGCTCCGTCTTCTGTTACGAGCACCTGGATCTCCCATTGTGCTGATGGCAGGCCATCTTTGGTGTAAGCAGTCCATTTATTCATCTCATCAATAAAAATATCTTCTTTTCCCATATTGACCATAGGTTCGATCGTGAACATCATTCCCGGCACAAGAAGCATTTCCTGTCCTTTTTTGCTATGATAGCTTACCCAGGGATCCTCATGAAACTCTAATCCAATACCGTGTCCACCGATCTCGCGTACTATCGTAAAACCGTTCGCATATGCGTGATCGTGAACTGCCTGTCCCATATCTCCAAGAAATCCCCAAGGACTGACCCGCTTTAGTCCTTTGTAAACACATTCCTTAGCGATTTCTACCAGGCGCTTGTTTTCGGGTGATGTATCCCCAATAATAAACATTCTAGATGAATCTGAGTAATGTCCATTCAGATTAGTGGAGACATCTACATTGATGATATCCCCATTTTTTAGTATGATCTGCTCAGATGGAATTCCATGGCAGACCTGATTATTTATAGAGGTACAGATGCTTCTCGGGAAACCCTGATAGCCTAGCGGAGCAGGAATACCGCCCATCTCGATCGTCAGATCATGGACGATTCGGTCTAGATCTGCTGTACTTATGCCCTCTTTTATTTGTTCACTTACAAGATCAAGCGCTGCGATATTGATTTTTGCACTCTCCCTGATCTTTTGGATCTGTTCTGCATTCTTTATGATTCCGTGATGCGGAACCCTGTGTCCCTGAGCTTTGAATTGCTCTAATTTCTCATCAAATCCAGCATGACAATTCTTATATTTCACACCGCTGCCGCACCAGCATGGACTGTTTCTTCCGATTTTTAATGACATCTTAACTTCTTTCACTAGCCTTCCATGAGTTTTGCTACTACAAGGTTGATGACTTTACCATCTGCCTTGCCTTTAAGTTCCGGCATAACTGCTTTCATGACATTTCCTTTATTCCCTGAAGCAAGGATATCTGCAAATTTACTTGTGAGCAGGTTCTCTACTTCTTCCGCTGTCATCAGCACCGGCGCATATTCTTCAATGACCTGATATCTGAACTTATATTGTTTTAAAAGATCCTCCCGGTCAGCTGGGCAGGTATCGATCTGCTCTTTTACGGTCTTTAACTCTTTCATGATCACTCTGTCGACGAGTTCCTCTGGAATATTGTCTCGGGTACCCTCATCGATTGCTACTTTTTTTACCGCAGATATTACAGAAGAAATGGCATCCTTGCGTTCCTTTTCCTTGCTTTTCATTGCTGCGATCATATCTTTTTGTAAAACTTCTATTGTCATGTTTTCCACCTGACTTTCTTCGATATTCTTATTCTTATTCTTATTACAATACTCTTCTTACCGCAATAATGGTACGATAGGTCGCACTGCCAGTCGTAATGCCTACTGCGGCACTTTGTGCATGCACTATGCGTCCACCGCCCATATAAATTGCAACATGGCCAGAGTAGCAGATCAAGTCTCCTGGCTGTGCATTTGCGTAGCTGACTTCCTGACCCACTGAGCGAAGTGCTGCTGAACTATGTGGCAGACTTCGGCCAAAATTTGCATAGACGCTCATGACAAAACCAGAGCAGTCAGCACCATTGGTCAGACTTGTTCCACCCCATACATATGGGTTTCCTACAAATTTCGTTGCATATGAGACTACATCTGAGCCGCTGATTCCGGTTGTAAATCCAGGATTTGCACCGCCATCTGTAGGTGTCGTTGTTGTCGGTGTATCTGTTGTTACAGTACTTGGTGTATCGGTAGTGTCATCATTATCAGATTCTGCCGCCTGTGCTGCCTCTTGTTGCTGTCTTGCCAGTTCTTCCGCAGCTTTTATCTGACGTTCCTCTTCCTGACGTATAATCTCATTCTGCTCTTCGATTGTCTCTTTATAGGTAGCAGCAGTAGCTTTTGCACTCGCCAGCTGACTGCTGAAATCGCCGAGCTCAGCCTCTTTTTGAGCAATCAGCGTTTCCAGATTCACCTGCTGTGCCTCATACTCCGACTGCATTTCCTCCATTTCGGCTTTTTCGATCTCCACAGTGGTCTTAAGATCTGAAACGGTCTGTACTGTTTCCTGATATTCTGTCAGTAGATCTCTGTCATACTCATACACACCGGAAACATATTCGATCCGATTCAAAAAATCCGAAAAATCACTAGATTCCAGCAAGGTTTCAAACAAAGCCTTGTCTCCTCGTTCATACATGAACTGGATCCGCACCTTCATGGCATCATACTGTTCCTTCTCTGTTTCCTGCGCTTCACCCAGCTGTACCGTTACTTCTTCAAGCTGTAGATTCTTGTCGGTCAGCTCATCTTCAAGGATCCCAAGATCCACTAAAAGTCCAACCAGCTCTTCATTGCTTGAGTCGATCTCGCCCTGAAGCTCCTGCTGCTGCTGTTCCAGCTCATTGATCTGTTCATTTGCAGCGTCAAGCCCACTCTGTGCATCATCGATTTTATCCTGCGCACCGGAAATCGCACTTGCATTGACCTGATAAAGTGTGACTGTCCCAAGAGACAGTACTATCATAAAACTGAGACAATTTTTTATAAATGTCATTGATTTTTTCTTTTTCAACAAAAGGTCATCCTCCTGTATACCGTTTACAAACATATTCCCTTAAATTATAGCACCAAGATCCGTGATATACAACGATAGATATCATAAGAATACCTTCTAGTGATAAAAAAAAACCTGCTCCCACTTAGAAGCAAGGCTTACCTACTATATTCAATTAACAAAGACTCATTCGGATATCCTTAGTTATAATATCTGTATAGCTAAAGGATAAAAGCTGCGGAGGATTTACCTCGTTCTTATCATCTACAAGAACCGTGAATACACATGGGTAAGCTTTCTGGATAATACCCTGCTGAACATCGATCTTATTTCTGCCACGATCAAGCTGGATCATGACTTTATTGCCACACTGACGATACACGGACTCGCGTACCTTTGTTATGTCTGCCTGCTGCATATAGTTTCCTCCTCTGATTGTCCATTTTTATTTGTTCCAAAAAGTCGAATCGCCTATAGCTTTTAGATTAAATTTGACTTTAGTATATCACAGTATGAAACTATTGTCAAAGAATTTATATTGTACATTCTTTCGCTATTTTATAAAAATTTCAGTTGTTTTTAAAAATGTTTGTTTGTATAATTATTCTAATGCATTTTCGTCTCATCTGAAATGCAAAAAAAAGAAAGGACACAATCCGGTACAACTAATGATTCGATTTATTCTGACTGCGGTGTTTTTACTACTGTTTCTTGTGCTTGGACTCCCTATACTAGCAGTGGAGTATTTTATCAGGAAAAAGTATATCTATGCCGCAGATATCAGCCAGCTTAGAATAGTGCAGTGGGCATTCCATGTTATTTTATATCTTTCCGGCATTGAGCTGACTGTCGTGGGCGAGGAGAATGTCCCAAAAGATATTTCTGTACTATATGTAGGAAATCACAGAAGCTATTTTGATATTATCATAACTTATGCAAGGTGTCCCCGTCCAACCGGCTATGTTGCAAAGGATTCTATGATCAAGGTTCCTCTTTTATCACTCTGGATGAAGCGTCTCCACTGTCTTTTTATCAACAGAGAAGATGTAAAGGAAGGATTAAAAACGATCCTAGAAGGAATTTCGCTGATTAAAAACGGTGTTTCCATGTGTATTTTCCCGGAAGGCACCAGGGGCGAGGGCAAAGATGAACTGGATATGCTGGAGTTTAAAGAAGGAAGTCTAAAAATGGCAGAAAAAAGCGGATGCCCGATCATTCCTATGGCGATCACCGGATCCTCCGCAATTTTTGAAGATCATATGCCTTTTATAAAAAAGACCAAGGTAGTTCTGCAGTACGGAAAGCCTATTATTATCTCGGAACTCGAGAAAGAGGAAAAACGCCACCTTGGCCACTATACAAAGGGCAAGATCGAGCAGATGCTTTTGGAAAATCGCACATACCTCTCGCAAAAAGGCTAATTTATCTCCATAGCTTTTAAAAAAGAAACAATATCTTCAAATCCCATGGAATGAGATGCTTTTACCAAAATACAGTCACCAGGTAAGATGATCGAATGCAGTGCACGGATCAGATGTTCCTTCGTCTGAAAGTGACTGCATTTTTTTTCATTTTCTTTTCTGTCCATCAAAAGAGATTCTTCCATCCCTCTCACATACTCGAGCGCATAGTTACCGGTGCAAAGCAGGAGATCGATCTTTGACTCCTCCAGATAGCATCCAATTTCATAATGATGCTCCATACTGTTGTCACCTAGTTCTGCCATGTCTCCCAGAATAGCAATTGTTCTGCCTTCCGAATATGCAAGCACATCGATCGCAGCCTTCATGGAAACAGGGTTCGCATTATAGCAGTCATCCATGACCGTCATGGCTTGCAGCTTTAAAATATTATTTCTGCCAGTGAGTGTTCTTACCAAAGAGATTCCATGAGCGATGGCATCCATTGACATTCCGAGTGCATTGCCGACACAAGCTGCAGCAAGGGCATTGTATATATTGTGTTTTCCGGGTATCGGTATCTGTATCTTTGCAGTCTCATCAAACAGATGCATTGTCATTGACATACCGCCCATGCCCTTATTCTCAATATCACTTACAAAAGCATTGCCTTCCTTTAATCCATAAAAGACCGTTTCTCTGCTCGGAGTCTCCTTGATCTGACGCAGTTTGTCATCATCTCCATTCAGAATAACGGTTCCATCTGGATCCATGTGCGCAAAGATCTCGCTCTTTGCTTTTAAGACTCCATCTCTGTCGTGCAAGAATTCCAGATGACTGTATCCAATATTCGTAATGACAACGATATTCGGGGAAGCGATCTCCGAGAGACGCGTCATTTCACCAAAATTAGAAATTCCCATCTCTAGAACAGCGACCTCATGCTCTTCTCTGATCCCAAAAATCGTTAGCGGAAGTCCAATTTCATTGTTAAAGTTTCCTGATGTTTTGTGGACTTGAAAATTTTCTTTTAGTACGGAGGCAATCATTTCCTTTGTACTTGTCTTTCCAACGCTTCCCGTAATTCCGACTATCGGAATATTTAGCTGACTGCGATAAAAAGATGCTAATTTTGCCATTGCAGTGGTAGATGATTCCACGACAATATAAGGATCATTTACATTGTCCAGCCGTTTTTCCGAAATAACAGCCATTGCCCCGCTGTCAAAAACTTCTGATATAAAATCGTGTCCATCTACCCGCTCTCCCGGAATTGCGATAAACAGATATCCCTCCCGAACCTGGCGGCTGTCAATCACTACGCCCTCAATGGTCTTATCTTTTTGCATCGGATCTCCATAAAAGCTCCCGTTACAAATTGCTGTAATCGTACCTAATGTCATATTTTTCATATTCAGAACATCTCCTTTTCCCGCAGGTCTCTTTCTTCGATCGAGATTCGTATGATCTTCTCACATAGCTGCTCAAATGTCATCCCTGCTGCCTGTGCTTCTTGCGGGAGAAGGCTCGTGGGTGTCATTCCAGGTAGTGTATTCGCTTCTAAGCAAAAGAGTTCATTCTTATCATTCATTAGAAAATCAATTCGTGCATAGGTATTTAACCCAAGTACTTTTGCCGCTTCTTCTGTATATTTTTGCATTTGTTCTGTAATCTTGGCCGAAAGGTCTGCCGGACATGTCTCAATTGCACTGCCTGCTTTATATTTATTTTTATAATCATAAAATCCTGTAATCGGTGCGATCTCAATCACCGGCAGAGCCTTGCCATCGATAACACCTACTGAAAACTCTCTTCCAGAAACATAGGATTCTATAATTACTTCTGATTCCAGCAAAAAAGCATCGTCCAGAGCTTTTTTATAATCTTCTTCTCTGGTCACGATAGATACACCAATGCTGGAACCTCCACAATTTGGCTTTACCACCACTGGAAAAGTAAGAGTTGTCTCAGCCAGATCGTCGCAACGCTCAAGGCGCTTCATAACAAATCCTTCCGGAACCGGAATGCCTGCCTGTTTCAGAAATAGTTTAGTGATCTGCTTATCCATACAGATCGCGCTGCTTAAGTACCCACTGCCTGTGTAGCGGATGGCGAACAGATCAAATACAGCCTGTATCTTTCCGTTTTCTCCATTTTCTCCATGCAGTGCCATAAATACGATATCTGCCTTTTGACAGATCGCAATGACATTTGGTCCAAAGAAGCAGTCGGATTTGTCGCACCTTGAAGCTTTTACCTGTGCCAGATCCGGTGCAGATTCCGGAATGGATGTAACAACCACGCTGGCTTCCTCGGCAATTTCAAAAATATTGGAAATATCCATTTCCATCTCTAAATATCCCATAAAGACATCCAGAAGAAGAACGGAATGTCCCTGTTTTCTTAATGATGCAGCCACCATATCACCCGTTTTGAAAGAAACATCACGCTCTGTGCTAAGACCGCCTGCAAGTACTACTATATTCATCGCTTTATCCTCATTTCACCTGTCATTTGTTGTATCTTACTCTATTTTTATTTATCTTACAAGCTGTCAGGGGAGATTCAGTCATAATTGCAGCCCCCCTTTCATGCAAACATGACTGGGTGCTGCAGTTATGACACTGTAAAAAAAATTGCAGTTTGAAGAAAATTTAAATTTTCCTCAAACTGCATGGTATGATTGAAAGGGTTGCGATATGATATTTTTATAAAATTACATCAAGTCGCGATCAGGATCGGCATTCTGGCTTCCCTAAATTCATGAAAGTTACGATATCCACTATAGCTTCCGATCAGTTCAAGGATCGCATCAGCCTGTGCAAATAATGTGCAGGCTGTCTTTTCGTCGTTTTGTCCTCTTTTACACCGCCCGCTAAGACAAAGCAAATGTGGCAGAATCAGGATTCTGCTTTCACTGACTGCCAGTTCGATTCCTTTCCGACAGATAGCATCAGCCTCCTGCTCTAATCCCATGGACTCCAACAAAAGTGCTCTGTTGTAAATGATCCAGGGCAGAACTGGTGAAAAGACCGTTGTTTTCGCCTGCATTGCTTGCATATATTCGTATAGCTCCTCAGTCAGTTTCATTGCAGCCATCTTCTCCTCTAAAAGAAAATGACAGATCGCAATATGATTTAAAATCAGGATTTCTACATGTGAAAGCAGCACACGTTTCTTTTGCAGATACTGATATTGATGATAGCAGGGCATTGTAATCATTAGAGCTTCTTTCAGCAGTCGAATGCGGTCTCTGTGTGCGATATGCTGCGTGCATATCGTTCTTACGAACATAGAGAACTGCTGTAACAGCGGCGTCTCTTCCGAAATTTCCTGATCAAGCTTTTTTAGTTGTTCTTGCGCCTGCACAAAATCAAACTGCTCAAGAGATCTTAAAATTTCATTTGTCATCTGCCGAATTTCAAAATCATGACTTGTCTCGTAACAGATACAGTTTACTTTTTCCCCAAGAATTCGTTCCATAAGAGCATCCACGACTCTCTTGCTCCCGAGTGATTTTCCATTTTCAATTTTTGAAAGGGTACTGACTGTGCAAATTCCCTCAGATAATTCCTCCTGCGTGTATCCAAAACGTATACGTAATGTACGAATCCACTCCCCTAAATGTGGCAATTTTTCGTCCTCCTTCTCCCCATGAATGATAGACTTACGCTTTACTCTAGTATAACAATAGGAATTTTATGCATCAATTTGCATTTTGAATAGAATTTGCACATTATATCAAAAACGGAGTGCAAAAATTTGCACTCCGAATATCACTCATTGTTAGATTTCTGGTTCGATCAAACCATAGGTATTTCCATTTCTTTTATAAACAACATTGACCTCTTCTGTCTCTGCGTTGAAGAATACAAAGAAACTATGTCCCAGCAGTTCCATCTGTACGCATGCATCTTCCGGATACATGGGTTTCATGTCAAATCGTTTTGTTCGCTTGATCATGATCTCATCGTCAGCATCGGTATCTTTCTCTATGAATTCCTTCCGAAAACTTGATGCACTCTGCTTTTTGCTGATGATTTTTTTGCGATATTTCTTTAATTGTCTTTCAATTACCTCTTCTACGAGATCAATAGAAACATACATATCGTTACTTACCTGTTCTGACCTTATAATATGTCCTTTTACAGGAATTGTAACTTCAATCTTTTGACGCTCCTTTTCTACCCCTAGGGTTACATGTACTTCGGTTTCCGGAGTAAAATACTTCTCAAGTTTCTCGAGCTTGTCCTCAACTGCTGTTTTTAGGCCCTCAGTTAATTCAATGTTTCTTCCAGTGATAATAATACGCATGGTGTCCAGCCCCTTTCTTTTCACAGATACGTTCGAACATATATTTCTGATGTCCCCTGTGTTTTCCTTAATTATATCATATCTAGTAGTGTAATCAAGAAATATTCTGATATTTTATAGAAAAATAAGTTTAATTTTACAATATTTGATAACAGTGTCAAAAGTGTTTCGGGAGTTTGACAGTTAATTGAATAGAAAATACCTCGCAGGCCGCATAAAGCCTGTATTTTTATGTCAAATTTTTTCTTATATTTATGTAGCTATTTATGGCTATGTGTGATATAATAAGGGTGATGGAGGTGTACATATGAAATTAACTGTAAGTAAATCAAAAAATTCTGCATCCTTTTATGTTCAGAAAACGATTCGCAAACCTAATGGCAGCGTTACCACCGTAACCATTGAGAAACTTGGTAATCTCACAGAGGTTACAACAAAAGCCGGTGGGAAAGATCCTTATGTCTGGGCTCAAGAATACGTAAACGAGCTTAATCGAA
>JBKECO010000040.1:0-5672 GCA_047974745.1 Lachnospiraceae bacterium
CTCTGGTACCGCCTTTAAATCCCATGGTTGCAAGTGCCCCTTTTAATGATACTCGTGTATCAAGTCCACGTTTACTGTCACTGGTAAATGGAATAAAATCAATATGGACATGTGGAGTCTCCTCATCCATATGCAGATGGGATGAAAATACCCGAAGATTTGGATTTCGTTCCTGAAATTTTCTTGCAAACTCATCTAAAATATCTTTTGCAAGTTCGCCACTGGAAGTTCTTACATTCATATCTTCTTTATTACCAATTTGAAAAATCACTTCATGAAAAAGCTTTTCCTGCTTGCTGGTTCTGATTTTTTCATAATAATCAGCAATTTCACGATCACTTCTGGTCTGCTTAGCATTGTATCGTTTCAGTGCTCCATCAAATAATTCATGGTAGACCTTCTTTATATTATCTTCACAGTAAGTAACATTTAAGTATGTCCTATTACTGTCTACATTCTTGGCACTAAAGGATCTATTGTTGTGATTAAAAGACCCCTTCCCCAACATTCCACTAATCGTTCTCTCTATAAGAATTCCTCCTTTTTTATCTGTAATAAGTGCCGGTTACGGCACATAGGCTTTGTTACTTTCGCCGAAAGTAACGCTAAAGCACTTTTTACATCAACATCTCACTGACGTGAGCCATTGCCATCAAAAATGCAACCTGATAAATCAGGTTTTGCGGTCTGCCGACGGCTTTATGACACCTGACGGTGTCAATATGGTGCTACTTGCACCAACAATATCTATAAAATTATCAATGTGCGATAGTATACTTTAGATTCCCAATTCTTCGGGTTATGAATTCCATTATGTTCTGCATGTTTCATTATGCATTTCCGACATAATTTCGAATTTCATAACCAATTTCCATAATGCTAATAATTTCAAAAACCATTATAGATTTCCGACATACTTTTAAGATTTCATAATGACAATACTTTGCGTTGCTATGAAATTGTCCGATTAGGACAGCTAAGAGAAAATCAAGGTGGCAAGATTCCCTATTCTTATAAAGACTACCATCTTGCCATCTTCCCCTACAGCATCCAGAACCACTGACTTCCAATTTTTACAGAATCAATATTCATTTCACGCTTGGCATTATTTAAGGTTTTCTTCTTGATTCCCTTGTTCATGGCAAGTTCTTCAATTTCCTTACTGCTTTTTTGCCCATCTGATAAAATATCTGTTAAAAAAGCTTTGGCATCCTTGGTCTTTTGTCCTCTGCTATCACCAGATAATAATTCTTCCACGCTGATATCATAGCGACCTTCCCAAGTAAATCCTGCATCTGCATCCAATCGAAATGCAATGGATGTTCCCTCTGCCGCAAGACTGCTTTTATCATGGGCTATGACTCAAAGTGTAGGATCATCTTTTATTCGTCCAACTACTAACACACTTCTTGCAGTAGCCTGAAAATCAATAGAGCCAAGTCCTCTGTAGGTTGATTTACTTCCACTAGCTTTATTCATATGACCGATAAGAATGATGGCACATTGATATTTCTCTGCAATACCACCCAACCGCTTTAATACTGGGCGAATCTCATTTGCTCTGTGCATATCTACATCTGCTCCCAGATATGCCTGAATCGGATCAAGTATCACTAGCTTTGCACCAGTTTCCTCGATTGCCATTACCAGTCGTTCATCTGTCATAGATAACTCTTGCTGACTTTCATCAATAACAATGATTTTGCTACAATCTGCTCCAGCTTCTAATAATCGTGGCTTAATTGTATCTTCCAAACCATCTTCTGCTGTCTGATAAATAACATTGACAGGTTCCCGCTCCTTATCGTCACAGGGAAGCATTTTCCCTTTGGATAATAAAGCTGCTAATTGTAATACAAAGGTTGTTTTCCCTTCCCCAGGATCACCTTGAACTATGGTTAATTTTCCTAACGGAATATAGGGAAACCAGAGCCAGTCCACTTCCTTTGCAACCACATCTGCCATATTTATCAGGTGATATGGTTTATTTGTCTGTTTTGCTTCTTCCATGAAAAGCCCCCTTTCAAACTTGTGATTGTTTCTAGCAGAGGCCTTTGCTATACTTGTATTTGCGAGATACGGTATCAAAGGCTCTGCTTTTGTTACTACTAATGTCCTTACTCTTTTGTATGGACATTTTCTTTGTTGTCCTGCCATAAATATTTGGCTCCATCTAGCATCCAAATCATTGCTTTTAGCAAATTCAGATACTCTAGCCTCATATCTTCCAGTCCATCTTTTGATAAAAATACTTCTGACTGTTCAAACTGCTTTGTTACATCTTGGAGCGTTTCCATCATCATCCGTAGCTCTCGCACCAATTTGTAAATCAGCTCTTTCTTCCCCACCACACATACATGGTTATAAATACAGGAGCGGACAAAATAATCTTTTTTATTTAACCCACTGACTATAATCTTCGCTTCAATTTCTTCCCTCTCTCGTTCAGAAATACGAAAGCTTATAGTAGGATTCTTGTGTACTCCACTCATAGTTCTTCTTCCTCCTCTTTCTCAAATTCCCCATCCAATCTGTCTGCCAACTGTGCCTGCTTATTGGGATATAGATGGGAATAAGTATTTAGTGTAGTCTCAATCTTTTCATGCCCCAGACGTTCTGCCATTTCTAGAGGTGTAACCCCCATCTCCACAAGTAAGCTGGCGTGACTGTGACGGAGATCATGAAGACGAATTTTCTGAACACCAGTATTCGTTACTCCTCGTTTCATCTCGCTGGTCAAATAACTGCTGGTACAGTGGAAAATTCTTTCATTTGACATAATCCCGTATAATTTTTCAGTGTAATCCTGCAACTCATCCACCAAAAACTTTGGAATATTTACTTTACGATTACTCTTTGGTGTCTTTGGTGTGGTAATTAAATCCTTGCCCTCAATTCGGGTATAAGTCTTTGTGATACTGATTTTACGATTCTCAAAATCAATATCATTAAAAGATAGTGCCAGTAGTTCTCCAATTCGTATTCCAGTCCAATATAAAATCTGAAATGCCATATACGACATTGGCTTGTCCTTTACACCTTCTAAAAATTGCAGATATTCGGCTTTTGTCCAGTAAAGCATTTCTTCTGCTTTGCTTTTGCCAATGGTGCCGGCTTTCTTACAAGGATTGTTTTTCAAATCATAATACCGCTCTGCATAATTAAATATTGCTGCAAGCTGATTGTTAATAGTCTTTAAATAAGTTGCTGAATATCCATCTTTCATCAATTTATTTTGCCATTTACGAATATCGGCCGCCTTGATATCGTTAATTGGTTTGTCCTTGAAATAAGGCAATATCTTGAGGTCTATAATGTATTTCTTAGTCCTCATTGTTGTCTCTTTCAAGCGGTTCTCTATATCTTCATAATAGAGTTCCACAAACTTTTCAAATACCATATCCAGATCACTTTGTTGCTGTTGCAAGAAATCCATTGCCCATTGGGTGGCTTCCGCTTTGGTGCGGAAACCCCTTTTCAGCTTTTTCTTTTTCTTGCCCTGCCAGTCCGTATAATAAAATTGAACCAGCCATGTGCCTAACTTCTTGTCCTTGGTTAAATTCATATAATCATCTCCCTTCTACTGAATAACCTGAACTCCGAAAAACTTCTCTTCAAAATACTTAGTTGGAATCTTGCCAGCGATAGTTATACAGCCTCTTGCTTTTAATTCGTCATTCATTTTTCTGATGACGGTATAAGCGTAAGATTCTGACATTCCAAGTATGTTCGCTACTTCTTGTGCTGATAAATACATCTGATTTGTATTCTTCATTCTGTGCACCCCCTTCTTTTGTTGTTTAAGATACTTTTGTATCTCTTTATATTTTTGTATTATACAGATACAATTGTTTCTTGTTAACTCTTTTTAGAATCAATTTTTCTCATATAATTGATAGGCATCGAAAATCATACTTTCGCAACCCTAAGAAATTTTTTTAAGTTTTTGTTTCTTTTCTATACATGGCGTGATAGAATACAATTGTATCTCACAGATACTTTTGTGTTTTTATCTGTAAAATGATTTCGAAAGGAGTTTTTACATGACAGTTGGAGAAAAAATAAAGACTTACCGAACCATGCGTGGCATATCCCAAAAAATGCTTGGAGAACTTGCAGGCGGTATTAATGAAGTGACCATAAGAAAATACGAAGCCGGCGACAGGAATCCAAAACCTGACCAGCTTCTTAAAATTGCCAATGCACTTGGCATAAGTATTAATTTATTTATGGATTTTGATATAGAAACGGTTTCAGATGTGCTGTCCCTTATTTTTAAGATGGACGAGCAGATAGATGTTGAATTTCAAGGAAAAAAGAATTCAAAAGGTGTGATTGATCCAAAGACATTGACTTTACGATTCAATCATCAACAGATAAATGAAAGATTAGTAAAATGGGCACAGGCAAAAGCTGCTTTGCAAAAAACTGTTGATTCTATGGATGAATTTGCAAGTGTTGAGAAATACAATGCTGAAATAGCGGAATTGATGGAAATGTGTGATAGGATCAAGCAGAGCTTGGTGGATAGCAATTTGATTGTAACGAAGGGAAATAAAGAAATAAACATCAAACAATATTAACAAAAGCTTAATTAAGGGGAGGAATACTATGTTACTAGAAGAAATTATTAATTTTTGTCACACTGCATATTCACCATCAAATTGCGGAAATATTTGTTGTACGCACCCAGACAAGTGTCCAAAATCTTGCGAAACTTGTCTTGAACAAGTACACTATCCAATAAGATATTCAAACGGACGTCTTGATTATACTTGTAGTAATTTACTTTATTACTACGTATGCAAATATACAAATAAATATGAATCTGAAATAGAATATGCTTTTGATATGATTCCAAGACTCCGTAGCTATGATAGGTACAATGTTCTGTCCTTAGGCTGTGGAGCTTCACCTGATCTTATCGCCATTGAGCAATATAATAGAGTTAACAATGTAAATAAATCTATTGACTACTGGGGGGTAGATTTAAATCAATATTGGAAGCCCATCCACAAAATGATAGAAAACTATGCCATCACGCAATCATATGGTCTCAAATATATCTATGATGATGTAACAACGCTTTTTGACCATATTTGTTATAAAAACTTCAATATTCTGACATTACAATATCTTATTTCATTTTTTTATAATAATGCATGTATACTTTCAATTGATGATTTTTATAATGGGCTCATAGAAAATGTAATCAAATATATGCTTCCAAAATCGATAATAATCATTAATGACGTGAATAGCAATAGACGTGGTCGTGATTACTTTACATTACTCAGTGATAAATTATTAGCTCACGGAATAAAAAATACTTATAAAAAGCGATACTTTAATTATAATATACAAAACCCATATATGTGTTATGGAGACATGTATTGTCAAAATACAATTAAGCACTCATACCTGAATATTCTTGTGCGATGAAATCGCTGTTCCGGAAAAATGGAAATCAGATGTCCGGAACAGGAAATCATCAGTTGCTTTGTGCGAGTTTACTCGCTCATGTTTTTGTCTAGCCCATAGATCTCTCTCATTGAGATATCTTTTGAAGGGTCAATGCTCTGAATGTTGATTTTATATGCATCATACACAATTCGATCCAGTATGGCATCAGCAAGAGGACTTGATTCTCCACCCAACTGTTCATACCATCC
>JBKECO010000015.1:0-62484 GCA_047974745.1 Lachnospiraceae bacterium
AAGGACAGAAAACCGCTCCTCCTTAATCGCAGGAAAAACAATATCTGCAAAATCTTTGCACCAGGAATTCATAATCATTTTTTGTGTTCTTGGTGTTTGATTGAGAAAACTGTCATTCAGAGTAATCTGTTGTGTTTGATTTGTTTTAAAAGACATGTCCTGTACCTCACCTTTTCATATGCCTTTATTATACTATATTTGGTGAGGATTTTGATGACTTGGTGTCTACTTTTGACACCTTAACCAATATTGCAGCTATTCAACGATAGTGTCTGTTTGTCATCATATGCGAAAACAAGCTGACGGCTGATAAAGCGATATAAGAGTTTTTCAGGTGCACGATACAATTCGGTGGGAGCTGTCTGTTGAAATGCTTCTGGCTTGAATACAATATAGTTATCTGTTGGTATGAAACGATATTTACGGAGATCCATACCTTTCAATATCATCTCATTCTCATCTGTTTTTTCTCGTGTTATAAATTCTTTGTTATTTCCTGTTACAATACCTAAGGCAAAGTCTGCATTTTTTGCAAGAAAAGCAGAATGATCACAATGTTTGATCTTATCGAGGATACGGTATTCTTCATCGGAAGTCAAAAAACTAAAGTATTCAGCGGTTACAGCTCTTTCGTTGTTAATAGTGAAACTCGTATTTGATCTATTTACCATCATCCCAATAGTAGACATAGGCTGATCTGTATGCAAGATCTGCAGTAGAATACATGGACATTGTACGCCATCAAATACATTTCCTAAAAACTCTAAGTATTTTATCGAATTTTTCTGTAATAGAATCTCTCGGATATCTTTATGAGATCTCACATTCAGAATTGCTTCCGGCAATATAAATGAAAGTTGTCCATTGACAGACAGGTTATTTAATGCATGTTCAATAAATACATCATAGGATTCAATATTTTTCCCTGATGTTGCTTTGAACTCTTTTTTTAATCTAGCCTTTTCTGCTTCAGAGAAAACGAACCCCCAAGGTGGATTACCAATGATGAATTGGAAGGAACGACTCATATATTCTGTCAAATAGTTGAAATTCGTAATATGTTCACATATTTGCAAAGCTGAAACTTCTGAAAATCTCAGCGCCATATTCAATCGTGCGATTTTAAAACTGCTATGATCCATATCATTGCCATAAATATTTTCGAAAGGTATATCGGATGGCAACTGTAGTAAAAAGTTTCCGGTACCACAGCAGGGATCGAGTACTCGGTCCTGATCAGAGATATCAAGTTTTGATATTAACTTTTTTACGATTTTTGTAGGGGTATAGTAGGTACCAGTAGCTTTGCGCTTACCGATATTATTACATGAAATCCATATAAGTCCAAGCGTATCTTCATTTGGTTCCAGTGTATATTCCATTTCAAAAATAAATGGATGCTCTCTGCAAAATTGTAAAGTCATATTACGATCTTCAATGAGATCGTTGATCAGCAGATCATATTCTCCTGTTGAAAATTCGTTGGCAAGAAACATAGGAAGCAGATCATGCTCATTGCGGCTGTCTTTGTTTTGCTTTTTTAAAAAGAGCTGCAGAAAACAATTGGCAACAATGGAGTTAATTGCAATCGTGGATAGTTCGACATGTTCTCTTTCTATAATTGCCAGCAATTTCTGCAGGACTACAATATTTTTACTCTGCTCATAGATATAAGAATTGTATAAAGAATTTCCGGAAACATATTTTTTATTTCGCCGACTTTTAAGCACTTTATTCGAGTCAGATTGTATATCCTTTTTAAATTTGTCTATGTATTGTCTAGTGAAGTAAGGTTGTTTCTTGTCAGTAAATTCAGGAGTTAATTTGCCTGATTTAATCCAATTTCGACCAGTTGCAATAGAAATAGATAGTTCTTTACAAAATTCTTTTACAGATATGTAGTCCATTTACTCCACCCTTTTTAACAATATGTAATCAATGCGGTATGTGAATTAGGAAATATTAATTAGAAAGAAGATTATAGCAGAATACACATGCTTTTGGAAATATGGCTCGTGAAGATTGGGATGACAACAAATCTTCATTTATAATAAGACTTAAAAACAAAATAAAAAATGCCCGAATGCCCTATAAATAAAGAAACTGAGCTATATCATCTCAAAAAGTAACTGCAAAACGGTGGAGGCATCCTTAAATAGAAAATAAATAATAAGAAATAGTCGACAGTATTTCCGGGGTGATGTATGATACTGTTAAACAGGTTTATTTCGGAACATATTAGGATGCCATAAGCGGTATTTCCATTGACGGAAGCGATGGAGCAGATCAGATCCAGAAGGATTCAGAAATATGTATCTGGAGCTGGGATTTAAGGGGATGGACAGAGACGAAGATGTTGCCAAAATACACCAAATGGGTGAGAATACCCGCCAAACATGAAAAGGAGAGAAATCGTTATGAGAAGTAAAACTACACTTGATCTGCAGTATGCACACAGATTTTATGGATTTAAGGGTGAGGCACAGTACCTGCATGGACACACTGGAATTCTAACATTAGAGGTGGAAGAATCAGTCAACATGGGAGTCAACATGGTTTTTCCATGTAATGAAATTAAAAAAACAGCATGGGAAGTTCTGCAGAATTTTGATCATGCACTGGTATTACGCGAAGATGATCCTTTGCTTCCGGCAATACTTAAGGTATATGAAGAGCAGGGAATCAAGGATGGAGCACCGACCAATCAGCAAAAGGGACCTGCCTTTAAAACAGAACTTGCAACTGCATACCCGGAATGCCGTCTGGTTGTAACGAAAGAGACCATGACAGTCGAGGGAATGATAAAAATCGTATATAATCTGTTAAAAGACAAGCTCAATATTGTTAAGATCACATTTACCAGCGGAGTAAATGAAGCAGTAGAAGAATACGAACCATCACTTGTCATGGACCGCTGCCCACTTTGTGGAATTGCTTTAGGAACAGATGGTGTATGTCCGAAATGCGGATACAAGAAGTAGCGTTTCTAGATATCTTTTTTTATAAGATGCAGCGACTGGCTTTTTGTATAACTTGAGATGACAAAATGACATAATAATTTAATATTCGGGGAGGAAATCAGAGTTATGAAGATAAATCATAAGCTAATTTTGACATTTGGAGTGTTGCTGGTCGCAACCTGTATCATTGCAGTTTTGAATCTATCCACCTATCAGACCATAGCATCGGATTCAAATTTTGTTAATCATTCCGGAAAACTGAGAGCACTAAGTTTTAAAATGGCTCTGCAGGCTAATATTTATATGGAGTCTGAGAATGATGATGTAAAAAATATACTGGCGGAAAATATGAATACTTTTAGCTCGACGCTGAATAGCCTTAGTACAGGCGATGAGGAACTTGGGTTGACTGGACTAAAGAATTCAGAGACGAAACGTCAGTTGCAGGAGGTTTCTGATATCTGGGAAACGAGTCTGCGATCGTCCTATCAGCTGATTCTGGATTCCGGTGATGAAACAGCGCTCCTTGCGATCAACGATCAGGTGGAGGGCTATGTTTCACAGATTAATGATATGGTAACAGACTATTCTAATTATGCTGAGAGTAAGATCGCAAAGGCAAAACTGATCAATATTGTGTTGCTGATCGCAACATTTACTGCAGGAGTTCTCCTGATTCTTTTTCTGAACAGAAGTATCCGAAGACCCATTACAAATTTGGTCAATGATCTCAAGGCACTGGCAGAAGGTCGAGGGGATCTGACAAAGCGAATCGAAATAACAAGCAAAGATGAAATTTCAGAAATGATAACCTATTTTAATCGTTTTCTTGAGGATATCAATGGAATTATTTTTGAAGTAACAGAGATATCACATGATGTTTCTGAAAATCTTACGATGATAAGTACGACGACAGAAGAACTTACAAAGTCAACAGAACTGATCGCAGATTCTTCAATGAGTGTAGCAGAAGGATCTGATATTCAGAATAGACACATCGAAGAATTGAATGAGCTTGTTTCTAATATAAGAAGAGATATTAAGAGTGTATCTGATAAGGCGGAGCTGACGCTAAAGATCTCAGAAGATACCAGAAAAAGCGTTCAAAATGGTGGAAAACAAGTAGATATCCAGACAGGAGAATTGGACATATTTGTAAAATCAATTCATGCTACATCTGAGACTGTTGATGAACTGAATCAATCCTCAGAAGAGATCAAGGGTATCATCGACCTAATACAAAACATTTCGTCGCAGACGAATCTTCTTGCTTTGAATGCGTCAATAGAAGCGGCAAGAGCAGGGGAGTCAGGCAAAGGTTTCGCAGTTGTAGCGGATGAAATACGTAAGTTGGCAGAGGAAACATCAGCTTCCGTTGAGCGGATCAACAGTATCGTTTTAAATATTGGTACAAAATCCATAAATGTAAAAGGTTCCATGAGCGATCTGGTCAAGCGGTCTGCTATTCAGGAAAAATCCATGAAATTGTTAAAAGCAGAGCTGGATGAAATCTATGATCGATCTGAAAATGCCTTCAAGCATTCAAAAGAAATCACAGAAGTTTCATCAGAAATCACAGGTGATTTTACTATCATCATTGAATCTGCGGTGGAGATACAGACAATTGCTCAGACGAATGCGAACAATACACAGGATGTCGCTTCAGCAGTGGAGGAGCAGACAGCATCATTTGAAGAAGTATCAGCGAATATTGGAATGATTGATGAAAAAGCAAAGGAACTGATTCAGCTTGTTAGAAAATTCAAGACGAAATAATGCAGGCAGAAGAGGGATTCTAAAGAAGTATTGTGTGAAAGGAACCTGGTGAATAGATGTTACGAGTAAGATTCAGCATTTTGGGAATCGTTTTCGTGTTAGTCACTTTATCTGGATGTGGGGTCCAAAGCAGTAAAGATACAAAAGAGGACTTTACCATCTTTATTGCAACAGATATTCATTATTTGTCAAAAGATCTCTATGTGGAGGGAAGTGCTTTTGAAAGCTATAACAGCAGTGGTGACGGCAAACTAATACAGTATACAGATGAAATTGTACAGTCGCTTGGCAATGAAATGAAAGAACAAGAACCAGATGTACTTATTATAAGCGGAGACTTGACGAATAATGGAGAGAAGGAAAGTCATCTTGATCTGGCAGAACGGCTTGAAGAAATTGAAGAGGAGACCGGTACAAAGATCCTTGTAATTCCCGGTAATCATGATATTGCAAATCCCTGGGCACGCGGATTTAGTGAAACAGAGCAATATGTTACTGATATGATAGGTCCAGATGATTTTGAGACGATCTATCAGGAATTTGGATATTCTGAAGCGATATCAAAGGATACCGATTCATTGAGTTATCTGTCAGCGCCTGCTGATGAAGTCTGGTTCCTTATGCTTGACACTTGCATCTATGATTTTAATGAGTTACTGGGATCACCAACACCGAATGGAGATATATCGGAAGAGACATTTTCCTGGATCAGAGAATGCTCTAAGATGGCAGAGGAAAGTGGAGCACAGATCGTAACAGTCATGCATCACAATTTGTTAAAGCACAATAAAAATCTCTATTACGGCTTTACACTGGATAATAATGAACAAGCGATGGAAGTATTTCGGGAATGCGGTCTTGAACTTGTGCTTAGTGGGCACATTCATTTGCAGGATATTATGTATGATGGAGAAAAGGAGCAGGATCGGATCTATGATATCACTACCAGCGCATTAAGTGTTTATCCTCTCCATTATGGGATTCTGGAGTTTACGAAGGATACAGGATATTCTTATCATACGGAATCTGTTGATGTGAATGCCTGGGCAAAGGAAAATGGGAGCAAGGAGAATCTGCTGCTGAATTTTAATGAATATGCCAAAAACTACTTTTCAGAGATTTCATACAACAAGGCTTATGATGCACTGACACAGGTCGAAGAGTATACTCAGGAGGAAATGAGTGAAATGGCCGAAACAATGAGTATTCTGAATACAAGCTATTTTAGTGGTGATATGGATTCTGTGAAAGAAGAAGTGAAATCGTCAAAAGGGTACTTGCTGTGGCAGGAAGCATCAGAACTGGAATTTTTAAAAAACTATATCCTGGAAATGATGGAATCCGGCGATGAAGATAATAATGAACTACAGATTCAGTTTGAAACCGAGCGATAAATGTACGCTCGGTTTTTTCTCATTCCATGTTAAATTTCAGGCATTTTTCCTTTCATTTAAAATGCATCGTAACATTATCGGACAATTGGTTTGCCGCAGCTTTCTCTTCTGGCCAGATAGAATGGGAGATTCACTTTAAGTGGTACAGAATGTCCTCCGTTGATTCTGTCAATGATTGTTTTTGCAGCCTGCTGTCCCATCTCGAGAGTTGGAATATGAATTGTCGTAAGCATGGGGGACAGATATTGAGCGGTATCAATATCGTCGATACTGATGACGGAGATATCCTTTGGAATCTTAAGCCCCATATCCTTGATTGCCCGAATGGCGCCAATTGCAGTAATATCATTTCCGCAAAAAATAGCTGTCAGATCAGGACAATTAGTCAATAACTCTTTCGCACCCTGGTATCCCTGATTGGAAACCAGCTCGATCGAATGTGTATATTCCTTCCGAAATGGAATCTGATAACGTTCAAGAGCAGCCTTATAGCCTGTGTATCGTACTTCCAAAGAAGTGTCGCCCAAATAGCCGATATTTTTGTGACCGAGATCCACCAAATGTTTCATTACACTTAAAGTAGCTTCATAACCATCGCAAAGAATCTGGTCAAAATTCGCATCAATACTATTGAGTCCGGTGTATACCACATAGTGAAAGTGGTGCTTTAAAAATTTGAGAGTTGCTTTGTCACATCTGCCCAGAATAACGACTCCGCTGAATTCATTATTCAATATAAATCGACTGGTTTCAGGTTCGTTGATGTCAATGGAACTAAATGAAAGCTTCATGAGGTAGTCATGCTTTAATGCTTCGATCTCAACGCCTCGGGCAATTGTGGAAAAGAACGGATCATTAGGGTCATTTGGAGTTCTAGCAAACATACATGCAAGTGAATTTATTTTTTGCCTAGGCTGCGAATGACCCATTTTTAAATTTCTGGCAGAGGAATTCGGGGTATAACCTGAACGCCTTACGATCTCCCAGATACGATCCCTGACTTCTTTACTGGCGGCATTTGTACCGGAATTATTTACAACTCTGGATACGGTTGAAATGGACACACCAGCCTCATTGGCAATCTCTTTTAATGTCATTACAAGTTCTCCTTTTTTAAAAATACTGCTTGTATGTATAGTAAAATAGCAAAATCAGATAGTTTGTATATATTTTCAGGCTATTTTTTATAGTATAACATCATTTAATCTAATAAGCAAACGTTTGCGTAAAATAATGTTGAGTTTGCTTAGATAAAGTGTTAATATTTGCATTGTAAACAAGCTATATATTGTGTGATTGCACAAAGAACTATGGAGGGAAAACTATGAAACTGAAAAAAGCATTTGCTTTCGCAAGCGCTGCTGTATTATTGACAAGTGTTCTGAGTGGTTGTGGGGCAAGCTCAGATTCAGCAGACACGAGCTCGTCGGGGAGTTCGACCGAAAGTACTACAACAGGGGAAACATCAGAAACAGCAAAATCATATGAATTGAATGTATCCGGTATTGGTGGAAGCTTAAATTTCTTACCGATCTATATTGCAGGGCAGGAAGGCTGGTTCACAGAAGCAGGTCTGACACTCAATGAAACACTTTTTACCAATGGACCGGTTCAGATGGAATCCTTGTCCTCAGATGGATGGGATATCGGATGTACGGGAGTTGGCGGTGTATTTGCCGGTGCACTTGGCTATGAAGCGATCGTTGCAGGATCTAGTAATACAGATGATGGTACACAATATATTTTTGCAAGGAATGATTCTGATATTGTGGCAGCCGGAACCGGAAACAATACGATCAATGAAGAAATCTATGGATCGAAAGAGACATGGCAGGGCAAAAAAATCCTATGTAATACTGGAAGCGTAACGCAGTATGTACTTATTAAAATGCTGGAAGGCTTTGGACTAACACAGGATGATGTGGAATTCATCGCTATGGATCCTGCAACTGCTTACAGTGCATTTTTAGCAGGCGAAGGTGATGTCTGTGTATTGACCGGAAGTGGTGGAACCTTCAAGATGCTTGACCAGGCTGATAAATATACAGCAGTAGCAAGTGGACCACTTGTTGACTCTGGTCTGATGTGCAGCTTTGTTGTGAACAAAAATAGTTATGCAGATGCAGAGAAATATGAAGCCATGAAAGTATTCTTAAAAGTGTATTTTGAAACCCTTGACTGGATGAAGGATCATCAGGAAGAAACAGTTCAGTATTGTGTGGACATGAATGATGAAAATGGAAGCTCTCTGGATCCGGAAATTGCAGCGAAATACGTTCAGGCGGATACTTACTATACTCTGGAAGAGGCAGTTGCGATGATGACAGATAAAGCAGAAGGAACCGAAGTGTCTGTAATGGAAAACAATCTTATGGGTGTTTTAGAGTTCTTTGTTGCATCTGGAAATTATACATCAGAAGACTTGAGCAAATTACCAAGTCAGATTGATGCAAAGCTGTTGACAGATGTACTCAGTATGGAAAGTGCGAACTAAGCAAATCGTTAATAGGAGAATGTCAATATGCTTGATCAAAAAGTTTTAGAGCAAAAGATGCAGGCATGGCGAGCAAAACAAAAGAAAGAAAATATTAAGTATGTCCTGCTGAGTATAGCAGGCATACTTACTGTTTTGATCATTTGGCAGCTTGCTGTGACTTTAGGATGGGTTAATGAGAAAACACTGCCGGCGCCAACGACGATTTTGCAGACTTTGCTTTACAAAGTCGGAAACAAACCACCAGATGGCAATATACTGATCGTCAATATAATGGCATCTCTGCAGGTGGCGCTGATGGGATTTTTAACTGCAATCATTATTGGAGTGCCACTGGGGCTGCTCATGGGATGGTGGACCTATGCAGATCGGTTCATTCGCCCTATCTTTGAGCTGATCAGACCAATACCACCAATCGCTTGGATTCCACTTGTCGTTGTCTGGATGGGAATTGGATTAAAGGCGAAAGCACTCATTATCTTTTTTACAGCATTTGTTCCTTGTGTAATCAATTCCTATACTGGAATCAAGCTGACAAATCAGACTCTGATCGATGTATCAAAGACATTTGGTGCATCAAAAACAGAAATATTTTTTAAGATCGGTGTACCGTCCTCTCTGCCAATGGTATTTGCCGGAATTCGTGTTGCATTAGGTAATTCATGGTCTACTCTTGTCGCAGCGGAAATGCTGGCAGCAAGTGCAGGACTTGGATATATGATTCAGATCGGACGTACCGTCGCCCGGGCAGATATTGTTATTGTTGGTATGATTGTGATCGGAGCGATCGGCGCCTTACTTTCCCTGATCTTGTCAAAAGTTGAAAAGTATTTCCTGCGATGGAAAGTCAACAGGTAGGGGAGGAGGTTTACATGGATCAGAAAAAAAACAAAAACAAACTGCAAAACAATATATTATACTGGGGACTGCCGCTTCTTGCCGTTGCCTGTATCGTACTCGGCTGGATCTCCTTTTCAAGTGCGCATCCTGAACTAATGCCTCCACCAGCAGATGTCTGGCGTCGGTTCATACTAACTTTCACAAAACCAATCGCAAAGACAACCTTGATCGGACATTCCTGGGCGAGTCTCAAACGTGTTCTGCTTGCGCTTTTAGCTGCATGGGCATTTGGAATCAGCTTCGGTATCCTGATTGGTTGGAACAGAACAGCCAGAGCATTTCTGGGAAGTATTTTTGAGATCATACGTCCAATCCCACCCATTGCCTGGATTCCAATTATTATCATGTGGTTCGGAATTGGTGAAGTTCCAAAAATCATTATCGTTTTTATCGGAACCTTCGTGCCGCTGGTAATCAATACCTCTACTGGAATCGAAATGGTGGATCACATTAATATTCAGGTAGGCAAGGTGTTTGGAGGCAATAACCGACAGATACTAAAGGAAATCGTAATACCAACCTCGCTGCCTTCGATTTTTGCAGGAATCAGAACATCCGTAAGTTCAGGTTGGACAACCGTTCTTGCAGCAGAAATGCTGGGAGCACAAAAAGGTCTAGGTTCTCTTGTTACCCGTGGTTGGCAGGGTAGTGATCTCGCCCTGGTTCTGGTTTCCGTTATCACGATCGCCATTATCGGAGCCTTATTATCCGTTATTTTACAGAAGCTAGAGAAGGTGGTGTGTCCATGGAACAACTAAAGACAAGAATGAAAGTAGAGCATGTTTCCAAAACTTTCTTCAGTACAAAGGACTACTTTACTGCAATTGAGGAGGTCAGTCTGAATGTTTATGATGGAGAGTTCCTAGTGGTTCTTGGGCCTGGACGGTGTGGGAAAACGGTTCTTTTAAATATTATGGCAGGACTCGATACACAGACCGATGGAAAAATCTATTATAACGATAAGGAATGGAGCGGTCTAAATCCTGAGATCGGCATGGTATTTCAGAAACTGGCACTCATGCCCTTTAAAACTGTCATTGAAAATGTAGAGCTGCCTCTGAAATTTCAGGGGATGGAAAAATCAAAGAGAAGAGAAATAGCCCGTTACTATATCAATCTGGTCGGCCTGCAGGGATTTGAGAATTACTATCCAAAACAGCTTTCGGGAGGCATGCAGCAGCGTGTAGGAATTGCAAGAGCATATGTATCGGATCCAAAGCTGCTGATCATGGATGAACCATTCGGGAAACTGGATGCACAGACCCGCTATCAGATGCAGGAAGATTTGTTGAAGATCTGGGAAAAAGAGAAACGGACGATCGTATTCATCACAAATAACATAGAGGAAGCCTGCTATCTGGGAGATCGGATTATTTTACTCAGCGAATGTCCTGCCAGAGTAAAAGAAGTCTATCCGATCGATATGCCAAGACCAAGAAATATGGTAAGTGATGAATTCCTGAATCTTCGTACAGTGATTTCAGACAATACAGATTTGTCGATATAGGGAAGGAGACAACTATGCCCGAAACGGTAAATAAAGAAGTTAAGGTAGAAGTAAAAAATCTCACAAAAAAATTCGGAGATCTGCTTGTACTCGACGATATGTCATTCAATATCAATAAAGGGGATTTTGTTTGTGTTGTAGGTCCTACAGGGTGTGGGAAAAGTACTTTTTTGAATTGTCTGACCAGAATCCATATGCCGACTGCCGGAGATCTGTATATAGACGGAATACCTGCAGATCCCAGAAAGCACAATATATCCTTCGTATTCCAGGAGCCAAGTGCACTTCCATGGCTTACGGTAGAGCAAAATATTGCATATGGGTTAAAAATAAAAAGAATCCCAAAGCATGAAATCAATCGCAGAGTCAATTTGATTCTGGATCTGATGGGACTGCAGAGTTTTCGCAATGCATATCCGGGTGAATTGTCTGTATCAGCAGAACAGCGAATTATAATCGGTCGGTCTTTTGCAATGCAGCCAGATCTTTTGCTGATGGATGAACCTTATGGACAGATGGATGTCAAGATGCGATTTTATCTGGAAGATGAAGTAATCAGACTTTGGAAAGAATTAGGTAGTACTGTTGTATTCATCACTCACAATATAGAAGAAGCAGTCTACCTAGCAGAAAAAATCCTAATACTGACCAATAAGCCAGCAAAAATAAAAGAGGAAGTCTATATTGATCTTCCAAGACCCAGAAATATCACGGATCCGAAATTCATAGAATATCGTAATTACATTACAGATAAGATCAAATGGTGGTAAGGGAGAGGAAAAACAAATGTCTGATCGATTAGTGGGAAAAGTTGCAATTGTGACTGGTGCTGCCAGAGGTATCGGCTTTGGAATTGCCAGAAAATACATAGAAGAAGGAGCATCTGTTGTCATTGCAGATGTTTTGGAGGAAGAAGGTCAAAGAGCGAGCGCACAGCTCGGTGAAAAATGCAGTTTTTACAAGGTCAATTTACGCCAGCGTCAGGCGATCTTTGATATGGCTGACTATGTATATGAGAAACTGGGAAGAATCGACATATTAGTGAATTGTGCCGGGGTAGCAAGACCGTGTCCGACACTGAAGCTTTCAGAGGAAGTCCTGGATGAAGTAATCGATATTAATATGAAAGCACCTCTTTTTGCATGTCAGGCAGCAGGCAGATATATGCGTAAAGATGGTGGAGGAAGTATTATAAATATATCCTCAGGCAATACCAGAATGATCAATGTTGGCCGGGTTCCTTATGGAATCACAAAGGGAGCTGTCAATCTTCTCACAATGCAGCTTGGAGCTGAGTGGGCAATCTACAATATTAAGGTCAATGCGATCGCACCGGGTTGGATTCGCACCGAGATGGTTGATATTCCGATCAAAAAGGGAATTCTGGATGAGAAGAAAATTCTTTCTGTATCCCCGATCGGAAGATTCGGCAAAGTAGAAGAGGTAGCGAATCTGGCATGCTTTCTGGCATCTGAAGAATCCAATTATATTGTCGGACAGGTAATTTTTGCAGACGGTGGATGGAATACGGGAATTATGCCGGATGCTTTGGATTACATTAGAGAAAATGATACCCCGGAATAACTGCGGGTAGAATGGGTGAGTCTAGGAATAACGGAGTTGAGAAATGGAGGCACATTATGAAGGTTTTGTGTATTGAAGGACCGGAAAAGCTGGAGATCAAAGATTTTCCGATGCCTATTCTGGAAGAAGGAAAAGCGATTGTTAAAATTATAGAATGCGGGATCTGTGGTTCTGATGTGACCGCATATCGCGGGGTAAATCCGACTATGAAATATCCGGTGAACGGAATTGGACATGAAGGAGTCGGCATCATTTCTGAAATCGGACCAAATGAAAAAGGCTTAAAGGCAGGGGACAGAGTCACACTTGAGCCATATATTCCATGCAACAAATGCCATATGTGCAAGCAGGGCAGATTTAATAACTGTGCAGATATCCGTGTATGTGGAGTGCATAAAGATGGAATGATGGCAGAATATTTCCTCCATCCAATTCAGCAAATGTATAAATTACCGGATGAAATATCCTTTGAACATGCTGTTTTGGTAGAACCTTTTACGATCGGATTGCATGCGATTACACGTGCAAGAGTATCAGTTGGAGAACATGTGGTGATTTTCGGTGCTGGTATAATCGGTCTAATGGCTGCTTTTGGCTGCCTCAATTATGGTGCTCAGCCGATTCTAATCGATGTTGTACAAGAACGCCTTGATACTGCTGCAAGATTAGGGATCAAAAATACATTCAATTCAAAACATGGAGAGGTGAAGGAGTATTTGCTGTCTGTTACAGAGGGAAAACTGCCGGAAGTCATGGTGGACTGCACAGGAGCATTGCCAATTTTAGAGCAAATGCATGAATATGTATGTCATGGTGGAAGGATCGCTCTTGTTGGCTGGCCTCATAGCACAGTTGCAGTAAATCAGGTACGTCTCATGCAAAAAGAAATCGATGTTTTGCCATCTAGGAATTCCAATCAGAAATTTCCAGAAGCGATCGATCTGATTTTGAGAGGGAAGCTTCCGGCAGATGATCTGATCACAAAAACCATTCCAATGAATGAGGTGGAAGCTACGATCAAGGACATGATAAAACGACCAGAAGACTATCTGAAAGTGATCGTTAAAATATAGCAGGAGGTTCACAATGCTGACTACAACAAAAGAAATGATCCAGAAAGCTTATCAGGGAAGATATGCCATTCCTGCGATCAATACCCAGGGTGGAACCTATGATATCATCAGAGCGATCTGCCTTGCTGCAGAGGAAATGCAATCTCCTGTCATTTTAGCGCACTATGTCAATACAGGTGCATATTCCGGTCATGACTGGTTCTACGAAACAGCAAAATGGATGGCAGAAAAGGTATCTGTTCCAGTGGCAATTCATCTGGATCATGGTGACAGCTTTGATCGATGCATGGAGATGCTGCAAATTGGATTTACTTCCATTATGTATGATGGATCTGCATATTCCCTGGAGGAAAACGCGAAAAGAACAGAAGAGGTTGCTAAGGTCTGCCGAGCTTTTGGAATCCCGATCGAAGCTGAAATTGGAGAACTCGCAAGATTAGATGATAAAGGAGTACAGATCGGAACCTCCAATTCTGCTGCACCTGAGGATGTCAGACAGTATCTTGAACTATGCAGTCCGGACATGCTTGCAATCGGAATTGGAAATGCCCATGGGTTTTATAAGGGACCGGTGGAGATTCGAGTCGATGTTCTTGAAAAATGCAGAGAATTTACGGACATCCCGTTTGTTCTTCATGGCTGTACAGGAATGAATGAAGAACTGATTAAACGTGCCATTCAAAGTGGAGTGGCAAAGATCAACTTTGGTACTCAGATCAGAGTGGCTTATCTTGATTATATTAAGCAGGGCCTGGAACTTGGAATGGACGGCGGACATGCATGGAAACTCTCTTCTTACGCTGAGACCTGTCTACAAAAGGATATCAAAGAGATTATTGAGCTAGCAGGCTCCAATGGAAAAGCGTAGAACCAATTTATTGGAAGGAGTATAGTGCCGAAATGAAAAAGAATGTATTGGTCGTACATGGCGGAGGACCGACTTCAGTCATGAATTCTTCCCTTTACGGTGTCATAAAGGCTGCAGAAAATGTTCCGGATATTGAATGTGTTTATGGTGCTATCGGTGGGATGGAAGGCATTTTAAAAGAGAACCTGGTGGATCTAAAGCAGCTTTCATCCGAACAGAAAGAACGACTGTTATCCACACCAGGATCTGTGATTGGTTCCTCTCGATTTCCGATTACCGATGAGGATTACATTACAATGGCAAAAAATCTGCAGAAATACAATATAAAAATCCTCCTGCCAAACGGTGGGAACGGAACCATGGATGCTTGTGGAAGACTGTATCAAGCCTGTGAGAAGCTGGGTAACCATGATGTTCGGGTCGTTGGGATACCAAAGACCATCGACAATGATATTGCGATTACAGATCATACCCCGGGTTATGGAAGTGCTGCAAGGTATCTGGCTGCCACAGTCCGGGAAATTGCAGAGGATATAAGGTCACTTCCAATTCATGTATGTGTAATCGAAGCACTTGGAAGAAATTCCGGTTGGATCACAGCCGCATCAGCACTTGCAAGAACAAATCCAGGGGATGCACCTCATCTGATCTATACGCCAGAATGTGAGTTTGATGAAGAAAAATTTCTCGCAGATGTTAAGAGGCTTTATGAGAAATTAGGCGGTGTGGTTGTTGTTGCCAGCGAAGGGCTGAAGAATAAAAAGGGAGAACCTATCGTAGAACCAATATTCCGCACCCAGCGTGCGATTTATTATGGTGATGTAAGTGCCTATCTGACAGAACTTATTATAAAGAAGCTGGGTATCAAAGCAAGAAGTGAGAAACCGGGACTTGCAGGTCGAGCATCCATTGCCTGGCAGTCAGTCTGTGACAGGGATGAAGCCAGTCTTGCCGGGGAGCAGGCACTTAATAAAGCACTTCAGGGAAAGACCGGGATCATGATCGGCTTTGAACGAGTTCCAAAGGAAAAGGATGGTTATGAAATAAGAATCGTTGAAATTCCAATCGAAGAGGTCATGCTTTATGAAAAAACTCTTCCGGATCACTATTTATCTCCAGAGGGTAATGATGTGACGGAGGACTTTATAAATTGGTGTAGACCACTGCTTGGAGGTGAGTTTGAAGAATTTTGCAGCCTGAGTGAACTTAAGACGAAGGGAAAGAAAGTATGAAGCACATCTACGTGAATTTGAAAAGATTTGATGTACCAAGATCCATGGGAGGAGTAAATGAAATTGCAGAGATCAGTGACTGGGGTGGATTTATTATTGATCAGGTTCAAGACCAACTGACACCCTATGGTAATATCGCTGATTTTACATTTTTTCTTCCGGAAATGCATCTGTTGAGTGCTATTCGTAAAAGAAATATGGACGGAATTGCGGAAATCGGCTGTCAGGGAGTCTATCGGCAAGATGTCCGAGTAGGTGGCAATTTCGGTGCATTTACCACCTCGCTGCCTGCAGCAGCTGCAAAAGCAGCAGGTTGTAACAAAGTGTTGATCGGACACTGTGAAGAACGTACCAAATTGCTTGGCATTCTGGAGGAAGCCCAGGCAGCAGATGAAGAAGCAGTGAATCGTATTCTGAATTGTGAAGTCAGGGCGGCCGTAGAGAAAGGGATGGATGTCTTATATTGCATTGGTGAGAAAAGCGAGCAGATGGATTCGTGGAAGGAAGTTCTGCGTGGACAATTACTGACAGGCCTTTTGGGTATTCCATTGGAGAAGATCGTGATCGCATACGAACCAGTGTGGTCCATCGGACCTGGAAAAGTACCTGCTGATAAAGAATATATTACCAAAATCGCTCGCTTTATAAAGGAAACAATACCTGGAATTGAAGTGGTGTATGGTGGAGGATTAAAACAGGAAAATGCAGCCATGCTTGCTTCAATCGAAGAAATTGACGGGGGGCTGATCGCACTGACCAGATTTTCGGGTGACATCGGATTTTACCCGGATGAGTATCTAGAGATCGTTCAACTTTATCTGACCTAAACGGAGGAACTAATATGCTGGTACCAATGCGGGTAATACTAGAAGCCGCTGAACAATATGGATATGCCCAGGGAGGCTTTAATGTCAATGCTGTTGCTCAGGCAAAAGCAGCGATCGAAGTCCATGAAATGCTGCGAAGCCCAGTAATCCTACAGGGAGCTGAACTTGCAAATGGCTTTATGGGTGGATGTACCGATTTCATGCATTCCACGCTTGAGGATAAAAAAAGAGGCGCAAAAAATATTGCGGATGCAGTCAGAAAATATGGTGAGAACAGTAGGGTGCCAATCGCACTGCATCTTGACCATGGACGTGACTATGAATCCTGTGTTGCAGCGATAGAAGGTGGATATACAAGCGTCATGATCGATGGAAGTTCACTGAGTTTTTCCGAAAATGTGGAACTGACCAGAGAAGTCGTAAACTATGCACACGCAAGGGGTGTTTCTGTGGAAGGCGAGCTGGGCGTACTAGCTGGTGTAGAGGATCATGTATTCAGCAGTGAAAGTACCTATACAAATCCCTTAAAGGCAGTGGAATTTTTTCGAAAAACCGGTGTGGACGCACTGGCGATCAGCTATGGAACCATGCATGGAGCCAATAAGGGCAATCATGTTGTCCTGAGAAAAGAAATCGTAATTGCAATCAAAGAATGTATGAAGCACGAAGGAATCCAAGGATTTCTGGTAAGTCACGGATCTTCCACTGTACCTGCATATATCGTAGAAGAGATCAATAGTATGGGAGGATTGCTGAAACAGACCAACGGAATCAGTATAGATCAGCTGATCGGAGCTGCAAAGGCAGGCATCAGCAAAATTAACGTAGATACAGATATCAGACTTGCAGTCACCAGAAATTTGAAGGAATTGTTCTTAAATCAGGAAAATCTAAAAAACAGTGCTTCAATTAGCGGGATCTATCAGCTTTTGGAAGAAAAAAAGGATGCCTTTGACCCAAGAGTATTTCTTACCCCTGTCATGGATACTGTCATGTATGGAACGATTCCTGATGAAGATACAGCGTTGGCTATGAGCTGCGTAGAAAAAGGTGTAAAAGAAGTACTGGCAACCTTGATCGTTCAATTCGGCAGCTACGGTAAAGCACCGAAGGTAAACTGTCTGACCCTGGAAGAAATGGCAGGGTCATATAAGCAGGGAATTTCATAAATAAAAAAATAAAATTTCAAATTTCAGTGATTTGGAAACGGAGGGAATAGGAATATGAAGATTGATTTTGAGTATGGAAATGGGACACTAAGTGCAGAGCTGCCGGATACAACAGATGTATTTATACCTGGTGAAACGGTAAAGGATCCTGCATTTATTCCAGAGGATCAGTTAAAGGATGCTTACAGAGTAAGCTTGGACAATCCAATAGGAATGGAGCCCGTGAAAAAACTTGCTCATAAAGGAAATAAAGTAGTATTCATTGTTCCTGATCGTGTAAAAGGCGGTGAGCAGGCTACCAGTCATAGAAAAATGAGTATTGCTATTCTGCTGGAGGACTTGTTTGAAGCTGGAGTAGAAAAGAAGGACATTCTTTTTATCATATCCAACGGTCTTCATGCAAGAAGTAAAGAAGCGGATGCAAGGGCAATTTTTGGAGAAGCGATCTTCAATGAATTCTATCACACAGGACAGATATTCAGTCACGACAGCGAAGATAAAGACAATATGGTCGATCTGGGTGTGACGCATCGGGGCGATCCTGTTCATATGAGTCGATTCGTTTATGAATGTGATATCCCAATTTTGATTGGTCATGTTCAGGGAAATCCATATGGTGGTTATTCCGGCGGCTATAAGCACAGTGCCACAGGTATTACGAACTGGCAGAGCATTGCGAGCCATCATGTACCTTCTGTCATGCACAGAGGAGATTTTACACCGGTCAATGGGAATAGTCTGATGCGCCATAAATTTGATGAGATCAGCATGCATATGGAAGAGAAAATGGGACATCCCTTTTTCTGCTGTGACGCAGTTCTTGATACACAATCCAGGCAAATTGCAGTTTTTTCGGGCTATGCAAAGGTCATGATGCCCGAAAGCTGGAAGGTCGCAGATAAGAGAACCTACGTACACTGGGCTGAGAAAAAATACAACGTTCTTGTATTTGGAATGCCTCAGAAGTTCCATTATGGTGACGGAATGGGAACAAATCCTATCATGATGATGCAAGCACTGAGCGCCCAGATCCTAAGGTTTAAAAGGATTCTCGCTGAGAACTGCGTGATCATTTGCTCCTCACTATGTAATGGTTATTTTAATGACGATTTGTGGCCATACTTGAGACCGCTCTATCAGGAGTTCCAAAGAAACCATATGAACATATTGCCGGATATGAACCGCTTAGGCGAATATTATGCACGGAATAACGAATTTATCGAAAAATATCGGTTCACCAATGCATTTCATCCATTTCATGGTTTTTCCATGATGTCATGCGGTCATATTGCTGAAATGAATACCAGTGGGATCTACATTGTAGGTGCACAGGATCCAGGCTATGCAAGAGGCATGGGACTAAAGACAAGAGCCAGCTTTGAAGAAGCGCTTGAAGATGCAAAGAAGATCGTGGGAGACAAGCCCAATGTTCTTGCACTGCCAATGACATTTAAAAAATCCGCAGTTCATCTGTGCATGAAGGATCCTTCTCAGAACAGCATGGATGCCTATGGCAATAAAATGGGCTGTGGCTGTTGCTGAAAAAATAGTACTTGCAACCTTAAATAACGCTTTTTTACAAATCTATAGAAATGCAACGTACATACAGAATCCACAGTCTGTTAGACGATAGGCTCGTCTTTCAGGCTGTTTTTCGGATTTTGGGGCTTTTTTCTTTTAATTGATTAGAAGGAGTGATAAAATAGAAGCAGATGTATACACACGAATTGAAAACAGGGAGGTATCAGTGAAATGCCTGATGTAAATGAAAATTTAAGACTTGATTCGGATATGGATCATACAAACATGAAACAGTCGGATATGGATCGTGCAAACATGAAACAGTCGGATATGGATGCTGATGATATAAGACCATCCCTGGAACAAAGCGAGATGCAGGAAAGTGTACAGATTCAAAAATATCTTTGGGCGAAAGAACAACTGCAAAGAAAAAGAGAACAGGAAGATCAGATTCTTGAGCAGATGAAACAGGAGGAGCGAATTCTTCAGGATATTGGCAATGATATGAACGAGAATATCGCACATACCAGAGACGGTCGTCTCTATCAAGATCAAATCCAATCTCGGGTGGAACGTCAGATC
Organism: Lachnospiraceae bacterium; assembly: GCA_047974745.1. Lineage (GTDB taxonomy): Bacteria > Bacillota > Clostridia > Lachnospirales > Lachnospiraceae > JBKECO01. The sequence continues at coordinate 19,888 of JBKECO010000015.1, forward strand.
TATGAAATGCATGATTTGAGTCACGATAAGTTAGAAGGAATGCGGGAGTATAAAAATGCTTATTACCGCGGCTTTGCACTGGCGATGTTTATACTGTCAATCGCAGTGACAGCCTGTGCCGGATATCTTTATGGACTGACATCACAGCTTTGTCTGGTACTGGCATTACTGACAGCAACCGAAGCAGCGTTACTGGTTCATAATGAAAGAGGAATCTGGATATGGCGAATGATAAGTAAAGTCATAAATGTTTTTATGCTTCCACTGATTTTGCTGCTTTTTATCGCCTATCAAAATCAAATAGTGTTGTATGATATGATTCTTGCATATGGAATCTATGCTGTAGGAGGCATCCTTATAATAGCAACGGCTGCCTACTTTACCTATAATCCTTATCGTGGATATCGAAGAAGTATCAAAGAAGCAAAAAGTACCTTGCGCATTCTGGCAAAAAAAGCAAAAAAGGAAGTTAGAAGGAACCAGAAATCAAGAGCAAGACAAGAAATCAAGGACGAAAAACTTCGGCTCAAGAGAGAGAAGATAGAAGCAAAAATTCAAAGAAAAGTCGATGCAAAAGAAGCCAGAAGGCTGAGAAAAGAAGAAGAAAAAGAAGCTAAGGTTAATAAGAAAGCAGCAGAAAAAGAAGCAAAGCTTCAAAAGAAATCTGAAAAAAAGGAATCATTTGTTAATGAAGTACAATCCGATGAGACAGATGCCAACTCCGAGGATTTTGTTGCGAGTGATTTGCTCATGATAAAGCATTAGCCCAACAAAAATCAGTGCTACAGAAACAAAGGCACTCTGGATTATGGAAGCCATACTGACTTGCCAACCCGCCTTGTAGGCATAAATAAATCCCACTTCAAGGCCAACAATGACAAGTCCAAGAACAAATGGTGCCCAGTTCAGTTTGCTGTATTCACGAAGCAGATTTCCATTTTTGTTCAAAGCAAAATACATGATAAATGAAATGACAGCGCCCACAGCATAGGTTATTGTCAATGATGCCATGGGATGCATTGCGTGCGGAACTGACTTTGCACAGATCTGATATAAAATGTTAGAAATAATTACAAGTACGATAGGCCAAATATATGATACCATAAAAAATCTCCTTAATCTCGAAAAAAACAGTCCTGCTTAATTAGCCTGACTGTTGGTAGGTGCTCACCCATAGAGATAATATAGCATATTTTCGATCAATCGTGAAGTTGGAAATTATAGATTCACTTGACAGCCGCATTTGGCTGTCTTTTTTTATCACAGGAAAGTACTCCTATGATAAAAAAACGCTCCTCGAGGATGCGCCCGCCACAATAAGGTGGAATGCCGCTTAGCGGCCTGTGGCGGCGCAAAAAAGTGTTTCTCCCTCAAGACTGAGTGGCAGGGGGAGCTGATGTGTCGAAGACACTTTTTTATGAAAACAAAGGATTAACACCGACTATCTGTTTTCAAATAACATGATAAAAACGATTGAAAAATCAAACCCAAGGTGATAGTGTATTTATATGAAACGTTTCATATCTATGGAGGGGTATAAAATGAACAAGAAGGAACTTTACCAATATATCGGCAGCATGCAGCAGCTTGCATTTGTTCGTCCGATTACTTTTAATGAGGGAAGAGCAAAGGGCATTCAGGGATTTGACATTAAGAATGGGGATCTTCGGTTTCAGGTCGCAGGAGATAAATGCCTGGATATCATTGACTTCAATTATAAAGGAGTAAATATAAATTTTTTGTCTAAGCAGGGTTTGATCGGACGTGCTGATTATGATACACATGGGGAAGAAGGAGTCCGTAGCCTTATGGGAGGTCTGCTGTTTACATGTGGACTTGAAAATACCTGTATTCCCTGTCAGATCGGGGATACTAGTTATCCAATGCATGGACGCATTCGCTCCACACCTGCTGAACATATAAATTCGGATGCCTGTTGGAATGAGGATGACTATGTCATGTCGGTTAGCGGAGAGATGCGGGAAGCAGAAATCTTCGGAAAAAACCTCACACTGAAAAGAACTATTCAAACAAAATATGGTGACAAATCAATCTATCTTACAGATCTAATTGAAAACTCAGGATATCAAGACGAGCCAATGATGATTTTGTATCATTTCAATTTTGGATACCCCTTATTGGATGAAGATGCGGTCATATTGCTGCCAACCTACGGAGCAAAACCAAGGGATAAAAATGCACAAAAAGATGCGGATAAATGGAATCAAATGGAAGCACCTATTGTTCAGGAGCCGGAAAGAGTTTATTTGCATGAATTATACTCTGATGTAGATGGGAATACATTTGCCTGTCTATATAATTTGAGAATGGAACTAGGAGTCAGAATCAGTTTTAATAAAAAGTACCTTCCGAGATTTGTACAATGGAAATCGATTGCTGCAAGCGATTATGTCATGGGGCTTGAACCTACGAATTCAGATGTATATGGAAGAGCTCATGAAGGAGAAGCTATACATAAAATCCCACCTTTTGGAAAGGAAACGATCGATATAAAAATCACAATTCTGGAAGGGAAAGAAGATTACGAGAGGACACTTGCTGAGATCAAACATCTGCTTTCAATGTAATGATCACCGAAACGTGCTTATCCGTCCCTGTGCTATATTTTCTTGAAAAATTTTAAAAATATAAATTGTGATTTTCCTCGAAATATGGTAGAATTCTAATTAGTAAATGAAACGATTCATGAAACGATTCAAGCAAGGGAAGAATCAGTAAAAGAATCAGAGAAAGAATCACTATGGAGAGGTGTAAGGAGGGGCAATATGAAACGAAAAGGTATCGCATTACTAATGATGTGTGCTATGGGGGTTAGTTTATTGGCTGGTTGTGGCGGAAGTACGACGGCATCCTCAGAAAGTTCCGGTGGATCTGAAACAACGGCTGCATCGTCGGAGGTATCAAGCGAAGCATCTACTGAGGCAGTATCAGAAGAGGCTGTTGATACAGCAGGCACACTAATCGGCGTGGCAATGCCAACACAGTCGCTGCAGAGATGGAATCAGGATGGCGAAAATTTATTGATGTATTTGACTGAGATGGGTTATGAAGTCGATCTGCAATATGCCGATAACGAAGTGGAGCAGCAGGTCTCACAGATTGAGAACATGATTACGAAAGGTGCAAAGGTTCTAATTATAGCACCTGTGGATGGAGGCTCATTATCTTCTGTTCTTCAGGAAGCAAATGATGCTGGAATCAAAGTCATCGCACATGACAGGTTTATAACTGGTACGGAATATGTGGACTGTGTTGGTACATTTGATAATAACAAAGTCGGAACATTACAAGGTGCATATATCGTAGAGGCACTTGATCTGGCCAATGCAACAGAGCCATTTAATATTGAAATCGTAGCAGGATCACTTGACGATGATAATGCAGCATATTTCTTGGCAGGTGCAATGGCAGAAATCCAACCTTATCTTGATGATGGAACACTGATCGTACAGTCTGGTCAGACAACGAGAGAGCAATGTGCAACGGATGCATGGGCAACAGATGCTGCGCAGGCTAGAATGGATAACATTCTTACAGCGTATTATTCAGATAAGACTCTGGATGCTGTATTATGCTCGAATGACTCGACTGCATTAGGTGCAGAATCAGCATTAAAATCAGCTGGCTATGGTTCATCTGATATGCCAATGCCAGTCATCACGGGCCAGGATTGTGATATTGCTAATGTGAAGGCTATGATAGCTGGAGAACAGTCAATGTCAGTATTTAAAGATACGAGAGCGTTGGCAGAAGTTGTTGCCGGTATGGCAGACACGTTTGTAAAGGGTGGAACACCAGAATATAATGATACGACGACATATAATAACGGTGCTAAAGTAGTGCCTGCATATGCACTCGATCCAATTGTAGTAACGATTGACAACTATAAAGAAATGTTAGTTGATTCTGGCTACTATACAGAAGATGAATTAAAGTAACTTCAACATGGAAGGTGGATATTATATTCACCTTCCATAACATATTCAGATCCAATTTGGGGGCATTCTTATGGAAACAGTATTATTGGAAATGCAGAATATCACAAAAGAATTTCCAGGAGTAAGAGCACTTGATAATGTTAATATTAAAGTGAAAAAAAGTTCGATTCATGCTCTTGTTGGGGAAAACGGAGCAGGTAAGTCCACATTGATGAAGGTATTAAGCGGCGTATATCCTCATGGTGATTATCAGGGCAAGATCACTTATATGGGAGAGGAGTGCAAATTTCGCGATATCAGGGATAGTGAGCAAAAAGGGATCGTAATCATCCATCAGGAGCTTGCTTTGATTCCGCAGCTTTCGATCATGGAAAATATTTTTTTGGGAAATGAACAAAGTAATATGGGTATTATAAATTGGGAGCGAAGCAGATTTGAAGCCATTAAGCTCATGGAGCTAGTAGGACTTAAAGAGAAACCAGAGACATTGGTCAACCATATCGGAGTCGGTAAACAGCAGCTGGTGGAGATTGCAAAAGCACTTTCTAAGAAAGTGGAATTGTTGATCTTAGACGAGCCGACAGCAGCACTTAACGATGATGACAGTGAGAAATTACTGGATCTGATCGTCAGACTGAAGCAAGAGCATGGTCTGACAGGTATTATTATTTCACATAAGCTTGCGGAAGTGACAAAGATCGCCGATGAGATTACGATCATACGGGATGGAAGCACGGTCGAGACACTGATTGCAGGGAATAATGAGATATCGGAAGAACGTATCATTCGTGGTATGGTGGGACGTGAATTGAATAATTTGTATCCTTTAAGAGAAAGTAAGATCGGTGATGTACGATTTGAGATAAAGGACTGGGTCGTATATTCTCCGGAATATAAAGACGACATGGTCATTAAGCATATCAACATGAATATACGCAGAGGTGAAGTCGTTGGAATAGCAGGGCTGATGGGAGCAGGACGTACAGAATTCGCAATGAGTGTATTTGGCAGATCCTACGGCTCAAAAGTAATCGGTAAGGTATTTAAAGATGGAAAAGAAATTGATACGAGTTCTGTTTCATCAGCAATCGAAAATGGGATTGCCTATCTGACAGAGGATCGCAAAAAACTTGGTCTGATTCTGCATGACAGCATCCGAGTAAATATTTCTCTGCCAAGTCTGAAAAAATTGTCAGATCAGGGAGTGATCAATGAACATGAAGAAGTAAAAATTTCAGAAGAATACCTGAAAAAGCTAGAGATCAAAACTCCTGGCATTCAGCAAAATGTATACAACCTTTCTGGCGGAAATCAACAAAAAGTATTGTTTGCAAGATGGATCTTTGCAGAACCTGATCTCCTTATCCTCGATGAGCCGACAAGAGGCATTGATGTGGGAGCAAAATATGAAATATACAATATCATCAACCAGCTTGCACAGGAAGGGAAAAGTGTAGTTGTGATTTCTTCAGAACTGCCAGAGGTTCTTGGCGTTAGTGACAGGATCTATGTTATGAATGAGGGGAAAATAACCGGAGAATTCACAAAAGAAGAGGCGAGCCAGGAGAATATTATGCGATCTATCATACAGAGTGACAGGAGAAATTAAATATGGGTGAGAAGAGAAGAATTCAAATAGATTTTAAAAAATACGGTATGATTATTGCACTGGTCGTTATTACTATATTTTTTCAGGTTCTGACAAAAGGTGTTTTACTGGCTCCAATGAACATTTCTAAACTGATCATGCAGAATGGCTATATTCTGATACTTGCGATCGGAATGCTTCCAATTATTCTGACTGGTGATATCGATCTGTCAGTCGGTTCGGTCATGGCCCTTGTTGGAGCGGTTACAAGTAAACTTCTAGTTGGAAATGAAAACTTTCCAGTATTTCTGGCTGTTCTGGCCGGACTGATATTAGGTGGTCTAATTGGTGTGTGGCAGGGGTTTTGGGTTGCCTATGTAAAGGTTCCAGCATTTATTGCGACGCTGGCCGGTATGCTCTTTTTCCGTGGAATTACACTGGTTGTGACGAATGGCAAAACAATTGGTCCATTTCCAGCGTCCTATCAGTATATTGCACAGGCATATTTGCCCGATTTTGTTGCAATAGAAGGTACGCACCTGACAACATTGCTGATCGGTCTGGTCTGCGCACTGCTGTATGTTTTTTTCCAGCTGAAAAGAAGAAGAAGAGAGATATCCTATGGATTTAACATCAGTTCGAACTCCGTTTTTTATGCGAAAATGGTCTTTATGGTATTTTTGATCTTGTTCGTGACTTATTGGTTCACAAAATTCAAGGGCTTTCCTGTAATCCTTCTAATATTAGGTGTACTTACTGTGTTCTATACATTTGTGACGCAAAAAACGGTTATAGGCAGGTATATCTACGCACTTGGCGGAAATGAACGTGCAACAGAACTTTCCGGAATCAGGACAAAAGAAGTAAAGTTCTTCACTTTTGTGAATATGGGTGTTCTGGCAGCTTTTGCGGGAATCGTCTATTCAGCCAGAATCAATTGTGCAAGTCCGACTGCAGGAGATGGATTCGAACTGGATGCGATCGCAGCCTGTTATATTGGTGGTGCATCAGCATCAGGTGGAGTAGGAACCATACCGGGAGCTATTATTGGAGGTCTGGTAATGGGTGTACTCAATAATGGAATGTCGATCATAGGTGTTGGTACGGACTGGCAGAAAGCGATCAAAGGTCTGGTATTGCTGGCAGCTGTAGTATTTGACATCATAAACCAGTCAAAGAAAAAGTAACAATCGTTGCATATCATACGGCATATCATAGAACTATAGAACTAATAATTGTGATATTTTTATAATGATTGTAATATATTTGCGATGACTTTTCATTTAAAATAATGCTATCATCAGTAGGTAATCCAAGGATTGTGAGTGAGGTGGTCGTATTGCATGTAAAGGCATCTGAAATCGCAAAGCAGCTTAACATTTCCAAAGCAACTGTTTCATTAGCACTGAATGACAAGCCCGGTGTTAGTGAAAAGACAAGAAGTGAAGTGAGAAGATGTTATGAGCAGCTGTACAATGGGGAAAGCTATGATGAAACAATAAATAAATCCAGAATCGGCGCTCATATTATTTATGTCATTATTCCGGATTACGAAAGATTTTCTGTGCGAAATCCAGAGCTCGATCTAGGGAAGGATGTCTACGACGCTTTTCATCAAATGGTAAAAGCGGAAGGATATATTCTGAAGATTTCTTTTATCAATATGGTCAAAAAAGAAATTGATGATATGGTGGCGATCTGTAACCATGATGATGTAGCGGGTATCATTTTATTTGCGACGGAATTATATCCGAAGGATTTAAAGGCATTTAAAGAAATCAGTCATCCAATGGTAATTTACGATAGCGATCTGCTATGTGGTCGTTATTCTCAGGTACTTCTGAATAACAGACAAGGTGCAAAGTTGGCTGTTGATCATTTTGTAAAAAATGGTCATTCCAATATGCTGTATTTTGCGACCACAATTGAGATCTATAATCATCAGGAGCGGCGAAAAGGGTTTCTTGACTCACTTCTGCTTCATAATATCGAGGCGGATAACAGTCGTATTATAGCGCTTGGTAATACAATTGATCAGATCTATAAGAATACAAGGAAATATCTTGAAAAAAATAGAATGCCGACTGCAATACTAATGGAAAGCTATCACGTGTCAATCGGTGTGATACGTGCTTTACGTGAGTCTGGAATTCGTATTCCACAGGAAATCAGTTTAATTGGAATTGATGAAATTCCCAATTATATGACTGGAAAACTCGAATTAACTACAGTAAAAATACCACATGCTGAACGGGCTGTCTGGGGCATGGTAATGTTGTTTCATGAAATCAACAGACTGATTGAGACAAAATCTACATTACTTGCGAACTGCTCGTTAATTAGTGGGAATAGTGTTGCACTAAAGTAAAAAGATAAGGTTTTTGACCTTGTCTTTTTTTCGTTGTATTTGTGATTTTATTGTCAGAGACTTCGAGTTTAAAAAGTTTAAAGAAAATATCAAAATCAATAAAAAACCTACTTATTACGTCAAAATGACGATATATTATTGTAAAAAAGCATGAAAATGGTAATAATATACAAAATTTAATAGAAAATTGATGATTTGTGTTTATAATAAAACTATGTGAAAGATCTAGTGTGTCAGAAAAGAGGAAATCAAAAATGGATCAGACAATAGAGATTATTGTAAGCCATCAAAACAGGAATAGCACCATGATTTCGCCAGAATTGCACAGCCATTTTATCGAGTTCCTTGGAACATGTAATTATGAGGGCATCTGGGTCGGAGAGGACTCCGAGGTTCCCAATATTGGTGGATTTAGAAGGGAAATCATTGAGGGATTCAAACAACTTGAGCCACCAGTGATTCGATGGCCAGGTGGCTGTTACGCAGATACGTATCATTGGAGAGATGGAATTGGAAACAGAACAGATCGCCCTGTCACGTATAATGAAAATTTCGGTACATATGAAAGAGATACCAATCAGTTTGGAACAGATGAATTTTTGAGGTTTTGCAAAATTGTAGGAGCAAAGCCCTGGATCAATATCAATATGCTGAGTGGTTCAATCGCAGAAATGCGGGAGTGGATGGAGTATTGTAACAGAGAAGAAAATACAAGTATTTCCGCTGAACGAGTGAGAAATACCTCCCAGCAGATTGTTCCGGTAGAGTACTGGGGATTAGGCAATGAGGTATGGGGCGGTGGAGGTATGATGACTGCTCAAGGGTATGCACAGGAATACCGAAAGTTTGCAACTGCCATGCCTTCTTTTTCCGGAATCGATAAAGCCGAGTATACTAAAATGAAACGAATCGCTAGCGGACCGGATGGAAATAAGCCGAAGGAGCGGGTCAGATGGACGATTGATTTTTTTAATGAGCTGGCACAATATCGAATGCCTCCGATTGATGGCTATGACCTTCATTTTTATAATTGGAACATGAAGCAGATAAGTCAAAACGAAGTGGAATTTGACCGGATAGAATGGGATGAGGTAATCCAAAGCAGCTTTGAGCTGGAAGAAGTGATACAAGAGCAGAGGGCGCTGATCGAGCAGGGACTTGCACAGATCCCGGAGCCGGAAGGATTTTTCCCGGCACCCCCAAAGCAATGTGCACTGATCGTTGGAGAGTGGGGGAACTGGCACGCAAGTGCATTTCGCAACAGACCGGCGCTATTTCAGCAGTGTACAATGAGAGATGCGGTTACGACAGCACTTACACTTGATATATTTCATCGAAATGCTGATAAGGTTCAAATGGCATGTGTTGCACAGAGCGTAAATGTACTTAACTCATTGTTTTTAACAGATAAGGAAAACTGTATTCGTACACCAAATTTTGATGTATTTGATATGTATAAAGTACATAAAGGCGCCTGTTTAGCTGAGATCAGAGGCGAGAAATCGAAGAATCTATATAGTATGGCATCCACAAATGGTGAATATCTCAATGTGAATCTGGTCAATGCGTCCTATGATAAGCAGACGAATCTGTTTATCAGACTGCCAAAGGAGTGGAGATTCCAGCACATTAAATGCCTTTCCAGCGACAGACCCAATGCATGTAATACTTTTTCAGATCCCGATCGTGTCCGAATGAAGGATGGACTTGCTCCAATAGAAAGGGAGCCGGGATTATTCTATTTTGAAATACCTGCAGCTTCCGTCAATGTATGTCAGTTTGCACTGTCAATGTAGTAGAAAAAAGAGAGGAGAATTTTTCTATGAACTCAAAAATCGGAAAACTGAAACGCTACATTCCACTTTATCTGATGTTTTTACCTGGTGCGATTTACCTTCTGATCAACAATTATATTCCAATGACTGGAATCGTAGTTGCATTCAAGCAGTATAATGTGCGGGACGGTATTTGGGGAAGTGCGTGGAATGGAATTAATAATTTCAAATTTTTATTTGCTACTCCTGATGCGTGGGTCATCACAAGAAATACCATTCTCTACAATGTTTCTTTCATTATTATTAATATGATTGTAGGAATAATTTTTGCTATCTTTATCAGCGATGCGATTAGTAATCGTCTTAAAAAAGTATACCAGAGTTCTATTTTGTTCCCATTTTTGATGTCAGCCGTTATTATTGGATACATTGTCTATGCATTTTTAAGCCAGAGTACAGGTATTGTAAACAATACAATACTTCCAGCGCTTGGAAGGGAACCTATAAATTGGTATTCAGAGCCAAAATACTGGCCATTTATTCTGATATTTGTAAATACCTGGAAAGGTGTGGGGTATGGATGTCTGATCTACATTTCTACGATCAATGGAATCGACCCATCACTATATGAAGCAGGAAGGCTGGATGGTGCGACTAAATGGAAGCAGATCAAGCACATTACGATCCCATCCTTGATTCCTACGATCATCACACTGTCATTACTGAGTGTTGGAAGAATTTTCTATTCTGATTTTGGTCTATTTTATCAAGTGCCCAGGAATTCAGGAATTTTATTCCCGACAACGAATGTAATTGATACATATGTATATCGAGGTCTAATGGAACAGTCCAATGTTGGTATGTCTGCAGCTGCTGGATTTTATCAGTCTATCGTCGGATTCATTCTGGTCATAACGGTGAATTATATCGTTCGTAAGGTCAGTGAAGAAAACGCTTTGTTCTAGAGGGGGTGCGATCATATGAAAGAAAAACCATTTTCAAAATATCAGATATTATCAAATGGAACAATGATCATTGTAACGATCATGGTCATCATCCCATTTTTACTGTTATTTATGTCATCGATTACAGATGAACAGGTCCTGGTCGCAAACGGATATTCCTTCTGGCCAGAAAAGTTTTCACTGGCTTCCTATCAATATATTATTAAATCTGGGGAGCAGATCATAAATGCTTATGGTATCAGCATCTTTGTAACCCTTTTGGGTACTCTGATTAATATCTTACTCTCAGCACTTATGGCATATCCTCTGACTGTAAAAAGCCTGCCGGGCAGAAAAATACTTTTGTTCTTTGTATTTTTTACAATGCTCTTCAATGGAGGTATTGTTCCTTCCTATATTATGTGGAGCAGCACATTCCATATCAAAGACACCATTTGGGCACAGCTGTTACCGAATTTTCTCTTAAGTGCATGGAATGTTATGATGATACGTACTTATTTTCAAACAAGCATACCGGACAGCTTATACGAAGCTGCAAGAATAGATGGGGCATCTGAGTTTACCATTTTTTCAAAAGTGGTTATTCCTCTGGGCAAACCAATTCTAGTAACCATGGGAACATTTGCGGGACTTACCTACTGGAACGACTGGACCAATGGACTATATTATATTGTCAGGGAAAGAGATCTGTACAATATTCAGAATCTTTTGAATCAGATAGCATCCAATATTCAGTACCTGGCACAAAGCAGTGATTCTAATGTCTCAAGTGCTGCTGCTACGATACCGTCGACGGGGATTCAGATGGCGATCGCATTTGTTGCTATTCTGCCGATCATGTTGATTTTTCCATTGTTCCAGAAATACTATTCAAAGGGAATTACACTTGGCGGTGTAAAAGGCTAATACCATTTGGTAACAACGAATATAGTGTATATTCGTGAGATTATAAAAGGAGGCTATTTATGAGAAAAAAGATTTTGGCAAGCATGCTCGCAGTTTTTATGACGGTATCTTTACTTGCGGGATGCGGCAGCACAAGCAGTGATTCATCTGATGTTTCATCTACAGAGAGCGGCAGCACTACATCAGATTCCTACAGTGAGGAAAATCCTTATCACTTGACATTTGCATACGTGGAGTTCTATGAACAGGACGAAGCTGCCAGAACTGCTGTTCAGGATGCAATGAATGAGATTCTGATTCCGGAATATCATATTGAACTTGAGCTTTTGCCCCTGCAATATGCAGAATATCAGTCAACGATACAGCTTATGCTTTCAGGTGGGGATGAACTGGATGTGATACCAGTCTATTATACAGATGCTTCCAGCTGGATCAATATGGGCGGAATTTATGATATGTCAGAATTGCTGACAACCGAAGACGGTCAGAAGATCGTAACAGCCATTGGAGAAGATAATGCAACTGTTGGTACCATGAATGGTGTACTGTATGGTTTTCCTCCAATGAAAGAAAGTGTAGAACTTGGTGGACTGGCAATGCGTGCAGATATTTGTGATGAGCTTGGAATTACAGAAGAATTTGGTCTTGCAGATCAGGATGGAACCTATGATGGAACCTATTATTCCTGGGATGTGGCTGAGTCGATATTTGCAAAAGTAAAAGAAGCATATCCGAGTATGACTCCCCTCTATATGTCCAATCCGAGTCAGATGAACAGATTTGCATTTTTTGATACTCTATCGGATTCCTTTGGTGTACTTGACTGGGAATCAGACCACAGTTCAACTACTGTAGTAAATGAATATGAAACTGAGACTTACAAAAATGCAGTCACAATGCTTGCAAGATGGTATGACAGCGGATATATCTATCCGGATGCTGCAACGGACACGCAGGGTACGGCAACCATGATGAAGGCAGGCAATACATTCAGCTATCTGTCAGCAATCAAACCAGGATTTATAACAGAAGCAGAAGCTGCTAATGGATGTGAAATGTACAGTATGTATTTTGGAGATCACAAAGAGGGTGGACTTGCGTCCTGGAGCGTGAACTTCTTTAATACAGCAATTGCTTCCAATAGTAAAGATCCTGCAATGGCATTTAAGTTCATTTCTGCATTATATTCAGATGCCAGAATCATGAATCTATGGCAGAACGGAATTGAAGGTGTTAATTATCAGGTCCTTGAGGATGGAACAGCTTACTTTGTAGATGGAGAAGATTCCGCAAATTACAAATATCACCAAGGTACAGGATGGTTCCTAGGAAATCAGTTCATTAGTTATGTATGGAATGATGGATCAAAAACTCCTGATTACTGGGAGCAGCTGCAGGCACATAATGATTGGGCTGAGTTATCACCTGCCTACGGATTTATGTGGGACAGCTCTTCCTATTCCACACAGATCACAGCATTGTATAATGCACTTGAGACCTATCGAGCAGCACTGGAAACCGGAAGTGTAGGATCTGCCAATGTGGAATCTACCCTAGAGTCATTAAATAGTGCATTATATGCAGCAGGTCTGCAAGATGTTATGGATGCAAAGCAGGCTCAGCTGGATGAGTGGCTGGCAGCACAGAACTAACAACTGTTAACAGAAAGCCTTCATGAAAGCGTAGCTTTATGAAGGCTTTCATTTATCCAATGGCAATAGAAGGAGAGAACATGTGGAACTATAACTATACAGTACCTGAGCAAAAAAAAATCCGCCTGATCATCCATACGGATTGTGCAAATGAAGCAGATGACCAATATGCAGTTGCACATCAGCTGATGACACCAAAGTTCGATGTTCGAGGGATCATTGCCGGACATTTTGACTTCGCCACAAGCTTTCCAGGAGCAAGATTACAACCGGGCGAGACAGCAAAAGCCAGCTATCGGGAAATCGAACAAGTTCTTGATGCTATGGGATTAAAGGCAGGCATACCGATCTATCTGGGAGCCGGCGAAAAGCTTGCTGATGAAAGGACACCATTGATATCAGAAGGGGCAAAGTTCATAATAGAAGAAGCAATGAGAGAGGACTCTAGACCGCTTTTCATTGGATGTCAGGGCTCCATTACAGATTTGGCCAGTGCTATTTTAATAGAACCTGGGATATGTGAAAGAATGACAGCAATCTGGATTGGTGGTGGGGACTATCCAAATGGTGGTTTTGAATTTAATCTAATGCAGGATATCCATGCAGCAAATATCGTTTTTTCATCTAGTATGCCACTTTGGCAAATTCCAATGAAAGTATATAAATCTTTATCCGTTTCGCTGGCTGAGCTTCAGTACAAAGTTGCTCCCTGTGGTGCAATCGGAAAGTATTTATTTGACCAACTCGTTGCCTGTAATGATGCATATGCGATGATAGAGCAGTGGCCTCATGGAGAGCTATGGGGACTTGGGGACCAGGGAGTAATCGCAGTATTAATGCAGGAATCAGAACGTGTGGATAATTTTTTTATAAGACGTGCTCCAGGAGTGGATCTGCAGACAATGCAGTATATAGATTGTGATCATAATCGAGAGATCAGAGTCTATGAATCCATTGATTACAGACTGACGCTTGAGGATTTTTTTGCAAAACTGGCAATCAATTATGGTGACAGCGACTGTTAAATCGAGCAAATGTAGGGAAAGGCAGGTAGAGGAATTGAGCATGAAAATCAGTGAATTGTATGTAGAATATCAGCTGGAGCCCCTTGGTCTTGACGAATCGGAGCCCAGATTTTCCTGGTTACTCGATTCGGATCAAAAGGGTACCAGCCAGACATACTGCAGATTACGGGTGGGTCTTCTAGAAGGGGCGATGGACTGTTGGGATTCTGGTCTTTTGCAGACAGACATCTCAACGGGAATCGTTTATCAGGGACAAAAGCTAAAGCCTTGCATGCGATATTTTGTATCACTGGAGGTAACGGATAATCATGGTGAAACAGCTAGTGAGTCGACCTGGTTCGAAACAGGTCTGATGGATGATACAATAAATGGCTGGCAGGGAGCACAGTGGCTCTGTGCACCGGAATTTAATGTGGAAGCTTCCGTCAGAGGAATCTTTTGTATCGAAACAGAATTCGCAATACAAAAAGGCAGTACTCGTGCAGGTGTAATTTTTGGTGCCAGGGATGAAAGACTGCTGGATTGTAACAAAAATGAGTTTGGTTTGTGCGGTGAGAACTATATCAGATTTGAGATCGATACAACAGATGAAATGCCGATGCTGAGAATATATCGTGTTGGTTATGATCGGTCTGACAACCCTAATGTGGCATTTGCGAATATCCCCCTGACTCCATTTAATTCACCTAATGCTGCACCACTGATCACAAATGAGAATAAATATGACTTCCATACTTTGAAAATCGAGGTACCTGGCAATCAGTCATATACTTATTTTGATGGCGTACTGGTGGATGCGGTAGATGAAAATGGATTTTTTGGAATGACAAGACATGGAAGGCAGTTAAACCCCAGGGGAATCAATGATGTCATAACCTATCCGAGACTTTGTGAAGCTGGTTTCTATGCAGGAGATAGTGATACAGCAGTTTTTAAGTACTTTGCAGTGAGAAATATAAGGCATCCAGCCTCCATTATCATAGATGAACGCCCGGGAAATTCTAGATTTGATACATTGACAGAGGTTGAAAATGACTGCTTCGTGATTCGCGGAAAATCAGTTATCACAGATCTCTCACACCATTCATTGCCAATGTTTCGTTCAGAATTTGCTGTAAATTTAAAGGATGTTTCCCAAGCCAGACTTTACATTACTTCCAGAGGTATCTACGACTGTAAGGTGAATGGAAAGGCGGTGACCGACCGTGTTTTATTACCCGGTATTACACAATACGATAAAAGGTTGAATTACCAGACCTATGACATTACAAATATGCTGCAGGATAAAGAAAATGCAGTTGGAGTCGTATTATCCTCGGGCTGGTGGAGTGATGCGCAGACATTTGCACTTCCAAACTATAACTATTTTGGAGATAAAGAGGCATTTTTAGCCCAGATCGTGATTCGTTATCAAAATGGGAGCAGCGAAGTTCTCACAAGTAATACGAAGAATTGGAAGTATTTTGGAGAGGGACCATTTCAGTATGGCGGACTTTTTTATGGAGAGTATCTGGATGGAAGAAACCTGTCGATCTATCAGAACTTTTCGATTCCTCTACTTGATGACTCAGACTGGAAAAATCCAAGCATCTACGAACCGGTTCCGATTGCCAGCTGGCGATCCATGCCTCTGGGATTTGGTAGGGACTGGCCTGGTGTAAATCGGACTGAGCCTAGAATAGTCGGGGAGTATGATGCACCTGTCTATATCGTAGAAGAGAGATGCGCCAGAAGCCGCAGACAAATAGGGGATAACATATTTATCTATGACCTGGAGCAGGAGATGGCTGGTGTGCCAAGAATTCGTCTACATGAAAAATCGGGTACTCGGGTAATGATTCGATATGCAGAGATGCTGTATCCCTCTGATCACACTGGAAATGATATGGAAGGAACAATGGATGTGACTGGTGCTTTTGACAAGGCTGGCAAATTAATGCTGGAGAATTACAGAGATGCGACAAGTACAGATATTTATATCTGTAATGGATGTGAGGAAGGAGAGGTATACCAGCCCAAATTCACCTTTCATGGCTACCGATATATAGAAATCAGCGGACTGGAAAATCCGCCCGATCCAGCAGATGTGGTGAGCTGCCAATATTCCTCAGTAACGAATATGCAGGGCGGTTTTGATTCGTCACACAAACTGCTAAACCGCTTCGTGCAAAATGTATTTTGGTCTCAAAAATGCAATTTCATCAATATTCCAACAGACTGTCCACAGAGAAATGAAAGAATGGGATGGGCAGGAGATACCCATGTGTTTTGTCACACAGCTCTGCAAAACAGTAATCTAAAGCTGTTTTACGAAAGAAACCTGCAGGCGATGTCTGATCTGCAGGAAGAAAATGGACAATTTCCAGAAATCGCTCCCATTGGTGGTGGCTTCGGCGGTATTACGTATGAATGTGCGTCTATCTTTATGACATGGGAGCTTTATCAACAGTATGGTGATGTTAAAACGATCCAAAAATTCTTTCCTGCGCTTGTGAAATATATGGATTATATGAAGAATAAGGGATTGCCAGGTGAGGGGGACAGACAAGCATTAGGACCCCTCGGAGACTGGCTCGCACCAGTGCAGACAGATGAAATGCTTATGTGGAACGCGTTTTATTATAAAGAAGCTGAAACCATGAGAAAGCTTTCCGTTATTCTTGATAAAAAGGAAAAAGTGAAAGAATACCAGGCACTGACGGAAGAGATAAAGGAATATTGGAACAGAACTTTTATCGACCCGGATGATGCCAGAGCGAAAGGAATCCATGGGGAGTCTTCTGATACACAGACTGCATATGCCCTTGGACTTGAGACCGGAGTCATCAATGATCGGAATCTGGCTGCGAAGAATTTGAGGCGGCTCGTGAGAGAATCTTCCTTCCATGTCCAGACTGGTTTTTTTGGAACTGGCATTCTCAATCAAGAACTTACAAATTTTGGTTATGTGAAAGAAGCATATGCCCTTATGCTGCAGACTAGCTGTCCCTCATGGCTCTATCCAGTCACACAAGGGGCTACTTCGATTTGGGAAAGATGGGATTCCTATACTAGTGAACATGGATTTGGCGGGCAAAATTCTATGAACTCCTTCAATCATTATTCGCTTGGCTCTGTACTTTCCTGGATCTACAGCTGTATACTCGGAATTGTCAGAGATGAGGATTCAGTGGGATGGAAGCATTTTATTTTACGGCCGCAAATCATGCATCTGGATTATGCAAATGGTAGTGTTGCAACACAGTATGGTGCAATCAAAAGCGGATGGAGTCAGGGCGCCGGTGTCATGGAGTATCGCTGTAGTATTCCGGTCAATACAACAGCTACTCTGTGCCTGCCTTGTATGGACACTATTGAATTAGGATCAGGAACCTATCAGTTCACAATTCCAAAATAGAATATACCGGAAGCAGAATCACTGCTCCTGGTTTTTTTGCAAGTTTGAAGTACAAGGATTTATTATATTGTAGTGATCCTTGAATTGTGTTATCATACAAAATATTGTTTGTAAAATGCATGAAATAAGTGTATTCTATTATCAGTATCTATAAAGAGGAGAATACTGACATGGAGTTAACAGTACAATAACTTGTTTGCAACTACAAGAAAAAGGAGAGAACAATGGGAAAAGTAGCAGGTGCAGCAGCAGGAATAGGTGTGAGAATTATCATTAGAATTGCTTTGATCGCTTTAGTCGTTCTGGCAGTTTTAGGATATAAATTTTACACCGGAGAAAGCAACGCAGGAGATGTATCACAGGAAATGATCGATAAGTTCAATAGTGGGGCAGGAATTAGTTATGTAGAAACATATACCAAAGAAGACAGTGCTGGAGTTCTTACCTACGAACGGGATGCAAACGGAAACATCATGATCAGTGACCTGGGTAAATATACGAACGAAGATTATTCCTTCGATACCGTAGACTATAAGGTAGATGGAGTTTACTATGCTTTTATCGATGGTCAGACATTAGAATATGGATCGGCAGAGCTAAATGCATATGAGGGATATGAGGGCTATGACATCGAAACATTTTTTAATGATGAATTAGCTTATATTCAGGATATACTCTCACATTATACAACTGAGCTATATGATAACAATATAGATTCCAATTTTAAAAGAGAAGGCGATAACTTTGTAGCGACTGGTACCTATGAAGGCGGCGGTGAATACAGAGTCGAACTGGCACAGGATGGAAGCTCTTTAAACATCGTGGATGATGAATGTACAATAAAAGTTGAATTTACAGAGGACGCAGTTACATTGCCTTAATGTGCAAAGGAAATCTGACAAAAAAGATGTTTCTGACTGATTGGGACACCCCATCGCAGGAACATTTTTTTTATGGAAATGGAATGGGGTATCTTTGTTAAATACACTGGTAAAAAAATACTGGACTTAATCCTGTAAGTTGGTAAAATAGAATTAACAAAATAGTGATGCAGAAAAAGACTTTTGATATTGTAACCAATATTGAGAAAGTGAGGACTAGTAATGGCAGCTGCAATTGTATTTCAATCTGATTTTGGTCTGGTCGATGGAGCGGTCTCTGCAATGCATGGGGTGGCAGTAACAGTCAGTCCCTCTTTGAAAGTGTTTGATCTGACCCATGAGATTCCACAGTATGATATTTGGGAAGCGTCATATCGCCTGATTCAGACAATTGATTATTGGCCAGAAGGCACCGTTTTTGTTTCAGTGGTAGATCCAGGCGTTGGATCATCCAGAAGAAGTATTGCAATCAGGACGAAATCAGGAAAATATGTAATAACGCCAGACAACGGAACATTGACACATATCGCTAAGATGACAGGAATTGAATCAGCGAGGGTCATTCATGAGGAGTCAAATCATCTGCCACACTCAGAATTGTCCTATACCTTTCATGGAAGGGATGTATATGCATACGTTGGATCGAGACTGGCGGCCGGCGTCATTCAATTCGAGGACATTGGTCATGACGTAGAGCCTGACAGTGTGGTCATGCTTCCTACACTCGAGCCGGTCATCAATGGAAATATCATTGATGGAGTCATTGATGTGCTGGATGTCAGGTTCGGAAGCCTATGGACAAATATTCCCTATCATTTCTTTGAAAAGGTAGGAGTGCAAAAAGGTGACTGGGTAGAGGTCACGATTTTTAATGAGACCAGAAATGTCTACCATAATATAATTACATATGCGAAATCCTTCGCAGATGTATATGCAGGAGAAAGTCTCTGTTATATCAACTCTCTGCAGAATATGGCTGTTGCAATCAATCAGGGGTCATTTGCAAAAGCATATAATATCAGTACAGGGAACAATTGGAAGATTCAATTCAAAAAAGCACCTCGTTTTGTATACGAGGATTAAAAGGAGGACAAGTTTATGAAGAACAATGGAATACGATTAGTCGTTGCGATCGGCATTGGCACGGCACTCTTTATTGTACTATCCTGGGTGGCTATTCCACTCGGTTTTATTCCAAATACCGCATTTCAGACAAGAGCAGCTTTACTGGCGTTGATCGCAGGTATATTTGGACCAGTAGCAGGCGTTGCAGTTGGATTCTTAGGTCATGCACTTGCTGATGCGACCCAGTATGGTTCGATCTGGTGGAGCTGGGTGATTGCAGATGGTGTGTTTGGTCTTTTGACAGGTCTGTTCGCAAAAAAATATAGGATCGAGCAGGGCGATTTCAGCGGTAAAAAAATCGTATTATTTAATGTAGTGCAGGTAATAGCAAATGCAATAGCATGGATTGCTATCGCACCGATTCTTGATGTTTTGATCTATGCAGAACCTGCAAATAAAGTCTTTGTACAGGGAATTGTTGCTTTTGCGGTAAATTCAATCGGCATTGGTATACTAGGTACACTGCTTGCATTTGCCTATTCTAAAATCAAAGCAAAGACTTCAAGTCTAGAGGCGGAAGATTAGAACATGATACAATTTCAGAACTTCACTTTTAAGTATCGGACACAGAAAACACCAACAATTATGAATATCAATCTTTCCATTTTACCGGGAGAAAAGGTTCTTATCGTAGGACCTTCCGGCTCAGGAAAGTCTACTTTAGCCCATTGTATCAATGGGCTTATTCCTAATTCCTTTGAAGGTGAAATACAGGGTAAAGTTCTGATAGAAGGTCTGGATCCATCGAAAGAAGGAATTTATAAAATATCAGATATAGTCGGTACTGCAATGCAGGATACAGATAGTCAGTTCATTGGACTGACTGTAGCAGAGGATATTGCTTTTGCCATGGAAAATGATTGCGTGCCTCTGGCACAAATGAGAGAGGTAGTGGCATCCTGTGCAGAGCTCGTTGAAGTTGAGCAGCAGCTTCGCCATGCACCAAATGAGCTTTCCGGTGGGCAAAAGCAGCGGGTTTCGATTGCAGGGATTATGACAGAGGATGCCAAAGTTCTTCTTTTTGATGAGCCGCTGGCGAACCTGGATCCTGCAACAGGTAAGTATGCGATTCAGCTGATCGATAAAATCCATAAAGAGACAGCAAAGTCGATCATTATTATTGAACACAGACTTGAAGATGTTCTGTTTTGTTCGGTGGATCGAATCATTCTTGTGGAAGAGGGCAAGATCAAGGCAGACATGACACCAGATCAGATGCTGAGCAGTTCGCTGCTGACTCAGAATGGAATCAGGGAACCCTTATACCTGGCAGCTATAAAATATGCTGGGGTCGAGTTGACACAGAATGAACATCCCTCTGAATTAGATAAAATCAGTACCGAGCGAATTCAAAAAAAGGTTCGGGAATGGTTTCTAAAAACCGCAAGACCGATTGCAGAAATAGAGACAGAGGTCATTTTGTCGATCGAGAACCTTTCTTACTTTTATCAAAAAGGCGAAATGGTGCTAAAAAATATCTCACTGCAGATTCGACGGGGAGAAATGATCAGCATCGTTGGTAGAAATGGAGCGGGAAAAACAACACTTTCAAAGCTGATCTGCGGGTTCCTGCATCCGTCAGAGGGCATCATACGGTATCGTGAAGAAGATATGGAGCATTTCTCGATTGCCCAGAGAGCTGACAAGGTCGGACTTGTAATGCAGAATCCGAATCAAATGATTTCCAAATCAATGATATTTGACGAGGTGGCGCTTGGACTTGTATCTAGAGGTGCTGCAGCTGATGAGATAAAAATCAGGGTCGAAAAAATCTTAAAGATCTGTGGATTGTATCCTTATCGCAACTGGCCAATCGCTGCACTTAGTTATGGGCAAAAGAAAAGAGTTACAATAGCATCCATTCTAGTCTTAGAACCTGAAATCCTGATTCTCGATGAGCCAACAGCGGGTCAGGATTACTGGCACTATACAGAGATTATGGAATTCATCAGAGAACTGAATCAGAAAACTGGAATTACGATCCTGATGATTACACATGATATGCATCTTATGCTGGAATATACAGATAGGACCATTGTTTTTTCGAGAGGAGAGCTGATTGAACAAGGACGCCCGGCAAAGATCCTGACTACACCAGAAACCGTAGAAGAAGCGAATCTGAAAGTGACTTCTTTGTACAATCTGGCTCAAAAATGTGGAATCGAAGATGTAACAGGATTTGCAGAATGTTTCATTCAGTTTGACAGGGAGGTGCATGAAAATGCCTAAATTGCTGACCTACCTAGATAAAGATACCTGGATTCACCGGCTTTGCGGAGTCACAAAAATGATTTTCTTTGTACTATGGTCGGTAGTAGGTATGATGACATACGATACAAGGGTTCTTTTATTTATGCTGCTGTCTAGTATCGTATTGTTCTTGGCTTCGAAGACAGAATGGGCACAGATTTCAATGGTGATCAAAGTCATATCCTTCTTCTTGATCATCAATATCATAGCGATCTTCTTCTTTGCACCTTATCAGGGAACTCTGATCTATGGAACAAAAACAGAAATCCTGCATTTATTTGGGAACTACAGTCTTACAAAAGAACAGTTATTTTATGAAGGCAACGTAGCATTGAAATATTTTACCGTCATTCCGGTTGGATTAATGTTCATTGTCACGACAAATCCAAGCGAATTTGCATCCTCCCTGAATCGTCTGAAGGTACCATATGCAGCCGGTTATTCCATTGCCATTGCCCTGCGCTATATTCCGGATGTTCAAAAGAACTTTCGGGATATTAAGAATGCGCAGGAGGCAAGAGGTATTGATATGTCGGATCGTGCATCCTTGCCAAAACGGATCAGATCGGTAGTGGCAATCATCTTTCCACTGATTTTCTCAAGTCTAGATCGGATCAATACCATCAGCAATGCCATGGAGCTCAGAGGATTTGGAAAATACAAAAAAAGAACCTGGTATTCGGAACGACCCTTTGCAAGAAGTGACTATATTGCGATTGTGACCATCGTGATCTTTTCAGTGGCTGCGTTACTAATCACATTTTACGACGGAAGCAGATTTTACAATCCATTCATCTGAATGTTATTTTATCTTTGTCTTTTTAGCTTTGTCTTTAAAAATTTCACGATCTGTATCTCAAAGAGATTGGAAAGTGCCAGCAGATATATGATCCCGAATTGCAGACTGCTCATCTGAACGACATCAAAGATAATTTCTGCAGCTGGAACTAGAAGCACGAAATGTAATAATAGAAATCCTGCAAAGAACGCTAACCAAAGATAGTTATTATTCCACATTTCTCTTTTTCCAAGAATACATTTATCTGATTTACTGTTAAAGCCATGTACCAGTCTGGACAGGCAGAGCGTAGAAAATGCCATTGTTTGTGCCAGTTCCGGACTTTGCATCAGACCAATATGATATGCAATCATAGTATTGAGGCCGATAATAAAGCCTTCTTCCAGGATACCAGTCAGAAAATCTCTTGTAAGAATGGATTCTGACTTCAGTCTTGGACGCTCCTTCATCACATCAGTTGTGTGTGGATCCAGACCAAGTGCAATCGCAGGGAGACTGTCTGTGAGCAAATTTATAAAAAGAAGATGTACTGGTGCAAACGGGACTGCCAGTCCGGCAATCGAAGCATACAATACCGAAAGCAAGGCTGCAGTATTGCCAGATAACAGAAATTTTATGGATTTTTTTATATTTGCATATAGATTTCTGCCGTTTTCTATGGCTTTTACGATCGTGGCGAAATTATCATCGGCCAGTACCATTGCAGCAGCATCTTTAGCAACTTCACTGCCGGTAATTCCCATTGCAACTCCGATATCTGCTTTTTTAAGTGCCGGAGCATCGTTGACTCCATCGCCGGTCATCGCTACAATATGTCCGCGTTTTTGCCACGCCTGTACGATACGAATCTTATGTTCAGGTGACACTCTGGCATAGACACTGACATGTGGTACAAAATCATCTAGCTCCTCGTCTGTTAATTTATCGATCTCCATTCCCTCCACGGCAATCGTATCGTCCGTAAGTATACCGATTTGTCCGGCAATCGCAGAAGCAGTGACTTTATGGTCGCCAGTAATCATGATAGGTCGGATGCCGGACCAAATACAATGCGCAACGGCCGCAATGGATTCCTCTCTTGGAGGATCCATCATAGACATCAGTCCTAGGAATGTCAGATCGGTTTCATCTCTTTGATTCACCGTGATCGTTTCGATTTTTTTAATTCCAAATGCCAGAACACGGAGTCCTCGTACTGAAAATGATTCATTGGCCTGGTGAATCATCGCTTTGAACTCCTCAGTAATGAAAGTACTTACTCCATTCAATTCAATATGCGTTGTCTCGGAGAGCATAACATCAACAGCACCTTTGGTAAACATGTAGTTTGTTCCATTGATATTATGAACTGTCGACATCATCTTTCTGTCTGAATCAAATGGGATTTCATATAAGCGTTCATAGGTTCTGCGGATATAATCTGCCTGCAATTCCATTTTTTGGGATATTCTAGTCAGATCTTCTGAAAGTTTAATAAAAGCAACTTCTGTTGGATCCCCAATTTCCTGGTTCTCCTCTATTTTCGCATCGTTACAAAGAATGCTTGCAAGGTAAAGAAGTTTACCGGTTTCTGATGCCTGAACTATTGAGCTTGGCTCCATAACCATGTTATCCACATAAATATCCATGATCTTCATACGGTTCTGTGTCAGCGTTCCTGTTTTATCGGAACAGATTACGGATACACTTCCCAGTCCCTCTACTGCGTGAAGTTTGCGTATAATGGCATTTTCTCTCGCCATTTTCTGAGTTCCAAATGCAAGCACGATCGTTACAATGGAACTTAAGGCTTCTGGAATTGCAGCCACTGCTAATGCCACTGCAAACATAAAGGCCGAGAGCAGAGGTTCGCCACGCAAAATACTCAGACCGAACAAAAGTATACAAATAACGATAATCAGAATAGAAAGTTTTTTTCCAAATTGATCTAGATTTTCCTGCAGTGGAGTTTTGTGTTCAGCTGTCGTATTTAAAAGCGAGGCTATTTTTCCTACTTCCGTATTCATACCGGTTTCTGTTACTAGAAATTTGCCCCTTCCATAGGTAACAAAACTTCCAGCATAAAGCATGTTGAGCCGATCACCAAGAGGAACATCTTCTGGGATTTCAATATCCTTCTTGTCAACACTAACACTTTCCCCAGTCAATGCACTTTCATTAACTTTTAAACTGGCATTTTCTAAAATTCGACCATCTGCACAGATATAGTCACCGGCCTCAAGACTAACAACGTCCCCCGGTACGACTTCCCTGGATGGACAGAGAATCAACTTTCCATCGCGGCTGACCTTGGCCTGCGGAGCCGACAGTTGCTTTAAGGAATCCAGTGATTTCTCTGCCTTTTTATGCTGTATGGTACCGAGAATCGCATTCATTGTGATAACAACGGAAATAACAATAGCGCTTTCCGCATCGCCGAGTAAAAACGAGATGGCCGAGGCTACGATCAGAATAATAACGAGAAAGTCTGTGAACTGCTCTAGAAAAATTCTCAGAGTACTCTTGCGCCCCGTCTCCTCCAATTCATTGTAGCCAACTTTCTTTAATTGAATTTCTGCCTCAGCCTGGGTAAGTCCAGAATCACGGGACTCTTTTTCCTTTAGTACGACCACTTTCGATTTCTGATATATTTCTGACATAGAAATTCTCCCTTATGAAGTGTAGGTAGTTACTGATTGTATAAAAAAAACTCCTACCAGAACATAAAAAATGTAATGGTAAAAGTCTTGTTGCTTAGTTTTGAAGCGGATTACAAAGCAATATTTGTATTGCCTGTCCTCGTACTGACGCTATCGCAAACATTTCAAAATAGATAGAAATGTCAACTACTCCCTCTTATCAGGATGAGTATAGCAATATGCTAACTGTTTGTCAAAGAAATTTTTTCAGCCAGTTTAACACATATCTGATCCAAATACCCAAAGATCAGGAGCGCTATGCGGGAAAGAAGAGCAAAAAATCGTCGTTGATTTGAATATTAGATTATCATAAGATTCAATTCTTCTTTTTTCAGGAGTTGGATCTTATTTTTATCCGATATATCTATAATTCCTTCTTTGGACAGTCGGCTCAGATAGCGGCTCATAGTCTCTCTTGTCATACCTGCAAAATTTGCCATATCCTCCCGACTCAAAGGGTTGTCGATCCTATATCCATCGGCAGACTCATAGCCAAATTTTTCATATAGCTGCAATAGCAGAAATGCAACTTTAGAATCTGTTTCTGTAATGGAAATATTCTGGAGCTTATTTTCAATTTCAATCATCTTTCTGGATAATTCTGTAAGCATGGTGCGACACAGATTCGGATGATCGTCTAGAATTGCATCCATATCTTTTTTACTGAGGCTGCAGATTCGTACGTCACTCAGTGCAATGACAGAAAAATGATAAGGCTCGTAATCGCTCAGAAGATAGTATTCCCCAATAATATCTCCATCTGTCTGAAGCGCTATGATCTGTTCTTTGCCCAAACTATTTGAACGACTCAGTTTCACAATTCCTGTGTTAATAATATATAATGTGGATGACTGCTCACCCTCCTGAACTAGAGTATCACCTTTTTTTACCTGAATATGATGCACCTTTTTTAATATTTCCACAAGCTCTAGAGTGCTGAGCTGTTGAAATATGGATACCTTGCTGATGCATAGTCCGTGTTCACATTGATAACAGATATTATCCTGTGATTTCTGCTCCTTCAATTCGTTACCCTCCATTCGCTTTTTTTCCATTTTATCATAAAAGTTACAATAATTTGCAAGTCGTGATTGAAATCACATACTTATTTCTATTATGGTAATAAACTATCAACATGGAAGAAAGGAAAAAACAAAAAAATAGAGTGATCTTATAGGACAGAAATGGAGGACTTTCTATGAACGCAATCATTATTTACTGGTCCGGTACAGGAAATACAGAACTTATGGCCGATTTGATTCAACAAGGAAGTGGCGCAGATAAAAAACCGGTAGGCGAATGCACAGCATCCGATCTTACAGAATATGATCTGATTATACTTGGCAGTCCGGCAACAGGAGTGGAAGAAATTGATACAACTGAAATGGAGCCTTTTATCAATGAAAACAGTCAGTATTTCAAAAATAAATCCATCGCTCTGTTTGGATCCTATAGCTGGGGTGAAGGTGATTGGATAAAGACCTGGGAAGACAGGATGCTTGACTTAGGTGGGAACATTCTAGTGGAAAGTCTCGTTGTGAATGAAGTACCAGAAGGAGAGTCAATAGACGACTGTATGGAATTTGGAAAAAAACTCAGACAGCTAGCACTATAGGTAATTTTGGAAGGAAAGGAGTTAAATTATGTGATGTACATGCTTCGGTATTCAAGGGGGCAATTGAGGAAATCCATGCAGAGACAGAAACAGAAACTGTTGAGTTTGAAGAAGGTCATCCTCTTTACGTGCTAAAGCGAGAAAATAGAGCAATAGAAGATTTGGTCAAGCAGATAAGATTGTCGCTGGAGTCCTATGAAAAGGAGGCTGAAAGTATTGATGTGTCACGCTTAAATACGTTGATCATAAAAATCAATGATATGATATTTAAAGAAGAAGAGATCATGATTCCAATGATGGTGAATACATTTTCTCAGGAGGACTGGGCTCAGATCGCAAGAAATAGTTCGGGTATTGGTTATACACTGATCACTGAGGTGAAACAGTGGGTACCGGAACATGTCGATGCAGACAACAATACTCCGATTCCCTCACCCAAATCAATTTCACTGGATGGGGGATCGCTGACCCAAGAAGAAATAAATGCCATTTTGAATACAGTACCTGTGGATATGACATTTGTCGGAAGTGACAATTGCGTCAAGTACTTTACGCAGGGGAAAGACCGTATTTTTCATAGATCCATGTCGATTATTGGACGAGAAGTAAAAAATTGTCATCCGCCCAAAAGTGTGCATATTGTGGAACAAATCGTCGAAGATCTACGAAATGGAGTCAAGGATCATGAAGATTTCTGGATCCGAATGAACGATATGTTCGTTTATATCAGATATTTTGCTGTCAGAAATATGTCTGGTGAATTTTTGGGAGTACTTGAGGTCAGTCAGGATATTAAGCCGATTACAGAATTAAAAGGTGAAAAGAGACTGCGAGACAAAGCGTAGAAATAGAAAAAGTTACGTTTTTTTCACTTTATCATTTAATGACTACTTTGAACGCGAAGAAATTATGTCTTCCTATAACTATATTGCTGATACAAACAATGCAACCGTTGTAAAAGTAAAGCGCTTTAAGAAAAAGGGCGAAAGAAAGATAGAAGTTGTCGAAGCGCCAGAGTCAGAAGAATAGGATCAAGAATACTCAAGGATTATAATTGAAGAATACTGTCGAAAAGATCTCAAAACAAAGAAAACAGCATTTCTATGGGTTTTGAATGAACTTTCATACAATATGGAATGTGAACGGGAGGTTAGGAAATGCTCCATCGTTCAGAATTGAATAGAAAATTAAATATGCTATAATAAGTAATATAATTAGATAAGATTAGCTGAGGAAAATCAAAAAAGTATTACTGGAAGTGAAAAAAATCAGTCATGATTCAGAAATAGAAACAGAGACGGAAACAGGTAAATTGAAGTATAAAGGAGAACTATGAAAATTATTCCGAATCACACAGGGTTACAATATACTGGACGAATTGATTTTGATGATCCAATGGCTCCCATTTTTGTTTATGTAGCGAGCAGTATCAGATTTCGTTTTTTTGGTACAGGTTTTAAGATTCTGCTGAAAAATAGGAATGCATAACAAAAGGATATAACCTGCCTGCTCATTTTGTGATTCATACGGTTGGACCAATTGAATATGACAGTTTGAATGACTCCTTTCGACAGGATTTAAAAAATTGCTATACGCATCCACTTGATTGTGCTGTTCAAAATGAAATAAGGAGCCTGGCTTTTTGCTGTATTTCAACAGGAGAGTCTCGTTTCCCGAATGAGGAAGCAGCTCGAATAGCAATACAAGCCGTAACAGATTATTTGAAAGAACATGAAAAATCATTTGATCGAATCATTTTTAATGTCTTTCAGAAAAAAGATAAAGAGTACTATGAAGGAGTTATAAAGGAATATGATTATTAATACTGGTTGCCATGCTGATATTGAAAATAAATAATAACCACCAGTTTTTTAAAGAATGAGGCTGGTGGTTGTTTTTATTTTAAATGGTTCATAATGACTCATGGTATCATTGTGGCCAGTACAGCAATGCCTTCTTTTCTAGGCAATTGAAGGGTGGTTCGTCCACGGGTCGATTTGATCAGAATATTCCTTGTCATATTCCAAATATCAATGATTTCGATTTGATAGGTATGTTCCTTAGGCAGTTTCAGATCGTAGATGCTGACTTGTTGACGTGCAAAATATTTTAAATAGATTTCATTTCCACAATGTCCGGAATAAGATGCACCTTTCCAGTCCAGGTTGAATTTTTCTTCATCGCTTAAAGACATCATCAATCTGACAAATGGAGGCAATTCACCTTCTTTTATTATTTCCGTGGGATTAGACATGTCTTCATAGATTTTTTCATCCCAGCTTTCTAAAGGAGAAGGAAAGCTATAGATTAGATCTTTGAGAAATGCGATCCTGCTTGCACTTTCTCCTTTTAATGTACCACCCTTGGCCCACCATAAAATTTCATTTTTGTCATAATATGTTTCGCCATGGGTTGCATAGGCACCTTTGGCACAGGCTTTCCAAAAGCGGTTGACCATTTCGAAACCGGTAATATTGCCCCATTCGTGCTGGATATCTCCTTCGTAACAGCATTCATCAAAAATAACAGGTTTCAGAAAACGTTCTTTCCATACATCTGCCATATGCATTGCACTTGTCTGTACACTGCAGTGTGTAATTGCAGGCCGGCTAAAATCATATAGTTTCATACCGTTATGGTTACTTAATAAGTGACAGAAGGGGTCATTATTATTAATGAAGGATTCTATTTCATACCAGTCATTCATCTCAAGATTAAATAAAAAGTCATATTCATTTGCCATGCTCCACCAGATATTTGGGATAGCGGATAACCTGCGCAGAACATATTCTAAGTATACGATACGTTCTTCCCTGTTTAAAAATGGAAAACCCCAACGGTCATATGAATGAAATAGGATCAGATCGGTTTCAATACCCATATTTCCGAGCTGAATTATTATGGATTCCAAATTATCCCAGTAAGCAAAACATGGTCTGTGAACATCCCAGTTTCCATCGACATCTTTTTCAAATGGAAAATAAAGCGGATCGTTGTGATTATAATCATAATGCTTTGGAAAGATACAGTAACGTACTTTATTAAAAGGTGAATTTTTCAGTGAGTCAAGGGTTTCATTGACTAATGATTCAGGCTGATGAATAAGGGCATAGACCGTTGTTCCAAATGGATAATATGGACTGCCATTTTCATGGCAAAAATGAGTATCCTTTGCCATTATCATTCCCTTATTGTTTGAGGACTCACAGTTTACTGATCCTTCAGATTTGAGTATTCCTGATATTTTATAGGTGTAGGTTCCGATTTGTTTTGGATAGAATCGTATGACATACGTACCATGACCGATATAAAACCCTTTTACAACAGTTCTGTCCTGATTGATGTTAAACTCTGCCTGTAGTTTCATATCAACATAGGAATCCTGGGGTTCTTTAGCAGTGAACTTCATCTCAAACATTTCATATTGTTTCATGACCGGCATGTTCATACTGAGTAAATTAGAATTCTGCATATAACTTCTCCTCCTGATTTTCATTTGTAACATTGTTAAAAATATTATATCAGTACTTATGGAATTATATTCATGATTTCTTGACATAAATTCCTAGATTTTTTAATCTATATATTCGGTGTTAATGGAAGAGGAGGAATTATATGGAGTATATTCGACTTGGGGAAATACAGGCTATGATTATTGAACATTATAATAAGTTTCAGCATGGACTGGCATTTACAGACGCAATAATAAAATTGTCTGAAAATGGAAGAGTTCAACATGGAACCCCTGAAATGCCAGATTTTTTCACCTGGGATATCTATGACTTGGATCAGCTGAAAGAATTAGTTTCACAGATACCGATTGGTATGGATGAATTGAATGTATTTATCGGGGAGAACAGAAAAAATGAAATTTCAAAATTTTTTCAGGAGAAACTGTCGGTACAGATCAATTTGGAATTTTATACCCCAGAAGTTTTTTATGAACTGCCTTACATTACTGTCATTTATGTTGTGTCTGGGACAGCTGTTTTTCACACTCCAGATAGGAGTATTTCATTACAATGCGGAGATATTATAATACTTGCACCAAAGCGGTCCTATTATATTTCCTGTACCCCACAGGATGCAGTCGTTAGCATCCACTCAACACAGGACTTATTCGAGACCCATTTTCTCCATTTGCTGAGCCAGAATGAATTGTTATCAGATTATTTCTATAAATCATTGACAGTAGATCACGGTGACTTTTTGCACCTATTTTTATATCCATCAGAAAAAATATTACTGCTGATAAAGAATCTATTTGCGGAGTTCGCATCTCAAGAGGCATTTTCTACTGATATATTTCTCAATTATCTACAGATTCTATATGCAAATATTTTAAAGACTCTTGATCGTGAGAATGACCAGGATCATTTATCAAAAGAAAAAAGTTCGATCGCTTCCATCTTGTTTTATATACAAAAAAACTATAAACAGGTGACTCTAAATGAACTAGCTGAACAGTTCAATTATGCACCTGCTTATATGAGCCGACTGCTGAAACAAAAAACAGGATATCATCTACCTGCTATAAAAAACAAATTAAAAATAAAAGAGGCCGAAAAATTGCTGATAAATACAAATTATAGTGTTTATCAAATTGCAGAAATGACAGGATACAGCAGTGCAGATCATTTCACATATAGCTTTAAGAAGGTGCATGACTGCACCCCAAAGGAATTCAGAAACAGAAACGAATTACTGTGATTTGTGATATTTTTGACGGTAGATACTCGGGGATTCGTAGTAATATTTTTTAAATTCATGCCGAAAATTGCTTACATCAGTGTATCCAATCATAGTTGCAATTTCAGAAATGGTAAAATCAGAGTTTGTCAATAATTGGGCAGAGCGGGACATTTTTAGCTTTTTTATATTTTCTCGAAAAGACATTCCGGTATATGTAGTAATGATACGATGCATCTGACGCTCACTGTAATTAAAGAAACAAGCCAGTTCCTTTAAGGTAATATCTGTATAATGTTCCTGGATATAACGAAGGATATATGTTATATTTTCATCTATGAAATCACCGTGTTCATTTGGAATCAGAAAATCTTTTTCATGATAGTTCAGCACCATGATAAAGAAGGCATTAATGATAGAATTGAGCATTCTGTTCTGATAACGGGAAGAACGCTGACTTTCATCGTAGGCATATAGAATAAAATTCAAAACATCCATATCTTTGTTTGTCCTGCACAAAAGATATGGGTGTTTTTTGCTGTGATAGAGAGTTTGGATAAAGAACGTGGAAAAGATATCGGATTCTGAATAAGGAGCTAAAAAGGTTTGCTCAAATGTACTTGATCTTAATAAGATATTTAACAAAAGGCAGTCATCTGAAAATGCACTGATCGTATGTTTGGTATTTGGTGTGATAATTATAATATCACCTGGATGCAACTCGATAATTTGACCAGAAATAAAATTCTTACACGTTCCCTGAATTAAAATGGCGACTTCAAAAAATGTGTGGGAGTGGAAAATCGGGGGAAGATATCTCATGTGATGGTAAATTGCGACATCATGACCTTCTTCAAAGAATTCTGATTCTTTTAAATTACTCGATGAAAAATAGGATATAAAAAAATCTTCCTCATCAGCAATGTCTATAATATCTTTTACTACATCAAGTTCAGTCGGGAAGTCCAAATGCCGTTCAGGGTATTTTAAGAAAAGTTCTTTACACTTGGCTTCCATTGGTCGTAGAGTCTCATCATATTCAATTTTATAATACTGTTCGAAATACAAAATAGCACCTGCCTTCTTTGATTAGATTAACTTTACGTAAAAATACTATATACTATATGTGAAAATATAAAAGGTTTTTTATAAAAAGTCAAATAAATCAATGTCCGAATAGCACCCTGCAGATATGTCCTGTTTCATGTCTTGTATGGAATGGGACAATTGTTAAAATAGAAAATGTTAATGATAATAAGTTTTGAAGGAGATTTTTAGTTTGGAGAATTTTGAAAATAGTAGAAACCCCATATTGCCGATTGAATATCATATTCCCGATAGTGAAGCGCATGTCATGCCAGATGGTAAACTATATGTATATGGCAGTTATGATGATAGAAGTGATCTGTTC
Source organism: Lachnospiraceae bacterium (assembly GCA_047974745.1). Taxonomy (GTDB): domain Bacteria; phylum Bacillota; class Clostridia; order Lachnospirales; family Lachnospiraceae; genus JBKECO01. Next base: position 52,971 of record JBKECO010000015.1, read on the forward strand.
TGCAGTGACCGATATCATGTTGTTTCAACAGGTGATATGGAGAAATGGACATTACACGAAGTAGCATTGAGAGGACAATCAATTCCTTGGTTCAATGACCCAGATGCAAAAAAATATCCAGGTATTGATTGGAGCAAACCAACACCTTTCATCAAAAAAATGATGGAAGGAATGGATCTTTCAGGAGAAAAGGATAAATTTGAAATGCAGGAGAAGGGGATGCGACCACCGATTTTGTTTGCACCAGATGCTGCGTATAAGAAAGAGAAATATTACTTATATTTTTGTATGCCAGATGATAGTGAAGGCGTTTCGGTATCGGATAGACCGGAAGGACCTTTTACAGATCCGATGCAGCTGCCATGCGGTGGTATTGACCCGGCAATCTTCATAGATGATGATGGACAGGCATATTATTACTGGGGGCAGTTGTTTTCGCATGGCGTTAAAATGAATGATGATATGATGTCTTTTGATGAAACTAAAATAGTACACGATCTGGTAACAGAAGAGGAGCATTTTTTTCATGAAGGTTCATCAATGAGAAAAATTGGAGATACATACTATTATGTATATGCGAATATGGAACGTGGAAAACCGACTTCACTGGGATATTCAACAAGTAAGTCACCGTTAGGACCATTTAGTTACAAGGGAATTATTATTGATAACGATGGATGCGATCCGGCAAGCTGGAACAATCATGGATCGATAGAGTGCTTTCAAGACCAGTGGTATGTTTTTTACCATAGATGCAGCCGAGGGGTGCAGCAATACCGAAGATTATGTATTGAACCAATTACGATCCTTGAGGACGGAACTATCGAGGAAGTCAAAATGACATCACAGGGACCCGGAAAACCTTTTACAAATGGAGAAACAATATATGGATATCAGGCATGTGAACTTCATGGAAAAGTATTTATTGACAGACGTGAAAAATATGGTGAAGTTTTAACGAATATTCATGATGGTGATGAAATCATATTCCGTTACATAGCAAGTGAAACAGGGTTTCGAGAGTTTAACGTGAAAGCAGAAGGATCAGGATGTATAGAGCTGTTTCTAAATAATGAATCCCATGGACTGATTAATATCTTAGATGGAAATCTCCTAGGAGAAGTACCTGTTATAGAAGCTGGCAGGTATGAGATATGCCTAAGTATACATGACCCAGAGGACTTTACGATTATAGAAATTAATCTCAACTAAAATTAATGTTCAATTTTATGTTCATAATACAGTTTTCGATATTGTTGTGGTGAATACATATATTTTTTCTTAAAGGTACGTGAAAAATGATCAGCAGAATGATAACCGATAAGTTCTGAAATTTCTGCTATGGATAAATCTGTATTTTTTAAATACGAAATACTATCGTTCATTTTCAAATTAGTTACAAGATCAGTAAAAGTGGAGCCTGTGTTTTGATTTATTAAACAGCTTAGATGGGATTCATTATAATTGAACAGAGTAGCAAGATCTTTTAACTTCAGATCTTTATAATTATGCTGGATATACTGTAACACTAAAGAAAAATCCGAAATCAGACTGTAGTTATAAAAATTCATTGTCTTATTATAATTTCGTAAAAGATTGGAGAAAAGGAGGTTGATCCAGCTACTGCATCCAATATTAGAATACGAATCGGCCGTATGGTTTTCCACAAATAGATTCTTAAGAATTAATTTGATTTCATCAGTGTTGTCTGTATAAAACAGCAGATAGTTGGATGAAGACTGCTCCGATAAAAGTGTCCTAAAAAAGCTGGACAAAAGATCCCTTTGAGAAATTAAGGAAAAAAAGGCGGTATCAAGAGTGCTTCTTCGAATGGCGATCGTAAGAACAATGGAAGAGTGATCGTCAACACTGATTTCATGATTAGACATTGGTGAAATAATGCACAACTCACCTTCATTTAAGGTGAGCAGTTCTTTCTCGAAGCGGAGACTGCAATTACCCTTATATACGTAACAAAGTTCAAAATAATTATGGGAATGTATGGTGTCATTAATAAAGTTAAAATGTTTATAGACAAATACATCATGGTCATTCGGAAGAATATCAGACTCAAATATATGATGATCAGCAGATTTTCCAATGAATGGAGACACATGAACTGGCATCTGGTCTAGTAATTCAGAAAATGCGTCATCGGTTAAAACGGAACTTATGGAACAATGTGTGATCTGGGGAAGGGAATCAAGACACTCCCCTTTCTGGTATAGCTTTATTAATGCACTAATAAAGTTCAATTTTTTGTTGGTTTTTAAATAAAAATCGGATAGTTCAACTTGTATAAGTTTGGTTGTTGCGTAATAATCCTCCATAATATGCACCTCCGTGGTGTTTTTAATATAACAGCAACGAAAATTATTGCAAGACAAATCACCAATGATATGTCGGATATCACAATGATTACTACATGGATAAAAAAGAATACTGATGATATGATTTTTGGAAAGGAGGAATAGATATGCTGTTAAACGAAATAAATATAAGAGATCCATATATGCTTTTACATGAGGACGTATATTATCTGTACGGCACAAGAAGTGCTACGACCTGGGGTGAGGCAGACGGGTTTGATGCCTATTCCAGTGAAGATCTGATTCACTGGGACGGACCGGTCGAAATTTTTCACAAGGGAGAAAACTTCTGGGCAGATCGCTGTTACTGGGCACCAGAGTGCTATTTTTATAAAGGTTCTTTTTATCTGGTTACAACATTTGCATCTGAAACAAAAAATATGGGAGTACAGATCTTAAAGTCAGATTCTCCATTAGGACCATTTGAAATATATAGTGACGGACCAATTACACCCAAGGAATGGAAGTGTCTGGACGGAACAATATATTTTAATAAAAAGGGAAAACCTTTCATGATCTTTGGGCATTCCTTTCAGGACGATCCAAAGGGCGAAATGTATGCAGTCGAATTGCGAGAAGATTTAAAGACAACAGTGGGGGAACCGAAACTGCTTTTTTATGCATCTGATGCAAAATGGGCAAAGCCGATTCCTTTTGCAAAACAAGAATTCGGGATAGAGGGTGATGTCTTTTTTGTGGATGGACCATGCCTGTACCATACCAGCGAAGGAGAACTAAGAATGTTCTGGTCAAGCTGGGGAGAACATGGTTATGCTGTGGGGGTCGCATATTCTGATAATGGAGATATCGATGGAAAATGGAACCATAAAGATCGTCCATTCTTTTCAGAAAATGGTGGTCATGGCATGATTTTTAAGAATAAGAAGATGGAACTGTTCTATCTTTTGCATAACCCCAATGATCTATATATGGAAAGACCACATTTAATCAAGATGGATAACGCTATGTTAAACATAATTTAATTTAATTCAGGGAGGGAATATTACTATGGGAACAGAACAAAGTATTGCATTGGAAATGGAAGGAATCAGCAGGAACAAAGAAGAGAAAAAATAAGTAAGAAAACCGTTTGGAGTTATGCCTTATCACAAGGCGGTGGGTTCATGCTGATACAGGCGACAATTGCCAGTTATTTTGCATTATTTATGACGGACACCTTTATGGTTCCTGCCGCAGCTGCATCAGTCATCATGTTCTTTGCTACGTTGTGGGATGCAATCAATGATCCAATTATGGGAGGAATTTGTGATCGCACAAGATCAAAATGGGGAAGATATAGACCATATCTCTTATTTATCCCGATTTTGTTAACGATCGTGACATATTTTTTGTTTTTAAACCCGCAAGGATTGACAGATAGTCAGAAGATTGCCTATATTACGGTATTTTATGTATTGTATGGAATGTTGACGACTGCACTAACAATGCCTCAGATGGCATTACTTCCTACATTGACAAAAAGTGACAATGAAAGAAACCAAATGGTAACACTTGGTGTAATCATGGTAGCAGTGTCTTTTACAATTGCTTCATCTTTTACAACAAATTTTGTTTCGTTCTTTGGGGGAAGCTATGCTCCACTCATGCTGATATATGGAGCACTCGCAATTATTGCAAATCTTCTTCTATTTAAAAATTCAAAAGAAAGATTTCTGGAAAAAACAGAAAAAAGAAGTGTGGTTGATGATTTAAAGATTTTATTCAGACATAAAGAGCTGCTATCGATTTTAATCGTATGGTGTATGGCGTCTCTCGGTTATGGACTGATGTTCTCGTCATCCGTTTATTACATCATGTACTATATGGTCAGACCGGATCTGATTCCAATGTATATGCTGACACTATCTGTCGGAGCACTGGTATCTATGATGATCATTATGCCTTTGTTTTTACGTTTATTCAAATCCGCTGAAAAGGTACTACAGGTCTCACAGACAATTGCATTAGTGTGTTATATCATGCTATTTATAGTTGGAAGAAATAGTCTGATACTGTTGTTTGTATTATCATTTATTGCAACTGCGACAGCGTCAATGGAACAGGGCCTTATCAATATTTTACTTAACGATACCATTGATTATATTCAGCTGACAGAAAAAGTAAGCATCAATGGAATGCTGGCAGCAATCAAAGGATTTGCATATAAATGCGGAACAACTTTAACTTCATCTGGAATCCTAGCGGTACTTGCATTGACAGGATATATCGCTGGTGCTGTTGGACATCAGCCTGAATCAGCAATGATCGGAATCAATATACTACGATTTGCATTGCCGGCAGCGACATGCATCATTATTATTGTCTGCCTCATGTTTTATCCGATTAGAAAATATAAAGCTGAAATTGAAGAGATGAAGAGAAATATGACTGCAAATGACGAAGAGGTGTAATAATAATGAAAAAGCAAGTATACAATCCATATCTGCCATTATGAGAATATATACCCGATGGAGAACCACATGTATTTGATGACAGAGTGTACGTGTATGGTTCTCATGACAAGGAAAATGGAGACTTGTTTTGTCTGCTAGATTATGTTTGCTATTCGGCACCAGTATCTGATCTGAGTGACTGGAGATATAATCTTAACTTCCGCAATAATTAACACTCAATAAATTATGACTCAATCCTAATGCATGAAAACCCGCATAAAATCAAGGGAAATGGCGTTCCTGCTTGTATTTTTTATCAAAATATGGCATAATAATAAAGGGGTAATTAACCCTCGATTATTGAGAGGAGAAGTGCCATATATGTATTTGGATTGCCAAGTGAAAATCCCTAAAACGGATGGAAAGATTACGAAAAAAACAATCAAGGGAACGACGTATATTTACTATGAGTACGCACGAGTTTATTTGAAGGATAAAAAATATAATACGCCAAAGCGAATCTGTGTAGGAAAACAAGTTCTTGGGCAGCCGTCACTGATGCTGCCTAATGACAAGTTTTTAAAGACATTTCCACAGGAAAAATTACCAGAAGAGAAAAGCAATTACAGAAGTGGCTGCCTGCGCATTGGTGCGTATATTGTGCTACGGAAGATTATTTCAGATTATAAATTAGATTTGATTCTTGCCCGCATTCTCGGAAAGGATGCCGGATTATTTCTGGATTTAGCTGTATATTCGATTATTACAGAGGATAATGCAGGACAATATTATCCGGATTATGCGTTCAATCATCCACTTATGACGGATGACATGAGAATATATAGCGACTCGAAGGTATCGGACTTTCTTGCTAAAACTACAATAGAACAACGGATTCTGTTCTTGAACGAATGGAACGAAAAGAGAGATCATAGAGAGAAAATCTACATTTCCTACGACTCAACCAATAAGAACAGCCAAGCGGGTGAAATCGATATGGTGGAGTTTGGACATCCCAAGGATAATCAAGGGAAGGAAATCTTTAACTTCTCAATTGCCTATGACCGGAACAACAGGGAACCTTTGTATTACGAAGCATATCCGGGAAGCATTGTTGATATCTCACAGCTCAAATACACGCTGGAAAAAGCCAAGGGATACGGTTATAAAAAGGTTGGATTTATTCTTGACCGAGGATATTTTGACAAAGAAAACATTCAGTTTATGGATGCAAATGGGTACGATTTTGTAATCATGGTCAAAGGAATGAAGAAATTAGTCAGAGAAGTGGTCTTACAGGCTCGTGGGACATTTGAGGATGACCGCAGAAATAGTATTCGCTCATATAAAGTCAGTGGAACAACAATCAGACGCAAGTTATATGCGGATGATGACAGAGAACGATATATTCATATTTATTTTAACGACAGCAAGAAGAAAGCTGAGCGAGAAAAATTTGAAGATAAGATAGATCGGATGGGGAAGAAACTTAAGGAGTGCATGGGCGAATCGATTCATCCTGGAGGTGAATATAAGAAATACTTTGATTTGGTGTTCTGGCATCCAGGGCTTGAAGATGAAAAATTCATGTCAGGGATAGAATTAACAGATGTAATCAATGAAGAAATAAAGTTTTGTGGATACTTTGTCATTGTGACATCAGGAAAGCTGAGCGCTGAGGAGGCACTTAATCTGTATAAGAGTAGAGATGAATCCGAAAAATTATTTTGCGGTGAAAAATCCTACCTTGGAGCAAGAAGTGAGCGTGTATACACAAATGAATCCATTGATACGAAGTTGTTTGTTGAGTTCGTATCAACGATTATTCGAAGCAAAATGTATACGCTGCTAAAAGATGAAATGGTCAGGCAGGAACGAAAACAGAACTATATGACCGTTCCAGCAGCAATCAAGGAACTGGAAAAGATTGAAATGCTAAAAGGAGCGGATAACGAATATAGACTTGATTATGCGGTAACCGCCACTCAAAAAGCAATACTGAAAGCATTTGGAATGACTGCTTCTTATATTCAAAATCAGGCGAATTCATTTAGTTCGGATCTTTTCAGAATAGAAAAAGAAGCATTTGAAAAAGCCTCATTTTTAGCAAATGCAAATGATGATACGGAGGAATAAAGGATGGCAAGAAGAACAATTTCCCTGGATGAGAAGATTGAAAAAGCACAGAAAGAAGTTGCGTCAACAAAGAGTAAATACGATTTTGCAGTTGAAGAATTTAACAAGCTTTTAAAGAAAAGACAGGAGTTTAAGAAACAGGAATTATTGAGAGCCTTTGAAGCCAGTCCAAAAACTTATGATGAGATAATACAATTTCTCTCTAGCGAAAAAGTGGAGTAATGAAATGAGTGATGCATATGAAGAACTCGGACGAATTATGGGTGAATTGGAGTTCGCTGAAATTGAATTGGAATCAATGATTTTAAATGGAAAAAACGACAAAGCAAATCGATGTCTGCGGGAGTCCATTGCTGAAATAAAGCATGCTTTATCGGATGTGTCAGATGCCCTATTTGAAGTATCAACATCTCCTTACGATGGTGATGATTTTGCCTAGAAATTACGATGAAATAGATTTGAGTGTTAAAAAAGTCAGGAAGTTAAGAAAAAAATGAGTGATATAATAATCTAAAGGAAACGATAGTTTCCTTTAGAAAGGAGCGGTGAGATTATGAGACATAAGTCAGTGGAGAGAATGAATTCCATGAAACAGTATGTAGATGACTATTATTTTAAACACCGCCGTTTTCCTTCAACAAGTGAAATCGCTTGTGAAATGGGAATTGTTAAGAGTACTGCTTATAAGTATTTAGTAGCTATGGATGAGAGTGGAATACTTAAATACGATGGTAAGGAGATACTTACTGACAAGATCCAGAAAGTCAATACAGATACTACTCATGTTGCAGTCCTTGGCTCAATCTCATGCGGAATCCCACAGCTCGAGGAAGAGTATATAGAGGAATATGTGACATTACCAGTATCAATGTTTGGCAAAGGAGAATTCTTTATATTAAGAGCAAATGGAAAATCCATGATTGAGGCTGGAATTAATGATGGTGATTTGGTAGTCATTAGAAAACAGAATGAAGCAAAAGATGGACAGATCGTTGTAGCTCTAATTGAAAATGAGAATACCTTGAAGCGGTTTTATCTTGATAAGGAAAAGAAATGTATTAGGTTACATCCTGAGAATCATACAATGGAAGATATTATTGTTTCAAATTGTGAAATTCAAGGTGTGGCAGTTCATGTAATTATAGCGTTGGAATAAGGCGCAAAGTAAGACTAAACAGTTGCTATAACCAAAAGATCAGAAGGAAGTACCAAATTTCTATGGTGGTCAGCACTTGGCTTCGGTGTATCGGAATCTGGCTATTATAGAGACTCATCAACGGTTTTACTTTCCCTGAATCCGTTTGAGTGATACTTTTATATTACTTAGGAGGTATTCGTTAGATGAGAAAACGTAAAGAGTTGTTTTGTGTATGCTGTCCACATTGTGGGAGCATCGTTGCCAAGACTTCTTCGACTGAATATACTGAGAATAAGTGTACTTGTGGGAGAAGGGTTGCATCATGGGTAGAAAAAGGCTGCATTATGGTTTTTGATGCAGAATGTAATGAATCTTATGAGATGGCAGAGAGACTAAAGTTATATCATGAAAAACTGATGGTAGAGCAGTCGTAAATTTTACCAATCCAAAATTTCATACATTGAGACATTGGAGGAATCCTCAGATTGGGCGAAGAGCTTTTGGTATTACATAAAGGCTTGGGAATCTTCAGAGACGGCATCGATGTTCAAGAGTTTGTGATGAGCTGAATATGGCATTGACAATCTTATAGGTGACTCGAATGGTCGAGCGCTGATTGTTATTAGAATCATTAAGAGCCTGGCAAAACGTTAACAGTAATTCATGGGACAAGTGGACAACACCACTACCCAACAGAATTATTTGTGTACCGTTTTGCCGGGCTTTTATTTTTTTGCGCATTTTTAAGAGTAATTTTACACCTGTTAACGTTTACAGGCTCCAGAAACGAAAGGAGCATGTATATGTATTATGATTTAGAAATGAGTGGAAAAAGAATTAGAGGATTACGAGATGCAAAGGGCTATACACAGGAAAAATTAGCAGAGGAAATTGGAATGTCTCAAAAAACGATTGCAGCTATCGAAAAAGGGAAGAAAGGAACAACCATTGACACGTTGGTGGCAATGGCAGATGTATTAGAAAGTTCGCTTGATTATATTGTCGCTGGCAAAACAACAAGTGCAGAAATAGGAACGTTGTTATCAGGTCTTTCTGTTGATAGGCAGGAAATGGCTCTCAAGATTTTGAAAGGTATTCTTGAAAATATATAAATTCTTCAAAGGAGTAAATTACTCCAACTAGGGGATAAAGTGTGGAAGCAAAAAATTATAAAATTTATACATGGTCAGCAACGATTGAACGCAAACAGTTCTTGGTTATGTGTAATACATAAAAGAAAAGCAATAAGCTTTGCTCAGAGAGTAGTGGGATGTGTTGAGGATCTGAAATATGACAATTGAATAAGACACGCATATCCCGTGATTTTCTATTTCGCCTCTTATTTTTAGTAAGGGGTGGCGGAATCCCATTTCGTGCGATGACAAACCTGGTGGTAGTTGATTATGAGAAACAATAGCATTTGCCTATGAAGGTTTTGAGCAGAGGATTGTGCCTACCAGAGTAGCTTCTGGAGGAAG
>JBKECO010000047.1:0-4603 GCA_047974745.1 Lachnospiraceae bacterium
ATAAAGGACAGAAAACCGCTCCTCCTTAATCGCAGGAAAAACAATATCTGCAAAATCTTTGCACCAGGAATTCATAATCATTTTTTGTGTTCTTGGTGTTTGATTGAGAAAACTGTCATTCAGAGTAATCTGTTGTGTTTGATTTGTTTTAAAAGACATGTCCTGTACCTCACCTTTTCATATGCCTTTATTATACTATATTTGGTGAGGATTTTGATGACTTGGTGTCTACTTTTGACACCTTAACCATATTTTGTACTTTAAAATATATATATTTGTAATCCATTTTATTAAAACAACTATTGAATATTATATCACACACCCTTACAAACTCAAAGTTAAGCTTTGTAGTTTTTCAGCTATGTTCTCTTCCTCCACTCCTCATAATACTTATTCATTTCCCTCTGCTGCTTATGCATTCTCCGAATCTCCTCCACCGCCTTAATCATCTCATCAATCTGTTCCTGTGTTAAATATTCTGCAATCTTATCAAAATTATCCGCCTTTACCTGTAACGTGGATATGCTAGCATCTTTTTCTTTTATCTGTCTCCTAAGATCAGCCACATTCTCCGAAATAGTTTCCATTTCAAATTCCATTCGTCTGATTTTCACCTTTAAATCAGCATACTTACTATAAACCGTGCGTACCAGCTGCTTTAGCTTCTTTATCAATGGATCTACAAGTTTCTCCTTATAGTTCTTTGCAGACATTAATGCTGTTGGCTGTTCCAATTGATAATCTCTTCCATTATCAACCTCATACATTATTGAATCCACAGAAGCGGCAGCCTCTGACATAGCCATAAATTTAGTATTTATATCTTCAAATTCCTTATTCAGCTGATTGTTCTTGTCCGCCAAAGCTTCATTCTCCAATTGGGCAATCGACTTGATAGTTTCCAGATTCTCCAGTTCATGCTTGCTTATTCCAAGCATTTTTCTAGTTTTAAGGAATTCTTCCTCTGTACTATCAACCTGCTTTTCAAGAGCCTCAACCTCTTTTATCCGTTCCTGCTTTTTGTAGTCATAAACGGATAAATGCTGGTTATGCGTACCAAGGTGCTTCCATTTCACACCATAGCGTTCCATAACAGCGGCAAGTTCACGCTTTTCTGCTTCAACCCAGCGATGCCATTCTGTATCCTGTCTTGAGCTTCCAACAAAACCTTGCTTTGCTAACGCTCCTTTTAAAGAAACTCTTGTATTCAGCCCTCTACTGCTTTCTTCAACAAAGGGAACATAATCTACATGAAGATGTGGTGTTTCTTCATCCATATGAATCACTGCATTAAATACTCTTAGATTTGGATTGCGTTTCTGAAATCCATGGTAATATTCGCTCAGTATATCTCTAGCAGTTTCACCTTTCCAATCACGAGCATTCATATCATCTTTATTTCCAATTTGAATCACAATTTCATGAAAAGTTTTTTCCTGCTTACTCCGTGAAATCTTTTCATAATAGTTTTTGATCTGCCTGTCTTTCCGTGTTTGTTTATCGTTGTAACTTTTTAATGCCTGATCAAACAATTCGTGATAAACTGTTTTTATATTGTCATTTATAAAAGTTACATTGAGAGCAGTTCTACTTGAATCCACATTATCAGCAGTAAATGTTCTGTTGTTATGATTCAAGGAACCTTCTCCATTCATAATACTTATTGTCCTCTCCATACATTTCTCCTCCAAATTATTGTGGCATCGCACCACCCTCTCTTATCTGTAACAAGTGCCGGTCACGGCACGTAATGAATGATTTCTCAAGGAAAGTTTTGTTACTTTTGTCAAAAGTAACGCAAAAGCACTTTTGTCATCAAAGTCCCACTACGTGAGCCATTGCCGACAAAAATGCAACCTGATAAAACAGGTTTTGCGCCCTACGGGGTTAAATATGGCGGACTCACCATGGTGACTCCGCATATCATAAATAAATCCTTAATATAATAATTTCTGGTAGAACTTTATCCTGTCAAAAATACAAATGGTAGGACAAAGTCCTACCGATCCGTAAATATGGTATTAAGAACTCCTACCACAATTGACTATATTAATTCGAGTGATAGCACAATATGATTTCACTTTCTCCATTTGAAGCAAATAATGCCATCACCGACTTGATTTGATAGCATTTTGTGCACTCACTAAAGTTTTTCGAGTGAATGCACTTTTTACTATCACATCGGCTCTACGATAGCACTTTTTTACCATCACGACCCCAAAATGACAGCATAAAATGCTATCACAATTTGCAAAATGTTCCCATGGACATAGACACATAAATTGCAACCTCCGAACACAATTTTTGCACCTAGTCCAAGCTGAGAACGTGATATTAATGGAATTGATACACTACATCATGAAGCACCATTTCTTCTGCCATCATCCTCGCTTGATTCCGAAGGTGTAGCTGCTCCATAAAAGAGTTTGCATTTTTTGGTTTGTGCTTTTGCAACCAGCTACTTTCAATATCATCAAGCAACTCATATGCAACTTCATTTACTTCCATTGCTTTGCTGTTCAATTCTCCAAATCTCACCAAACTACGATATCTAATCGGATAAATACTCTTCATATGACCAATCCACATTCTCCCATACTTTCCAACGTCTTTCAGTTGTTCTTCTTCTGTAGGAACAGATAAGATAGGATAAAATATCCCATCAATCTCCTGATATTCAATTTCTAATTTTTCAAATATGGTCTGTTTTTTCATGATTTCATATTTCCTTTCATTCATTTCAAGACCGCAACACCGCAAGGAGTCTCTAATTGCAACCTTACATTTTGCAATCTTGACCTATTATAATAACAACATCGCAAAGCCAAGACCGCAAATCTTGATACATTGCAATGTTGCGTTCTTCCTAAATACCCTATGCTTCAACATTACTCAAATCCCAATACCAACTGTTATTGACTTTTTTAGCATTTATTCCAAGTTCACTTTTGGCTGTTTCTAAGGTTCGCTTTGATATTCCCTCCTGCTTTGCTTGATCAATAATTTCTGTACTGAGAATCATCACGTTTTCACCCGACAAATCACGCAAGAACTGTTTCGCCTGCTCAAGCTTACTGCCTTTTGGAACAATCCCACCTAGAACCTCATCAGCAGTGATTTCATAATCACCACACCAGCGAAATCCCTCTTCACAAAGTTCAAATGCTTTGGCATGACCAAATGCAGCCAGATTATTTTTTATCTGTATCACCGCTCGCATATTCTCCTGACCTTCAATTCTTCCAACAAGAATGACGCTTCGTGCTACTGCAAAAAAATCAATAGATCCCATTCCACGGTATGCCGCCTTATTTCCACCAGCTTTATTCATATGACCGATAAGAACAATGGCACATCCTGTTTTTTCAGCTAATGCTCCAAGCTTCTTTGTCATATCTCTAGCTTCATTAGCACGATTCATATCTGTACCACCGCCTAAATATGCCTGAATTGGATCTAATATCAGAAGCTTTGCTTTCTGCCTAACAATAGCTTCCTCCAATCGTTCATCCACCATAGAAATGGATTTCTCACTTTCATCAATAATAGAGATACGACTACAATCTGCTCCTGCCTGTTCAAGTCTTGGTTTTACCGTATCAGCAAGTCCATCCTCAGCAGTCTGATAAATCACATTCATTGGCTCCATCGGTGTCATATCCTCTTCAAATCCTTCACCTTTGGATAGTCTAGCCGCAATATTTAGTATCAAAGTACTTTTCCCATCTCCTAGATCTCCCTGAATAATGGTAAGCTTCCCATAAGGGATAAACGGATACCACAGCCAGTCCACCTGACTTGCCATGATATCCGCCATATTAATCATCTTAAGTTCAATTTTCTGTTCTTCCATAGCTCCTCCTACAATTTATTTACTTCTGACATAATCTCCAGAATTGTTCGAAGTGGAGTAAGAAGTTCCTCTTCCATGTCTGAAGCTTTCTCAATACGAATTAGTTCTTTTTCGATATGTTGTAAATGCTTCCGAAATTCGTCATACATTGCCTTATGACCTCTTACCGTTATCTGTTGATACAATGCACTCTGTATCAAATAATCCTGCTTTTGCATCCCACATAATTTCACACGGTCATTCAGTTCTTTTTCCTCCTCTGGAGACATCCGAAATCCAACATTTACGCTTCTCCAGCGATTCTTTTTATCTAGTATCTTCTGACTCATCGTTCATGCCCTCACTTTCCATTCTTTCAAAATTTAATCTCTCTGCCATTGCAATCTGCTTACTCGGAAACATATGGCTATAGACATTATGTAAAGCTTTACATAAAATATATTATGACAAGCAAGTATTTATGGAAAGTTTATTCTTGTTTGTCAGTGCAATAAACCACTACCACTTGATTTGCTTGTCATAATACTTCTTGATATTAATAGGGTGCTTCAAGCACTACTAAATAATCAAGGAGGTCTTGCAATGAATAAGCAGATCAAGGTAAAAGATCTGTGCAACGAATTTGAAGAATTATTGGAAAAACTCCAGTTCTCTGAAGATTCCAGGCGCAGATATGGGAAAGTTTTAAGGGAATTCAGTAGCTATGCGAATGATTCCGAATACTCCCAATCGATAGGAGTGGATTTCTTA
>JBKECO010000045.1:0-21200 GCA_047974745.1 Lachnospiraceae bacterium
AACGTATAGCTAAACATTATGATTGGGAAATCATTGAACAAGAAATTGACAATGATCACATTCATATATTAATACGATATTCTCCTAAGTGGAGCATATTGCAGATTGTTAGATTGCTAAAACAACAAACTACTTATCGAATTTGGCAACAACATCAAAATTATTTATCAAAACACTTTTGGAAAGAACGTACCTTTTGGAGTGATGGTTACTTTTCTTGCAGTATTGGTAATGTCAGCCAAGAAACTATCTATCCAAAAGTACATCGAATCCCAGGGCAGTTAGGCTTACATCCCCTAGTCTAAAGACATAGGGGTTTTACGCCCTAAATTATAAATGAATGAAGATATACTCCATTTTGCATGTAAGCGTCAAATCATTCGCCTATGCTTAATTTAAGCGTCGCTCACTTGCGACGCTTACTGTAGCAATCAACTGGAAGTTCTTTTGACCACGGCATAAGGGGTTCCAGTTGTGCATTGTCTATATTTCCATCACCATGAACGATACTTCTTGTGTATTTGAAATAATCTATACAACCATTACAAATGGTGATACCAAACTGTCCATAGCCCGTATGTGCGATATCGCAGGTGTTTCACATAGTGGTTACTATGCCTGGGTCAAGGCAATCCCATTTCGTGAAGCTCAGGAGGCACAGGACAAACAATGGAGCTGACAACCTTCTCAGGCGTGAATTCGAATGCTATGATCCTCGTATGGTACTTCTTACAGATATTACATACCTGCCCTATAACAGCGTGTTTGCTTACTTATCCGTCCAAATGACAATATCAGGAGCAGTCTATTTACAGTATAAGTTAGCTGATCAGTGACAGCTCAAGAAATCAGTAACAAATTTCCTTGATTATTATAGATATCAATACAACGACGAACCTCTTTGCGAACTTCATCTTCTGTACAACTGTCTAAATTATGAGAACCAAATGAATCCCAGCCACCGTGAACCATAATTTTATTACCATACTTTTTTTTGTACTTCGACAACATCGTTCATGCTTTGAGCCATTTGCCAAATTGTAGCACCTGTTTCAATTATATCGGAAATTATAGATTCCGCTTTACCACATACATGATGTTCTACAATCATCCCCATTGAAACTGCTTTTTGTCCAAGTTGAATTTCATATGGTTTAATCAATTGATTATACATATCACGCGAAATAAAAAGACCATCAGATGAGCAGTAATGTTAGAAAATCAAAAGAGTATAATGTACATAATATTGATGCAATAGTACGAATCAATAGATTTAATGTACATTGTGTGATATAATGAATATGGAAAGGAAGTGATGTGATGTCTATTACGGCAACAGAACTAAAAAACAATTTATCATATTATTTGACATTATCTCTAACAGAAGATATTTATATCACAAAAAATGGAAAGGTAGTGTCTAAATTGAGTAACCCTTCGAAAAGTAAATGGGATTCATTGCATAGTCTAATCGGAATTATTTCATCGGATGGAGATGATGAAATAAACGCAAAAGAAGAAAGGCTTAATAGACAATGAATAAAATTTTAATAGATACGAACATTATCATTGATGTAATGGCAGAGAGATCTCCGCATTTTACGGATTCTCTCTCTGTTTTAGAAAGTATATTTTTGGAGAGAACGGTTGGATATATTACGTCAAGCACTATTACAGACATCTTTTATATTATCAACAAGAAAATGAAAAATTCAGAATCAGCAAAACAATCTATTGGCAAACTTCTAGAAATCATTGATGTTTTAAATGTGACAAAGGATGACATAATATCTGCATTAGCATCAAAAATGGATGATTTTGAGAATTCAGTTTTAGCTTCTTGCGGTGTTCGCAATAATATAGATTTTATTGTGTCTAGAAACAAAAAGGACTTTAAAAATAGTCCGATCCAAACATTGACACCAACAGAGTATTTGCGTGAACTACAGTACTAAACTGGTTTTTACTATAAAGCAGTAGACAATACTATATTTCCGTGATAAACTTAAGAAAATTAAATATCAGAAGCAGATAGGGAGCTCGTAAACGGGCTGAGAGGAAGTGATCAACTTCGACCTTTATAACCTGATTTGGATAATGCCAACGTAGGGATCACATGCAATGAAAAGTCGTGAAAAAATATGTAACGTCGTTTTGTGTAAAGATTCTTACACAGAACGACTTTTTTTTAT
This sequence comes from Lachnospiraceae bacterium, assembly GCA_047974745.1. GTDB lineage: Bacteria > Bacillota > Clostridia > Lachnospirales > Lachnospiraceae > JBKECO01. Next base: position 2,193 of record JBKECO010000045.1, read on the forward strand.
AGTCCTTTTCCCAAGTTTATGGGATGAAAGCGAAAACATATAAGTGTCTGACCTACAGGATTATCCCATTTATGAATACTTTGATGAAGTTCTAGAGGAGTTAATTATTTTATGGGAATTGACAAGAAGGAGAGATTGTAGATGCTCATGATGAGTGGATGAGGAGGAAACAGTTATGTTTTTTGTAAATGGCAGAGCAGTACCCTTCACGGAGGGAGTTACGATTCTTGGCTATTTAAAGGCCAATAAATATAAAATAGACAGAATAGCTATAGAGCTAAATGGAAAAATCCTTGCCAAAAGCCTATATGATACAACTGTAATACAAAGTGAGGACAGACTGGAGATTGTCTGTTTTGTTGGAGGTGGTTGAAATGTATCTGTTTACGAATAAAGAAGTGAATGAGGGTCTCATCCAACGGCACACGCAATGCCTGCAAAAACGCCTGTATGCAGGAAATGTTGCAATTGCCGGGTTAGGCGGTTTAGGTTCTAACATTGCAATCTGGCTAGCACGGATTGGAGTGGGAACGATTCATCTTATTGACTATGACAGGGTAGAACTGACAAATCTGAATCGGCAACATTATTTTATGGAGCATGTTGGAATGTACAAGACCGATGCATTACTGCAGCAGATATATAAAATCAATCCATATCTAAATGTGGTCACAGATTGCCTGAAAGTTAATGAAGAAAATATGTTTGCACTTTTTGATAAAAACGATATAATTTGTGAAGCATTTGACCAACCAAAAGAAAAGGCAATGTTAGTCAATGGGATTGTGGAGCTATTTCCTCAAAAATGTGTAGTGGCGGCATCCGGTATGGCAGGTTTTGAAAGCAGCAATAAGATAGTGACTCGTTGTCTGGGCGAGAAAGTATTCTTGTGCGGAGATTCAATGAGTTCGTTCGAAGACCCCACTTGCTTGATGGCTCCAAGAGTAGCATTATGTGCAGCACATCAGGCTAATATGATAACTAGACTGATAGTAGGTCAAACAACAGAATGAAGTTAGAGATGAGGATGCGTATGGAAAATAGAAGGGATATTTTTAGGCTAGGAGGAGTCGATTTTACTTCGAGATTTATTTTAGGATCCGGAAAATTCACCTTGAGTTTAGTAAAAGCTTGTATTGAACGTGCAGGTGTAGAGATGATCACCCTTGCTCTTCGACGGGCAAATGATGGTGGGATAGAAAATATATTAGATTATATCCCTGGGGATATTACCCTATTACCAAATACTTCAGGTGCCCGGACAGCGGATGAGGCTGTGCGGATAGCCAGATTGTCAAGAGAAATCGGCTGTGGGGATTTTGTCAAAATTGAGATAATGAGAGATACGAAATATCTATTACCAGATAATCAGGAAACAATTAAGGCCACAAAGGTTCTGGCTGCTGAGGGATTTATTGTCATGCCCTATATGTATCCGGACTTATATACGGCCAGAGCACTTGTGGATGCACAAGCAGCATGTGTTATGCCATTAGGCTCCCCGATCGGTTCGAACAAGGGGTTGTCTACAAGAGATTTTATCCGAATTCTAGTTGATGAAATTGACGTGCCAATCATTGTAGATGCTGGAATTGGCTGCCCATCACAAGCCTGTGAAGCAATGGAAATGGGAGTAGCTGCTGTTATGGCTAATACTGCTGTAGCCTCTGCCGGAGATATTCCGTTGATGGCCGAAGCATTTAAAAAGGCAGTGGAAGCCGGTCGCTGTGCGTACCTGTCAGGTTTGGGGCGTGTTCTTGAGTGCGGAGCAAATGCATCATCTCCGTTGACTGGATTTATAGAGACGTGAAGGAAGCGTTAAGGAGGAGCAGAGTCAATGGTTTCGATAATGAAAAACGATATGATGTCTTATGAACCCTCTATGGATATACTGGAGTCGGATATCATGGATCAGGTGTTGGCTAAGGTAAAAAATTATGATTATTCGACTTATACAGAAGCTGATGTGCAAAGAGCGATAGCAAGTCAAAACCGCTCGTTACATGACTTTGCTGCGTTGCTGTCACCGGCAGCCTTAATGCAACTGGAAGCGATAGCACAGGTTGCAAAATCGGAAAAACAGCGTTTTTTTGGTAATTCCATAAATATGTTTACCCCTGTTTATATTTCTAATTACTGTGAGAACCTCTGTGTTTATTGTGGCTTTAACTACAAAAACAGGATTAATCGCTCTCATCTAAAATTTGAAGAGATTGAACAGGAATTGCAGATGGTATCAAAAACAGGTCTGCAGGAGATATTGATTTTGACCGGAGAAAGCAGAAGCAGATCTACAGTGGATTACATTGGCGAGGCGTGCCAGATTGCAAGAAAATATTTTTCTGTTATTGGAGTGGAAATATATCCGTTAAATACCAAGGAATATGAATATCTTCATAGGTGTGGTGCTGACTATGTTACAATTTTTCAAGAAACCTATAACGTTAAAACTTACGGTGAAGTTCATCTGGCAGGGCATAAACGAGTGTTTCCCTATCGTTTTGATGCCCAGGAACGGGCTATTCGTGGCGGTATGCGTGGTGTTGGGTTTGGTGCATTATTAGGCTTGGATGATTTTAGAAAAGATGCTTTTGCAACGGGGGTACATGCATACTTGCTGCAAAGGAAATATCCTCATGCTGAAATCTCATTTTCCTGCCCCAGACTATGTCCAACGGTTAATCACAATGAAATAAATGCAGGCGAGGTCAAGGAGATGCAGCTATTGCAAGTTATTTGTGCTTTCCGGTTATTTATGCCATATGCTAGTATTATCATATCTACCAGAGAGAATGAGCGTGTCAGAAATCATTTAGTTGATATTGCTGCCACAAAAATATCGGCAGGAGTCAGTACCGGCATTGGCGCACATTCGGATACGATTGCCAATAAAGGCGATGCGCAATTTGAGATATCTGATTCCCGGACAGTTAGTGAACTATATGATTTTCTATGTCAACATAATTTACAGCCCGTGATGAAGGACTATTTATATGTATGAAGATGAGCAGTTATTTAAATATGTAGTTGCCGTCAGCAACCGCCATCTGTGTAAGATTCCACTGGAAAAGCAGATTGAACGGATTTGTGTTTACCATCCACAGGCCGTTGTTCTTCGGGAAAAAGATTTATCCGAAGCGGAATATGCGGTTTTGGCGGAGCGGGTCATTACTATTTGCAACGAATATAATGTTCCCTGTATACTGCATTCTTTTGTTGAGGTGGCGAAAATCTTAAACCACTCCTTCATTCATCTTCCACTGCCATTACTGAAAGAATATCATGAGGGATTGACGTCTTTTTCTAAGATTGGGACATCGGTTCATTCTCTCGAGGAGGCTTACACGGCAAAATGGTATGGTGCCGACTATATCGTTGCCGGACATGTTTATGAGACCAGCTGCAAAAAAGGTGTGGAACCTAAGGGGGTAGAATTTCTGTCGGAAATCTGTAAGAATGTGGACATCCCAGTCTATGCGATTGGAGGGATTGGACTAAATAAATCACAGATATTAGAGCTGCTAGAAGCAGGTGCCAGGGGTGGATTTGTGATGTCGTCGTTTATGACATTATAGACAATGGTTTGCTAGAGGTTGTTCATAAATCTCCTGAACTGGAAGCCACGTCCCGAAAAAAGCAGTACTAGATTCCTCTGATGTTTTAATTAGAAATGCGAATACTGGGTTTATTTTATTGCCATACAATGGGTAATATAGTGTATAATGAGAAAAAGATGATTATAGGACGATTAAAGGATGCGTGATCTAAATGGAAAACAGCATAAATCTAGGGGTTGTCCGAATAAGGGGGTATAGCTCAGTTGGGAGAGCGCTTGAATGGCATTCAAGAGGCCGTGGGTTCGAGTCCCATTATCTCCACTTAAAGAATTGGCCACAGACATGAAAGTCTGTGGCTATCTTTTCGCCTTATCGCAATATACATTACAGTTTTTGCCAATTTGTAACAGACGAGGTATATTCTATTGACTTCATAGCGTATTATGTGTACACTGCCAGTGTGTTACATGTGTAACATACAAACAGAAAGTGAGGTATCCATTTATGAAATTAAGATCAGATACAATTTTGATTTCTGGAGGTTCATCTGGAATAGGTCTTGAAATGACCAGACAATTGATCGCATTGGGAAATACTGTAATTATTACAGGACGCGATATGGAGAAATTAGAAAAAGCGAAGCGGGAACTACCCACAGTTCATATATATCAAAGTGATGTGAGTGATTCACAATCAATCGCGAATCTTTATTCAAAAGTTTCTACAGACTTCCCAAATCTAAATATATTGATAAATAATGCTGGAATTATGCGTATAGTAGATTTTACCGATACACAGTACGAGAAGATCTGTAGTGAAATTGATGTTAACTTAAATGGACCGATTCGTATGGTACACCAGTTTTTACCTCTTTTAATAAATAAGCCAGAAGCAGCCATTGTAAATGTGACGTCAGGGCTTGCTTTTATTACTTTTCCAAAAGCACCAATTTACAGTGCGGCAAAGGCTGGTTTTCATGCTTACACAAAGACCCTTCGTTTACAGCTGAAAGATACGAATGTTAAAGTGTTTGAACTTGCTCCACCAAAAACATCAGCTGCATTGATAGATCGAACCGACCCTGAGGATGAAAAAAATAGCATGCCAACTATGGAAGTTACGAAAGTTGTTCGTATTGCAATTAAAAATATTAAGAAGGATAAACTTGAAATTCTTCCAGGTCTGAGTAAAGTACTGAAACTGGCTGGGCGGTTTCAACTCTAATTTTAGATGTTCAGGTTGCAAAAAAGTGTGATCATCAATATTTTTGATTAGCAGGTAAATTCACTAATCAGTGTTGCCATTGTTTCAACACTATCTACGGTATCATTTGATACCCATTCTATCAGTACATTATACAGTCCCCCTGCTTCAAATTGAGCAAAATAGGTACCATATTCTGGTGCGTTCTTTCCTTCAATACCTTTAAAAAAATCCAGTAAACTAGAATTCAGTTTTTGCCTAAAGATGTAGATTAGACCGGAATCCATCAGAATCTCGATAACTGCTTTTCGTTCTTTAAAGAAAGAAAAGAAGTTGCAAAGAATATCATATTTGGAATGTTCTTTTAAATCTGAAAAACGACCATAGAAATCAGATACCATATCATCAAGATAGGTGGAAATGATGTCCTCTTTCGTTACGTAGTTCCTATAAAAAGCCATTCTTGAAACGCCAGCGACTTTTGTTATCTGAGTAATCGTTATTTCACTGAAATTTTTGTCATTCAATAATTTCAGCAATGCGGTAACTATACTATCTTTGGTAATTTTCTTTTGTACCTCGGCATAGGAATCATGCATAACAAATACCTCCCACTGTATGGATCCCCTTTCGTTTATGATTTTTTGATATGGAGTATTATAATATGAAAACGTAAAACGTTACAAGTGTTACCTTCAGATCATTGAAAACCCCGTTGAAAGAGTTTACAATTGAATCAAGGAGCCGTTAAGTGAGAGTGTAAAGGAGAAGTCTATGAAATATTACTGCAATCCGGTAAACATCAATTACCGCTATCAATTCAATGCGGATCAAAGGAGAAATGGGATTGAGGTCGCAAGAGAGGCGGCTGATCCATCCATGATTTGCTTTCACGGAAAGTATTACATATTTGCATCCATGACTTTAGGTGTTTGGGAATCAGAAGATTTAGTTTCATGGACAAACCACAGATTGCCTGATAGTCTTCCACTCTATGATTATGCACCAGATGTTCGTGTGATTGGAGATTATGTTTATTTTAGTGCATCAAAACGAGGAGAAATCTGCAATTACTATCGAACCAAAGCTATAGTTGAGGGACCTTACGAGGAAATACCGGGAACCTTCGATTTCTGGGATCCACATCTGTATGCTGACGAAGATGGACGGATTTATTTTTACTGGGGATGCTCCAATATCACTCCAATTTGGGGTGTTGAATTAGATCTGGAGACAATGCAGCCAATTGGAGACAAAGTAGAACTTATTTCTGGAGATCCATATTCTATTGGTTATGAAAGAATGGGAGAAGATAATATTGAATTTCCGAAATCACAGGAAGAAATAGAGATTTCTTTTCAACAGTTTCTCGCATCACAGGGCAATAAGGAAGCAGATATTCCAGCTGATTTAGTTCCGCTCATCAAAGGAATGTTTTCTAGAAAGCCATTTATCGAAGGGGCCTGGATGAATAAATATCAGGGGAAATATTACCTGCAATATGCGTGCCCTGGTACAGAATACAATATTTATGGGGATGGTGTATATATTTCAAACAGCCCACTTGGCCCATTTGAACTGGCAGAAAATAATCCATATTCTTATAAGCCAGGTGGGTTTGCCCCAGGTGCAGGTCACGGTTCAACAGAATGGGATTACCATGGCAATCTGTGGCATACAGGTACCATTCGAATTAGTGTGAATCATCAATTCGAACGGCGTGTCGGCATATGGCCAGCAGGTTTTGATAAGGATGGTGAATTATTCTGTAATCAAAGATATGGAGATTGGCCACAGGCTGTTGATAATGGGAAAATGAAGCCTTGGGATAATCCGAAATGGTATCTGTTAAGCTATGGAAAGGCGGCGGAGGCATCTTCCAGTGAAGTAGGGCATGAGCCATCACTTGCTTTCAATGAAGATATTAAGTCATGGTGGAGAGCTTCAACAACCCAAAAAGGGGAATGGATTCGGGTTGACCTGGGTGAAATTTTTGATGTAAATGCCATCCAGATTAATTTTGCGGATGATAAAATCGAAATTCCTACACCCGGTACAATTCGTGGAACAACTCAGGCTCGCTACATTGAAGAGGCCGATCTCGTGACAAGATGGATACTGGAGGGATCCGCAGATGGCAAAAATTACTTTGTGATTGAAGATAAATCTGAGGTTTATACAGAGTTATCACATGATTTTCTAGTGAGAGAGGATGGAATACAAGCCAGGTATCTAAAATTAACGATTTTAGAAGTACCATATGATCAGAAACCATGCATATCAGGACTACGTGTGTTTGGAAAAGGTCATGGGGAAAAGCCGAAAGTGCCAACGTTTACGGCGCTGAGAACAAATGATCTTGATATGCAGGTGGAAATTGAGCAAAACGAAGTCATGGGATACAACATATTATGGGGACATACACCAGATAAGTTATATCACAGCTATATGGTATTTGGTGCAACCCAGAGGATTGGGGCACTCATCAAAGACAAACAGTATTATGTTCGAGTGGATGCATTTAATGAAAATGGAATTACCGAAGGAACGACAGTATTGCTAGAAAAAAAGTGATATCATGTCATAAGATCCCGTATTTCTGCAAATCCCAATTGCAGTAGTGCGGGATTTTGTAATCTGCCACAATTCATTACAAGAGCATGGACTTCGAAGACCAGATGGAGACCCTATTGACAATATAACTAATTAGTAGTAATATGATCATATGAATAAGAAATCATATGGCGAAGAAAACAATCTCAACTTAAGAGTCTTGATAGCTTTAAGCAGGACAACACTTACGGTTCATAGAAGATCAGCTGAAATATTTCAGAAGGAAGGACTGACGATAGCACAATTTGGTGTCCTTGAGGCCTTGTACCACAAGGGTCCACTCATGATATCCCAGATCATCCAAAGCCTTTTGTCCACAGGAGGGAATATTACAGTTGTTGTAAAAAATCTTGAAAGGAATCAACTTGTTGAAAGGTGTGTCAATCCTGAGGATCAAAGATCCAGTTTAATATCAATCACAGAGGCAGGGAAGAAAAAAGTAGAACAGATCTTCCCCGAGCACTTATTGGATCTGGAAAAAAGCTTTGAACATCTATCCTCGGAAGATAAGAAAGCACTCCTGACGATCCTCAACAAAGCTGGTCTGAAATAGAAAAATTTTGCCATATATTACTAATTAGTAATAAAAGATCGAATTATGAGGTTGGATTACAGCTATAGTACTTCGCAATGATTTAATTTGGAAACTTTTGAGAAAAGGAGTGAACAATATGTTAAAAAACAGAGCAATTGAAAAGATTTTCACAGGACCTCGTACACATTGGGTAGGTAATGGTTTTGAGGTAAGCAATTACTTCCCATCAGGGCAGAACCTACTGGAACGATTTACACCATTTATTCTATTGGATTACAATGCTCCAAGAGAATTCACCCCAAGTGAGACTCCGAGAGGTGTAGGTCAGCATCCTCATAGAGGATTTGAAACCGTTACCTTTGCTTTCGAAGGTGCTATTGAACACCATGATAACAAAGGAAACCATGGTATCATATATCCTGGTGATGTGCAGTGGATGACTGCTGCTTCTGGGATCATGCACAAGGAATACCATGAAAAAGAATTTAGCAAAAAAGGCGGTGTATTTCATATGATACAGCTTTGGGTGAATCTTCCCAAGAAGTATAAAATGACTGAACCTGCCTACCAGGCGATGACAAAGGAGCAAATGGGTAAAGTCGTGCTCCCAGATGGTCAGGGATCTGTTACAGTTGTTGCGGGAGCTTATGATGGAGTAGTGGGGCCAGCAAAATCCTTCACACCAATGAACATATATACGATTGATTTAAAGAAAGGTGGCACCGTCGCACTGACAGAACCAGGCGATTACAATCTTGGTATACTGATCCTCAGCGGAGATGTAAAAGTAAACAGTGAGGACTGTAAGGCAAAGGATTTTGTTCTCTTTCAAAATGAGGAAGGTGAAGTATCGATCACTGCAGAACATAACGATGCAAAGATATTTGTCTTAAGTGGAGAGCCAGTCAATGAACCGATTGCAGCAGGTGGTCCATTTGTAATGAACACAAGAGAAGAACTCCAGCAGGCAAATGAAGACTTTAACAATGGGAAGTTTGGTACATTTGATTTTTAAAAGGTTTGATCTTTCAATTTAGTATGTAAACACAAATACAGCTTTCACATAAGTGGGAGCTGTATTTTCTTTTGAAATATGTCACCTGCGTCAATCAGGTTTACAAAAATATCTGTTGCATGGTATAATGTGTTAACGTTAACACACCGAAAGGAGCTGCATTCCATGTTGAAAATGAATGATATTGCAGACCTGGCAGGAGTATCGATTGCGACAGTAGGACGTGTCATTCACAACAGTGGTTATGTGTCACAGGAAAACCGCAATAAAATCGAACGGATCATAAGCGAGAAGGGTTATATACCCAATCGAACTGCCCAGGAACTCAAGGGAAGTAAAAGTAAGCTGATCGGACATTTAACAATTTTTAATTCGAATATGCTGTATGAGGAAATCGCAAAATCGATAAACATACAAGCCCGTAAGCTGGGATACCAGATCATAACTATTGTAGTCGAACGGGAACCAGAGGAAGCGAAGCGACAGATCCAAGAACTGATCAGCCGCCAGGTCGATGGCTTGATCATAACGTCGAATCCCTTCATAAAAAAGGAACATATTACTTTACTTGAGAAAGCCCAAATACCATTCGTGTTCGTGGAGAGGGAATTTGCCTGTAACAAATATGATTTTATTCAAGTAGATGATCTTGCTGGTTCAACAGAGGCAGTAAATCGTATAATTTCATACGGACATAAAGAGATTGGATTTATCGGACTTACGCCAAAACATGAAGTAGAGCACCTCAGATTAGAGGGATATAGGCAGGCAATTTCGATAGCAGGAATCATACCAGATGATAACCGGATCTACTTAGCCAACGAGTATACTGTGGAAGAAGGAAAACAGGCAGCGAAGCATATTTTTCGAGCAGATCCAAAGGTAACAGCAATTTTTGCCACATCAGATATATTAGTCTGTGGTGTGCTTCAGCATTGTTATGAAGAGCAGATCAGAGTGCCACAGGAACTTTCTATTATTGGATATGATAATACCTTGTCTGCCTTTACTGCTCCAGGAATCAGTTCAATGAAGCTGCCATTGGAAGAGATCGCAGTGCAGGCAATGGATCTGCTGATGACTCGAACGAAAGATCCAGAGCGTGAACCGGTTCGATATACTGTAAGACCGATTTTTATAGATAGAAGAAGTATAGCGCCAAGATAAGTAGTGCCAAGATTATAGTTTTAAACAGGGTGTTTTGATACCTTAACTAATGTTAGTTCACAAAATCAGAGGAATTCTTATGAACGAGTTACCTGGAAAAATGAAAACGGCAATCATAGGCTGTGGGATGATCAGCAAAGCATATCTGGACACACTCACACAGAAATTTTCAATTATTGATGTGACGGCGTGCTGTGATCTGAATGAGGAGAAGGCGAAAGAGACAGCCGACACCTATGGTCTTACAGTTATGTCCATGAGTGAGATAATGAAGGATTCTGCCATTGAGCTTGTGATCAATCTGACGACTTCTCCAGCGCACTATACGATCAATAAGCAACTCTTAAAGGCAGATAAACATGTCTATACTGAGAAGATTTTATCGATCGAGCTTGAAGAAGCAAAAGAACTGGTAGAGCTCGCGAATGAGAGAGGTAGATATCTGGGAGTGGCACCGGATACCTTTCTGGGTTCCGCTATTCAGACAGCAAAATTTGCGGTTGATTCCGGGATGATCGGAGAAGTAACTTCATGCTATGGCGTTTTGACAAGGAACCAGCTCTTGTCCTCAGCGATCTTTTCTTCCAGACTGAAGAAGGGTGCGGGAATTGGCTTTGATGTAGGAATCTATTACGTGACAGCACTATTGAATATCATTGGCCCTGTCAGAACTGTAACAGGCTTTATTGAGACAAGAAATCCCATACAGAAGGGGAAATTCATCAGCAATTTTGGTAAGGAGCTTGTGATCGAATCCGAGAATCTGGTAGCCGGGAGTCTGCAGTTTAAAAATGGTGCAGTAGGTAGTCTTTTATTTGATTCCAATTCGGTATTTTCCTTCCCGGAAAGACCAGCACTGACGATTCATGGCACACTTGGAATACTTTATATGAGTGATCCGAATATGTTCGGCGGAGATGTCCGCATTCTACTTTATGGAGAAGATGAAGTGCGTATCCTGCCACAATGCCATCCCTTCAGAGAAGAGTGCCGAGGACTTGGAGCAGCCGAAATGGCCTGGTCAATCAGACTGGGAAGAGCAAACAGAGCGAGTAAGGAATTGGGGTATCATGCCCTTGAGGTTCTGCACGGAATTAAGATCAGCTCTGAAAGCAGACAATTCTATGAGATGAAATCTGACTTTGAGATACCAAAAGCTCTGGAACGTGGATTTCATTCAGCAGTTCCAATTCCAGTCATTGAAGAGAGCGTCATTGCATTTTAAAAAGGAGGAGACTATGTATTTTGGATGTAATATGTTTGGTGGTGGTCCGATCTTTCAACAAAACCCAGAGTTTTATCTGAGAAAACTGAAAACTGATGGGTATACCAGTGTGGAGCCATGCATTACATTTCTGGAGCTGCAGGAGCGGCAGAAGCAGTTTCTGACACTTGCACAATTCGAAGAATACTATCCTCTGATGGAAGCATATGACTTACAGCCGACCTCATGTCACATTCTGGCAGATGATTTGCTGCTTTATCAGCAGGAGCTTGAGGGATTGGCAAAACAATACGGAATAAAACAGATCGTGTTAGGTTCACCCCCTGATCTTGATGAGGCAGGATATCGGGATTTCGCACAGAAGTTAAAACGGTATGCAGACATGCTGAAAGAAATTGGACTGATGCTGCTTTTGCACAATACAGACAGTGAAGTCAGATTTCAGATAGAGGGGAAAAGTGCATACGAATGGATACTGATGGAATGCGAAGGACTTGTATATGCCCAGCCCGATGTGGGATGGTTGCTCTATGGAGGAGTGGATCCAGTACCATTTTTATGGAGGAATCAGGACAGGATACGCTCACTTCATTACAAAGATATCAAGGCAGTGAAGGATCTGAATAAGGAGAACTGTCATATTGTTCTAGGGAAAGGAAGCGTGGACAGCTTTTCCTGTTTTGCTTTTGCCAGAGCGCTTGGAATTCCGCAGATCATAGATCAGGACAGGAGTGATACTGATTTTATGGAGGATCTGGCGGAGTCAGTGAAGCTGCTAAACTCTTATATTCACAGGCGGGATCGCACAAACAGTATATTGTGTATTTATGATCTTGATACGAAAGAATCCATGCCGATCGCAAAATTTGAAGGAGTAATTGAGGCACCAAACTGGCTTGATCAAAATACACTGCTTTTTAATCAAAACGGAAGGATCTATCGTCACCAGATTGCAGAGGGGATCAGCGAAATAATAGAGACCGGAAATTGTGATAACTGTAATAATGATCACGTGCTCTCACCAGATCACAAAAAACTGGCAATCAGCCATTCTCCAAAGAATTCCTGGATGTCTCAGATCTATATTCTGCCTGTGGAGGGCGGGGAACCAGAGCTCGTGACCAGAGAAGCTCCCAGCTTTCTTCATGGGTATTCGCCGGATGGGAGAAGCCTCAGCTATACAGGATTGAGAAATCTTTCAGGAGCTTCCTTTGAAGGAGGCATCTACGAAATAGCTGTGGAGGGTGGGCTAGAGACCTGTCTCACTCCGGAGGGTGATTTTTATGATGGGCCAGAATATGCCCCCGATGGAGAACGGATCTGGTATAATTCCACAAAATCTGGACTGATGCAGATTTGGAATATGAAGCGTGATGGTTCAGATGTAAGGCAGATCACCTTTGATGAACAAAACAACTGGTTCCCCCATGTTTCACCAGATGGAAAAAATGTGGTAAACTTGTCTTACCGAAAAGGGGATCTCGAACCCCAGGAGCACTTACCCAATATGCAGGTCGCATTGTGGGGAATGGATGCCAATGGAGGTAATCGGGTAATTCTGCATTCTTTCTTTGGAGGACAGGGTTCTATCAATGTGAATTCCTGGTCAGCAGACAGTAAGCAATTTGCATTTGTTGAGTATGAGATGGAAGGGGACTAACATGTTAGAGCAAATACTGGAAGTGATGCAAGATGCGGGAGTATATCAGTCGGGTACAACCCATCCAAAAAAGGTCACATTTTTACAGGAAGTCAGAGATATCTGCGCAGACAACACCTGCCGAAAGTATGGAACGAGCTGGGCTTGTCCGCCCGCAGTAGGTACTGTGGAAGAATGTCGCACCAGATGCTTATCCTATGACACCATGATTGTGTTTACCGGAAAATATGACCTGGAAGATTCTTTTGATTATGAAGGAATGATACAGGGAATACAGGATTTCAAAAAGCTTGCCTTAAAGGTGGATGCCTTGGTAAGTCCCTTTTTAGAGGATTATCTGGTTCTGTCGAATGAAAGCTGCGAACTTTGCTCAGACTGTACCTATCCGGATGCTCCCTGCAGGTTTCCTGATCAAATGCAGCATTCGTTGGAAGGGTACGGAATCATGGTGGGTGAATTGGCTAAAATGACAGGAGTCAATTATAATAACGGACCGAATTCAGTGACCTATTTCGGAGCATTGCTATTCTCAGACAAATTACAGCCTGCGAACTAGTTACTCAAAAATTCATGTATAGATTAAACTTAGTGATGATATCCGGAATTAGGTGGTGTGGGTGAAGCTGTGTTTAATGCATCCAGGAATTCGATCTGTTTGCGGATATCGCTGAGAAGTTTATCGGCAAGATCCATTCCAAGACCATTTCGAACGACGATTCGCTGTACAGTAAAATCTGTTAATTTGGATGGCATAGAGTATGCAGGAATCAGCCATCCGTGCATGCGCAGCCGATCGGACAGGTCATATAAAGTCCATTTTCTGGAGACATCATGTTTCAGCATCCATGCAAAAACCGGGATATCTGATGCATCATTCCATAGAGTGAGCGGTTCTATTTTAGCAATCTCTTTTGCCAGATAGCGAGCAACCTCAATCGTAGAAACCTGAACAGATTTATAGCCGTCGTAGCCATAGCGTAAAAATGCCCAATATTGCAATAGGATCTGAGCGCCAGGTCTGGAAAAATTGATAGCGAAAGTAGGTATTTCACCACCAAGGTAGCTTACCTTAAAAATCAGACTTTCTGGAAGATTGGCTTTCTTACTCCAAACGATCCAGCCAAGTCCCGGATAGATAAGCCCATATTTGTGCCCTGATGTATTGATAGAATATACACGTGGAATTTTAAAATCCCATTGGAGATCTGGTTGTACAAAAGGTGCAATCATTGCACCTGAAGCACCATCGATATGGATCGGAATATCAAAACCAGTCCTTTTCTCAATTTCGTCCAGTGCAGCTGATATTTTGGCAACAGGTTCGTACATGCCTGTATATGTCACGCCCATAATTGCAACCAGCCCGATTGTGTTCTCATCAACATATTTTTCCAAATCATATCCGTCTAGTACTTTGTGCTCAAGACTAATGGGAACAAATCGTGCCTCCACCTCAAAATAATTACAGAATTTTTCCCAGCAGACTTGAACAGCAGAGCTCATGATCAGGTTTGGGCGGTCTGTCGGCTTTCCCTCTTTACGCCGAAGCTCCTGCCAGCGCCGTTTTAAGGCAAGACCACCAAGCATACATGCCTCAGACGAGCCTGTGGTTGAGCATCCGATTGCATTGGAAGGATCTGGTGAGTGCCATAATTCTGCCAGAATTCTCCAGCAATAGGTTTCGATAGCAGCAGTCTGGGGATATTCATCCTTATCGATGGCATTTTTATCGAAAGTCTCTGTGTAAAGTTTGTTTGCCGATTCATCCATCCATGTAGAAACGAAAGTCGCTAGATTTAAACGAGCGTTTCCATCAAGCATGGATTCGTCATGAACAATCTGATATGCGGTTTCAGGTAACATCGATTCTTTTGGCAATTTGTACTTTTCTGCCAGTATGGATTCCCCGGGTCTTGAATAAATTGGGTTCAATTCGATCGTGTTACGAAGATTATCTCTCATTTGATTCATCCCTTCTTTTTGCTCGTGTTCACAGAATTTGGAAACAGATACCATGCACTGCATATTGTTACAGGAGGAGCTGTTTGCAAATTCATTATTATAAGTTCTATCATGAACAATATTTTGAAAAAAAGCAAGATGATCTACTGTGAAACAGGGGGATGAAAATAGTTTTTTACAAATTTATTAAAGATACGAAAGAACTTCGTAGATTCTTGATCCTTTCTCCTGCAAAAGCAGACTTCATACAAAGGTCCATCCTCTAATGGGACGACGACAACATTCTCACTTACCAGATACTTGGTCAGGAATCTCACCACCAAAGCGATCGCACAGGTATCTTTTGCAAGGTCGATATAACTTGATACAGAGTTCGTCGAAAATAAAATGTGTGGTTTGACATCATTCTGAGAGCAAAGTTCATCAAATCTCTTCCGCATGGCATATTTCTTGCTCAGGATCAAAAGTGGCTCGCCATGTAAGTCTTTAATGCACAGAGCCTTTTTTGTACTAGCATAAGGGTGGTTCGCATTTATAATTGCACAGGGAACATCAGAATAAACTGGATCTACATCAAGATTCGAAGTGGAAAATGGTTTTACTAAAAAGGCGAAGTCAAGCATATCATGCAAAAGCGCCTCATGACATTCATCATCATACAATTCGATAACATCGACCTCTATATCGGGATTTGAGATTTGAAAGGCTGTCAAAAAATCTAGCCCAATTGCAGAAGTAACACCATGACCTAAACCTAAACGGATCGTGTTGTTATTTTTTTTGTTGTATTTCTGTGAAATATTAAGAACTTCATTGTAATTCTCTAGCATGGATCGAAAAACTGGCTCTAAATGTTCTCCGCATTTTGTCAATTTTACCCCAGAGTTGGTACGCTCAAATAGCGATACGCCCAGTTCGGATTCAAGTGTGATCAACTGTTTGCTCAAACCTTGCTGTGAGATATTCAAATGTTTACTTGCTGCTGAGATATTTTTGTATTCACATAAGTATACAAAGGAACTTACTAAAGTAATATTCAAGAAAACCACCTTTTTTAATAAAATAATCATAAATGAGTAGTTAATAAAGTTAAGAAGTACCTGATAATAGTATAGCTTGTTGTTCAGATCATGTAAATGGAGAACAAGTACAGTATAAGTCTACAAATTCCAGTTGTAAGCATACAACAGAATGTTGATTTACAGATGCTGCCTTCGTTGATATTGTTAAAATATAAACAAACATTGTGAAACAGTTACTAACAATAGCAAGTCTAGGAGGTTTTTATTATGGCTGTAAAAGAAAGACCAGTAAACAATGCACCATGTGTGGATGAACCGATCGACAAAGTCTGGGGAGTTGGAAGTACATCGATGGGGAGCGACCTTTCACCTTTTGAGAGGGTGAACAAATTAAAACAGTACGCATTCGGAGTTGATTTTACAGTTGACTCACAAAGAGCACTGCTGATGACAGAAGCCTTTAAAAAGCATGAAGGCAAACCTAAGAACATTGTCATTGCAGAGTCCTATGCTCATATTTTAAGAAATGTAACGATTAACATATATCCAGATGAATTATTAGTGGGCGAAATTGCAGCGCCGCTAAGGTCTTCACCAATTTTTCCCGAGTACAGCTACAGATGGATACCGGAAGAAATTAAAAACGCTCCCTGGGATCAAAGAGCAGACAATGTATACCTGGCAACGGACAAGGTGAAAGAAGATCTGCTTAGTATCGCAGAGTACTGGAAAGATAACACAGTGGAAGAACTGACAATTTCAAGAATGTCGGAAGAAGAACTCGCATTTTCCCATCTGCAATGCAAATGTGGATATTTACCAGGAATGTTCCTGAATGCAGGAGTCTGTCATACTGTTCCAAGGTACGAGAGAGTCTTTGAACAGGGATATGGGGGAATTCGACAATCTGTCCTAGATAGACGGAGCGAATTAGAAGCAGCAAATGAGTTATCCGAAAGTCAGTCTGTATTTTATGAAAGTCTGATCATCACTTTAGATGCATGTATAGAGTTTATGAATCGTTATGCCAATTTGGCAAGAGAAAAGGCCAAAAAAGAAAGGAATGTCATAAGAAAGGCAGAGTTGGTTAAAATCGCCGATAACTGTAACTGGGTCTCCACGAATCCTCCGAGAGATTTTCATGAAGCAATGCAGTTATTTATCTTTACAACGAATTTCACACTGATCGAAGCAAATAGCTCGATTTCCTTTGGTCGATTTGATCAATATATGTATCCCTTCTATAAAAAAGATCTGGAAAATGGTGTGCATACAAAAGCAGAAATGCTGGAGTTGATCGAAATCTCTTTTGTAAAAATGTTAACACCGACCAAGCTCAGAGATATTGGTACTACATTAGCAGCTGCCGGCAGAGGCATGGGAGGCGAGAGCCTAACGATTGGTGGTGTAGATGAATTTGGGAAGGATGCAACAAACGATGTGACATTTATGGTGCTTGATGCATATGCACATACAAGAACTGTCACCCCATGGATCGCAGTAAGACTTCATAAAAATACGCCAGAGGATTTCAAAATAAAGCTGGCAAACGTACTGAGGATCGGAACAGGTCAGCCGAAGGTATTTAACGATGAAGTTGCAATTCCAGCCTCATTGTCAGCAGGAAGAAGCCTTGCACATGCGAGAGATTACAATGTATTAGGATGCGTAGAACCAGACGTTGCCGGAAGAGAATACGGATGGCATGACGCTGCCTACGTAAGTTCTATCAAAATTCTAGAAATGGCACTTAATCATGGAAGATGCTTTGGATGCAGCACAGCCTGCCCTAGACACGCAATTTGTGCAGGCGCCGGCAAATCATTAAGTATTGATACCGGAAGCCTGAGCGAGTTTTCTTCCATGGAGGAATTGATTGCCTCCTTCGATCAGCAAATGGAGTACTGGACCGGACATATTTTATCCATGTTGAACAAACTTGATTATGCACATCAGGAATTAAAGCCATTACCATTCCTTTCAGCTGTGATGGATGGCTGTATCGAGAAAGGTGTCGATGTGTCAGCAGGTGGTGCTATCTATAACTTTACAGGTCCTCAGGGTGCAGGTGTCGGCAATATTGCAGATTCCATGGCAGCGATCAATAAGCTGGTTTTTGAAGATAAAGAGATAACAGGGCAGCAATATATCGATGCCCTCAATAGCAACTGGGAAGGCCACGAGATACTATATGCGAAGGTGAACAGTGATAAAATTCCTCACTATGGCAACAATGACGATTATGCAGATCGATTTGCGGAACTGGCATTTAATACTTACTGTAAGCATGTGGAGGAAAAGCCAAATGCACGTGGGGGTAAATTCCTGCCAGGTATGTATACCGTTTCATCCAATGTACCGCTGGGTATGTTCCTAGGAGCTACACCAGATGGTCGTAAGGCTGGAGAACCAATTGCAGATTGTCTAGGCGCCTGCCACAATGCAAGTGGCAGTCATGATATTCTAGGTCCTACAGCGATGCTGCATTCTGTGGCAAAATTAGATCATATGAGAGCGACCAATGGAACATTGATGAATTGGAAATTTTCTCCGTCCAGTCTTGAAGGTGAAAATGGCCGTGACAATTTAATTGCTTTGCTGGATGAAATTGTAGATAAAAAAGTGATGCATAGTCAGTTCAATATTATAGGCAGGGAAATTTTAGAAGCAGCACAGGAAGATCCAGATGACTATAAAGACCTGTTAGTCCGAGTTGCAGGTTATAGTGCATATTTTGTTGAATTGAACAAATTCCTTCAGAATGACTTGATTGGAAGAACAGAATTAAGTTTATAAAGTATGGTTAAGGTGTCAAAAGTAGACACCAAGTCATCAAAATCCTCACCAAATATAGTATAATAAAGGCATATGAAAAGGTGAGGTACAGGACATGTCTTTTAAAACAAATCAAACACAACAGATTACTCTGAATGACAGTTTTCTCAATCAAACACCAAGAACACAAAAAATGATTATGAATTCCTGGTGCAAAGATTTTGCAGATATTGTTTTTCCTGCGATTAAGGAGGAGCGGTTTTCTGTCCTTTAT
>JBKECO010000064.1:0-27508 GCA_047974745.1 Lachnospiraceae bacterium
GAATTACTGTGATATTAGATTACTAATGCCAGTAATTCTATATTTTTTGAAGCGTTACTATCGGCATTATCTGTATGTCCACATGCCTTACATACGAACTTTGATTGAGACACCCGATTACTTTTCTCTGTATGCCCACAATGATTACAGCGTTGTGATGTATGGCTTGGATTTACTAATACCAACTTTTTACCATACCATTCAGCCTTATAGCCGATCATCGTTCTGAATTGATACCAAGACACCTCGCTGATACTTTTTGCCAAATCTTTGGCTTGTTGCATCTTTTTAACTTTCAAATCTTCCATTCCAATAATGTCGTGGTTTTTGACAACCTCGGTAGAAAGTTTTTGAAGATAATCGGTGCGACAATTAACGATTTTCTCATGGATTCTAGCCACTTTAATGCGTTGCTTGTTCCAGTTTGAACCGCCTTTCGTTCCTCTTGATAAGATACGCTGTTCTTTAGCCAATTTCTTTTCCAGTGATTGAAAGAACTTAGGATTATCATATTGAATCCCATTTGATAGAGTGGCAAATTTAGCAAGTCCAACATCTATTCCAACTACCGAACCCGTCTTTGACAGCTTGTTGACTTCTGTTTCCACTAATAGAGAAACAAAATATTTGCCACTAGATGCTCTGCTAATAGTTGCTCTTTTCATTGTTCCAAGGATATCTCTTGAATTAGCAAAACGTACTAGCCCTAGTTTTGGAAGTTGCATATATCTGTCTACAATCTTGATATTTTCATTGATGTTTTTTGTTGTATAGGACTGAATAGGATTCTTCTTGGACTTGAATTTCGGCTTATCACTTTGTTTTTTATAGTATCTTGAATACGCATCGGCAACATACTCAACGGATGCTTGTAAAGCGATTGAATCAACCTCTTTCAGCCAAGTATAATACTTTTTCAACTGAACAATATCTTTCACTGATTGCACTTTATTGAAAAACTTTGTCTTGTAGTTGTTTTCAGCTAAAAATCCCTGTTGTACTAATTCGTTGGTAATATCCCAATATCGTTCTTCTTTTTTCTGTTCAGAAATTGCGAAGTTCGCTACAAAGCGACAACAACCGATTGTCTTATTAATTAATTCCATTTGCTCTTTGTTAGGATATAATCTATACTTAAAAGCTTTTTTGATTAACATTGACTTTAACTCCTTTCTTAGTATATACTTATAGTATATTTATTTTGAACCTATGTCAATGATTTATACCAAGAAAGGAAAGGTAATGGAACGCATACCGAAATTAATCAAATTTCCAATTGATTTGTTCGTTAGAAATGAAGAATACAAAGAAAAGCACAATATTAAGACATTCTCCGAGACAGTATATCAGCTAATCCGCAAAGGACTAGAAGCTTGATGGATTATATCTCCGAAAATCATAGTAAGCACTTACTCATGTGTCACCTAATATATGTTTGTAAGTATCGAAAGAAGTTACTTGTACGATTGGGTGAATACATCAAGCAAGAAACTCAACGTATAGCTAATCATTATGATTGGGAAATCATTGAACAAGAAATTGTCAATGATCACATTCATTTATTGATACGATATTCTCCTAAGTGGAGCAGTTTGTTAGGTTGCTAAAACAACAAACTACTTATCGAATTTAGCAACAACATCAAAATTATTTGTCAAAACACTTTAGGAAAGAACATACCTTTTGGAGTGATGGTTACTTTTCTAGCAGTATTGATTATGTCAGCCAAGAAACTATCCAAAAGTACATCGAATCCCAAAGCAGTTAGGCTTACATCCCCTAGTCTAAAGACATAGGGGTTTTACGCCCTAAATTATAAAATTTTGCACCCAGTGACAGATAGGGAATCCATCTATCAAAGACCAAAAGGACGGATGGGAGCAGGGTAAGGGTGAGTATAAATGCCACAGCACCGCCTCTTCCGATCAGGATTCCGAGTACCTGAATAATTTCTTCATTTGAAATCATTCCCAGAGAAAACCCTGCAAAAGTCATAGTCAGTGCAGATACCAGCATGGATTTGATACAGTCCGTGATGGTATCCCGCATTGCCTTTAATGGGGGCTTTTGCTGTCGTTCTTTCATATATCTATCTGTTAAAAGTATCGCATAATCGATGGTGGCACCCATCATGACCGCACTTACTACAAGATAACCGATATAGCTCATTTGCTCACCCGTGAAATATGGGACTGACATATTGATCCAGATTGCGACCTTTATCGTAAAAATCAGGATCACCGGCAGAATCAGGGATTTGAACTGAAGCAAAAGAACCAGGAATATCGTTACCAGTGTGATCATATTGACCACCTGATTATCCCTCTGAACTGTAACCATCATGTCGTACATATTTGCTGTTTCTCCAACAGCATATACCTCATCACCATAGTACTGTGCCGCAGTCTGGCGAATCTCTTCCATTCCATCAAATGCAGCCTGACCTTCGGTATCCAGTGTCGTTCCTACAATGATTCGAGCATAGTCCTCGGAATAGAAGTTGCTGACGATTTCCTCTGAAAGGAATTCCTCCGGGATTTTATTACTTACCATCGTGACATAGGATGTCACTGTTTTGACATAGGGCAGTGCTTCGAGATCCTCGCACAGCTGCATCTCCGAGGTGGAATCACCGGTAGGTACCAGGACCACCATGGTATTTAAATTGTCAAAAACGGCTTCGATTTTCTCTTCGTCTAGTCCGATTCGGCTATCCGGCTCAGCTTCCCCAGTTCCATATAGAAATTCGTTGTTCTTTTGTGCAAGAAATACCGGAAAGGCCAGCAGCAGAACCAGAATCAGGATCGGCATCCTCATCTTGACCAGAACCTTACCTGCTGTGTGGAAATCAGGAAGAAGGCTTTTGTGTTTGGTTCGATCCAGCAACTTATAGATACAAAGTATGACAGCTGGTAAAAAGATCATAACACACAGATAACTGATCACGACGCCTCGTACAAGGGAAACACCCATATCAGGACCGATCTTGAAATCCATGAACATTAAAGCAATAAAGCCAAAAAATGTAGTGGCCGCACTTCCGAAAATTGACTTGAACGAGTCCTTCATGGCCAGCTTCATTGCCTCGTTCACATCCGAAGTCTTATCCCTGTTTGCCTCGAAGCTGTGGGAGAGGAATACGGCATAGTCCAGCGAGACTGCCAGCTGCAGGATCGGTGTGACTGACAGAGTCACAAATGACATCTCTCCAGAAAAAATCGACATGCCAAGATTAATTACGATTGCAGTACCAATGGTAAAAAAGTATAGAAGGGGCTCAATCCAGCTTTTGGTCGTCAAAATCAGAATCAGCAGGATCAGAACTCCCAGTACCACAATGGCTTTCACAGAAGTCGATAGTGCCATGCTTTGGGAAAAGGCCGACATAGCTGCACTTCCGATCAGACTGCCATCCTCGCCAATCAGCTCATAGATTCCAGCTACTGCTTCCTTTTCCATTCCGTCCTGAATCGTCAGTGTGTATAGTGCATTTCCATCCTTATAATAAGACTCCACCGTATCCTGATCCAACATTGCAATGGGTGTCGTCAGATCAAGAACATCATCCATCCAGAGGACATCCTCAACCCCTTCGATGGCAGTAAGCTTTTCCTTTTCTTCCGCAGCCTCCATCAGTGTAACATTGGGAATCATGACGAAAGCATTGGCAATCCCATTGGAAAAGTTATCATCCAGTATATTTAATGCATCCGTAGAGTTTACCTCTTCCGGCAAATAATCAATCATGTTATAGTTTATTTCAACTTTAAGTGCTGCAAACCCAAACACTGTCAGAATTATAAAAAAAGTGATGATGATCGATTTTTTAAATCGAATTATAAAATCTACAATTTTATCCATGTTCTCATCCCTTCTGCTCTAATTCGTAGTGCCCTTGAAGAGATTCATGATTCTGTCCCAAAATGTCTCCTCTGGCTCTTCCACTGTTTCTTCTTCGGCCTCAGGGATTTCAATTGCCTGAGTCGTAATGACGAACTGAACTGCAGAAGTGTCTTTATTTTCTTCTGATATGTAGGATACAGGTTCAAAGTTGAATTCGTACTGATCGATCATTTTATCAATTTCATCCTGCATTTGCTGAGGCAAGTCTGATGTCTCATCTGCCAGCTCTTGGGTACCCTCCGACAGCTCCGATACTCCGTCCGTAAAGGTCGAAAGCCCATTGGTGAATTCCCCTGCACCTGCTGCAAGTTGATTTGATCCCGCAATAAAGGCAGAGGTTCCTCCAGCAAGCTCTGCCGATCCATTTGCAAGATCTGTAAATCCATTCTTGAACTGATCCATTCCCTGTGCATAGACTGCGATTCCACTGTTCAATTCCAAATAGCCGCCTGCAAGCTGGCTGACACCACCAGTATACTGCTCTAATCCCGCCTCAAATTCCGGATATCCGGCATTTAGACCTCCGACTGTTCCTACTGCAGCAACGATAGCCTGATATTGAGCATCTGTGATAAACCCTGCCATGACTGCCTGGTAAAGTGACTGTATATACGGATCTGCTGCCACATTCAAAGTATTGATACCGGAAGCAGTCAATGCCGCATTGGCCGAAGAAAGTCCTGCCGCTATGCTCTGGGAACCTTGAACCAGTGCCGAACCGCCGCCTGCAGCCTGAGACAGTCCATCCGAGAAGGTCTGTGAGCCTGATGCCAGGCTTTTTGCACCATCGTTCAACTCTTCCATACTGTCATCTACCTTCTGTATTCCGGAATTGATTCCAAGCACACCCTGTGAAAAACTAAGGACACCTGTGTCAAATACCGAAATTCCATCTCGCAGTGTAACCATTCCCGATTCCAGTTCATCTGCTCCATCTGCAAGCTTGTGTGTTCCATCATTTAATTCGGCGATTCCATCGGAGAGTTCTGTAAGGCCATCTGTCATCTCTTTTGTATCCGGCAGATCCACTGCCATGGAGAATGGGACTGCGGCAATCGAAATTCCATCCATTTCAAAATCTGTAATGTCTGCACTGATGGTTATATCCGCATCTTTATCCGGCATAATCGTATAATTGATCTGTTTGCTTTCACCAGCTGCTGCCACTGCTGCATCCTCTGCTGACAGATTAGAATATTTGTCGTTGTCCAGTGTAAATGTGATCTGAAGCAGATAGTTTTCATAGAAAACTGGATCTACATTATCATTTTGTGTCGTTGTGACATGAATATCCAGTTTACCGCTCTTGCCAGCCAGCTCAGCTGCGTCGATTTCTTTTCCGTCTAACAGATACTCGATTTTAATATCCCAAGGCAGATCGCCATTGCTCATATTTCCCTGATAATAGAAATTTCCTATTTCAGATACCATCTCATAGGTGCCATCAGCCTCAATGATTTCGTTGTTATTCGTCAGATTCTGCACGGAATCATAATTGCCGTGATCAATGATGTTTCCAGCACTGGAAACATCGAACTGGTTTACGACATAGAGCTCGTTCAAAGAACCGTCATAATCCAGTGTTCCGTAGACAACTTCCTCTTTATCATATACGGCATCCATTTTTGCAAGCTCTTCCTCGCTCTCAGCTGATGTCACCACTGCCGATTCCGTATCTTCTGTTATTTCCGCTCCTATCACTTCCGCTGGAACATAGGTCTGTGTACTCTGGCTCTCTGCATAAACAAGTGCTGGGGTTCCAGTAACTGTAAGCATCGATATTGACAAAGTCAGTGCAGCACCTGATGTTAATAATTTTTTTACTACCTGCCGATATTTCATAAATCCTCCTTCACATGACCAATTATTTTCAGTCACGAGTTGTATAATCGTACACATGTATGATAATATGATAAAAACTAGAAATCAATCCATGATTACAGGATTTTTGTACTATAAAAGACAACATACTGAAATATGTACGAAAAAATTACATTTTTCCTTTTTTATCCGGAGGCGCCATGAAAACTGATATAAGGATTCAGGTAACTAAGAAAATTCTGAAGGACTCGCTATTGGAGCTTATGCTGATAACACCTTTTGATAAAATAACGATAAAAGATATCTGCAGTCAGGCAAATGTGAGCCGTTCTACTTTTTACAGTCATTATGAGGATATCTACTCTCTCCTCAGAGATTTTGAGCAGGATCTTTATAAAAATCACAAGATCGAAGAGTTGATCAGCGAAGGCACCCCAAAGTCCCAGGTCCTGAACCGGAGACTTTGTGCAATGCTGACCAAGGTCAATGAGCACAATAAATTCTATCGAATCTATCTCGACAATATGGAAGCGGGATTTGTGACCAATGTGTTAGATGAGCATGGAAAAGAAATGGTCAGCAGCTGGATCAAAAGTGGTCTCTTTGACTCCAGAAGGGATGCTGAATATGCATTCTTATTCTATAAATCTGGCGCAATAGCCTGTATACAGGCATGGTTAAAGGAGCCGGATTCCGACAGAAAATCTCCGGAAGAGTTCGCCACAAGCCTGATGAAGATCTTTTCCCTGCCGCCAGGTTATTCTCTCTAGATTTCTCTCTAGATTTGTTCCAATGCCTGTGCAAGATCTTCAATTATATCCTCAACATTCTCGATACCAACAGAGAGTCGGATCAGATCCGGTGCTATTCCTGCCGCAAGCAGTGCCTCATCTGTGAGTTGTCTGTGGGTATGGCTCGCCGGATGCAGGACACATGTCTTACTGTCAGCAACATGGGTAACGATAGATGCCAGCTTCAAGGCATCCATGAATTTTACAGAAGCAGCTCTTCCACCCTGAATTCCAAATGCAAGTACACCGCAGGAGCCATTCGGCAGATATTTTTTTGCAAGCTGATAGCTTGGATTTCCCGGCAGATCCGGATAATTGATCCATGCCACTTTATCACTGCTTTCTAGAAATTTTGCTACAGCAAGTCCATTTTCTGCATGGCACTTCATTCTTAGATGCAGAGTCTCCAGACCGAGATTAATATAAAATGCATTTTGAGGTGCCTGGATCGAACCAAGATCACGCATCAGCTGTGCGGTCGCTTTTGTAATATAAGCTCCTTTTCCAAATCTTTCTGCATAGGTAATTCCATGATAAGACACATCTGGTGTTGTCAGTCCCGGGAATTTCTCTTTCTCTTTCATCCAGTCAAAATTACCACTATCGATGACACATCCACCTACTGAGACTGCATGACCATCCATGTATTTCGTTGTAGAATGCGTCACGATATCTGCTCCCCATTCAAATGGCCTACACTGGATCGGTGTAGCAAAGGTATTGTCCACGATCAGGGGAACTCCGTGCTCATGAGCCAGCTTTGCAAATTTTTCAAAATCGAATACGGAAACCGTAGGATTCGTAATGGTCTCTCCAAATACGGCTTTTGTGTTCTCCTTAAAATATTTGTCCAATTCCTCAGCAGGAAGATCCTGATCTATAAAGGTACATTCGATTCCGAGCTTTTTCATCGTAATACCAAACAGATTATAGGTTCCACCATAGATAGCGGAGGATGCAATAAAGTGATCTCCTGCTTCACAGATATTAAAAATTGCATAGAAATTCGCTGCCTGTCCTGAGGAAGTTAGCATTGCTGCTGCCCCGCCCTCCAACGCACATATTTTGGCAGCGACTGCATCATTCGTTGGATTTTGTAATCTGCTGTAAAAGTATCCCTCTGCCTCGAGATCAAATAGTTTACCCATCTCATCACTGGTATCATACTTAAACGTCGTGCTCTGATAGATCGGCAGCTGTCTCGGTGCACCCTTTGTGGGTTTAAAGCCTTCGTGCAGGCATAATGTTTCGATCCTGTTCTTCATCTTTCACTCTCCTTCAACATTGAGGACATATCACACATTTTACTGTGTATTCTTTGGTGTTTTAAATTCTATCATTCCCATAATATAGCGTCAATTCCAATCTGACGGAAAGTATTTTTACACATAACTTTTGCGAGCAAAGTAGATAGTTTTTCTATCTTTTCTGATTCCGTTATGGTAATATTATTTATATTTTTGGGATTTTAATTTGTTTGAGCACAGCTAAATTTTATTTCGGGAGATATAACATGAATAAAGTGAAAGAATATCTGTATGATTCCTTCAATCTAACAGACGATAATGCCAGTATCGACGAGATCCGATCCCGTATCATTTCGGGTGCGAATATCAAGGGATCCAATATGTCCATTCTGATTTTTGCGATCATGATCGCATCGATCGGACTGAATATGAATTCAACTGCTGTCATCATTGGCGCCATGCTGATCTCGCCGCTGATGGGAAGCATCATGGGAGTAGCCTTTGGTATTGCAACTGCTAATATGAATCATGTTAAGAATTATTTGATCGGCTTTGCACTTCAGATCATCATCAGTCTGGTGACTTCCACGCTATATTTTTCTATTACACCGATCTCAACAACGACGTCTGAGCTCCTTGCAAGGACCTCTCCAACGATCTGGGATGTTCTGATCGCAACATTTGGTGGTTTTGCAGGTGTGATCGGTGTTACAAGAATTGAAAAATCAAATGTAATACCTGGTGTTGCGATCGCAACAGCATTGATGCCGCCACTATGTACAACAGGATATGGAATTGCTACAGGACAGACAAGCTATGCTTTGGGTGCTTTTTATCTGTTCATTCTGAATTCCTATTGTATCTGTCTGACCTCCGTAATCGTATTCTTCATTTTAAAGGTACCAAAGGAGTCCGTTATCCTTACGGCAATGGCTCGTAAAAAGGCACTGATCCGACTTAGCGTTTTTACCATCGTGCTCCTTGTTCCAAGCGTAATTTTTGCTGCAAATCTCGTACAGCAGGATGATATTACAGGTTTTACTGAACAAACGGCTCAGTTGAGAGATCTGAATTCTGAGGTGAAGATCCTGTTTCCGGAGGTGGATAGAATCGAGACAGGTAATGTGGAGTATCTTAGTACAGAAGGCCCGATCTCTACGGATATCGTAATGATTTATGTATCAGCGGATCTTGCTGAAAGTGAACAGGATAAACTGTTGAAATGGGTGACAGTACGAGTGCCAGAATATGATGTATATAAAATTGTTGAGGAACTTAAGTCCGAATCTGAGTCTGATACTGCAACGGAATCCGTTACCGAAAGCATGACCGAGACCTAAAAATCTGATTTATGCTTTGACTGAATATAAGATAAAGATTCTGAACTGAACATACAATATGCCAATAGCTGACCGAACAATGGTCAGCTATTTTTGTTTGACAAAGAAACCTAATTGTGCTATTTTATAGTTAGTAAATATAACTAACTAAAGGAGTGCTTATGAACCTTCAGACCTCTACGCAAACGGATATCAAACAGGCAAACCAGCAGGCTATCCTTCATCTTTTGCTTGAATCCGGTCCCATGTCCAGAGCAGATCTTGCAAAAAAGCTGAACGCCTCTAAGCCCACTATTTCAAAAAATGTGGATGACCTTATTTCGTCAGGTAAGCTCCTGGAGACTGGAAAGGATCAAAACCGGGTAGGAAAGAAAGGCATTCTGCTGGATATCAACACAGGTTATGCTGGTTTTCTCGCTCTGGATCTGTCCAAGGATACCTTTCGAGCAGTCATAGCGGATGTCAGAGAAAATTTTCTGGCAGAACTTAATATACCCCTTGAGTCCAGTGATGATAATACTCTTCTGACTCCGGAGGGCATTAAATGTAAGCTGGCTGCATTTCTTGACGCTCGGTCCTCACTTACTCGTCTCATCAGAAGCCTGATCATCTCCTATCCCGGCGTAATCGGGCATAACGACACCATGTATCTGACGAACCGAAAATATAAGGAATCGATCCTGCACGAGATCCTTCCCTACCTGAAAGAAACCTATCATTTGGAACCTTATATAAAAAACGATATTAATCTTGGGGTTCTTGCAGAAATGAAATACGATCATTTCCAGCAGGAAATAAACCTGATATTACTGAGTGCTGATATGGGCGTTGGAGCTGGGATTCTATTGAATGGAAGGCTTTATGAGGGTGATCGCAATGCAGCCGGAGAGGTGGGTTTTCTTCTCCCATCACAAAGTGACGGCAGTCCTTATCGTACACTAGAGGAAAAAGTAAGCCTTAATGCGGTGTTGGAACGATTTCAGGCACTTTCCAAAGAGAAGGTCTCTTATAGTGGTTTTCTGACCGCTCTGGAAGGAAACCAGGCAGATGCCTTATCCATCTATCACAGTGTACTTCAGGATCTGTGCGTTTCCATTGTCAGTATTGCATCCATTCTAGACATTAGAACGGTTGTTGTTTCAGGAAGACTATTTGATATGAAACAGGGTATGATCGAGGAGCTCAATGCCATGATTCAGACTATGACCCCATTTGAGACAAAGCTTTATCGAAGCCTGGTGCATCATCTTTCTATAAAAGGAGCCGTTCTGCTGGGTGCACAGCAGCTATTATCCAAAATGGCAGATCTGGGTTAAGAAAGGAGCAATGATAACATGAAAAGCCTGATTAATGGAATGATCTATCTCGATTCCTGTTTTCAAAAGAATAAGGTTCTTTTGTTCGACGATAGGATTCAGGAAATACTGGATCTGGAGTTTTATCGATCCAGCAAAGCAAACTATAACATTACAGAAGAAATCGATGCTGGCGGAAATTTTATCATACCGGGTCTTATCGATACGCATATTCATGGATATGGTGGCTTTGATACCATGGATGGCTCGACTAAGTCCATAGAGGCCATAGCCGCTCAACTGCCAGCTAATGGAGTCACCGCCTTCCTGCCAACGACCATGACCATGTCGATGAAAAGGATCGAAGCATCTCTGCTTGCCATTCGCACTGTAATGAATTCTGCGGATACCTCTGGATCCATGATCCTTGGTGCACACATGGAAGGTCCGTTCATCAACGAGGCGCAAAAGGGTGCACAGTCAGCAGAATATATCAGACTTCCAGACCGAAATATGATTGAGAAATTCAAGGATATTCTTCGTGTCGTAACCATCGCACCTGAAGAAGAGGGCGCTTTAAACCTAATCAAGGATTATTGTGATCAGATCAACTTTTCCGTTGGACATACCAATGCGACATTTGAGCAGGCAAACGCTGCCTTTGCAGCTGGTGCCAAAGGAGTCACACACCTGTTCAATGCAATGTCAGGGCTAAAGCATCGTGCTCCCGGGGTCGTTGGCGCTGCTCTCTTGTCTGACACTTATGCAGAGATCATTGCAGATAATTTTCATCTCCACAAGGCTATCTATCCTCTGGTCGTAAAAACAAAAGGCTATCGCAGAATACTTCTGATCACAGATTGTATGAATGCAGGTGGAATGCCGGAAGGAACATACGACCTTGGCGGACAGGAAGTAAAAGTGACGTGTGGTCAATGCCGTTTACACAATGGTACTCTAGCCGGCAGTATTCTGAAGCTGAATCAGGGGCTCTATCATTTTGCTAAAACTCTAGAGGAGGATCACTTTTCACCGACCACATCCAAAGACTTGTTATCTGAAGAACCAGTATCTGAAGTTATTCTCGCAAGAACCATTCCTTTTGTGACTGAAAATCAGGCACAATTCCTTGGAGTCAATGACCAGATGGGAACACTCGATACCGGTAAACTTGCAAATATTGTAGTAATGGACACTTTATGTAAGATCAAAAAAACATTTATAAAAGGGAAAAAAGTATATGAAGATCAAATATCATAGTATTACCATTTTTGTGACTGATGATTATGAAACCATGAGTAAAAAAGCGGCGAATATCGTTGCCGGACAGATCAATCTGAAAACGGACAGTGTCCTGGGACTTGCAACCGGTTCCACTCCAGAGGGAATGTATCAGGAGCTTGTTCATCTCCATGAGAACGACGATGTGGATTTTTCGGATATCATTACATTCAATTTGGATGAGTACTATCCGATCTCTCCAGATAATGAACAGAGCTATTCTTACTATATGAACAAGCATCTTTTCCACAAAGTAAATATTCGCAGAGAGAATATTCACATTCCAAGTGGAACCGTATCGGATATCGATGCATCCTGCGATGAGTATGACAGACAAATCGAGAATTATGACAATATCGATCTGCAGATCCTTGGAATCGGCAATAATGGTCATATCGGTTTTAATGAACCAGACATCAAATTCGAAGCTGGTACACATCTGGTCGATCTGGATGAAGAGACCATCATTGCAAATTCTCGTTTTTTTGACTCCGTCGATGATGTTCCCAAGCAGGCCATCAGTATGGGAATACGAAATATCATGCATGCCAAAAAAATTGTTCTGATTGCAAATGGATATGTGAAATCTGAAATTGTTAAAGATATGATCTTTGGGCCGGTCACTCCGAACCTGCCAGCCTCAGTGATCCAGCTCCATAACGATGCAACGATCATCCTGGACAAAGAGGCTGCGTCTGCACTGCTGAAGGAGATGACACTTCAAGGCATCCTATAGTCAGAAACATCTGGTGAAGACCCTTGCAGAGGTAGCTTCAGTAAGCAATTATATGGAATCAGAGAAAGCATATTGGAACATCAATATGTTTTCTTTTTGCTATTTTCACAGTATTATCATATAATAGTGATATGATTTCTCTGAATAGTAATTTTAGTTCCTTTTAGCAAAACAAGGAGTCACAGCATGGAATTTATCGATCTTTTGCATATGAATCTTTTGACCTACTCGAATGCAACAAATATTACCTTATCCATTTTAGACCAGTCCGGGAATCAGACTGCTCAGTTCGGTCCTACCTACCAGTACTGTGAGCTAATGCGGGAGGCTACAGGCAAACACTGTCCCTGCTCAAAAAAGCATCAGAACGCATGCATGCAGTCTTTAAGTCTTGGTGAATCTTATATCTATCTTTGTCCAGGTGGGTTGATCCATTTTACCGTTCCCATTCGAAAGGATCACTCATATCAGGGCAGCGTCCTGGCAGGTCCAATCGTTCTGGACTATCCTGATATGACCATGGTAGATGGTGTAATTCAAAAATATAATATCAGTATTGACTACAGACGAAAAATGTTCACTGCATTATCGGCAGTTCCTATGATCGAGCCTTTTCAGGCGAGACATCTGAGCAAACTGCTTTTTTTGCTTGTAACAAATCTGACAGCTGGAGAATCCGAACGTCGAAAGGAATTAAGTGAAAAAGCCTATCAGCAGGCTAAGATCGGCGAGTATATCCAACTTACAAAAGAAAGTGGTGCGGACTCTCAAACTCAGTATGTCATGGAGAACCAGCTGATTTCAGATGTTCTATCCGGAAATTCAAAAGCCGCCAAAGCTCTCCTCAATGAAATGCTTGGACAGATCTACTTTACATCTGGTAATAATATTGAAATCATCAAAGTTCGGACAATAGAGCTGGTCGCATTACTTTCCAGAGCGACCTATCAGGCAGGCGGCTCTGAAAGCTTTGTCTATGATATGACCCACGACTTTATGATGAAGCTGACCAATATTAAAAATCTGACCGATCTCTCCTATGTTCTTCTGGAAACTCTGGATCAGTTCACAAGTCTTGCTTTTTATCATTCCAGTACCAACAACCTTTCGATGATCAAAAAATGCGTCAACTATATCAACGAGCATTACAACCAGTCTCTGACACTGGAGGAGGCTGCTGAGCAGGCCGGACTCAGTCCTGCTTACTTTTCCACTCTTTTTAAAAAAGAAATGGGCATCACATTCTCAGCCTATATCCTGCAGATCAAGATCGATCATGCAAAGCTGCTTCTGAAAAATACAAATCTGTCACTCATTTCTGTTGCCATCGAGCTGGGATTTGATAATCAGAGTTATTTTTCAAATGTATTCAAAAAAGCTACCGGTATGACTCCGAGGCAATATCGCCAGTCTATATAAAAATGAATTTATCTTCAGGCGAGATGCATTTTACTCTGTCCGAATTAATTTGCTTATGATATACTGTTCCGTAATGAAGTGAAGGAGAAGGATGAAAGATTTAGGATAATCTGAACTTTTTCAGACAGGGAAGCGAGGTAAAAATGAGCTATCAGGAGCATGAGTTTTACTTAAGGAGATGCATTGAGCTCTCCAAAAGCGCACGGGAGCATGGCAACACTCCATTTGGTGCATTACTGGTGAACAAGGAAGGCGCCATTATTATGGAGCAGGAGAATATAGAAATCACCGAACAACTGTGTACAGGACATGCAGAAACGGCACTTGCGGCCAAGGCATCTCAGGCATATTCAAAAGAGTATCTTTGGGACTGTACCTTATATACCACCGCAGAACCTTGTTCCATGTGTTCTGGTGCCATCTACTGGGCGAATATTGGCAGAGTCGTTTTTGGAATGACAGAGAAACGTCTTTTGGAATTAACCGGAGACAATGAGCAAAATCCGACCTTTGATCTGCCCTGCAGAGATATTTTCGCAAAAGGACAAAAGGACATCAAGGTAATTGGCCCCGTTGATTCTGTTGAGG
The DNA here is from genome assembly GCA_047974745.1 of Lachnospiraceae bacterium. Lineage (GTDB taxonomy): Bacteria > Bacillota > Clostridia > Lachnospirales > Lachnospiraceae > JBKECO01. The sequence continues at coordinate 14,422 of JBKECO010000064.1, forward strand.
CCGAGGCTGCTGCTGTTCATATTGGATACTGGTCCTGAACCGTAAAAGGGAGCAGCAGTCCGAATTGATCTTTCAATTGGGACTGCTGCTCTTTTTATTACCAATCATTAAATTCTTCGTAGATCTGAAGATTCAAATCTGTCTGCTCATTAGCTTTAGAAGTGAGTTGATTTATAGGTATTTTACGGAAAACTGCATGGATCTTTCTTTCTAATTTCTGAAATTTGTTGGCATTTTCTTTCCAGATCTTCTCAAATTCTGTGCCGGAATAAGTTCTCCAGTCTTTATCTTTCAATGTAACTTGAGGATTGCATTGTTTGATATCCTGATAGATTTGAGTTCTTTGCTTTTTGTCTAATTCTGACTGTCGTTTTACGCAAATGAGGATTGCATCTGTAAGCTGCTCTGTTAAAAATCGTTCTGAGATCAGTTTTCTTTTTTCATATTCTGTTATGTCCAGTAAGAACAATTCATGCTCGATGGTGAAATACTGAGCTAATTCTTTTTGTGCGAAAACACTTCTGATGTCAGTGAGCTTGACGGTTCCTCCGATTTCTAGCAGGATCCGATCCGGTCTCTCTTTTGTTCGAATATCCTGAATGCTCTGGACGAACTGATCTGGATTGGTGCAGCAAAGGCAGCCCTTCTTCTCAAGTTTTGGAATCACTGCCTTCTCACTGCCTGCAATCATATATTCCTGGAATCTCTTTACAAATTCCGTTTTATCAGCATCCTGAAATCCACCTATAATATCTACTTTTATTATCGTTTGATTAGATTCCGTACTCGCTTGCATTGTATTTTGTTGCATCTACTTCACTCTTCATTTCTGCAATGAATGCTTCTTCATCCTCAGGAATTTCTTCAACCTGTGATTCTAAGATATCCAGCCAGCTAATCTCTCTGTCTTCTAAGATCAGATCTTTTTTCTCAACAGCTTCTTTTAGGATTTCCAATGTGAGTTTTGCTGTATTCAAAGTACGTAGGAATGGATCCTGTGTCTTAACGATCTCGTTACCGATCCGGAATGCAACATCCGGTCTTAGTACATATGCCTGAGGATCCAGATAGCAGTCTGATTCCACTAAAAGGTCTCTCATAAGAAGTGCATGGCCTTTCTTTGTTGCAGTATTCATCAAGCGGCAGTCATAAATCAACTGCTCTGTAGAAACTACAGGTGCAAATCCACTTAAGAGCTTGACCTGCTGTACAGATTCATTACTCCACACATCTGCAACCGCTGCTGCAATGTTTCCGATCGGGCTGAAATGTGCACAGGCAGCACTCTTACCTTCCAGTGAAATTGGTGTTCCGGTAATTGCTTTCAGATAAACATTCTCGTAAGCACAGTCTTTACCAGGTCCTACTGCACCATTTTCAATTGCAACCAGTGCTCTTGGAGCGGTGATCGTACGCATAACAGCCGCATAGACTTTTGGAATAAATCCTTGCTCTGCTAATACCATTGAAGTATTGGCAAATCCACATGCTGAATCTCCTGCTGCCAGTGATCCATTCGCTGCTGCTATGTCAGAAATATTCTGCCAGAGCCATTTCATATCTCTTGAAGCCAGTGAACCTAATGCAAAAATGGACGTTCTCAGATCTGCGTTTACAATTGCCTCATCATTTACTTCTTTACCACCAGTAGATTCAATTGCCAGGAAATCAGCACCATCTCTTGCTGCGCCTTCAAATGTCCGAACCATTGCATCCCAGTATTTTCCGCTTCTTAAGATCGGTGGTCTGCTCATTTCTCGTAAGTCGTTAGGTGTCATTCTCATAACACTTTTCAGACCGTATTTTGCTTCGTACTCAAACATAATATCCCGTACGGCTTTATGAATTTCCAAGCCCCATTCCGGATGCTCTGTCATGTCTGGTAGTGTTTCGAACTCAATTACCACACCTGGTGCATGTAATTCATGTGCCTTTGTAAGCACTCCATTGATGATCTCTTTGTATATTCTGAGAATTTCAGGCATTGTCTCCTGACGGATGTTCATTGGCGGAAGTGTAAAATTTACTTCAGGGTAAATTTCGCCGCCGCCGATGATCAGACCGCTTTTTGTTTTTACTGGATTGGGACAGATTCCGTAGAGAAAGTCATCTACAGAATTGTATGCCAGTTTTGTAAATTGTTTACTCATAGTAACCTTCCCCCTATCTTCCTAATGACTGCAGGTATTCTTTTGCAACATCCGCTGCATCACTTGCATTTGATGTATACGCATCAGCACCAATAGAATCTGCAAATGTCTGGTTCACAGGTGCACCACCTACCATAATGTGATATTTATCTCTTACCCCTGCAGTTTCAAATGCTTTGATTACATCCTCAATCGCTGGCATTGTAGTAGTGAGAAGTGCAGAAATACAGATGATATCCGCTCCTACTTCTTCTGCCTTTTCAACAAAAGCTTCGTCTGGTACGTCGATTCCGAGATCGTATACCGTAGCGCCCATACCCTTCATCATCATTGCTACCAGATTTTTTCCGATATCATGAAGATCTCCTTTTACCGTTCCAATTACGATCTTACCGATTGGTTTGATTCCGCTTTCTGTCAACAGTGCTTCCAGTAAAGAAAGTCCCTGTGTCATTGCACGTGCAGCAATCAGCATCTCCGGAACATAAATTTTATTATTTTTAAAATTTTCACCTACAACACCCATTGCAGAGATCAGTCCATCATTCAGGATCGATTCAATTGGAACACCTTCTTCAATTCCCTGACTTACCAGTTCTTTTACCTGTTTTGCTTTTCCTTTTTGAACCGCAAGAGATAATTCTTCAAAATCCATTTTTTTTCCTCCAATCAAAATAGCTATCGTTAAATAAGTTACATTAACTATAGCTATTTCAGGGGTGAAAAGTATTTCGGATTTTTTCTAATTTTTATAAAATTTCATGACATTTTCTTCGTAATCTCAACATCATTTTCAGCAATATTTAAAATTCCTCTAATCTGCCAAAAATATTATAAAATTTTGTCGACATTTTTATATTCCTGGAAACTCATTTCCCAGCACTGCTTCGATGTTACCGGTCCAATCAATGTAATATTTGTATCGATATGCTGTTTCGGATAATATCTTGAGGTGAATACCAGTTCACCTTCGTTCACATAGATTTCCAGCATTGATACATCATACAGAATGCGCAGAGATTTTAATTCCTGAATTTTGGCTCTTCTGATGCCTCTTCCTTCTCCAGTATTATTTAAGAATTCCAAGGTCAGATTCCCATTCTCGAACAAAAATTTCAGATCCTCATTCAGAATGAATCCTCTTTTCGCCTGATCGGAATCCAAAGTTCCATCTATGTGCTCGAATTCGATCAACAAATCAAAGCTCTGGGTGTCCAGATGCTGATCCATCAAAGCAATCTCCTGAATTCGGCAGTTCTTCAGCTCTTCTGCCGGATTTTGATAAATTTTACCATTACGAGCAGTTAGTTTTCTAGGCAGAGTAAGCGAATGCTGCCAGCCTTCCTGAATCGAGCCCTGATTGGTGTAAGGAGCATCCGGTAACCCCGCCCAACCGATCAGGATGCGTTCACCCTGTTCATTCAGATATGTCTGCGGCGCATAAAAATCAAATCCCATATCCCATTCAATAAAACCCGAATCCATCTCTTCCTCTTTTGTCAAAAAATATCCGGACTGATATATGTTCTGATATCTAAGTGTTTCTGATTCGACTCCCTGTGGACAGCAGGCCAGAACATGAAGGTCATCTAAATCAAACATATCCGGGCATTCCCACATGTATCCAAACTTCTCAGAAGCGCGTATCATCCGAATAAAACTCCATTGCTTTTTATCGGCTGATTCATACAACAGAATTGCTCCTTGATCATCCAAGGTCCTGGCTCCCAATACCATATAGTAGATACTCGATTCTTTCCATACCTTCGGATCACGAACATGGTTGCTGCATTCCTTTGGATAATCAGCATTCGTAAGGAGAACCTCTTTGGAAGAAAAATGGATGCCATCCTCACTGGAACAATAAATCACATTTGCACCACGGCCTGCGGTGATATAGTCGAATTCGCCTTTTTCCTTTGTATTTCCAGTATAAAAAATCTCCATCTTTCCATCATCAACAAATGCACAGCCCGAGTAGACTCCATCCTTATCCTGCGGCTGATCTGGCAGAAATGGAACCCCGAGATACTGCCATGTGCACAGATCTTTTGACCTGTAATGTCCCCAGCATTTCATGCCTCCAGATGGATCTGTAGGTGAATACTGAAAGAATACGTGGTGCCAGCCCTTGTAATAACAGAGACCATTTGGATCATTCAGCCAACCCACAGGAGGCATGATATGGAATTTATGTCTGTACTTTCCCTGAGCAACCAGGATCCTATTCTTTTCTGCCTCATCAACCGCCGCCAGAAGCTCCTTCCTATCGATCATCCTCTTACTCTCCACCTGCTGTATAATCTTTCTCCCGGTATAATATCCAGGAGACGATAAATGCCACTACTGAGGAAGTCAGAATAATAAGTGCATATCCCAGAGAATTGCTGGTAGTGATCAAAAATCCGAAGATACCGGTAATTCCATATGCAGTTGCTCCAATATTCAGCATTCCTGCTACCAGACCACCTACTGCACCACCAATGATTCCTGCGATAAAAGGTCTCATATATCTTAGATTTACACCGAATATTGCAGGTTCTGTGATGCCAAGATATGCTGAGAGCGATGCAGGAAGTGCTATGGATTTCGTCTTTTTATTCTTGGTCTTAAGGGCAACTGCAAGGCAGGCTGCACCCTGTGCCACATTGGCTGCAGTAGCGATCGGCATCCAGGTATTTACTCCGTAGCTGCTGAGCAGTCCGGCTTCTAGTGCATTGTACATATGGTGGAGTCCTGCTACGACTGTTGGTGCATAGAAGGCGCCAATGATAAATCCTCCCACTCCATAGGGCAGTGCAATCAATAATTTTGCACCCATCAGAACATAGTTTTCCATAACGGAAAAGATAGGTCCAATGATCGTCAATGTCAGATAACCGGTCACAAGCACTGTGACAAGTGGCGTAACAAAAAGATCGATCATCTCCGGTACTATCTTATGCAGCTTCTTCTCTATCGTGCTCATAAGCCACACTGCGATTACGACCGGTATGACATGTCCCTGATAACCGACCAACTGAATATCATACAGGCCGAACCATACACTTGCAGTTGGAATATCTGCAGCACTCATTCCTGCTACGCTCCATGCATTGATCAGGCTCGTATGCACCATGATCATTCCAATCACAGCACCAAGATATATATTTCCTCCAAAGGTCTTTGCAGCACTGATCGCAATCAGGATCGGCAGGAATACGAAAGCTGCATTACTGAACAGATGAATAACATCATATGTGCCGGAAGAAGTCATTGCAGGCCAAATATTAGCAAGTCCTTCCAGAAGACCCATCAGCAATCCAGTCGCTACGATGGCAGGTATGATCGGAACAAAAATATCACCCAGCGTTTTGATTGCACGCTGAAAAATATTTTGCTTTTTTGCTGCTTCTTTTTTTACATCCTCCTTCGTCGCCTGAGCTACACCGGTAATCTGAATGAACTCATCATACACTTTATTTACCGTTCCCGTTCCAAAAATGATCTGTAACTGACCTGCTGCTTCAAATACACCCTTAACTCCTTCCACATTCTCAATCTTTGTTTTATCACAGCGCGTATTGTCTGCGATCACGAGTCTCAGCCTTGTTGCACAGTGGGCAGCAGAAATAATGTTATCCTTTCCACCGATCAGTTCCACAACGTCCTGGGCTGCCTTTTTGTAATCCATTCTTCTCCTCCATGTCTCTTTGCGAGATTGATTTCATGCAAATTATGCCTTTCTTTAGCACTTTGTTGCATCAATGCAATTCTATATATGGTATCGTTCTCATATCTTTATATAAATTTAACTTAAATTTTATAATTTGTAAATTGACATTAGATACAAATTTCGAGCTTCTTTTTCATACATATCTACCAACAAGATCTGTTCCAAGCTCTATAATCCTCGCTTTTTTCCAGGTTCCTATTGACTAATTTTTGCAAAAAATGTTACACTTCTTATGAAATCGTTCTCACAAAATGCAAAGGTGGATCTCATGAATATCAATGAAATTGCAGCTATGGCTGGTGTTTCCCGCGCCACGGTCTCCAGATACTTAAATGGGGGATATGTCAGTAATGAAAAGAAGTCCATAATCAAGGACATTATAGAAAAGACAGGCTACAAGCCTCTTAGCTCTGCTCAGACACTGCGAAGTCATAGAACGAACTACATAGGCGTAATCATCCCCAAAATCAATTCTGATTCGATCGGACGTATGGTCCTTGGCATCAGTCATATTTTGACGCAGCATAATTATCAGCTTCTTCTGGCTTGTACGAATAATAATGAAAAAGAAGAATTGAATTACTTAAATCTCTTTAAGGAAAATCATGTCGATGGAATCATCCTGATCGGCACTATTTTGACGCCATCCCATAAAAAATCCTTTAAAGCCCTATCTGTACCCATCGTCATTCTTGGCCAGAATGTGCCTGGATACTCCTGTGTATATATGGATGATTTTAATGCGGCCAAAGAGCTGACGTCACAAATGACGAAGAAATCAGAGTTCTGGGGCGTCATACATGCCACACAAAGAGACATCTCGGCTGGAGTCGACAGATTGCACGGCTTCCTGGATGCTTTGGAGCAGTCTGGAAAAATCATAGATCCTTCCAGCATCATAGAGAGTCCTTTTACTTTTGAAGGAGGTTACCTTGCAGCAAAGAAACTACTCTGCGACCACCCAGAGACAGACTCTATACTCTGTGCTACTGATACCATGGCTGCCGGCGCACTGCGCTGTCTGCATGAAATCGGAAAAAAAGTACCCAAAGATGTACAGATTGCAGGTCTCGGAGACAACACTCTGTCCCAGGCGACTTTTCCTCTGCTCTCAACGATACATTTCCCTTACCGCACCTCCGGTGAAGAAGCAACGCGAATTCTGTTGGAGATGATAGACAGTGGAAAGAACATTGTGACCAAGGAATTAAAGCTGGGATTTCATCTTGTTAGGAGGGATTCCTTGCGGTAGATCCGGTAGTTTATCTATATTACCGGAAGTTTAAACACAATCTTTTCAACCACCTCGCTTCGATCGTCTTCCCAATTGATACAAGGCATATGAGCATCTGATGGAGAATAATATCCCATCATCTGCTCAGTTAGTACATGAAACTTGTCTCTATTATTATTTTTGTAAAATATTATATCTGCTTCCTTTGTCTGGTCATCTACAATCTCCAGCCCATTGACATCAGCAAAGTAAATACGTTCTCTTCCTCTTAAAATGAACTGCAGATCATTAAAACGAAGATGTGATTCAAATAGGGCATCTGCTTTACTCTTTGAATCGTACTTTTGAACAAGTGCGCAGAATTTTTTCCCTAAATTGCTATTCAACTCATATCTACCTTCCTGTAATTTATTTTGAGCACATCTATTTATAAACTTCTGGATTTCAGAAGCATATTCCAAAAGTTCCACGTGTTCCTTCATATTTTCAATTTTATCAATAAACACTATATTACCTCCTCATTGTGGCGGTTGCGTCCTTGCGGAGCGTTTTTTATGTCACTGGAGTACTCCTATGGTATAAACAAGGGATGCCAATTTACATGACACCCCTTGTTAGAGATAGTACAAATTGTTACATATATCTATTTGGTATGAACAAGATGATATCAGGTATAAATGTACATAGGAATAGTAATACAATCATTATGAGAACCATTGGAATTATTTCCCTGATTACACCACTTATTTTTGCCTTTCCCAAACCAGATACAATAAAAAGCAGCATACCAAAAGGCGGTGTCGAAAGTCCAATCATCATATTCAGGCAGATCACAACACCAAAGTGTACCAAATCAATCCCAAACATGTTGACAAGAGGTAATACCATAGGTACAAACACCAACTGGATCGTACTTACATCCAGAACACAGCCTAGTAGTAAAAACACAATATTCACAACAATCAGAAAAATAATTTTATTATCCGTAATACCTAATACAAGATTCGCAACTGCAAGTGGTACCTGCTCTAATGAAATAATATAAGAAAAGAGCATCGATGTCCCCGCCAGTAAAGCCAGTGTTGCTGTATTTGCCGCAGATTTCTTAATAATTGTCAGCAATCGTTTAAGACCAAGTGTGCGATAAATAAATGCTGATATTAATAATGCATAAGCCGATGCAACTGCTCCTGCTTCAGTCGGTGTACAAATTCCTGAATATATTCCACCTAGCAAAATAACAACAGTTAGAAGTGCAGGTGTAGCTTGTATTGTAGCTTTTGCGAACTGCCTTTTTGACATTTTTTGTCCAGCTGGATAGTTTCTTTTTTTAGAAATATATGCAACATAGACCATAAGCATGATTGCAAGCAATATTCCAGGTATCATGCCGCCCATGAATAACTTTCCAATGGAAGCACCTGATAGCATTGCATATATGACCATTGGAATACTTGGTGGAAAGATGGGGCCAACCGTTGCACTTGCAGCAGTAATTGCACAACTGAATTCAGAATCATATCCTTCTTTTTTCATCTGTTCAATTTCCATCAGACCTATTCCAGAAGCATCTGCAATTGCAGAACCTGTCATGCCGGAAAAAATCAAGGAAATAAATACATTGACCTGCGCTGTGCCACCTTTTAGTCTACCTAAAAGACCATTGCAAAAGGCAAACATTTTATCTGTTACTTCTCCTTCGTTCAATACATTTGCCATAAATATGAATAATGGCGCAGCAAGCATTGTGTAATTAGAAAACATATTTCCTGTAACAACTGTAAACACTTGCCCTAATTTATTTGGATCACTCAAAATAAAATATACGATAGAAGCTGACAGCATTGCGAATGAGATCGGCATTCGAATGATAAAACAAATTGCTAGTACCAAAAATAACATAAAGATTGCCCAGTTCATGCTTCCCCCTTCACATCCTTGTATTCAAAATATGCTTTCTTCACATTAAGCAGTGAGTGGACAACAACATCTGCAAGCATATAAATAAATGGTGCAAAAACAATAGAATATGGCATTTTCAAAACACCAGTCACCATCTGTTTTCCAACGAGTGACTGATAGCTTGGAATAAAACAGATCAATATTAGTATTACCAAGAATATGTTGTATATCGTTTTTAATATATATTGCCCAAGCGGCGCACATGCATCATATACCAACCCAAATACGACATGTTCATCTTTTTCCATTGCTTTACCAACACCAAAAAACATTGTCCACATATATCCCAGAACTGAAATTTCATAGCTCCAGGTCACAGGCGCTTTAAAAAAATATCTCGAAACAATCGATATTATGAATGTGATAAATATCAACATAAATGTTATTCCTGGTATGATCACTCCAAAAATATTATAAATTCTCCTTCCCACTTCCCTCATTTCTGCCAAATTATTACCCCTTTCCAATTTTGCAGTGTATCACTGCACTTTACTGCACAGCAGCCTGAATCTCGTTATAAAGATCCATATCCCAGGCTTCTGTCTGGTCTGAGTTGTTTTTATAGTATTCCTGAACATTTTCTTTAAACTCTGTAAGATCTGGATAGGTAATTGTCATACCTTCTCCTTCAAGAAATGCAATATCTTTTTCCTCTTCTTGTAATCTTTTCTCATCATTAACAGAACGTGCATATTCCATCGCTTCTGTTACTGCCGTCTGTTGATCTTGCGTCATTGCATTCCATGTATCTTTATTAATACATGGTAAAATGGAATCAATCACATGGTTCGTGATTGCGATGTAGCTTGTCACTTCATAAAATTTTGCACTTACATCAGTTGGAAGCGGGTTTTCCTGTCCATCAACAGCACCTGTCTGAAGTGCAGTATAAAGTTCTGAAAAAGAGAGTGGTGTTGGATTTGCTCCCAAAGCTTCTCCTAAATTTAACCATGTTTCAGAATTCGGCATACGTAACAGAATTCCTGACATATCGTCATAAGAATTGATCTCTTTGTCTCTAGTATTTACCACACGTGCCCCTAGATAAAAGCTGGATAGTGGTACTAAATTCAAGTTTTCCTCAATTGTAGGACGAATTTTATTGATTCCAATATCTCCATTGAGAATATTCGTCATATGGTCATACGAACTCCAGAAATACCCAGATTGAAGCATCGCGCACCACTCAAGACCAGGCTGAGTTGCCAAAGTCGGAAATGAAATATATGCAAGATCTGCATCCCCACTCAGCACTGCATCAAATTCATTTTCAGATGAGAATAAAGATCCATCTGAATATATTTTGCATGTGACAGAGCCACCAGAAAGCTCTTCTACTTTTTCTGCAAATGCAGACATTGCCTCAGTGTGAGAATCTCCACTCACAGATACCGATGTGAAAATCAGCTCTACTGGCTCATCTGTCGATATTTCAGTTTTATCCACCTCAGATTCAGATGTCTCTGCTGTGCCAACCTCTGTAGTATCGGATATGCTCTCAGAAGAAGTACCTCCTGAACTTCCACATCCTGCGAGCAATAGAGTGACCATTGCAATACTTAAAACTACTGATACAACTTTCTTTTTCATTACTTTTCCTCCATAATATATAGTTTATTGTCATACACCATTTTGATTAACAGTGTTTGTCACAAATTAAGAAAAAAACTGTTCTTTAAATTCTTGTGTAATTGCATGGAACTGCTCAATTTCAAGCTTTTTACTAGCACTTAGCAAGGCATCATCCTGCTTTCTGCTTTTTGTCAGTATTGGAATTCCCTCCAACTGCATATGATACTTACAATTAACAGGATATACTTGGCATTCAGCCATTGAGGCAGCACCAAGGAAATTCATCATTTTCTCAGCTCTTTCGGGCTCATTTTTATAATTTTGACAAAGCCACTGATACAGATCAGCATGAAAGTTCGCCATAACTCCAGAATACCCAGCACATCCAAGTTTTAAACTTTCCAGCAAAGTAGCCGCATTTGCATTGAATATTTTTAAATCTGTGTTTTTCACTGCCTCACACTTTTTCTTTAGCATTATAAGATCGCAGCATGTATCTTTTAGAAATGAAAATTTTCCAGTCTCTGCACACCATTTTAGCATCTCGGGTGAAATTAGTCTTTTATACGGTGCCGGACATTCATAGATCCCAAAACTATCCGCATCAATATTACGAATTAGATATTCCATACGTTTTTTTGCAATATCATCATTTTCGTGCTCTGCCGCAAACTGATTTGATATAAAAACATAAGATTGAACGCCAGCATCTATAATAGCCTGTGCTTCTTTGACTTGATCATGTAAATTATCTGCAACATGGCCGGAAGCGATGACACCCATATGCTTTGGTGTGTTCTTTATGACATATTTTGCTAATTCTAGTCTCTCTTCGGCACTTAACTCAAACATTTCGCTAGATTGACAAACTGCAAAAATACCTGTCACACCCATCTTCTCGTACCATTCTATAATCTCAGAAATTCCATCATAATCAATTTTGTTCTCTTTTGTAAATGGAGTTATCATAACAGGCCATACACCATCAGTAATTTTCATAAACTGTCTCCTAAATTTTTGATATTTTCATCCCACTCATATAGTATATAAGACAAGTGAGTATATGGCTTTCAATATCATACATAGTACGATTTTATAATTTTTCTCTCTTTTTCTTTCTTTTTACTCATTTCTATGAAATAATCATTTTAGGAGGAACCTCTATGATTGAAATTTTTGATGATTACTGTTGGACAAAACAAATGAAAGTCATTACAAAGGATAAGCACAATGTTCCTGGGTTAGGAAATTTTTCGTACTGGAATTATACAACTTCATCAACTCCATCTCCAATGCACTATCATTCTGATATAATCGAAGTACACTGTATGATTAAAGGAAAGCGCTTTACTCAGATTGAAAAAAATGGCATGATCACGAAATTTATTTCAACTGGAAATCAGGCGTTTTTGAGTTTTCCTTTCGAGCTGCACAGCAATGGAAATCAGCCACAAGCCCCATGTGAGTTTTATGCATTCCAGATTATTGTTGATAATCCTTATCATATGTTTGGCCTTAATAAGGAATACAGCTATGAATTATATAAGCAGCTTATTAACCTAAAGCACAGGCATTTACAGTTAGGTTTAACACATCAAAACCACCTTCGAAGCGCCTTTAATTTTTTTAGTGATTTGGCTCCCCACTCAATTATGATTGGGGTTCAGTTTCTCGTTTGCTTTCTTTTTAATCTTCAGTTTTTAAATCCTGTCCCCACTTCGAAAGAAAAAGAGATCGACCCAAGTATAAAGGCGTCGATCACATTCCTGAATCAAAATTTATGTGAAAATTTAAAATTAGCAGATCTATCAGAAATTTCTGGATATTCCCTATCCCGCTTCAAAGTCAAATTTAAAGCTGAAATTGGTATTACTCCTGCAGAATATATTACACTTCAAAAAATAGATTACGCAAAAAAACAGCTTGTGGAGACTAGCCTAAGTATAACAGAGCTTTCCTACTCTCTAGGTTTTTCGTCAAGTAACTATTTTTGCTCTGTGTTTAAAAAAATAATGAACTGTACGCCTCAAAACTATCGCAAACGATATGGAATCCCATCTATTTCCAAAACGAAAAAAAGGCATTCCGATTTTACAACCGTAAAAAGTCAGGTAATGAATGAAGCACCCTACTTTTTATGAGATTATTATATGATATCAAAAAAAGGCATCGAGAAATTCTCTCAGTGCCTCTTTTGTCATTTCATCCTTGTATGATGTTTTCATAAGCAAAACACCATAACTTCCTTTCTTTTTAATATCGTGGTTATAATACTTTCAGATACTGTGGACTTTTGATTTTTCCCTGTAGCTTTGACTACTCAACTGGAGTGTATTGCCGCTACCTTTATCTGAATTGTTTATAAGCTGGATGTGCCGGAGTTTCTCCTGAGTACTTATTTCAATCAAGTCTACGATGATAATTGTTGGTGGATATCACGGTATCAGACTTTTA
>JBKECO010000012.1:0-86140 GCA_047974745.1 Lachnospiraceae bacterium
TAAAAAGAGATTGAAAATGAGAGCGTAATGAAAGACAGTTAAAGCCTGAACCCAAGATCAATACTGGGTTCAGGCTTTACTTGTTTTGTCATGTTTGTAAGTGTATATGTATTAGCGTCTGTATCCTACATCAAAGACTCATATAACTTATCCGTTGGTCTTGGGATTACGGTACTGTAGATCAGCAGGTCGCTGACTGCCTGTGCAGCTTCAATCGCTTCATTCACGGCACTGACATCACCACTCATTGTAACGTAGCCTTTACCTCCAATAGCGAAACCTGTACGGATCTCGATCAGCTTTATATCAGCAGTCTTGGCAGCTGTATCTGCAGCCACAATTGCAGATGCAACAGAATAGAATTCAATGACACCAACGGCTCCTTCTGTCGGAACAGGATTAGTAGCACTGATGGCAGGCATCAGTTGATCACTAATATTTGAAATCAGGAGTTTGTCTACCATAAATTCCGCTGCGATGACTTCTCCGGCGTTCATGGAGGCAGTTACGCTTGATGTGTCACCGCCAATGATGATCATATATTTACCTGGACATATGGTGGATGCACGCAGCAGTTCAACATCCGCTGCTTTTAGCATATGATCACAGGTCTCGATACCTTTTGCAATACTTGATAATTCAATCATGCCAACTGAGTTTCCCATTTATTTTCCCTCCATTAATTCGCTTTTACTCTGATGCCGGATGAAGTCACTTCAGATATAACGCCATCCACACTGGCATGAATATTTGCTGAAAGACCATCAGCCGCAGAACCGATCAGATCACCTGCTTTCACCGTATCACCAACGGATTTTACTGCAGTTGCTGGCTTACCAATATGCTGGGATAGTGGAATATATACTTCTGCCGGAGATAGATCGATACAAGTATGTGCATGTTTTCCGTTGTATTTTCCCAGGTTCAGTCTCGAAATCAGACGGTCCGTGGGAACTCTTGTGATTTCTACGGTGGATCTGGCGGAAGGATTTTCCGTTTTTGGAACCTGTATATTCTTCTCACGAAGTTTGACCTTCATGTAATCATTAACTTTTCTTGGGGAAAGCCCCATTGGACAGGAGAACATCTCGCAGACACCACAACTGCAGCAGTTCACTGCATCGCCATAGGAAGCTTCCATTTCTTTATCTGTCTGAATGAAATTTTCGCGCCATACATTTCTCATGACCAAATGTGGTTTCATTCTGTGACCGATCTGATATCTGGGACAGAGATCGGTACACATACGACATTGAATACAGGCACTTCTGGTCTGATTCTTTATGCGATCCATTGGAACCTGTGCTCGTTTGATCAGATAATGATTCCGATCAAGAACTATGATATTTCCAGTGGTTTTAGTTACAGTGAGGGTATCGATGTCAGCTTGATCTGATATGACTTTTCCCATCATGGGACCACCTAAAATAATGGCATAATCGCTGATAATAGGCGATGCCGCCTCGATACATTCTCTAATAGGAGTACCGATGGGCACATGGAGCATAATTGGTTCGGGAACCTCACCAACAACTGAGAGATATTTGTCATATGTGGGTTTTTGCATTGTAGCTGCTTCAAACACACCAATGATCGTAGCAACATTATTGACAACTGCTCCAACCTCAAGCGGGATGCCGCGTTCAGGTACAGTTTTACCTGTTACCTGCTGAACGATGATCTGCTCATCACCTGCCGGATAAAAAGTCTTCATTTCAAAAATCTCAATGGGAGCTTTTTGATCTGCAATTGCCTTTTTAAGGGCAGCAATCTCTTCTTTGTACTTTCCTTTGATTGCAATTACTGCGTGCTTAGCATTAAGGTGCGCAGCCATGATTACAATTCCACCAATCAACGCATCGGGAAAAGTACGACATAAGAACTTGTCAGTTTCGATCAATGGCTCACATTCTGCAGCATTGACGATAAAATATTCTGCCTTAGCATTCAGTTTTACGTGTGTCGGGAATCCCGCACCTCCGGCTCCAACAATGCCGGCATCTTTTACAATCTCTACCAGATTCATAGCAATTCTCCATTATATGTAAACGACAATTATGTTACAGGCTTGTACATGGTTCATCCTTTGTTATCGCATTTGTCGCATATTGAATATTATACAACATTCTTACCATCATATGCTCGGATAAACAGTTCACGAAGTTCTTCTTTCGTACATTTTCTTGGGTTCGTGGAAGTACATGGATCCGAAAGTGCGGAATCGACCATATCGGGCAATGCTAATTCGAAATCCTGTCTGGAAATACCTGCAGCTTTGATCGTAGCAGGAATATTCAGCTTAGCAATATAATTTCTAGTTGCGCGAATCAGATTGATGGTACTTTGTCTTTCATTCGTGCTGTCTAGCCAGATCAGTCGTGCAACCTTAGCATATCTGGCATTTGCCTCAGTCAGTGTATCGTAGAGACCGGCATTATATGCAATGACATAAGGTAAAAGCAGTGCATTTGCCTTGCCATGAGCAATATGGAATTTGGCGCCTAACGTATGAGCCATAGAATGATTGATACCAAGACCGGAGTTGCTAAAAGCCATTCCTGCAAGAGAGGAGGCATTGTGCACTCGCTGTCTTAACGTGACATCATTAGGATTCTCGTAGACCTGGATCAGGAATTTATTTGCCAGCTTGATTGCCTTTTCCGCCAGAGCATCTGTAAAATCATTTCTGGCGGTACAGACAAACGCCTCGATCGCATGCGTGAGAACATCCATCCCAGTATCTGCAGTAATATTGCGAGGAACTGTTTTTGTAAGCTCTGCATCAATAATGGCGATATCCGGAAGCATTCCATCGTCAACGAGAGGATATTTTGTCTCTGATTCTGTATCAGTAATGACAGCGAATTTTGTGACCTCGGATCCAGTTCCGCTGGTCGTTGGTATCGCAATAAATTTTATATTCAGTGAAGATGACTGTCCACGTGCAAAATAGATCATTGCCTTTGCAGCGTCGATCGGGGAACCACCACCCAGTGCTACAACGATATCTGGCTGAAACTCCAGGATTTCTTTGGTTCCTCTGGCAACCGTTGTAATATCCGGATTTGGCTTTACATCTGCAAAAATCTTATATTCTGCATCTGTTATATGGTCTGTAATATAGGAAGTAGTTCCTGACTCCTGCATAAATCGATCCGTTACGATATAGATTCTGCGCCCGCCTGCAAATGCAAATTCATTGCCTGAGCCCAGAAGCATTTCCGTTCTACTGCTGAACGTGATAAACATGGCAGCTCCCTTCGAAATTAAGTACAATAAAAATCAAAACCACATAAAACAACCATTTTATGTATTGTGATGATGTTGTTTGTTACTAAATTACTCCAAAAATAGTGAATTGTCAAGATGTTTGAGGTGATTTGGAAGCAATGCAAAAAGATATACCTCTTGCTTTGGATATAAGCGGGCAGAAAGAACCCAAAATTGCTTGCAATCACGAACATTTGCTGGATCCATATAAAATATTTAGTGCAAAACTCAGGAAATAATGGTTCTTCCTCATATTTGCGTATGGTCTCGTTTTTGATATAATAATTTTGCTGCCAATAAATGTTTACCACATCGGCCATACATGGTTCGTTTAACCATTTTTAATCGACTATTATTTCCTTCTACAAAACCATTGCTTTTATCACTGGAAACAGCATTTTCTACCGCTCCTATATCTCTTTGTAATCCCTTTGCAAATGAGGCTAGTTCTTTAATCGATGATACTTGGTATTTTTCTATGAATAAATATAGTAATGGCATGCTTTTTCTGACGAATACCTGACGGAACTCATTAATGCAGGTGCTGATCTCATATAGTATAGAATATTTTCTCCAAAGATAATTTTTATGCTCATCAGTTAACTTAATCTCCATCCATATTTGATTGAATATTCCTGCTCGAGTTATGTAATCGGCTTCCATGCTTTTACTGTTACCTGTTTTTTCAGTTCCTCTGCTGTTCCCACCCGATCGATATTTGGATGCTGATATATCGTATTCTTCGCAAAGCTTCCGTATGTAAATCTGTGCATTTGTTTTTGTACCCGTGTAACCATTTTCGGTAATATACCTAATAATGTCTGCCTGATGGGTCTTTGCTTTCAACTTGCTTAGGATTATGTCTCTATATGGATCAAGTATGCTCTTACCCTTTCTTCCATGACGACATAATACCAATGGATCTCCCTGTTTATATTTCTTAACAGTGCCGATGTCTTTTCCTGTGCGTCGAGAAATTTCAGCTATTCCAACCCCCTCTTGTTCCATTTCTTGAATTTGTTGAATTAGTTGTAAACATTTCTTTTCACCAGCAGTTAAGTTATCCACATCAGTAGGCGTTTTTTTTACACTTATTTGAACCCGTGACTTTTTTGTCTTTAACTTTTACAGGCTTGGATGCGATCATCTCCATGTTAATTGGAATTGCAGTACTTGCGGGAATCTCCCCTCCCAACACTTTGTTTACTGCCTCGAGTAAATTCTGATGTAAATGAAAGCGATCAGCAATCTGCATGGCATCAGGCAAAACTTTCTCAATGGCTTTTGCATACGCACTGGCTCTGTCCCGAGTAATTGTTGTAACATGTTTATTCTGTTCCAGCCACTCTCTTAACGTTTTTTCATCCCGACCATCTAATATAGCGATAGGGGAGTGTGTTTCTTCATCTACTATAATGGTTCCGTATCTATGTCGTTTTTTAAAGGAAAAATCATCAACTCCGATACAACTTCCACAAGAAGGGGCTGGTTGTTTATCAAAGCGTTTAATCAATGTCCGTATTACAGTATCACCACTTATTTTAATATTCATAGAGTTCATGATTCTTGCAGCACCTTCACAGCTGGTTTCTAATGCAAGATCCGTTATAAAATCGGCAAGCCTCTCCGTCATACGGCTGTATCCGTTGAGAAAACCGTCAAAGTTTTCGGTTGTGCTTATACAATCACACTCCGTATTGTCGCAATTGAATTCATAGAGATTAATCATAAGAATTGTTCGTTTCCCCAAAATCGGAAGATCTTGAACTTTTCTTTTGTGTACGGCATGGTATTTTGTTATTTTCTTTTTGCACTTCGGGCATATATAGTTCTTTGTATTTGACTTCATCTGTATGTAAACCGTATCTTCAGTGGTAAGCACATCTTGTATTCGTAAATCAAGCGGGAAGAACTGTTGTAGATTTAAGTTAGTATTTAATGATTCCATGGCACACATCCTTCGTTATAAATAGATACAATTAGTGTACCATAAAATGACCTATACCGATAGTTCTATACGCAAATATGAGGAAGAACCAAAAATTTGAGTGTTTAATTACATTCAAATTTTTTTAGTTGAAGAATAGTCTTTTAATAAGCCACCTGCTGTTTTCTACAATAGTCGTGAAAAAGCAAACAGTATGTAAAAAATACAAACATTCTCGTGATAATAAAAAGCTATAATATAGCATAACAAATTTATTCAGAACTAAAGTGAAGAAAAGGAGAAGCGAAATGAAATATGCTTTAATTACAGGTGGAAGCAGTGGAATTGGATACGAACTGGCCAGGATATTCAGTAAAAATGGATATCATATTATTATAAACGGATCAAATAAAGAAAAACTGGAAAATGCGAAAAAGGGTCTTGAGAAGGAGTTCAAGAATACGGTACAAACTTTTGTTCAGGATTTGTCGAAACCTGGAAGTGCACAGAAACTATATGATCAAATTCAAAATGCAGATCTGGAGATAGATATTTTAATTAACAACGCTGGAATTGGATTAATGGATGCAACGGAATTGATTGATTTTACAGCTGATGAGCAGCTGATGCATTTAAATGTAATATCGCTTGTTCAGCTCTGTAAATTATTTCTTCCTCAGATGTATCGCAGAGGGAAAGGAAAAATCTTGAACCTTGCTTCAGTTGCAGCTTTTCAACCGGGACCTTTTAATTCAACGTATTTTGCTAGTAAATCTTTTGTTTTAAGCTATAGTAGGGCAATTCGATTTGAAGCAAAACAAAAAGGAATACAGGTTTGCACACTTTGTCCAGGGACAACGAAAACAAAATTCTTTGATCGCGAAGGTATAAAAGCTCCACCTGCTGCAGTTGAGCCCCAGGTGGTTGCCGAATATGCATATCGTAAGCTCATGAAAAATCAAGAAATTATTATCCCCGGAACATTTAACAAATTCAGCAGAATGATTCCTGTATCACTTAGAATCCGATTATCAGCAATGATGACAAAGCTTCAAGACTCCTAAATGCTTGACAAGAGACGAAATGTCTCTTATAATTCGTGTATAATAATTGGAGGAGGAGCGACTACATGATCTACAAACCATACAAAGAAGTAAGTTTATCTGCTCTTGGAATGGGTAATATGAGACTGCCGGTACAAGCAGATCAACCAGAGACACCGATTGACAGGGAAAAAGCGCAGGAGATGATTGATTATGCACTGGAGCAGGGAATAAATTATTTTGACACTGCATACGTATATCATAATGGTGAGTCAGAGAAATTTTTAGGGGAAGCATTAAAGAAACATCCAAGAGACAGTTATTATTTAGCGACTAAATTTTTTATATTGGCAAATCCAGATTATAAAGCAGTTTTTGAGGAGCAGTTGAAGAGACTTCAGACGGATTATATTGATTTTTATTTGATACATGGCATTTTTGATCATACATTCCAGCAATATTTGGATTGTGGATGCATAGATTACTTTTTAGAGCAAAAGAAACTGGGCAGAATTAAGTATCTGGGATTTTCGACACATGCAGAAGTTGACAATATGACAACATTCGCAGATCATCACAAGTGGGATTTTGCACAGATCCAGTTGAATTATTTCGATTGGAAATATGGTACAGCGAAGGAACAATATGAAGTACTTGAAAGACGAGAGATTCCAATCATAGTAATGGAACCGATTCGAGGAGGCCGTCTGTCATCCTTAACACCAGAGGCTGAAAGGCTGTTGACACAGGCACACCCAGACTGGAGTATAGCATCCTGGGCTTTGCGCTTTGTTAAGGATCTACCACAAGTACAGGTGGTTCTAAGTGGTATGTCTACGCTTGATCAGATAAAAGATAATCTGAAGACCTTCGATGTAGACGAACATCTAACAGAAACAGATATGGAACTTCTTATGAATGCCTGTGACATATTCCATGAACAGGTGGTGGTTCCATGCACAGCCTGTCGATATTGCTGTGACGACTGCCCGGTAAGTATTAACATTCCAGAATTTTTAAAGATATTTAATGCCTATAAGGTAGATGGACCATGGGCTCTTTCTGAGCTTAGTACTGTCGATTCAAAAGGCCAGCCGGCAGATTGTATTTCATGCGGTGCATGTACAGGTCACTGCCCTCAGAGTATTGATGTACCTGAAATAATGGGTGAGCTTGCAGATCTGATTGCACACGCACCTGGCAGATAAAGGAAAAATCCAATGAAAATATAATTTCATTGGATTTTTTATAAGCTTGTATTACAGCCTTTTAAATAGATCATAATAAAATCTTTGATTTCATCATGAAATGAAATGTTTATTTTGGGTATACCAGCAAGTTTAAGAGCTTCGTCCAGGACATGGTTAGGAACACTACTGTTAATGATGCCGCTGGCATAGGAAAGAAGTATCCAATGAAATTTCATTGCAAGATCATACGGGATTTGAAAATTAGTAGAAAGCGATATAACTAGAATCTGTAGATCATCTGTGGATTGTTTTTTGAACTGAGCCAGTTTTACTACAGATACATTCGTTTCAATAATCGTTGACAGGATACTAAAATATCGAAGAAAATCCTGATTACGAAATAAAACATCCGTTACAAGCTCTGCTTTTTCCGAGTCAGAACTGCAGACCTCGTTTTCAAAAGCATTTGTTATGCAATTGAAATAATGTCTCTGCTTCTTTAAATACAATTCCAGAAATATTTCTTCTTTTGCTGTTACATATTTGTATAAATTACTTCTGGACCAGTGCAATGACTTGGCAATCGTTGTTAGAGTGATATTATGATAGGTCTGCTCTGAAAAAAGCTTTTCAGTGGCACTCATAATTTCTAACATGCGTTCTTGTTTTTGTATTGTACTTCTGGCTCGAGTATATTCTGCCATTGTTACACCTCCCTTTAAAACAATAAAAGAAGTATAGCATACTACACTTTGATTGACCATAGGTACAAGAGCTATTAGGCATCAATGGAGGCATCGGATTCGAGATACTTATAAGCTATTTTACAAATGCAAATTGCATATTTTTTGTAAAGTATTAAAATAGTAAGAAAGCTGAGGTAAATGAATCGTGAAAAAAGACGTAATGATTTTAACAGGTGCAGGTCAGATCGGTATGTCTATTGCAAGAAGAATGGGATTTGACAAAAAAATCATCATTGCAGACAAGAATAGTAAGAACGCAACGACTATTGCAGAAATTATGAAGAATGCCGGATTTGATGTGGAAGCAGTTGAAATGGATCTGTCCTCAAGAGAATCGATCCTGAATATGATCGCAAAAGCGCAAGAATATGGAGAAATTTCCATGCTGGTGAATGCGGCAGGATTATCGCCGAGCCAGGCTCCTATTGAGGCAATCTTAAAGGTCGATCTCTATGGAACTGCAGTGCTGTTAGAAGAAGTGGGAAAGGTGATCAAAGAAGGTGGTACCGGGGTAACGATTTCCAGCCAGTCTGGTCATAGAATGCCTGCGTTAAGCATTGAAATGGACGAACAGCTTGCAATCACACCTACAGAAGAATTGCTTGAGCTTGAATTTTTACAACCTGGCAGTGGGATTAGAGACACTCTTCATGCTTATCAGATGGCAAAACGCTGTAATGTAAAAAGAGTAATGGCAGAGGCTGTGAAATGGGGTGTAAAAGGAGCAAGAATAAATTCGATCTCTCCCGGCATTGTTGTAACACCGCTTGCAATTGATGAATTCAACGGACCAAGAGGAGATTTTTATAAAAATATGTTTGCAAAATGTCCTGCTGGCCGACCCGGTACTGCAGATGAGATCGCAAATGTGGCTGAGCTTTTAATGAGCCCTCAGGGCGCATTTATTACCGGAGCTGATTTTTTGATCGATGGAGGTGCGACAGCGTCATATTTCTATGGTCCATTAAAGCCAGAACAGTAGTCTTTGACTATGGGCATAGAACGTAAAACAGAATGGAATGTAAAATAGACAGAATGTAACGTATTGGGAAAAAAGTATCAACCAATTTTGAATGATGAGAGAGGATAACTATGGAAAATAGTAAGAAAAAATTTGGTTTTGGATGTATGCGCCTTCCCATGAATGGCAAAGAAGCTGATTATACGCAAGTTTCGAAAATGGTCGACCTGTTCCTTGAAAACGGCTTTAACTATTTTGACACTGCGCACGGGTATTTAGGCGGAGCAAGTGAGATCGCACTGCGGGAATGTCTGACAAAACGATATCCGAGGGAAGCTTATATTTTAACGGATAAACTGACAACATTCTTTTTTAATAAAAAAGAAGAAATCCGCCCATTATTTCAGAAACAGTTGGATACCTGTGGTGTAGAGTACTTTGATTTTTATCTGATGCATGCGCAAAGTAAAGAACATTTTGCAAAGTTCAAAAAATGCGAAGCCTATGAAGTCGCACTAGAATTGAAAGAAGAAGGGAAAATCAAACATTTTGGGATATCTTTTCATGATTCTACAGCTGTTTTAGAACAAATTCTCACAGAATATCCACAAATTGAGGTAGTACAGATTCAGCTTAATTATGTGGATTATGATGATCCTGCTGTTCAGGGAAGGGAATGCTATGAAGTCTGCTGTAAATTTGGTAAACCGGTTATTGTTATGGAGCCGACCAAGGGCGGAAATCTTGTAAATTTGCCTGATGATGCCAAAGCAATATTGGATGAACTAGGCAGTGGAAGTATAGCTAGTTATGCGATTCGATATGCAGCTGGATTTGAAGGTGTCATGATGGTTCTCTCCGGGATGAGTAACATGGAACAGATGGAAGACAATATTAGCTATATGAAGGATTTTAAGCCACTGAATGAGCAAGAAATGAAAGCAGTACAAACAGTGTGCGATCTTTTTAAAGCGAAGAACCTGATTCCGTGTACCGCCTGCAGATATTGTATTGAGGAAGGATGTCCTCAAAATATAGCAATTCCGGATCTGTTTGCATGCCTGAATGCAAAAAAAGCATTTCATAATTGGAATACAGATTATTACTATCATAATGTTTACACGATCCATAATGGCAAGGCCAGCGATTGTATCAAATGTGGTAAATGTGAGAAGGCATGCCCGCAGCATCTTGAAATACGGAATCTGATGGTGGATGTAGCGGAAGAATTTGAGCAAAGCTCGTAAAATTGGCTGCCGGTGATCTCAGTTTTTTCAAAGACACCCTTCATTCGATAAAAACAATTACGAGAGACATCGAAGGGTGTCTCTTTTTATATGGATAAGAATGAAATAACAAACGAAATATAAAATCAGCGAACATCTTGCGCAAAGCAAAGCGATATAATCAGGATAAGTAACCTAACAATTTTGATCGTAAAGAGAAAGTGAGAAGCATAGTTATGATAGCAGTAAATCTGAAAACAGAGCACAGATTCGATCCGATCGGACTCGATTGTGATAGGCCTTTTTTATCCTGGAATTGTGAAGGTGGTGTTACACAGACAGCCTATGAACTTGAGGCATGTTCAAACGGTGAAGTTTTATGGAGCAGTCAGAAGGTGCGTTCAAGTCAGATGTCTGCAAATTTAGATATGACCCTAAGCAGCAGACAGATCATTCATTGGAGAGTCCGTCTTTGGGATGAAAATCAGGAAGCTGGGGAATGGAGTGAGAAAGCAGTTTTTGAAATGGGACTATTAGATCGAGAATTATTTTCTGCCCAGTGGATCAATCCGGAGCTGACCAGTGATCCCTCGATACATAAACCGGCAAGCTATTTAAAGAAATCCTTTTTTGCTCCAAAAGGTGAGCAGGCCAGATTATATATTTCCAGCCATGGACTGTATGAAGTATATTTGAACGACCATAGAGTAGGAGACAGTGTTCTTGCACCAGGATCGAATACTTATGATAAAAAGATCACCTATCAGACATATGATGTTTCATCTCTGATCAAAGATGGCAGTAATGAGGTCTTTGTCATTTTGGGCGATGGATGGTACAGAAGCTGCTCCGGAGTAGATGGAGATAGAAATCTGTATGGCGAGGATATTGCATTATTTTTTCAAATGGAACTAGATGGAGCTGTGATCTGTGCTTCAGATGAATCCTGGCTGGCATCTCAGCAGGGTCCTATAAGAGAAAATGACATGCAGCAGGGCGAAGTATATGATGCCCGTTTAGAAGAAATAGGTGGCTGGCATGCCGTAAAAAGTGAGCCTTTTGCAATCGATCACCTGATGGCGAACGACACGGTTCCAATCATAGAAGCGGAACGTTTTAAAGGAACAATCATAATCACACCAAATGGTGAGACTGTCATTGATTACGGTCAGAATCTTGCGGGTTATGTAGAGTTTACATTGCATGCGCATGATGGGGATACCATTATTCTGACACATGGAGAGACACTGGATGAAAATGGAAATTTTACCACCGAGAATTTTCAGGATCGTGAACGACACAAGGAAGGTGGAACCGCTCAAAAAGTCAGCTATATCTGCAAGGAAGGCAGAAATCATTATAAGACGAAATTTTCCATCTGGGGATTTCGTTATGCCAGAGTGGAAACGAACATTGACCTGAGCCATGCTGAGTTCACATCGATTGCAGTATATTCTCAAATGGAACAGACAGGCTGGTTCGAGTCCTCCAATAATGACATCAATCAGCTGGTCAGCAACAGCTTATGGAGCATGAAATCTAATTTCTGCGATGTTCCAACGGATTGTCCAACAAGAGAACGAGCAGCATGGACAGGAGATATGGGAGTTTTTATTGATACTGGACTTTACTTTGCAGACTGTTATCCAGTGGTCAGAAAATGGCTGGCAGAATGCAGGCTGAATCAGTATGAAGATGGCAGGGTCGCAAATATCGCGCCAAAGAATAACATTCCGACCAAATTCACAGAGATGCTTTCCGGTTCTGTTGGGTGGGGCGATGCAATCATCATAGTTCCATATACAATGTATCAGAAAAATGGTGATCTTCGCATACTGGAAGAAAATTATCAGATGATGAAAGCTTGGATCAGATTCCTGGAGATGCGTGCATCGCAAAAAGGGGAGCAGCCTGTTACGGAGAAAGAGAATCCCTATGCAGCCTATACGATCGAAACCGGCGTCGACTATGGGGAATGGTGCGAACCTGATGTGAACAGCATGATGGCGATGGCGAGACCCCAGTATAAAATAACAACAGCCTATTATGCATATTCCGGGAAATTGATGGCAAGGATCGCAGAATTACTTGGAAAAAAAGAAGATGCAGACCATTACAGGGAAATTGCAGAAAATGCTGCAAAGGCATTTTATGTCGTTGCCACAGAAGATGGAAGCATTACATCAGACCGGCAGGCAGAATATGTAAGAGCCATCTCTTTTGGACTTTTATCCGATGAAGAATCAAAAGGGGCTGCGTCTGATTTAAATCGTATGATCATAGAAAATGAGTATCACCTGAATACTGGATTTTTATCAACGCCCTCACTTTGTAAAGTCCTGGCAGAACATGGATATACGGATACTGCATATAAACTTTTATTGCAGGATACAATGCCGAGCTGGCTCTATGCAGTAAAAAAAGGAGCAACAACGATCTGGGAGAACTGGGATGGCATAAATGAAAAGGGTGAGGTAAAAGCATCCTTAAATCATTATTCCTATGGTGCTGTCTGCGGATGGCTGTTCGGTGGAGTCTGCGGAATCCAGGTGAATTATGGTGAAGTGACGATTGCACCGCAGCCGAATTCACAGATCTCATATGCCAGAGCTGTATATAAATCAGCTGTCGGAACCATTACAAGCGGATGGAGCTTTCTTGGTGAAAAAATACAGTATGAAATTTCGATTCCCTCAAATGTAACTGCAAAGGTGATACTTCCTGATGGCAGAGAAGAATATCTCAAGACAGGGATCCACCTTTTATAACGGGATCAGTTAGGGAAACGATATATGAACCAAGGCACTGAGCTAGAGCTGGGTAAAGTCGTGTACCTTATATTCTGATTTATATTCAGATGGAGTGCATCCTTTATTTTTCAGAAAGAGTTCAGCAAAGTAGCTGGGATTGGAAAAACCACATGCATAAGCAGCATCAGTAACATTGAAATCCGGATCACGTAACAGAATCATACTTTTTTCCAAACGATAGGAATTTAAAAACATATTTGGTGAATGATTCAGATAATGCTTAAAAAGCATACAGCATTTGCTTTTTCCAATATCTCCTGAGTCTGCTATATCAGAGAGTGAGATCCTGGATCCGTAATTATTATAAATAAAGGAAAGCATCCTTTTTAAGGTGGTCAAATTAGAATCATAAATCGAAATTGCAGGATCTAAAGCAGGTCTTAATAATAAAAAGAGAGATTCCCATAATTGATACAGGCAGCTCATTGCCTTTAATTCGATCGTGCTATCTCGTAAATGGTACAATTCATAGAGCTGACAAATAGAGGCAAGGATCTTGATTCCTGCTTCCTTGTCAGCTTTAATTTGCAGCTCCGAAAGACTGCTATCTAAAATCGGATCGACATACTGACTATGAATTGTCTGAGATGAGAATACGGTCCTGGGATCAAATACAATACAAATATACTCGCAGTTCGTCTGATCGTCAGAATATCCATAATGCATCTGCCTGGAATTGACGAAAATAGCTTCCCCTTCCTCAAGTAAAAAAGTCTGACCGTTGATTTTGTACGAAATATGACCCTTTAAGGCTACCAGAAATTCAACGTCTTCATGCCAGTGGCAGAGTGCTTCTCTGTTTGGAAAGGAATCCAAATCACTTTTTCGGACATAGATCGGGATGGAGGGGTTATTATAATAGATCACTTCTGATGAATCTTTTAGTACATTTAAATTCATGTTTTTTGACCTCCCTTTCAGAATTACACGTGTGCACGATTGTTATAGAAAATATTACTATTTTGACTGCATGAAATAAAATTGTGCATTAAAATTATAGCACAGTGAAGATTGAACGAAAAGATTGAACGAAAAGAGAAAACAAAGTGATAGAACGAAAAGAGAGCAGATATGAAGGTGGAAAAGGAGTTTTATAAAAAATTATGGAGTCTGGTAATTCCAATCGCATTTCAGAATTTTATGCTTGCACTAGTAAGTGCGTCAGATGCCATAATGCTTGGATTTCTAGACCAGAATGCACTTGCTGCAGTGTCTCTGGCAAGTCAGATCCAGTTTGTTCACAGTCTTTTTCTAATGGCTTTTATAATAGGAACAACAATTTTGATAGCACAATACTGGGGGAATAAAGAGATAGGAGCAATTGAGAAGATATTTTCCTATGTGCTGACCGGCCTGTCTCAGCTCTATTTATGCATGTTGAAAAACACGGAAAGCGCCGGAAAAAGTACTTTGATCAGCTCTACTACAGTGGTGATCAATATTATATTAAATGCAGTGCTCATTTTTGGTATACTCTGGCTTCCTGCACTCGGGATTCGCGGTGCAGCGATCGCAACTGTGATCGCAAGAATGATCGAGCTGATATGGAGCATCATCAGTTTAAACAAGAAGAATTTGATCAAGCTGAAAATACAATATATCAAGCAGCCTGAACGAATATTAAAACGGGATTTCTGGAAATTTACTGCACCTATACTGGGAAATGAGATTGTCTGGGGCGGTGGTATTACGATGTTTTCAGTAATAATGGGACATTTAGGCAGCGATGCAGTAGCAGCCAACGCAATCGCGAATATTGTTAAAAATCTGATCATTTGCGTCAGTCTTGGAATCGGAAGCGGCGGAAGCATTATCGTAGGCAATGAGCTGGGAAAAGGAATGCTTTTGAACGCACAGGAATATGGAAGAAAATTAGTCAGATTATCTGTGTTAAGTGGAGTTCTCTCCGGATTGTTTTTGATACTTTTACGACCAGGCATCCTTTACATGTCAAATTTGAATCAGGAAGCTTCAGAATTACTATCCATGATGCTGCTGATCTGCGCCTATTACCTGATTGGAAAATCAATAAACGCAACTGTGATTGGCGGAATATTTTGTGCAGGCGGGGACACCCGGTTTGGACTGCTCTGTGATACAATTACCTTATGGGCGATCATAATTCCGCTGGGCTTTCTGGGTGCATTCTATTTCAGACTGCCGGTCATACTTGTCTACTTTATTTTGAATATGGATGAAATGATAGAATTACCCTTTGTTTACAGGCACTACAAACAATATAACTGGGTCAGGGATCTGACACGAAAAGATAACAAGATGGAGGTATGCTGATTATGACGATGAGAGAAAGAATTGCAGCTGGTAAATTATTTACGGATTATTGTGAAGGTCTGCCAGAAGACAGATTACAATGCAAACAGAATATGACAAAATTTAACGCAAGTGCTCCAGATGATATTGGATATCGTATGCAATGCATGAAGGAGTTGTTTGGAACAGAAGTCAAAGCCTGGATAGAACCACCATTTTACTGCTGCTATGGCTGCAATATAGAAATAGGAGATGGCAGTTATATAAATTTTAACTGCAATTTTGTGGATGATGGAAAGATAACAATAGGTAAAAAAGTAATGTTCGGACCGGCAGTTTCCATTGCAACGGTAGGGCATCCGATTAATCCGGACATGAGGGAATATATGTACACGGATCCAGTCACAATTGAAGATAACTGCTGGATCGGAGCTGGAGCAACTATTTGCCCAGGGGTAACCATTGGGGAAAACAGTGTGATCGGAGCTGGAAGCGTGGTGATTGGAAATATTCCTGCAAATTCTGTGGCAGTGGGTAATCCCTGCAGAGTCATTCGTGAAATCAATGAAAATGATTCGAAATATTATTATAAGAACAGAGTTATAGACGTGGAAGATTTAAAAGAAGAACGCAGATTGAGATAAACAATATCCTTTTATTTTATGATATGTGATAACTTCATTTTAATAAAGTTGAAACTCTTTTTCTATTGTCACGATCGAACGATAACCGCTGGAACAGATCGTGATTTTCGATTATAATTGGGATAACGAAACTACTGTTAAATCATATCGTTATCACAAATCGTTAAAAAATGAAATACTATACGAAGTGTGGACAAAAAGGAGAATACTATGATCACAACAACGACACCATCCATAGAGGGTAAACGAATCATTGCATATCGAGGAATTGTATTTGGAGAAGTAGTATCTGGCGTCAATGTAGTAAAGGATATTACAGCGTCCTTCAGCAACTTTTTCGGTGGAAGATCAGGCACTTACGAGAATGAGCTGATCGAAGCAAGGGAGAATGCGATCAAGGAGATGGAGCAGAGGGCAGCCGTCCTTGGTGCAAATGCCGTAGTCGGCGTGGATGTTGACTACGAAGTACTTGGAGCCGATAATGGTATGCTTATGGTAACTGCAAGCGGTACTGCTGTCGTCATAGAGTAAAGTACGTATCTAACAGAGGAAAGAAGTTTACATTCTTATTTTCTCTGTGCTATAATGTGTTAACGTTAACACACTGAAAGGAGCTGAATTTCATGCTGAAAATGACTGACATCGCTGACATGGCCGAGGTCTCGATCGCGACTGTCGGACGTGTGATTCACAACAATGGTTACGTGTCTCAAGAAAACAGAATAAAGATCGAGAAAATCATAAAGGAGACAGGATTTGTCCCGAACCGCACTGCCCAGGGATTGAAAGGTAATAAAAGCAGGCTGATCGGCCACCTGACGATCTTCAACCCCAATATGCTGTATGAGGAGATTGCAAAGGCTGTCAACCTTCAGGCTCATAAAATGGGTTACCAGGTCATAACAATGGTGCTCGAACGGGAACCAGAGGAAGCACAGAAGCAGATACAGGAGCTGATCGGCAGGCGGGTGGATGGTGTGATCATTACCTCAAATCCCTTTGTGAAAAAGAAGCATATTGAGTTGCTGGAAAAGGCAGGGATTCCCGTTATATTCGTGGAACGAGAGTATGGTCACTCAGAATACGATTTTATTAAAGTAGATGATATAGAGGGAGCATACCGGGCAGTGAAGCAGATGGTCTCTGCCGGACATCGAGAGATCGGATATATAGGACCAAAGTTGAAATATGAAGTAGAAAAACTTCGGTTCGAGGGGTATCAAAAGGCGTTGAAAGAGTGTGGTGCAGCAATAAATAAGAGCAGGATCGTCCATACTGACAGCTATAGTACGGAGGATGGAAAAGAAGCTGCCGGAAAGATATTGGGACAGACTTCGAACGTAACGGCCATTTTTGTCACATCGGATGTGCTGGTCTGTGGTGTGCTTCAATATTGTTATGAGAAGCAGATCAGGATACCCAGGAATCTGTCTATCATAGGATATGACAATACGCTGTCCTCCTATACTGCGCCTAAGATCAGCTCCATGAAGCTTCCTTTGGAAGAGATCGCAGTACAGGTAATTGATCTGCTTACTCTTCGAATGAAGGAGCCGACACGTAAGCCGACTCAATATCTGGTAAGACCCGTCATTGTTGACCGAGGTAGTGTAATCCCAATACCCAGGTGAACTTACCAATTTTATATTTTATATGTTAACGATAACACATGAGCAAATGGAGGAAAGATCAATGAAGAAAACGTTCGACAAAATGAAGACAGCAATAGTTGGGTGCGGCATGATCAGTCAGGCATATCTGGATACTCTGACACAGAAATTTTCGATTATCAATGTGACAGCATGTTGTGATCTGAATGAAGCAAAGGCGAAGGAAACTGCAGAAAAATATAACCTTTCGGTCATGACAATAGAAGAAATTCTAGAGGATTCCTCTATAGAGCTGGTTATCAATCTGACCACATCGCCAGTCCACTATAACATCATCAAAATGCTGCTGGAGGCGGACAAGCATGTGTATACCGAAAAAATATTGTCCATCGAACTTGAAGAGGCAAAAGAACTTGTGGAGCTTGCAGATAAAAAAGGAAAATATCTGGGAGTAGCACCGGATACATTTCTTGGGGCAGCAATACAGACAGCAAAATACGCTGTGGATTCCGGTATGATCGGAGAAGTGACGTCCTGCTATGGGGTGCTCACAAGAAATCAGCTTTTGTCCTCTGCAATTTTCTCCTCCAGTTTGAAAAATGGCTCCGGAATCGGTTTTGATGTGGGAATCTACTATGTAACTGCATTTCTTAATATTATTGGTCCGGTCAAGACAGTGACTGGTTTCATGGAAACGAGAAATCCAATACGTGCGGGTCAGTTCATCAGCAATTATGGAGAAGAATTGAAAGTGGAATCTGAGAACCTTGTTGCAGGCAGCATGCAGTTCGCGAATGGAGCAATGGGCAATCTGCTGTTTGATTCCAACTCCGTTTTTATCATACCAGAACGACCGGCAATAGCAATAAACGGAACACTGGGCACTCTGTATCTAAATGACCCGAACACGTTCGGAGGAGATGTCAGAGTATTGCTTTTTGGAGAAAAGGAGGAACGAATCTTGCCGCAGTGCCATCCATTTGCCGATGAGTGCAGAGGTCTTGGCGCAGCTGAGATGGCCTGGTCTATAAGACTCGGCAGAAAGAATCGTGCCAGCAAGGAGCTAGGCTATCACGCACTTGAGGTATTGCATGGAATAAAGATCAGCGGTAATACAAGGCAGTTCTATGATATGAAATCGGAATTTGAAATGCCAGAACCTCTGGCTCGCGGCTATCATACCGGCTTTCCAATTCCTATGATCGAGGAAAGCGTTATCGCATTTTAAAGGAGGAGCATATGTACTTTGGATGTAATCTATTTGGCGGAGGTCCTTTTTTTCAGGAGGATCCAGAGACATTTTTAAGTAATTTAAAAAAAGACGGGTATTCCTATGTGGAACCCTGTCTTACCTTTTTGGAGTTGGGGGAGCTGCAGAATCATTTCCTGACATTTGCACAATTTCAGGAGTTCTATCCTCTGATGAAAAAGTATGATCTTGAACCCTTTTCCTGCCATATTCTGGCGCAAGACCTTTTTCCTTATCAGGCTGAACTACAGATGCTGGCCACAGAGTATGGGATGCGGCAGATCGTGTTCGGTGCTCCGCCGGATCTGACAGAGGATGGCTATCGGAAGTTCGCTCTGCAGCTCAAAAAATATGCTCATATGCTGAGTGAAAAGGGCATTGAAGTTCTTTTGCACAATACAGACAGTGAAATCAGATATCAGATAGAAGGCAAGAGTGCATATGAGTGGATCCTTACAGAGTGTGATGGCCTGATCTTTGCCCAGCCAGACGTAGGCTGGCTGCTGTACGGCGGAGAAGATCCAGAGACATTTTTATGGAGAAACAAAGACAGAGTTCGATCACTGCATTATAAGGACATCAAGACGGGCACTGAGCGAGATAAAAGCAACTGTCATATTGTTCTGGGGAAAGGTGCCGTTGAAGTATATCCTTGTTTTGCGTTTGCGAGAGCTATGGGAATTCCGCAGATCATAGATCAGGATCAGAGTGATGATGACTTTATTGCAGATCTTGCAGAGTCCGTTCAGCTGCTGTCCAGCTTTATTCATCGACGTGACAACACGAACAGTATTCTGTATATTTATGATCTGGATCAGGAGGAAGCAAAAGAAATCGCCAGATTTGATGGAATCATTGAAGCGCCAAATTGGATGGATGAAAATACTCTGTTATTTAATCAGGAGGGCAGGATCTATCGCCATCACATGACAGAGGGAACGACTACAATGATCGAAACCGGGATCTGTGACAACTGCAATAATGACCATGTCCTTTCTCCGGACCACAAATTACTGGCAGTCAGTCATTCACCTGCTGGAACCTGGATGTCCAGGATCTATATTCTACCTGCGGAAGGCGGAGAGCCGGTGCTGGTGACAAAAGAGGCTCCAAGCTTTCTTCATGGCTATGCTCCAGATGGAAAATCGCTTTGCTATACAGGACTGAGAGATCAGACCTTTCTTTCGATGCAGGGTGGTATCTATGAAATATCTGCAGAGGGTGGAGATGAGATCTGTCTGACTCCCGAGGGGGCCTTTTACGATGGTCCGGAATATTCTCCGAATGGAGAATTGATTTGGTACAACTCTACGAAATCCGGTCTGATGCAGGTCTGGACCATGAATCGAGACGGTTCCGATCCAAAACAGATCACCTTTGAGGAACAAAACAACTGGTTCCCGCATGTATCTCCGGATGGAAAAAAAGTAGTCAATCTGTCATATCGGAAGGATGATCTGCAGCCCCAGGAGCATCTTCCGAATATGCAGGCCGAGCTGTGGGGAATGAAGGCGGATGGGACTAATCGCAAGAAGCTGTATTCCTTCTTTGGAGGACAGGGATCTATCAATGTGAATTCCTGGTCATCGGACAGCAGCAAATTTGCATTTGTTGTCTATGAATTGGAAAAGTGATAGAATAATCTGCATAGAAAATCAGGGGGAGGCAATAAAATGCTTGAAAAGATATTAGAACAGGTCAAAGCAGCAGGAGTTCATCAATATGGGGTAACGACACCTTCTGAGATTACATTTTTACAAGAGGTCAGAGATATATGCACCGGCAATACCTGCAGAAAATATGGAACCAGCTGGGCATGTCCACCTGCAGTAGGAACTGTGGAGGAGTGCAGAAAGCGATGCCTGCAATACGATACTGCGTTGATATTTACAGGCATGTATAATTTAGAAGATTCCTTTGACTATGAAGGTATGCTGCAGGGCATGAAGGATTTTAAGCAGCTCGCACTAAAGCTTGACGCAGAGGTGAAGCCCTATCTGACAGATTATATCGTGTTGTCGAATGAGAGCTGCGAGATCTGTTCGGAGTGTACATATCCGGATGCTCCATGCCGTTTCCCGGATCAGCTGCATCATTCTCTGGAGGGTTATGGAATCATGGTAGGAGATCTGGCAAAGTTGACTGGAATAAATTATAATAATGGAACGAACACGGTCACCTATTTTGGAGCCTTGTTATTTTCAGACAAATAAGATCGACCATTGAACTTTGAGTGCTTTTTTGGCAATTGTCAACTGTGAGAACACAGAGAAGAAGGAGAGAAAAAATGAACTATTATTGTAATCCTGTTAATATCAATTACCGATATCAATTCAACCAGAATCAGCGTACCAATGGATTGGAAATCTGTCGCGAGGCTGCTGACCCCTCGATGATACTTTTTCAGGGAAAATACTATTGTTTCGTTTCAATGAATCTGAGTGTATGGGTATCAGAGGATCTTGTGAAGTGGGAAAGCCACAGACTGCCGGAAAATATGCCCTTGTACGATTATGCACCTGATGTCAGGGTAATCGGTGAGTATGTGTATTTCAGCGCATCAAGGCGAGAAGAGAACTGCAGCTTTTACAGGACTAAGGATGTATTGAACGGACCATTTGAAGAGATCGAAGGAAGCTTTTCTTTCTGGGATCCAAATCTCTTCTGTGATGATGATGGAAAAGTATACTTTTACTGGGGCTGTACCAATGTGGATCCGATATGGGGCGTGGAACTCGACCTAGAAACAATGCTCCCTGTGGGAGAAAAAAAGGCATTATTATATGGGGATGCCTATGCCAAGGGATATGAGAGAGTCGGTATTGATCACGAAGAATTTCCCAGGCAGGATGCAGAGATAGAAGCATATTTTCAGGGATTCCTGAAAGAAAGCGGCAGAAAAGAAGAGGAGTTTCCGGCAGCTCTGATTCCGGCAATAAAGGGTATGTTCAGCAGACAGCCATATATTGAAGGAGCCTGGCTGGACAAGTATCAGGGAAAATACTATCTTCAGTACGCATGCCCGGGTACGCAGTATCACACCTATGCAGATGGAGTCTATGTATCTGACTCTCCATTAGGACCATATTCTCTTGCATTAAACAATCCGTATTCCTATAAGCCGGGCGGGTTCATTCCAGGTGCAGGACATGGATCCACTATGTGGGATAAAGCAGGTAATTTATGGCATACAGCAACATTGAGAATCAGTATGAACCACTTATTCGAAAGAAGAGTAGGAATTTGGCCTGCAGGATTTGATGCGGATGGGGAATTATTCTGCGATCAGAGATTTGGAGACTGGCCTCAGGCTGTCAGTGGCGAGAAACTCGAACCATGGGAGGATCCGGAATGGTTCCTGCTCAGCTATGGAAAACATGTAACAGCATCCTCATCTGCACCGGAACACGATCCCGGTAATGCTGCTGATGAAAATGTTCAGACCTGGTGGAAGGCCGAAACAAATCATTTAGAGGAATGGATTCAGATCGATCTGGGAAGCTTAGTGGATGTTCGTGCAATTCAGATTAATTTTGCAGATGATAAAATAGAGATGGATCCTCCGGGCGAGATCAGAGGAACAACACAGGCTAGATATATAGAAGAAAGAGATCTCTTCACGAGATGGAAATTGGAGGGCTCGCAAGATGGGGAGGCCTATTTTACCATCGAAGATAAAACAAATGCAATGACAGATCTGCCCCATGATCTTGTTGTAAGAGAAGAGGGTATGAAGGTACGTTACCTGCGACTGAGCTCGATCGAGGTTCCATACAGTCAGCAACCCTGCATATCTGGTTTGCGGGTATTTGGTAAAGGAAATGGTCAGGTACCTGCTGTGCCAAAATACATGGCAAAGCGCCTGAGTGATCTTGATATGGAGATCAATATAACAAAACAGGAGAATACAACAGGATTCCTGATCCTGTGGGGACATACACCCGAAAAATTATATCACAGCTACATGGTATTTGGAGAGGATCAAAAAATCGGAGCCCTTGTAAAAGATCAGGATTATTTTATCAGAGTGGATGCATTTAATGAAAATGGCATAACAAAAGGGGAAGTATCAACGAACCTTGTTCGTTCCTAAAATAAGGAAAATGTTCAAAATCTTTTGACAGAACAATGAAAGACTTAAATTAAGAACATGAACCATAAAATCACAACATAAATAAGTGAAAAATGTTATATAACAGAAGCTAGAAAACTTAGTTTATGGAGGATTATATTATGGGGACGAAAAAACCAACTCAAAGTGAAATCGATGGGGTTCAATACCGGAGAGCAAAACTTTGGCAGATCATTCTGATTTCTTTTAATGCTTTTATCGGAATGTCAGTGTATTCTCTGATTGGGCTTGCAAGCTACAGTGCAAGTATCGGATTTGGGATCTCAACAGCTCTGATTGGAATGATCATCACAGGAACTCGTATTTTTGATGGTATTACTGATCCGATGCTTGCCTTTGTTTATGACAGAGTCAATACGAAATTCGGAAAGATCCGTATCTTAATGATTGCTGGATTTATTATTGAAGCATTAGCACTGCTTTTGATGTTTGCATGGGTACCGGGAAAAGGTCTCGGAACACTGACATTCATTCTGCTTTATATCATCTATGTAATTGGATATACGCTGATCAATATGACAGCCCAGACAATTTCACCGCTTATTTCAAATGATCCAAAGCAAAGACCTGCTATTGGAGTCTGGCAGACTGCATTCAACTATTTTGTACCAATGGTATTGAGTATTGTGCTCAATGTTGTGTTACTGCCCATGTTCGGAGGAACCTATAATCTGGAATTTCTTGCTGCAGCAAGCAAGCTCTGTATAGCGATCGCAACATTTGGACTTGTTATGGTCTGCATTGGGGTATCGCGTTATGACAAGCCTGAGAATTTTAAAGGACTTACAAAGGATACCCATCATCTTCGTGTGAAAGATATGATCGAAGTTCTTAAATATAATAAGCCGCTGCAGGCATATATTATCTCGGCATCTTCGGATAAGATCGCTCAGGTAACAGCGTCTCAGGCGATTATAACAACTATGCTGTCAGGAATTATCATTGGTAATATGGGTCTTGCGACCATACTGAGTATGGTAGGAATGCTTCCATCGATCCTGTTTGCTGTATTCGGTGCCAGATATGCAGGAAAACATGGTAATAAAATTGCAATTGTTGACTGGACGAAGATAAGTATTGTAATGTCTTTGATCATGCTTGTGTTCTTCGTTGTAATCGATCCAAAACAAATCGCTATGATGGGACCGATCACAATTATTTATATTATCCTCGTTCTGTGCCTCAATGGAGCCAAAATGTGTGTTACCACGGCAAACACAGGATTTATGTCGGATATCATAGATTTTGAATTAGACAGAAGCGGGAAATTCATACCGGCCGTGATTACCGGAACCTACAGTTTTATTGACAAGATCATTTCCTCCTTTGGTGCGACCATCGCAGCTGCTTCTGTAGCCTTGATCGGATATAAGGCTACTATGCCACAGCCAGGTGAAGAGTCTACTCCTCAGATCTTCTGGGTAACAATGATCATCGTATACCTCCTTCCCATCGCAGGCTGGATCTGTACATTGATTGCAATGAAATTCTGTAAATTAGACCGTGCAGCAATGGTAGAAGTACAGAAACGAATCGCAGAGAGAAAAGAAGAAGCAAAAAAAGCTTTATTTGAGGAGCACTTATCCTAAGTAACAGAGAGGAACATGAATGAGAGAAAAAATTGCATTTAATAACAACTGGAGATTTGTAAAGCATGCGGTAAATGAGATTGAAGCTCTTGCATTAGAAGGGGAGAGCATACAGCTGCCTCACACCTGGAATGATCTGGATGGTCAGGACGGCGGAAATGATTATTATAGGGGAACCTGCTGGTATGTAAAAGAATTTCCCAAGCCGGCCAAAAGTGAAAATGACAGGGTGTATCTGGAGTTCATGGGCGCTGCAATGACGACAGAGGTGTACTTCAACGGAAGAATGGTCGCACATCATGAAGGTGGATATTCCACATTTCGTACAGATATTACAGAATGGATCGAGGGAAACAACAATCTCATCGTTTCTGTCAACAACGGCGACAATGACACAGTGTATCCTCAAAAAGCAGATTTTACTTTTTATGGCGGAATCTATCGGGATGTCAATCTCCTCATTGTTCCGGAAAGTCATTTTAAACTGGATTACTGCGGAGTACCGGGAATCAGAGTGACTCCGTCAGTCGATCTTTTAAACAAACGAAGTGTCGTACTGGTGGAAAGCTGGATTTCGGGAAGTGGCAAGACAGTGACCTTTTCCATCGATCAGGATGTTAAGACGGCAGAGGTCAGGGATTTTTATGCCAGTGCAGAGTTCGTGATCGAGGATGTGCATTTATGGGATGGGGTATTGGATCCTTATCTGTATACGGTGAATGCAGCTCTCGATAGTGGAGATGAGATAAGTGCTCGATTTGGCTGCCGTCATTTTGAGATCGATCCGCAGAAAGGATTTTACCTGAATGGACGTCCTTATCTTCTCAGGGGCGTATCCAGGCATCAGGATCGAAAAGGCACAGGAAATGTTCAGAGCCTGGAGCATCAAAAAGCTGATATGGACATTATAAAAGAGCTTGGCGCAACGACTCTGAGACTGGCACATTACCAGCATTCACAGGAATTTTACGATTTATGTGATGAAAATGGTCTGATCGTGTGGGCTGAAATTCCTTATATCACCTTGCACATGCCGAATGGACGTGATAACACAGTTACAAGTATGCAGGAACTAATACTGCAAAATTACAATCATCCCTCCATCATTACCTGGGGATTATCCAATGAGATCACGGCAGCAAGTATCGTGGATGAAGATCTTTTGGAAAATCATAGAATTTTAAACGATCTTTGTCATGAACTGGATCAGACGCGACCAACTACAATGGCAAATGTATTCATGCTCGAAACAGATAGTCCGATTTTAGACATTCCGGATATCAATAGCTATAACCTTTACTTTGGATGGTACCTTGGTGAGCTGGAACAAAATGATTCTTTTTTTGATGAATTTCATGAAAAATATCCTGAAAAGGCAATTGGGTTCTCCGAATATGGAGCAGATGCAAATCCGAAGTTCCAGTCCAATAATCCGGAAAAAGGAGACTATACCGAATCCTATCAATGTCTGTACCACGAACATATGCTTCAAATGATCAACGAAAGGCCGTGGCTTTGGGCTACGCATGTCTGGAATTTATTTGATTTTGGAGCAGATGGCAGGGATGAGGGTGAGAAAAGAGGAGAAAACCAAAAAGGACTCGTTACCTTTGATCGTCAGTTAAAGAAGGATGCTTTTTATCTGTACAAAGCAGCCTGGAATAAGAACGAGAAGTTCGTACATCTATGTGGCAGCAGATATGTGGATCGAGCAGAAGACGTAACAGAGATAAAGGTCTATTCGAATCGAAAGGAGATCGAGCTGTATGTCGACGGCGAGCATGTCGCAACAGAGCAGGGAGATATAGTATTTAGATTCAGGCTGCCCATTCATGGAACACACTCAGTCACAGCGAAATCAGGTGATTGTTCCGATCATATCACGGTAAGATATGTTACGGAAGCAAATATGGAGTATGTGTATAAAAATTCAGCACCTGTAACGAACTGGTTCGATCAGGAGACAATGGATGAGTCGTGTTTTTCTGTCATGGATACCCTGGATGCCATAAAAGCGAATCCACAGGCAGGGGCAATTGTAGAGGCTATGATGTCCCAGGGAGCTGACAGTCACGGAGATGTAGCAAAAAGTGTTAAGAATAATCCGCAGCTTCAAAAAATGCTTGGTCGAATGACATTGCTCAGCATGATGAAGCAAGGACGGGCAGACGAAGAAAGTATACAGCAGATAAACCGGATCCTGCAGGGAATCAAAAAGTAAGAAAGATCAACCCATATGATTTCTGACCCGGTATTCACTGGGTGAACAGCCTACTTCCTTTTGGAAACAGGAATAGAAATAGCTTCTGTTTCCAAAGGAAAGATCATTACTGATTTCAAAGATACTTTTTTCAGTACAGGATAGAAGAAGCTTTGCTTCTTCTATTTTTTTTCTGCGAATATAGTCGTTCATGTTCACACCGACTTCTTTTTTGAATTTATAGGACAAATAATATTCCGTATATCCTGCCTGAGCTGCAAGCTCTGTGAGAGAGATCTTTTCAGTGATATGAAAGGAGATATAATTCATAATATCCAGGATCTGCCCTGATATGCTTGAGTCGAGCTTTGTTTCCCGAACACGGGATACATAATCCTCCAACATGGTTCGATTCAATGTCGTGGTCTCTGAAATGCTCCTACATTCTTCAATCATTTTTCCATAATAGTCATTTAATGAATAAGCGACAGACGGAGAAAGTCCACCTTCCATACTTGCGCGGGAACAAAGCGTCAGAAGTACAAAAGAATTATTTTTGGCCTGACGCATATTATCATTGAATTCGATTCGCATGCCGCTGCTAAGTGACATCATTTTATCAAGTGCCTGCTTATAATTTGGACTGCCTTCACGTATCAGAGAAAGGAAATTCTGCTCTAGTTTCCAGATGCCTCGGTGCTCTTCCGAAATCAAACGTATTCCGGCATCTGATGATCTGTCACCATTTGTAGAAAAACTGATTGCATCCATAGAAATTTTCTCACCGCAGATAGCAAAATGAAGCATGACTGCAAATTGCATCAGTGTTGTGGAAGGGATGATCGGCACGTGATCGATCTGATGAAATATCTGGGAACGTAGCTGAACTGAAATATTGTAAGAATCCAGCTTTTTTTTGATGACCATCTGAGAATTTCTGCCAGTGAAGGAAGGTCCGATCACATGTATACGATGCAGCTGAAATTGACGGTATTCAAAGGCTGCGATCCAAAGCAGACCAAGATCCGTATCTAATATAATGGGATAGTGATGCTCTGTCTGTGCCTGAGAGAGCAGCACAGATGAAAAATTCAGCAATGTGATCATATCACTTGCGATCATTTCATTTGGACAATTTGTGTTCAGCAGAGTAACGTTACTGTCATAGGTCCAAAGATAGACATTATAGCTGCAGCTGATCAGTTCCTGATAATATTTTATTTTTTCGTAATTATCCATCCTTGCTCCTTTATCCATTCTCTGTTACTCCAGAAACTCGGTCAGAATAGCTGCGTCAGACGGATCCTGGAACCGAATAACGCCCTGCTCAAGAAGCTCCGGTTTGCTCGCCAGAGAGCAAAATATATATTGACATAGCTGTGAACCCAGAGCGAGAGAGTCGCCCTGGGTCGTTTCAAAATAAACTTCAGAATTGCAGTTTTTTACAGCGTTTAAAAATTCAATCAAATCAACCTGTTGTTTTATTTTCATAGGAGTATTCCCCCGATTAATCTCTGCCGCAGTAGGAACCTAGAACATGCAGACTTTCT
Organism: Lachnospiraceae bacterium; assembly: GCA_047974745.1. Lineage (GTDB taxonomy): Bacteria > Bacillota > Clostridia > Lachnospirales > Lachnospiraceae > JBKECO01. Next base: position 28,419 of record JBKECO010000012.1, read on the forward strand.
TTTGGAATACGCTGCTGCGTACTTCGATCGACAGCAATCAGACCAAAGGTCATGGAATATCCCTTCTGCCATTCAAAATTGTCCATCAGGCTCCAGTAAAAATATCCTTTGATCGGAATCGAATCAGCCAGACAATTCTGTACGCCCTGCAGTGCCTGCTGAATAAAAGCGACTCTGTCCGTATCGTCATCCACAGCAACTCCGTTTTCAGTTATGATCAGGTCACCAGGAAATGAAGAAGCGACCTTACGGATCACATGCTCAAGTGCCTGAGGATAGTATTCATAGTTCATCTGAGTGAGTTTAGAACCTGCAGGCACAGGCCGAGAGCCTTCAGGACCAATGATCGACCGGGAGTAATTCTGCACACCTAAAAAATCATCCTTTTGAATGTAAGGCAGATAGTGCAAAAATTCGTCTGTCCACATCTCTAATGCATTTTGTTCCCCACCTTCGACCGTCTGTAGATCATGAAGGCTCAGAGTCAAGCCGACTTTCATATCAGGATATAATTTTTTTATCAGATCTCTGGCAGCTTCGTGGGCACGACACACAATGGCATCCCCTTCTGCGGTCCTTTCCGATGTAAAGGTCTCAAGCTTTTCGATTCCAAAGATCTCTTTGTTCTCAGCTGCAGCATAACGCTGGTTCTCCATCATTTTTTGCAAGTCGAGACCGATCTGAACAGAGCCTTCTTCTTTTGATGCTGCGGATGGATTTTCTTTCATTTGTGCAGCCAGAGCCATCATCTGCTGCCGATATCGTTTGGAGATCTCTGCAATCTGCAGACCCATATTTGCTTCATTGATGGTACAAAGGAAGTTGATCTCGCTTCCAATTTTACGAATGATATAATCCACATAGCGTGTAAAAAAAGAGATTGTCTCTGGATTTTCCCATCCACCTTTTGAAATCAGCCACTTGGGACTGGAAAAATGATGCAATGTGACAATAGGTTCAATGTGCTGCTCCTTGCAAAAGCGAATCACATCAAGATAGTGCTCAGCTTCGGTATCATCAAAAACACCTTCCTGCGGTTCGATTCTCGCCCATTCCAGCGAAAAACGATAGGAATTGAGACCTGCACCGGCCATTAAACGGATATCCTCCTGATAGCGATTGTAGTGATCCACGGCATCCAGGGATGGTTCAGTAAATGTACTGTATTTCATTTGCTCCATGGACCAGAAATCGCTGTGAATATTATTTCCTTCTACCTGGTGAGCCGCTGTAGCTGCTCCAATATAAAATTCCTTTGAAAAAGACTGCATAATTTCCTCCTGTTTTTCAGTTTATTATAATTACACTTTATCTCAAATAGCTCACCGTGGTGTTAAATTAATACGGATATTGTTAGCATATTAGACATTTTAAAACAGAGGACAACAATATTATAACATATTCACGAAATTAAATACACTAATGCAGCTGCTGCAGTATATAATGTGAGTATCAAAATGAAGTAAAAATTCCTGGAAAAAAAGCAGAATTCAGAGGATAAGATAGTGAGGGTAAACATGAAAAAATCAGTACAGCAGATCATGATTGGTACGCTGACCAGTACAGAAGAAAGAGCAAGTTGGACCCTGCAAAAGGTCAGAGAATTCGGATTTGATGCCATTGAGCTCAATGGATTTATGGTTCGTCCCACGCCAATGCTGGTCAGATTGATGACAAAGGCTGCAGGAATGCCTGTGGGTAATGGAGGGAAGCTGAACTGGCCGGTCTTGATTCAGAATGCTGGTCTGGAAGTTACTAGCTTACATGAATCACTTGGTGCGATCAAAGATGATCCAAAATTCATCGTCTCTGAGGCAAAAAAATATAATACGGATATCGTAGTTGTAACAGGTATGTATCGATTCGATTATTCTGATACAGAAAGTGTGCAAAAACTTGCGGAGGATCTGAATCGGAGTGGGAAAATACTCCAGAACGACGGAATCAGACTTTTGTATCACAATCATAATTGTGAATTTCAAAAAGTTACAGAGGATAAAAGTGCTTTTTCTATTCTGCTCGAAGAGACAGATCCTGACTTTGTCAATTTTGAATTTGATTCCTACTGGGCAGCTGAGGCAGGTGTCGATGTAATCGCTTTTATGCAACAGTTGGATAACAGGATAAAACTATATCATATCAATGATCGAGGATGCAGGAAAAAGGGACCCTATACTACACCGATCCTAAAGTCTGACAGCATGGAACTTGGATCAGGCAATATGAACCTGACTGCCATGGTAGATCAGGCGAGATCAGCCGGGGTCGAAACGGTCGTACTGGAAACACATAGGAACTGGATAGACAAATCACCATTGAAATCCATTGAGGTCTCATCGGAATTTATGAAAAAAATATAAAATACAGACTGTCGATCAGGAGGTGCATATCGATAGAATCTATTCCATTGAGGGTTTCGACTGTTCACTAAACTGTGAAGGGGTACAGCCAAAGTATTTTTTAAAGGTATGTGCAAAATAGGAATAGTTTGGATAGCCCACTGTAATTGCAACAGCTATCCCGGAACTATTTGGGTTCTTGAGCAATTCTGCAGCCAGTGACATTTTTTCCCTTATAATAAACTGACTTATTGCAATTCCCTTTTCTTTTTTGAAAATTCGATTGAGATAGATGGGATTTATAAAAAAAGATGCTGCAATCTCATTTACGCTCAAGGTATCACTATTTAGATTTTGTAAAATGAATGATGTGCATTCCGCAACTAACTCCTTGCTGGTGCGAACATGGTCAGTATCTTTATTTACATTGTCTTCTTTTTTTCTCAGCCAGGACTGACCATATTCCTGAAGCTTTTTATTCTTCAGGAATTCTGTTCTGCGTTGGACAACTTTTTGAACTGTATTGCCTATGTTTTCATAGCTAGTTGGAAGTAACAGGTAGTCTTGGCAATTAAGTGTTACAGCTTCTTTCGCGTAGTTGAAGTCAGCATGACATGTTAGTAAAATACAGTCAATATCAAGACCCTTATCTCGGATCCAGCGGATCAGTCCAATCCCATTTTCCTCAGGCATTTCTATATCACAAAGTAAGAGATCAACTTGATTACGAGCAATAATTTCTTTACCTTCATTTACGGTATATGCAATGTAAACATCTGAAATACCAAAAGATTGCCATGGAATTTCATTTTTCATAGTGTTTACAGTGAATTCTTCGTCATTTACCATCAAAAGTTTCATCTGAGCCTTCCCCCCGTTTCCTCTAAATTGTAGTTGAAAGAGATAGTAAATACAGCGCCTTCGTTTGGAGTTGAATCTACATGTACACTGCCCGTATTATTGTAGAAGAACTTTAATCTCCGAATTGAATTTCTTAATCCCAGATGACTTCCCTTTGGAAATTCATCAAATACATAATGATTAATATGATCAACTACTTCTTTAGACATCCCACATCCATCATCGGCAATTTGAAAGGTTACGATTCCATTGTCATAAAATCCTGTGACCATAATATGCACGATCTTACCTCTCACAAGAGCATGACTTAATATATTTTCGATGAAGTTGTGCAGCAATAATGGCGGAATGCGAACCAGACTGATCTCTGGGTCAAATGTATATTGAAATGTAAATGAATTCGTAAACTGAAATTTTGATATCTCAATGTAGCGTTCCACCAAATCCCACTCCTTCGGGAATAGTACCAGTTCCTGATCATATTTAAAAAGATAACGAAAGTATTCTGAAATGTATAAGATCATCGATTGCGCAGGTATGATCTTTTGGGTCTGAATCATTGAGTATAAGAGATTAAAACTATTCAGCAGAAAATGTGGTCGAATCTGAAGCTGTAGATTATCAAGCATCATTTGTTTGTGTGCCAGCTCTGTATTGATTTTCTCCAGCCTTAATGTCTGAAGACTCTCAGCCATATTATTGAATGACTGATACGCCTTTTGGAATTCAATAAAATTGGCCTGATTTTCGATTCGGTATTCTTCGAGACCATGTTCGAGCTTTGCGTGCGATAGATTCAGTATACGCAATGGATTAAGCACCCATTTAGAAATAAAATGATAGATTGTAGGAATTAAAATTATAAATATTATGGATAACAAAATTAATACCCATCGCATGATTGAGATATTGGTATTGAGAACAGCTTTACTGATAAAAATATTTAAATAGATATCAGCATTTTTGCATTTTGATGAAATAAGCATTTCGCTGGAATTTTCTTGCAATGGAGCAGCTGAAAATTCGATTCGATTTATAGGATACAGGATTGTGGCCGACATACTGCTAACGATAGCATCTAAATCCGTAAAGGTACCATAGGTAATGTTGCCCTCATTTAGTTGTTTTGTAAGATAGTAGGTGTCGTTTAATAATACTGTATGCCATATACCGCTTTCTAAAGTCGAATTTGTTAAATTATCGTTGCTTAGAAGATGCTTGGAAAAATAAGTTACGTTATGGGGAATGATGATCATATCCTCTAGATCCGAGCGATAAAAATAAAATACATCTGCCTGAGGGAGAAGCATTTTCGAATTTAGGAGATATCTCGAAAGTGCTATCTTGGACAGTTCATACTCCAGGGAGTCGGTCTTATAAAGGAAAGGAATAGAGTCCGTGTTCCGATTAAGGATATAATACAGCTGATATTCACTATTGTAAATTATCTGATCAATGGAATTCGTATATGTGGTCAAGGTGACATGAATAGAATCATCTATTGCGGCACGTGCGTCATGAATAATAATTGTCGCAATGATAAGAGAGAAAATATTTAAGGGGAGTATCAGTGTGATTAACAAAATCAATAACATTTTGGGCAATGAGTATGGTTTTGATATTATCCTTGACATGGCTATTGTATTGAATGCCCTTTTGAAAAATAACAGCACTCAGTTCTCCTTCTTTCTGATTCTTTATATAGATAATTATACTAAATTTACGATGATTTGCTAACAAAATAACATAAATGGTTCATTTTGTTGCCTTGCTAGTTCAAAATGTTAGTTTTTTCAGATTCTGGTATTTGATACAATCGATTTGCAGTTAATGGTAAATGCGCATTAAAAAATTGGAGGATGAAATGAAAAGAAGAATTATTGGAGCCATGTTGTCACTTGTAGTACTCGTGAGTGCCTTGGCTGGATGTGGAAGCAATTCCCAAACGTCACAATCAGAATCTGCGACCGGCTCAGAGAACGCAAATACATCTTCAAGCGAGCTAAAGGACGGTGTAGATACAGAAATTACAATTGTATATCCTGGCAGTACATCTGCACCTGGAAGTCTTGCTGCTGTTGAAGAAGGCATTAATAGTATCATTTCTGAGACAATTGATGCACATGTCAAATTCAACATACTTGAATGGGGTGTTTACAACGAACAGAAAAATTTAATGTTATCCAGTGGTGAAGCTGTGGATGTTGTCTTTATTATCGGAGCAAGCAGTATTCAGACTAGTGCTAAAAGCGGACAGATCATTGATATAGCTGATTATACGCAACAGTATGGACAGGATGCGACTGCTGTACTTGGAGATTATATCGATGGCTGTTATGTTGGAGATGCCTTATATGGCTGGCCGACTTATCATGAGTATGCCCAGGGCGGTGGTCTTGTCTGCAGTACAGAACTGTTAAATGAAACAGGTTATGCAGCAGAGGATATTAAAACATGGGAGGATGTTGAGGCTGTATGCGCAAAAGTAAAAGAATTACACTCAGACATCGATGTACTGGTACCACCAGAATCACAGTCTGGAATGCTTAAATATTACTGGGGTGGAACTTTTGACAAAATCGTTACTGATATGGCTGGAGTATACAATGATGGACGAGATGGATTAACTGTCCATAATATCTATGATACAGAAGAATTTTTAGAGGTAGCAAAAAAAGCATATGAATGGAACCAGAATAATTGGTTCATAGCAGATTCAAATACGATAACTGAAGCAAGACAGACATTCCTGAAGGCAAAGACCGCATTTGGATATATCGGACTTGTCCATCCAGGAACACTTACTCAAGAAACAACAAATGCAGGAATTGATATCACAACAATATCAATCAATCAACCTGGCTGTGGAACCAACGATGTGGCTGCATATCAGTATTGTGTTGCTGCTTCATCAGACTCACCAGCAAAAGCTGTTGCAGTCTTAAACATGATTTATTCGAATCCTGATATTCAGAACTATATTCGCTACGGAATAGAAGGCAGTGACTACGAAATGAAATCAGAAACGGTTGCTGGATATCCAGAGGGTGTCAGCGCTGAAACTGCAGGTTGGCTGAATGAACTATGGGTAACCGGAAACGGATCACTTACTTATGCATGGGAAACAGATCCTGCTGATATCTGGGATAGCTATATGGAATTTAATAATACTGCGACTTTTTCACCAGCGTATGGCTTCTCATATGATGCAAGTGGAGTGAAGACTGAGATTACAGCTGTTCAAAATGTATTGGACAAATATTTATCATTAATTTATTCAGGGCTTGGGGATCCGGAAGAAACAGTAGAGGCATTTAATAGTGAGCTGCAGGCTGCCGGTATGGATGTAATTGTTGCTGATGTACAGACGCAATTAGATGAGTGGAGCAAAGCCGAATGATTTGCGAAAGAGCAAAATGATGCAAAGTGGAGATATCCTTTCTCCACTTTGTGCAAAAATGGAGAAGATGAATGAAGCAGTTTAAAAAGAACTATCCTATATACCTATTAGCTTTGCCAGGATTTTTATATCTTCTGATCAACAATTATATCCCTATGGGTGGGCTGATCATAGCATTTAAGGATGTAAACTGGCAGAAAGGAATCTGGAATAGTGATTGGATCGGTTTTAAGAACTTTGAATATCTTTTTAGGACACCAGATGCATTTAATATTACCAGAAATACCATTCTTTATAATGTGACATTTATAATCGTGAATATGATTGTTGCACTGCTCTATGCAATATTATTAAGTGAGATCAGGCATAAACTGGCTGTAAAATTTTATCAGACTACAATCATGCTGCCATTTATGATATCAATGGTTATCGTTAGTTATTTGGCGTACGCATTTTTGGCTGGCGACAATGGATTGATCAATGGAATGATCAGTAGTGTGGGAGGAGAAAAAATAAACTGGTATTCGGAACCAAAATACTGGCCCATTATTTTGGTAGTTATAAATTGTTGGAAAGGAGTAGGATATGGCACGGTAGTCTATCTGTCTTCTATATTAGGCATAGATCAGGAATTATATGAAGCCGCAGAAGTCGATGGAATTAAAGAGTTTCAGAAAATGAGATATATTACATTGCCTTTGATAAAGCCAACGATCATTACTTTAGTTCTGCTTAGTATAGGACGAATCTTCTATTCTGATTTCGGTTTATTCTATCAGGTTCCCATGAATTCTGGTGCTCTGATCGATGCTACAAGTACCATCGACACCTATGTGTATCGTGGACTGATTACTTTAGGAGATGTGGGAATGAGTTCTGCAGCAGGATTTTATCAATCCATGGTCGGATTTATATTAATTATTATTGCTAATGCAATTACACGGAAATTTAGCTCGGAAAATGCATTGTTTTAGAGAGGAACCTATGAAAAATAAGAATTTAAGCATTCAATTAGTAGCCAATGGAATCATGATATTAGCTGCAGTGTTGACAATTATCCCTTTTCTTCTTCTGATAATGGCGTCGTTCACAGACAGCACTGAAATAGCTGTCAGCGGATATTCTTTTTTTCCTGCACAATTTAGTAACGAAGCATATGCCTATATCTGGGGAGAGAAAGAGCAAATATTTCATGCTTATTTCATAACGATTCTGGTGACCTTAATTGGTACGACCTGCGGATTATTCATGACATTTGCATATGCCTATGCTCTATCAAAACCCAGTTTTCCCGGAAAGCGATTTCTGTCGATATTTTTATTACTGACCATGCTGTTTAATGGCGGTCTAGTACCTACCTATACTATGTATAGCAGATATTTTCATATTAAGAATAACATACTGGCATTGATCATCCCCTCATTATTGATGTCTGCAATGAATGTGATCTTAGTTCGAAGCTATATACAGCATAATATACCTCCGGCTCTAAATGAATCAGCTTATATTGATGGAGCAAATGATTTTACAATATTCTCAAAAATTGCATTTCCACTAGCAAAGCCAATCGTCGTAACAATAGGGATGTTTATTGGTGTTGCCTACTGGAATGACTGGACCAACGGTCTCTATTATATTACGGATGGGAATTTATTTTCAATTCAACAATTACTTAATAATATGATAAAAAATATTGAATTCCTGTCAACATCAGCTGCAGCAGCCTCAACGAGTGCAGGCAATGTACCAAAAGCCACGATACGAATGGCAATTGCAGTGGTGGGAATTGTTCCAATTCTGGTCGTTTATCCATACGTACAAAAATATTTTATCAAAGGAATTTCGTTAGGAGCGGTAAAAGGCTGATGTAATAAGGATAAGCAATTCAGGAAAAATCATATAGAAAGGGCTGATGTTCTGCAGACATCATGAAAAAATGGAAAAATATTTGAACAATACACTCACTCCGGAGGAGAGAGCAAAAGATTTATTATCAAAGATGAGCCTTGATGAGAAGATGGGACAGATAAACTGTGTATTCCCGATCGGAAAGTCATATGAACACGTTTATGAAGAAATACGCTCTATGCATGGAATAGGTCAGATCAGTACATTAGATATGCGAATGCTAGATACCATGGATGATGTTGCCAGCTGGCAAAGAGAATTTCAAAAAATAGCCATGGAAGCCAGTGAACATCATATACCGGCTGTATTTCACATGGAGGGATTGACAGGAGCATTTATTCAGGGTGCAACAAGTTTTCCGGCTGGAATTGCACGTGCTTCCTCTTGGGATCCTGAGTTGGAAGAACAAATTGGAGAAATTGTTGCAAGGCAGGAAATCGCCTGTGGTATTACACAGACACTTGCTCCTGTATTGGATATTTCAAGAGATTCCAGAATGGGACGGCAAGGGGAGACCTATGGAGAAGATCCTGCATTGGCATCTGCATTAGGTGTTGCCTTCGCGAAGGGGATCCAAAAAACAGATATCAATGGACGGAGAACAGAATCCGTAGCGAAGCATTTTATGGGATTTCATAATTCTGCGGCTGGAATCCACGGTGCGAACAGTGATGTTACACCAAGAGTATTAAAGGAGATTTTTGGAAGAAGCTTTCAGGCGGCCATCAGTGAGGCGGATCTAAAAGGAATTATGCCATGCTATTGTTCTATGGATGGAACACCTGCATCTGCGTCTAAAGAATTATTGACAAATATTTTAAGAGAAGAGATGGGATTTGCCGGAGTTACTGTTGGTGACTACTGTGCAGTTGGTCAAGTAAATTTTGTCCATCGCTTAACAGATTCCATGGCAGAGGCAGGATATCTGTGTCTGCAGGCCGGTCTGGATATTGAGACACCTATGTGTATGGGATATAACAGTGAATTAAAAGAAATGTTTAGAAATGGATCTGCCGATATTAGTGTCCTAGATCAGGCAGTCTTACGTATTTTGACAGGGAAATTTCGGATGGGTCTGTTTGAAGATCCATATTCATTAACGGGAGACCAGTTATATGTCGAAATGACGAAAGGTTACGAGAAAGAAATCTCGCTGCGATCTGCTGAGAAATCGATCATCTTGCTAAAAAATGATGGTGTATTGCCGCTTTCGAACAAATATAAGAAAATTCTATTGGTTGGTCCACAGGCAGTGAATCCAAGATTTTACTTTGGTGGGTATACACATATCAGTATGGTCGAATCTGTATATGCTGCAAAAGATTCAATGGCTGGCGTTGATGATAACCGCGAAGAAATGGATGATGAACAGATTATTAAAATAAGTGGCACTAAAATTCAAGATGACAACGAAGAAATATTCAACGCTGTATTAAAGAAAATAAAACCGGAGTGTAAAAGTATATTAGAAGTATTAAAAGATGAATACCCAGATTCTGATATCGATTATGCATATGGATATCCAATTGCTGGAAGCGATATGGAATTTATGGATGAAGCATTAGCTAAAGCGAAAGAAGCAGATATTATTATTCTAATGCTTGGTGGCAAATATGGAACGGGTTCCATAGCTTCGATGGGCGAAGGAATAGATACCACTGATATTAATTTGCCCAAGTGTCAGGATATTTTTATTGAAAAAGCATCTGAACTAGGAAAGCCTATGGTTGGAATCCATCTCCATGGAAGAGCCATATCCAGCGATATAGCAGATGAAAAGCTTAATGCAATATTGGAAGCCTGGGCACCTTCTGAAATGGGAGCAGAAGCAATTGTTAATGTTGTGGCGGGAAACTATAACCCCGGAGGAAAACTACCGGTTTCAGTACCCTATGATGCGGGACAGATACCGATCTATTACAATCATCCAAATGGATCCGGATGGCATCAAAGTCCAAGTATTGGTTTCACAGATTACGTGGATCGTCCTCACACACCAAGATATTGCTTTGGGCATGGATTGTCATATACGTCATTTCAATATAGTAATTTAAAGATACATAATAATCCTGATCCTATCGCAAAAAATGTTATAATAGATGTGACTGTACGGAATATTGGTGAGCGAGAAGGGGATGAAATCGTGCAGCTTTATATCAGGGATTTATATGCATCAAAATCTCGACCGGTTCAAGAACTGGCAGGATTTAAACGGATTCATCTTGATGCAGGAGAAGAGAAAATAGTCACCTTCGATTTAAATTTTAGTCAGCTGGCATTCTTAGATCAGGATATGCGGTGGAAGGTTGAAAAAGGAGAAATTGAAATTCAGATCGGACAGTCCTCACAAACGATACTACTTTCTCAAATTATAAAAATTAGTTACGATGAATGGATTGATGGTAGAAATCGATCATTTTATACGATCGGAAAGAATTAGAAACGGAGTAAATACGTATGCTATGGAAAAAGAATATGAAACCATTAGACATGTCAATATTTCACAATGTGCTGCTTGAGGATGAGGAGGGTAATATCCAGCCGAAGGATCAGCCATATTTTAAATCTGTTGAAATTGCTCCGGGTACATGGCAGGTCTTAAGTGATGGTGATTATACTTATGTATTAGAGGGAGAGGATGAACTATTGGCGATCGATAGTGGAATGGGTGCAGGCAATATACGGGAATTTTGTCAGTCTCTATCCGATAAGCCATTATACCGAATCCTTAATACGCATAATCATTTCGACCATACAGCAAATAATTATCTGTTTGATGCTGTCTACATGTCACAAGAAAGCTATGAGGGTAGATGCCAGCCGTTTCAAGTATTCGCGGAGATCGGTATTCCGGATGACTATCCTGTGGTTTTTATCAAGGATGGAGATATAATAGACCTCAAAGGCCGGGAACTAGAAGTGTTTCATATTGAAGAACATTGTATTGGCTCCCTTCAATTCCTGGATCGAAAGGCAAGAATACTATTTTGTGGAGATGAACTCAATGGTAATTTCTTTGACAGCAGGATATCATTAGAGCATTCCTATCGTAATATCAGCAGATGGATGTCATTTCGAGATTCTTACGATCTACTCTGTGCCGGGAATGGAATCCATGATGCTGTCTATGTGGATCGCTATTATAATACACTTAAGTATCTTTTAGACGGACATGAGCATGAAGGGGAAGAGTTTTATACTCCCTTTGCTGATGGGAGGGCGACAGTAGATCAGCTGGATGGAAAATCGGTCTATGCTCGCAGATCACCGGATATGGATTTTCTTATTGCACCATTACAAGAAGCAGGTTTCCAGAAACATCTTGATCTGAATGCAGGGCATGGCTGCTTTTGTTTTATGAGAAAACTAGAGCCGGATGGGATGTTTGATCGCCAGATCGAAATGAATGGCTGCAGAGTCTGCTATTATCAAAATCGAATCTGGAACCGTTGACAAAAAGAGATCTGTACAGATGGTCATGGTCAAAAAGAGTTTGGAGAATGAGAGGGATATATGGATAAAAGTCAATATAAGCCAAGGGCAATTATTACAACAGATTTAGAATGTGATGACATGAACTCACTGATCCATTTGTGCTTATTTTTAAATGAAATCGATATCGATGGTATCATTTACACCTCTTCACAATTTCATTTTAATGGGGATGGGGTTCACACTTTGGGAGAAGTAAATGAGAACTACAGATGTCTGGGGGAAGCAGCTTATCTGACACATATTGGATATCCCCATCCGGATCCGAATGCAAAGGATTTAAAAGCGTATCGTCCTTTTGAGGAAGGTTGGATCGAATCCCTCTGGTTGAATGAATATGCATCCGTGTATCCCTTTTTAATCAAAAATGCTCCGGGATTTCCGACTCCGGAATATTTATCGAGTATTACAAAATATGGCAATATTGCCTTTGAAGGAGATGTGCGATTTGATACAGAGGGATCTGATTTTATAAAGGACGCTATTCTGGATGAGGATGAAAGAATTCTTTATCTTCTGTCATGGGGAGGCGTAAATACCATAGTAAGAGCATTAATGGCAATAGCAGATCAGTATCGCGGGACAGATCAGTGGAATCGTATATATGATAAGGTATGTAATAAGATCCGAATTCTGGGCATGGCAGACAAGATCGGACAGGACAATAGTTTTGTGGATCATGCAGAACCGCTTTTTCCGGATCTGAAAATACTCAATACGGACTTTATGTATGGAGGTTTTATGGCAGCTGCCATGGAGCAGGAGGACTGTAAGGAGCTTTTCCAAAGCAAATGGCTATGTGAACATATAAAGTTCGGTCATGGCGAACTGCTTTCGAAATATGGTCTTTTTGGCGATGGCACTTATTACCAAGGCGAAGCGGATATCTTTCAGTATGGAGAACAGCTTTCTTTGAACTGGGGGTTTGATGCCATACCAAATCTTGTATTTGACAAGTATGATTTTCTAGGGGAAGGTGACAGTGGAACCTATGTACCTTTGCTGAATGTTGGACTACGAGGACTTGAGAATGGAGCATATGGTACGCTACTTGGCAGAGTATTTGAAAACAGTCCGGATTCGGGAAATGAATATAATTTTTTTGATGGGAAAAAGGGTGTGCCGAATCGATTTTTACGTGCATATCAGGAAGAATGGGCAGCTCGTGCCGAATGGTGTATCAAACCTTTTAAAGAGTGCAATCATCCTCCGATCGTAGAGGTCCAAAATCAGAATATCTCAGCGTCACCATGTGAAGTGGTAGTTCTTGAAGGCAGTGCAACTGATCCGGATGGAGACAATTTGAGATGTTTCTGGTATGTATATCTGCAAGGGAGCGTATATCAGGGAAGTGCAACTGATCTGCGGGTCTGGGAGCCCATGAAATATTGTACTAGTTTTACAATTCCAGAGGATGCTCAGCCGGGTGATGTTTTTAACCTGATCTTGGAAGTTCAAGACGATGCCGCAAAGCCAATTACAAGATATGGTCAGGTTCTGATCACAACTCAGGAATGACCTGACTGCTTTACCAGACCTGCTCACCGGAGGTAAGAACAAGTCAGGTAGAGATAAGCTTAAAATACCTGAAAATTGTGCAAAATATGAATTTTCTGCTTTTTAAATGCAATTTCTGCAAAAAGAGTGAAAAAATCTTTAAAGTAGATTACAATACTCCTATATATTAAAATCAATGCTATGATTGATACAAACGAGCGGTTGGAAAAATTGTATATAGGAGTAGGGGGCAAATGGACAGAATATCCAATATGATTTCTGGGTGGGAAGAGGTTTTAAAAACATCAGATTCTGAGTTGTATCAGAAGGTAAAAGCGGATTTTGAGAATTGCGGATTGTTGACGCAGTCTGAGTACGTGAATCATTCCGCCTGTGTCCGGGAGACTGGGAAGCTGGATCTTTCGGGTACGTACTATTTGTATGTGCATAGATAAAGAATTTTAAAAAGGCTACATTTTGTGGAGGAAAACAATTGAACAACGCATTGACATTTCGATTTGCAGAAGAGAAAGACACTTCACTGATTCTGTTTTTTATTAAAGAGCTTGCGGAATACGAGCATATGTTAGATGAGGTGGTTGCCACAGAAGAGATCCTGGCAGACTGGATTTTTCAAAAAGAGAAAGCTGAAGTGATTTTTGCCATGGAGGGAGAGAAAGAAGTAGGATTTGCATTGTTTTTCCATAATTTTTCAACATTTCTAGGAAGATCCGGTCTATATTTAGAGGATCTTTTTGTTTTGCCCGAGTGCCGTGGCAGAGGCTATGGGAAAGCAATCTTAAAAAGACTCGCACAGATCGCAAAGGAGCGTGGGTGTGGCAGACTGGAATGGTGGTGCCTGGACTGGAACAAACCAAGCATTGATTTTTATCTTTCCCTTGGAGCGGAACCAATGGATGATTGGACAGTTTACAGAGTGACGAATGCAGCACTGGAAAAACTGGCTGAAGAGACGAAAGAATTAGAATAAAAGATTCAATATCGGGAACAAAAGATTCGATTTCGGGGGTATTGACTGTAAGAAAATTCGGGTGTAAATTATAAGAAAAAGAATGAGTTATGGAACAATCTGTGATAAGGGGGATATTCATGGATACAACACTTAAGAATCTGATTCTGTCATTTACGCGCTCTATAGATCTTTATAATTTTCTGCTAAAGAACCATCATCGTCGTACAACGATCGCCGCATTTCAAATCGGGAAAGCATTTGGATGCTCCAGGAGCGAGCTCAGTAATCTGGTCATTGCTTCCTCTCTGCATGATATTGGTGCACTTTCTATTCAGGAGCGGGACGATCTTTTAAGAGCAGATGTGGAGAATCCGTATCCGCATTCGCAATTAGGCTACTATATGCTGTCCACATTCAGACCCTTTGGCGAAATTGCACGCATTGTATACTATCACCATTGGCCGTACGCTCAGAATCAGGAGTGCAGGGAGCTCATGGGAGCAGTACCCATGGAATCCTATATTCTTCATCTGGCTGACAGAATCGAGATTCTGACAGGTGCTGGTCGAAGGAGTATTTTGGAGAAGAAAGAAGAAGTGATCGCCACGGTAAGAGAGCAACGGGGAAGCCTGTTCCATCCCGAAGCTGTGGATGCCTTTTTGGAAATCGCGAACAGGGATTCCTTTTGGCTCAATATCGAGAATCTCAGTCTTGATGATGTACTAGACCAGGCTGTATCTGATGTGTATGATGTGCATCTGTCTATTGAGGATCTTGAGGATTTTTCTTATACCCTATCTGTCATTATTGATTCCAGAAGCAAGTTCACACTGGCGCACTCTTATAGTGTAAGCAAGATCAGCTATGAACTGGCGAAGCAGCTTGGCTATGATGAAGAAAAATGCAGAAAAATCAGAGTAGCAGGACTGCTGCATGATATTGGCAAGATCGCAGTCTCGAATGAGATCATTGAAAAACCGGGAGCACTGACAGATAGTGAACGATCGAATGTGCAGTCCCATGTATACTATACAGAGCTCATCCTCAGAGATATCGCAGGGCTGGAGGAGATATGTGACTGGGCGTCCAATCATCACGAGAATCACGAAGGAAGCGGATACCCTGACAATAAATCTGCGGATATCGTAACCGAAGAAATGGATATCATTGCATATGCAGATATTTATACGGCGCTTGCAGAGGACAGGCCATACCGAAGGGGACTGCCTCAAGAGGAGATCATCAGTATTATTGGAAAACAATTTGTAAAAAAACATGGAGTCAAGATATTTAATCTGATCAAGGATCACAAAGTCGATCTGCAGGCTGCATCAGAAGCATCCATGAAGGAGCGCAGTCAGAAATATACGGAATTTGAAACAGCCTGCTCCACTATTTTGGCAAAAGGATGCTGAATGTAATTCGATCCATACTATTCAGTTCCACGGAAATAGTTCCCTGATGCAGTTTTAGTATCTCAGTGACCAGTGAGAGCCCAAGTCCGGTTCCTTCGGTTGCGTGGGAAGTATCCGCCTGATAGAATTTATCGAATAGAAATGGCAGTGAGTCGGGATCCATAGACTGGCATTCATTTGAGATCTGACAGATCGTGGTATCAGCAGTTTCCTGGACAAGAATTTCAATCGTACCATTTAGAGGTGAAAATTTTATGGCATTATCCAGCAAATTGATCCATACCTGTTTTAAAAGCTCGGCATTGCCCGTGACATAGGAATCTGTTTCTGAAATCGAAAGAAACAGATTCTTTTTTTCCCATTTTTTTGCAAGGACAACTGCTGCGAGTCGAATTTGCTCGGTCAGATTGACCGATTCCTTATGCTCAAGAAAGATTTGTTTTTTCAGTTTGCTCAAACGAAGGACATTCTCAGCCAGCAGGGACAGCCTGTCTGATTCCTGTATGATAATATCCAGATAGGCACCTTCATCTTCACTTGTCAAATCATCATATTTTAAAAGCTTTGCATATCCGCGTATGGATACGATGGGTGTTTTAAATTCGTGTGAGAAGTTGTTTACAAAATCCGTTTTTAAAAGCTCGACACTGGAAAGCTCTTTTGCGAGATGATTAAAGCTCTGTGTCAGATTCTCGATTTCTTCCATACCTCCTTTGAGCTCCAGCTGTGCAGAATAGTCACCGTCTGCCAGACGGTCTATGGCCTTAATGGTTTTCCTGATCACACCGATCGGCCAGAAGCTGACGATGAAAGAGATCACACAGCCCAGGATGATACTGATCGCAGTCTGGCTGATCAAAGGAAGAAGGTGGAATCCATTTGGCGGCGTATCAAAAAAACGGACACCATGGTTCCTGAGATAACCGACGAATATCATCATTAGGAAATTGGCTAGGAGCATGATGACGAATACGAGCAGAACAAAGAGGAAGGCAAGTCTGTATTTTTTAAAAAATTTAGTCAATTCGTTTCACCGCCTTATATCCGATTCCCCGAACAGAAATAATTTCGAATTCAGTGTACCCCTCAAAACGCTTTCGCAGTCTGTTGATATGAACATTGACTGTAGCATCTGCAGATTCTGAATCCATTCCCCAGATTTCATCCATTAACTGGATACGGGTAAATATCTTGTCCGGATAGGAGAGAAGTTTAAATAATAAGTAGAATTCTTTCTGTGGCAGAGTCTGCTTCTTCTCTTTTTTTGTGACAGTCAGGGTATCGAAGTCAAGCAATACATCACCGACAGAAAGCTTATGCTCAGATGTGATTTTGGAGCGTCTAAGCAGTGCTTTTATTCTGAGCAAAAGCTCATCTTCATTGACTGGTTTCACCATATAATCATCGGTACCTGACAAAAATCCCTGGCATTTGTTTTCTGGCAGATCCAATGCAGTGACCATAAGGATCGGAATATCATTGCCACTTTCTCGGAGTATTTTCGTCAACTCAAATCCGTCCATTTCTGGCATCATAACATCCATCAGAATCAAATCGATATGGTGATGCTCAATACAGTCTAAGGCAGCATTGCCGTTGGAGGCGGCAATGATCTGATATCCTTCTTTGCCCAGAACCACCTGCATTAACCGAGATGTGGATCTGTCATCTTCAACTATCAAAATCTGGAACATATGGAATACCTCTTTAATCGTTACTATGTAATCAATAGTTTAACATAAAAAGAATCCTTCAGATGGAACATTTTATAAAAAGTATGAACATTGTATGAAAAACACAGAGAAAATGGAAAAAGTTTATCTTGAGTTTATTTTTCTCGTATAAAGTGACTGTTAGTATTTGAGAAAAAATGAGATATGGAAAACTGTAGAAGGAAATATGGAGGAGCAATGGAAGAGAAAAAGAACACACTAACTGTACATAAGGCTAAGAAGAAAAAGAGAAGAATCATTGTCACTATCAGCTTGATTCTGGTGGTTGCAATTGTTGGATTTGCTATTTATCAAAGGCTGAATGTAGGAAATGAAGCAGTTGTTGTTTCCCGACAGACAGGAATGATCGCAAAACAAGACCTTGTGTCAAGTGTGGGAGCAACAGGCACTGTCATCAGTGTGACATCACAGGACCTGTCAGTCCCACTATCAAATATCGATGTTTCCACGATTGCAGTCAGCGTAGGAGATTCCGTAACGACAGGAGACGTGCTGGTAGAATTTGACACCTCTGATCTGGAGGATAACCTAACAGAGGCAGAATCCTCGCTGTCTACAGCGGAAGCACAGCAGGGTATTTCTGAGGAAAATGCAGCTAGAAATCTTGAAGATGCACAGCGAAGTGCTAATTATCAGATCTCTAATTCAGCAACAAATCTAGCAAATGCACAAAGTGCATACGTATCAGCATCTGACACTTATAATGCTGCCACAACAAAATTGTCTAAGCTTAAGGATACAGAAAGTAGTGCAAAAGAAGACTATGAATCTGCAAAAGAGACCTATGAGAGTACGATGGAAACAGATGCGAATTATGAGATGGTGAAAGCAGCGTATGAAAGTGCAAAAACTGTTTATGAGACTGCAAAAAGTGAAAGAAAGGCTTATGAAGCAACTGTGGATGAGCTGCACGATGCATTGCTTGCAGCTTCTGATTCTTATAATACTGCGTTAAAAGAATATGACAATACAGTGGCAAATCAGGAGTCGAGTGTAGCAAGCGCCGAAAGCAGTTCGGAAAGTGCATCCTTGTCAGATTCTACGACATCTGCCGAACAGCAGGTACAAAATGCACAGGAACAGCTTGATGCGGCAACTCTGACGGCTCCCTTTGATGGTGTCATCACATCGATTAGCCTCGAAGAGGGGGACACTTATACAGGCGGAACCATACTTACCCTGCAGGATTACTCAAATCTGGAGATTCAGGCTCAGATCAGCCAATACGATATTGCTGATATAGAGCTGGGACAGGAAGTATTAATCAAAACAGATGCCACAGGTGATGAAGAATTGAGTGGTACCGTAACCTATATTTCACCGGCTTCCTCCTCTACAACGACTTCCACCACCAGTACCACAGCTACAGATGCTACCTATACTGTCAAAATCACTCTTTCAGAACAAAATGAGAGATTACGACTTGGTATGTCAGCCAATCTGAGCATTATTAAAGAAGAGCATGTGGATGTACTGACTGTACCATATAATGCAGTCATGACGGACACCAATGGGGATACTTATATTGAAGTTGTGGAAATGGATACCGCATCCACAACAGATGCAGCAGCTTCTGCTACCAGAAAGATCAATGTTGAAGTTGTGATGGAAAGCAGCTATTATTCAGAAATCAGCTCAGACGAAATAGCAGAAGGCATGACTGTTGTCGTATCAGATGCTTCCTCAACCAGCAGTGACGAGATGCAGTTCACACCGGGAGCAGGAGGGCGAGGAGGTGCAGCCATGGGAGGTGGTTTCTAATGATGAGCGAGAGACAGGCAGTAATAGAACTCTCTGGAATTATCAAACGTTTCTATATTGGAAAACCCAATGAACTGGAAATACTGCATGGAATTGATTTGAACATCTATAGCGGGGAATTCGTGTCAATTGTCGGAGCATCAGGCTCGGGAAAGACAACTCTGATGAACATGATCGGTCTGCTGGACAGACCAACCGAAGGGAAATACATTATAGATGGAGTCGATATTGATGAAGCGGATGATCATGAATTATCATTCATACGGAATCAGAAGATCGGATTTGTGTTTCAGACATATAACCTGATAGCAAGAACAAACGCTTTGAAAAATGTAGAACTGCCCATGCTATATGGTGGTATCAGCAGAACAGAAAGACTTGCCAGAGCAAAGGATCTGCTGGAATTGGTGGATATGGGTGATCGAATGAAACATTTGCCGGAAGAACTCTCCGGAGGGCAGAAGCAAAGAGTTGCCATTGCAAGATCGATGGCAAATGACCCAGCCATTATTCTGGCTGACGAACCTACGGGTGCGCTTGATTCTGTAACCGGCAGAAATGTAATGGATCTATTCCATAAATTGAACAGAGAGCAGGGGAAAACGATCGTTTTAATTACACATTCTACTGAATTAGCGGATGAAACTGACAGGATAATCCGCCTAAAGGATGGCAATGTAATAGGAATCAGTGAAGGAGGAGCCAGACATGATGCTGCTATATGAAAATATCAGACTGGCTCTTGCTAGCCTGACTGCAAATAAGTCAAGAGCTCTGCTGACCATGCTGGGTATAATCATTGGTATTTCTTCTGTAATTTCCATTATGACAATCGGTAATTCCTTGACAAATTCGGTGGAAGAGACGATGCAGTCCATGGGCGCAAATAATATCTATGTATCCGTGCAGAGAAAAAGTACGACTGCGGATGAACAGATGAACGGGATCGTCTTCGGTGCCGTCAGCAATAGCAGAGATATCACAGAGGAAGATTATATCACAGACGATATGATCTATGATATGTATGACAATTTTGAAGATAGTATTATCGCCGTCTCGGCAAGTGAGTCAGTGGGCAGTTCTACGGTATCTGCCAATAATACAGAAGTAAGTATTAGTGTGACCGGAACAAGTGCTGGATATTTTAAAGCAAATGAAATGACAATGCTGGCTGGCGATACCTTATCGGTATCAGATATGACGGAATCCAGAAATATAGCCATAGTAGCAGACCGACTGATAGATGATTTGTGGGGTATTTCTTATGAGGATGCAATCGGAACGGAATTTACCACCCAGCTTAATGGGGAGGAGGTTTCCTATACGATCGTAGGAGTCTATAAGTATGAAGAAAGTGAACAGTTTGGAATGTCATCATCAACAGAGGTAACAACAAGTGTTTATATTCCACTCACCACCGCTCAGGAATTTAATCATACTTCAAATTATCAGACGATAAGCCTTGTGACCACAACAGATGCGGATCCTGATACACTGGCGACTCAGGTAGAGAACTATCTGACGGGATACTACCGGACCAATGATTATTTTACGGTCACCGCATACAGTATGTCTTCCATGGTGGAGTCCCTAAGCTCTATGACAACGACAGTTACACTGGCTATTTCAGTCATCGCAGGTATTGCACTGCTGGTAGGTGGTATTGGAGTCATGAATATCATGCTGGTATCCATAACAGAGCGTACAAAAGAAATCGGAACACGAAAAGCACTTGGAGCGCCGAATACTGCCATCCGGCAGCAATTTATTATTGAAGCGATGATTATTTGCTTTATTGGCGGTGCAATCGGAGTCGTGTCGGGAATCGGAGTCGGAATCGTGGGTGCTAATATTATGGGTTATCCGGCAGAGCCATCTGTACTCAGCATCTTTGGATCACTTTTGTTTTCTTTGATCATCGGTATCTTCTTTGGATATTATCCAGCGAATAAAGCTGCGAAGATGAATCCGATCGATGCATTAAGATATGAATAAAATAATACAGAATCAGACCTAGCTCCTGGCACCGTGATCCTATTTTGCGGTGACTGGGGCTTTTTCTTGTTTTTGATAAACGAAACTGTTATGATTTGCACATAGATTTTAACAAATTAAAGGAGTATTATAATGAAAAAAATATATATAAAAGCAGCAGCGAATCTGATGCTGACCGGGCTCTTTTTGACCGGGCTGATCCTTTTAGTTCCCAGGGTCTGGGCCTATTTTCTGCCATTTATCATAGCAGGGATTCTGGCACTTTGTGTATCGCCAGTCGTTCAATTTCTGGAGAAGAGGATTCGGTTAAAGAGAAAAATGGGTTCCGTAGTCGTGATCGTCTTTGCTATCGGACTCATTGTTTTGCTATTCTATTTTCTGATCATGACAATTGTTCAACAGCTTTCAGGTTGGCTGCAGGCGCTGCCGGATCTGCTGGATGCGGTGATCCTTCAAATCAGCCAAATTGAGAATCCTTTACTGGCAACTGGATTGTTCTCCTCTGAAAAAGCAAATGAATTATTGTCCCAGCTTGGGGAACAAATCATAAGTCTGGCCACTACTTTTGTCAACAGCAGTGGTTCTTATACCGTAATCGTGGTAAGCGGCGTCACAAAAAGTGTTCCTTTGATTCTGATTGGAATTGTAGTAACACTGCTTTCAACCTACTTTTTTGTCGCAGATAAAAATGAAAATGAGATCCTGATTAAAAAATATGTTCCGAAATCGATCATGGAACGCTGGGAGTTCTTTAAATCTATCATCCAGCATGCGATCGGAGGTTATTTTAAAGCTCAGATGAAAATCATGGGATGGGTATTTTTGATTCTTCTGATCGGCTTGTTCATTCTGGGGGTGGAATATGCTCTGTTTTTTGCCATGCTGATTGCGGTTCTGGATTTTTTTCCGATTATAGGTGCTGGCCTGATCATGCTTCCATGGAGCATTTACAGCCTTCTGACCAAAGATTACCGATTGGGACTTGGACTACTGATCGTCTGGGCACTGACTCAACTCCTCAGACATCTTGTGCAGCCGAAATATGTAGGCGAATCTGTGGGACTTAAACCGATGCCGACACTGATCCTGCTCTATTTTGGATTTGTGATCGGAGGAATGGGAGGCCTGATCCTGGCGATACCAATTGGCTATGTATTTATAAGTATGGTTAAAGCAGGTGCTTTCAACACAACGATCGAGAGCTCAAAAATTCTGCTGGAAGGTCTGAAGAAGCTTCGAAAGTATGATAAATGATTAAGTAGAACCATAAAGTTATCTTAAAAAAAGAGTGCACTTCATTAACATTTTTTTTGACAAAAGGATGCAGCTTTTAAAGGATAGTGATTTTTAAGTGTGTAAAAAGGAAAAATCTGGTTAATAATTGGCAATTCAAATCCTATTTTCTATTGTATTATGGTAATGATTCAGCTGTGATACGAATTTTGTGAAGTCGGAAACAAAGATAATAGGAGAGAGAAGAAATGAAGATACTGGGAATATCCTTTGGAAGAGCGAATGGTAATACAGATATTTTGGTCAAACAGGCACTTTTTGGAGCCAGAGAAGCAGCTCCGGAGGATGAAATAAAGTTCATTAATACGAACAGACTGACGATCGACCGGTGCACAGGCTGCGGAGCCTGTTCTACGAGTCTGGAAAAAGGAAAAGACAATGACTGTATTGTCAAGGATGATATGCAGAAGGTGGAAGAAGCAATCCGTGAAGCCGACTGCCTCATTGTTGGAGCACCGGTCTATGTTCTGCAGCCTGTCGGTCAGTTCAAGAATCTTGTCGACCGTTTTTCCTGCCGCCATGATGTATCAGCGATCAACTGGGTCTTAGATAAACGTAGAAATCAGGAAGCGCCTGGGGATCCGGATGCTTTTCCAAAGGAAAGACTGAAGAAAAGATATGTTTCCTACATATCCGTGGGGGGCGCAACAACTAAGAATTGGGTCTCCATGGGAACTGCAACAATGCATTTATTTGGATTTCCTGCCATGATGAAGGTGATCGGCAATTATGATGCCCATAATATGGGCACTACAGGACATCCGTTTCTGGATCAGAATCTAATGGATCAGGTCTACGAAATGGGACGTCAGACAGCAGCAGCTTTTGGCAGACCTGACGAAGAAATTTCATGGTTTGGACCCGAAGGCACCTGCCCGGTATGTCATCAGGATCTTCTCATGATGAATGGAACTACAACAGTAGAATGCCCGATCTGCGGAATTGAAGGTGTATTAAGCTTAGAGGGAGATAAAGTACAAGTTCATTTTAGTGATAAGCAGCAGGCACGTGCACGAGGTACCTTTGACGGTCTGCGGGAGCACACGACGGAAATACAAGGATTTGGTGCGATCTGTGGACCTAAAATAATGGCGAACAAGGAAATGATCGATAAGAAAATGGAGAATTTCAAGAAGTTCGACCAGGTGATTAACCGCAATTCATCAGTATAATATCAACTGCAACACATTAGTATAATATGTTGACATGTTTGTTCATATGATGATATTATTTTGTATAATATGTTTCAGGTATTTTTTATCATCAAGGGAGGATGAGAAGTGAATAAAGAACAGGCAGAGGCATTGATAAAAGTATTACCTGTATTACCGGAGATCTTTCAGATCGACTGCAATATCGCAGTGTCTGATTTAGAGAAGATGTTAGCAGTTCATGACAGTTCAAAGATAAAGAGTGATATCAGACCTGGTGAGAGACAAGAAATTAATAGTATGCTGCGCCATGTACTGCAGTCCAGAAAGACATTTTCAGAAATGACAGATCGTTTCGCAGTACCGGCAAAGGCGACAATCACTCCTTATTATGATGAAGATAGAAGGGATGCCGGATTGATCTTTGTAGTGCAGGAGATCGAGAAACAGGCCAAGGTAGAGAAGGTTTCGGAATCACTGGTGAATGTCTTTGGACAGATAAATACAACAATCGAACAGATTGCGTTAGAGTCAGAAAGTCTGTCCGCAGATGTTAATGAGACAGTGGCTACGGTCATAGAGCTCGTGGAACGAATTCAGACGATCAATGATATCATTGAATCCATACAAAGCATCGCAGATCAATCCGGTCTACTGTCATTAAATGCCAGAATCGAAGCGGCTCGGGCAGGAGATGCGGGAAAGGGATTTGGTGTTGTTGCGACAGAAGTCAGCAAGCTTGCACAGATGAGTAAGGAATCTTCAGAAAAAGCTAGAAATTCCCTGCAGGATATGAAAAATGATATAGAGTTCATCAATAAGAAGATATCACAAATTGAGAAGTCTACCCATCAGCAGGCAGCGTCAACACAGGATATCTCGAATTCGACGGCCAATGTGTCTGTGGATCTTAAGGAACTGTTGGAAATTGCAAAACTGAGCAGTTAGTTTTTCAGCTTTCATTGACTATGAATACAAAATCTTCTAAAATAATGTGGTTGAGTACAGTTTACGACCAGTATTTTAGAAGATTTTTTAACGAGCATTAAGAGAGGTAAATTTTATGGATTATAAGAAACTTGCAGATCTGCTTTTTCCTGAGGTCACGATGACACGTGAAGATCTCGAATTGAAATTTCCCCCAAGGGATCTGCCTAAAAATGCAGAAGTGACAAGAATGGCACCAAGTCCAACAGGCTTTATTCACCTGGGTAATCTCTATAGTGCACTTGCTGATGAACGCATCGCCCATAGAACACAGGGAATTTTCTATCTGCGTATTGAAGATACAGACGAGAAGCGTAAGGTGGAAGGCGCTGTGGAGACAATTATAGATGTATTGCGTTATTTTGACATAGAGTTCGATGAAGGAGCAGGTCATATTGGGAAGGAAGGAACCGGGTATGGACCCTACTTCCAGAGGCAAAGAGTAGATATTTATCATGTCTTCGCCAAATATCTTGTTTCTGAAGGACTGGCTTATCCATGCTTTTGTACAGAGGAAGAACTAGAACTCGTTCGAAGCCAGCAGGACGAAGCTAAGATCCTGACCGGATATTATGGAGAATATGCTGTTTGCAGAAATCTGAAGGCTAACGAGGTCGAGAGGAATCTTGTTGAAGGAAGGCCATATGTATTAAGACTGCATTCTCAGGGAAGCTCAGATCAGGAGATAAAATTCAGAGACTGTATCAAGGGTGAAGTGACTCTGCCGGAGAACATTCATGATATTGTGCTTTTGAAAAAGGACGGGGTACCGACTTACCACTTTGCCCATGTCATTGATGACTACCTGATGCGTACCACTCTTGTTATTCGAGGCGGAGAATGGCTGGCATCCGCTCCCATTCATTATGAACTGTTTCATCTTTTGAATTTCAAAATGCCCAAATATGCCCATACCGCACATTTGATGAAGTTCGATGAAGAAACCGGCGGGAAAAGAAAATTATCAAAACGTAAGGATCTTGAGCTTTCACTGGATTATTACCGACAGGACGGTTACCATCCTCATTGCATGAAAATATATCTAATGACACTGCTGAATTCCAATTTTGAGGAATGGCATGAGAAGTTTCCGGATAAGGATATCAGTGAGTTTCCATTTTCTGTAGACAAGATGAGTCAGTCAGGCGCTCTATTCGATAAAGATAAGCTTCATAATATCTGTAAAAATGAACTTTCTACTTTTACAGAAGAGCAGATGTATGAATTTATGTATGACTGGGCAGATTCGAACAGCAACATCGAGCAGCTTTCGTGGTTCCAGGATAAGGAAAAGACTCTGGAAGTATTTAAGCTTTGTATGGGTGTAGGTCAGAAACGACGTAGAAAAGATTTCGTTTATGGGAAACAAATCGCCGAAATGATACGTTACTTTTTTGAGGCCGAAGAACCGGTCGATTCATTTCACTATGATGAGTCATTAGTCTCAAAAGTGATCACACAATACAGTATGACCTATGATCATGAAGATGATAATTCGGCCTGGTTCAATAAGCTCAAGAATACAGCAGATGTCCTTGGATTTGCATCGGATATGAAAGCTTATAAGCAAGCACCAGAGAACTATCCTGGAAGTGTTTCAGATATTGCTGAGATCCTGCGTATTGCAATAACCGGAATGGCCAATTCGCCAGATCTTTGGACAATCAACCATATCCTTGGCGAATCGGAGATGAAGGCACGACTGGAGCGTTTTTTGAAGTAGACATGTACAATGTGCACAAAAAATGATTGTAGAAAATAGGATATTTGTCAACACTTTTAATTCAGACTATGTTACTATGAATATTGTAAAAACCCCCAATACATTATATATAGTTTTTGCTATACCCCATAGTAAAAATACCTTCTCCTAAAAAAGGCAGCTGTTCGATGGCTGTCTTTTTTATTGCGTTTTCAGTAAATTTTTTTTATAATAATTGAGAAGGTATTGACAGCGATGTAATGGATGCTATCTGTCTGAAATAGAGTTCAACGAATCTTCATAAATAGATGTTATACTTGATGTGTTGTTCATAATCGCAGAGAAAGAGGGGCTTTGTATGGATAAAATTAAAATACTTGTTGTAGATGATGAAAGCAGAATGAGAAAGCTCGTGAAAGACTTTCTTGTACGATATAATTATGATGTCATAGAGGCAGCAGATGGGGAAGAGGCACTGAATCTATTTTATAAGGATAAGGACATTGCAATGATCTTGCTGGATGTTATGATGCCTAAGATCAATGGGTGGAATGTCTGTAAAGAGATCCGAGAGACCTCTAAAGTGCCGATCATTATGCTGACAGCCAAAGGAGATGAATCGGATGAACTCCAAGGCTTTGATATGGGAGCAGATGAGTACATCAGCAAACCATTCAGCCCCAAAATCCTAGTGGCACGTGTCGAAGCGATTTTAAGAAGGTCACAAAAAACACAGGAAGAAGAGACCATGGAGGTCGGTGGTATCTGCGTGGATAAGGTCGCCCATCTTGTGACTGTTGATGAAGAGAGAATCGACTTAAGCTATAAAGAATTTGAATTATTATCCTATTTCATGGAAAATATCGGAATCGCCTTATCGCGAGAGAAGATATTAGATCACGTATGGAATTACGATTATTTTGGTGATGCTAGAACCATTGATACCCATGTAAAGAAATTGAGAAGCAAAATAGGTAAAAAGGGTGCATATATTAAAACGATCTGGGGTATGGGCTATAAATTTGAGGTAACAGATGAAGCAAACTAAAAAGAAAGAAAAGAAAGTAATCAAGCATTCCATATCAAGGCAGCTCACATTCATAATCATGGGACTTGTAACCGGCACAGTAGTACTGTGCTGGTTTTTAAATACATGGTTCTTGGACGACTACTATTCCATTCAAAAAGAAAAAACAATGCTTTTTGGATTTGAGACGATCAATGATGCGAGTGCAACTGGCAGACTTGAATCAGAGGAGTTTAACCTCACTTTTGAAAGAATCTGTGCTGAAGGGAATCTTTCAGTTATCATTATGACTTCTGATATGACAGTTGTGAGATCATCCACAAGTGACGAAACGGTCATGCAGGATCAATTGATGCATGCCATTTTCAGTGATGAAAATACAGATTCTAAGGTACTTGAGACAACAGAACAGTATGTTTTGGCAAAACAGACAGATCTCAGACTAGACACGGAATATATGATTCTCTGGGGAACCTTGACAGATGGAAATATCATACTTATGAGAACACCATTAGAATCCATTCGAGAGAGTGCCCAGATCTCAAATCAGTTCCTGCTTATGATCGGAATCATTGCCATTTTCATTGGTCTGCTGACAAGCTATTTTGTTTCCCGAAAGATAACACATCCTCTTCTGGAACTATCTGATATTTCAAAGAGAATGAGTGATCTTGATTTCAACGCCAAATATGTAGGCAAAGGCAAGAATGAGATTGACGCACTTGGTGCGAATATGAATACACTGTCCCATACGCTCCAGCATACGATTTCTGAATTAAAGACTGCCAATAATGAGTTATTGATTGACAATGAAAGAAAATCCCAGATTGATGAGATGAGAAAAGAATTTCTATCCAATGTTTCCCATGAGTTGAAAACACCGCTGGCTCTGATCTTAGGGTATGCAGAAGGACTGAAAGAGTGTATCAACGAAGATCAGGAAAGCAGGGAGTTTTATTGTGAGGTCATCATTGATGAGGCCGATAAGATGAATCAGATGGTGAAAAAACTCCTCACACTGAATCAACTTGAATTTGGGAATGATGTAGTCATGATCGAGCGCTTTAATCTGACAGATGTAATCAGAGGTGTGATACAATCCTCCTCAATTTTGGTAAAACAAAAAGAAATTGATTTAAGTTTTCACACAGATGCCGATATATATGTATGGGCAGATGAATTTAAAATCGAAGAAGTCATCACGAACTTTGTCAGCAATGCAATCAATCATTGTGAATTTGATAAAAAAATCGACATAAAATATACTCTGAGTCAGGGAAAAGTACGGGTTAGTGTATTCAATACAGGGAAGCAGATCCCGACTGAAGATCTAGATAATATTTGGATCCGTTTCTACAAGGTGGATAAAGCAAGGACTAGAGAATATGGCGGAAGTGGAATTGGACTTTCGATCGTGAAAGCCATTATGGATTCCTTCCATGAAAAATGCGGTGCGAGCAATCATACCGATGGTGTGGAGTTCTGGTTCGAGCTCTCTATGGAAGAAAAATAACGGTTGTACCAAGGTAGTTGAAATGATAAGATTAGGTGTAGTAGTCACGTAAAAGGGGAGGCAGTGAGAATGAAAAAATCAAGGACGATTTTTTTTATAACTCTGAGTCTAACTGTTTTATTGCTTACAGGCTGTGGCACAGAAATGTATGTACTGTCTCCTGAGAAAGAGCAGGCCGTCATATCCTATGCAGCCTATGCAACTGTAAAGCAATTTAAATATGCAGAACCAGTCACAGAGACAGGAACAAGCAGTGAACAGGAAGTTCAGGATCCAGATACTAATACAGAACTAGATGTAACAACTGAACAAATAGATGTTACAGAATTAGATGATACAGAATTGACTTCTGATACAGAGCTGCCTGCTGATACACAGGCTCCGGTATCTTTGACCGATGCACTCGGACTAAAGGATCGTAATATTGATGTGAGCTTCGGTGGTGCAGAACGGATGAAATCCTATAGTGATCAGAACTATTTTTCAATGGATGCAGACAGTGGTACTCAGTTCCTGGTACTGCATATTACGATAACAAACAGCTCGGAACAGGTGGAAAAGATAGATCTGCTTTCTCAGAATCCGGTGTTTCGAGTCGTGACAGAGGATGGCAGTTCCAGGACGGCCATGAAAACAATCCTTGTAAATGATCTAAGTACTTATCAGGGGGAACTGCAGCCAGGAATATCGGAGGAGACGGTGCTGTTATTCCAAATTCCGGATACGATCGAACAGACGGATCGTCTGGCACTTCAGGTCACAATTAACGGAGCAACGAAGACGGTTGACTTATAAACAGAAAGTTCAAAATGCGGGAGGATATGAATTATGGATACAAATATTTTACTGGAAAGTGGTACGAATGAGCTGGAGATCTTAGAATTTACGCTGGGAGAACAGTCATATGGCATGAATGTAGCAAAGATCAGGGAGATATTGTCATATCAACCGATCACCCCGATGCCGAATTCGCATCCAAGTATCGAAGGTGTTTTTATGCCAAGAGATACGATGCTCACAGTAATTGATTTAAAACATGCCATTGGTGTTCCTGAAAATGATAAACAAGGACTTTTCATAATCAGTAATTTCAATAATTTAAATATAGCTTTTCACGTAGATGACGTAGTGGGAATTAAGCGTGTATCCTGGAGTGAGATCATCAAACCGGATAATACTGTTAATAAGGCAGGTACTGGCGTGTCGACAGGAGTTGTGAAGTTTGGGAACAAGCTTGTGGTAATCCTGGATTTCGAGAAAATAGTAACAGATATCAGCACTGCCTCAGGATTAAAAGTCGAGGAGATTGAGCATTTTAAAGGTCGAGACCGTAAGGAATATCCGATCCTTCTGGCTGAGGATTCACCTATGCTCGGAAAGCTGCTCAGAAACTGCCTGGCAGATGCAGGATATACGAACCAGATCTTTACGGAAAATGGAGAAGAGGCATGGGAGAAAGTACTTGAATTTAAAAAAGCGGGAACGATCCATGAGAAGATTCACCTTGTCATTACCGATATTGAAATGCCAAAAATGGATGGTCACAGACTTACAAAGCTGATCAAAACAGATGAAGAATGTAAATATATTCCAGTGGTCATCTTCTCGTCGCTGGTGAACGAAGAAATGAGAAAAAAAGGAGAGCAGCTTGGCGCAGATGCGCAGCTGACAAAGCCTGAGATCGGTATGCTCGTTGAGGCGATCGACGCACTCCTGGAAAAAAGAAACGAAGCGATAAACAAGAAATAAATAGTCAGGGGGCAGAGCTGTGAAATTACCGGATGAAGAAATAGATGATCAACTTTTAGATGAACTCGAGAAGGAATTTGAGGATCGTTCCGATGATTTTGAGGAAACTCTGATATCCTTTGAACAGGAACTTGCTGACGGTGAGAATCAAGAAGATTTCATGTCAGAAGACGAGGTGCTCGATAATTTTGACAAAATTTTAGATAATGCAAAACGCAGCAAGTCCGGATCCTTGGATGAGTTTGAAGAAGCACTATATGAAGAAGCAGAAGATGCAGAAGATGCAGAAGATGTGGAAGATGCGAAAGATAATCAGGTATTAGATATTGACAGGGAACTAGAGATTGCAAAGGAAGCTGCAACAAGAGCTGAATCAGAGATTCCGGCATCAGAACCTGCACCGAAGAGGTATGAACTTTCAGAGATCGACGAAATACCAGAGATCGACGAAATATCGGAGAACCATGAACCGGCAGGTCAGCACGATGGCATTTCCCTGGAAGGACTGTCAGAGGAAGAGATACAGGTAATCAATGAATTAAAGGAAGCGGAAGCAATGATGCAGGAGGCATCTGCTTTTAATACAGCATCTCCAGAGAATTCATCAGGAAAAAAAGAAAAGAAGAAAAAAGAAAAGAAGAAAAAAGAAAAAAGAGAAAAAGTAAAGAAGGAAAAGGTAAAAAAAGAAAAGAAGAAAAGGGAGAAGAAAGAAAGGCCTCCAGAAAGTACTGAGCCTTCGATACCTCTTCCAAAAAAGCCATTGATTGGAATTGGAATTCTTGCAGCTTCACTGCTTTTTCTTATATTTTTCATGACAGGATTTGTGGCGAGCTCTACTCAAATTTCATCTGCAAAAAGCAGCTATCAGGAACAAAATTATTTGACAGGTTATGCGACGATCGCAGGAAAAGAAATCAAGGGTTCAGAGGAAGAATTCTATCAGAAATTACGACTTCTGGCTGGTTTGCAGTCGAAGATCAATACACACCAGGGATTATACTATGCGGGGCTGTATGAGGAGTCGCTAAGTACACTTATATTGGCATTACAGACCTATGATTCCCAAATCGAGACAGCAAAAGAATTAGGTATTACAGAGCAGCATGATGTACTAGGTCAGCAAATTACAGCGTATCTTACCAGTGAGTTCCAAGTGGATCCTGAAACGGTAAGAGTTCAGTATGAAACAGCTGATCTGGAGGGATCAGAATAAGAGGTTAGAAATGATTGCAATTTTGGATTATGATGCTGGAAATTTAAAAAGTGTAGAAAAAGCACTTGCATTCCTCGGACAGGAAAGTGTAATCACACGAGACAGATCCATTGTAAAAAAGGCTGACAAGGTCATTTTACCTGGAGTTGGTGCTTTTGCAGCAGCTATGCAGCAGTTAAAAAAATACGAAGTGGACAAAATGATAGAGGAAATAGTGGCAAATCAGAAGCCACTTCTTGGAATTTGTCTCGGACTGCAGTTGTTATTCAATGGAAGTGAAGAGAATGGTGGTGTCGAAGGACTGCATATATTAGATGGAGACATCGTCAGGATTCCCATACAGGAAGGGCTTAAAATACCGCATATAGGCTGGAATTCCCTGGAATTTGCCAATCAGGGCAGACTGTTTGAAGGAATTTTGAATCAGTCTTTCGTGTATTTTGTACACTCCTATTATTTAAGAGCAAGGGACGAGAAGATTGTGAAAGCAACAACAGAGTATGGTACTCTGATTCATGCCTCTGTTGAGCAGGACAATATTTTTGCATGCCAGTTTCATCCAGAGAAGAGCAGTACAATTGGGCTTTGGATCTTACGTAATTTTTCTGGTATTTTGGGAGGAGTGTAATTATGCATACAAAAAGAATCATTCCTTGCCTCGATGTAAATAATGGTCGTGTTGTAAAAGGAGTTAATTTTGTAAATCTGATCGATGCGGGAGATCCTGTTGAGATTGCTGCCGCATATGACAGGGCAGGTGCCGATGAGGTCGTTTTTCTGGATATTACAGCCTCCTCTGATGCACGGGGCACAGTTGTCGATATGGTCCGCAAGGTCGCAGAAAAAGTGTTTATTCCATTTACTGTGGGAGGTGGCATCCGTACCGTTGAAGATTTTAAAGTGCTGCTTCGAGAAGGAGCAGACAAGATATCCATAAACTCATCTGCAATAGACAGACCGGAGTTGATAAGTGAAGCAGCTGACAAATTTGGCAGTCAATGTGTTGTTGTTGCAATCGATGCAAGAGCAAGAGAGGATGGAAGCGGCTGGAATATCTTTAAGAACGGTGGTCGAATCGATATGGGAATCGATGCTGTTGAATGGGCAATACGAGCAGATCAACTTGGTGCAGGTGAGATACTTTTGACCAGCATGGATTGCGATGGAACAAAGGGTGGATATGATCTGGAATTAACAAAGTTGATCTCGGATCATGTTTCGATTCCTGTAATTGCATCAGGGGGTGCAGGTGAGATGTCTCACTTTTATGAAGCTTTGACACTGGGAGGAGCTGATGCAGCACTTGCTGCTTCCCTGTTTCATTTTAAAGAGCTTGAGATTCTGCAATTAAAGAATTATTTATCTCAAAGAGGGGTGTCTGTAAGAAAATAGGTTATGATGTAAGGATGTAAGACGAATACAATGGTAAGGAAGAGTATAAGTAAGATGTCAAAAATAACCAATGATTGGGAAGCAGCAGTCAGTGAAGAGTTCAAAAAGCAATATTATCGACAACTCTATCAATTTGTAAAACATGAATATAGCATACATGAAATCTATCCTCCGGCAGATGCGATTTTCAATGCACTGCATTATACACCATTGAGCAAGGTGAAGGTATTGCTACTGGGACAAGATCCCTATCATAATGCAAATCAGGCACATGGGTTATGTTTTTCCGTTCCGCAGGATCAAAGGGAAATACCACCTTCCCTCGTAAATATTTATAAAGAGCTGCAGACAGACTGTGGATGTTATATTCCAAATAATGGATATTTGCGAAAATGGGCAGATCAGGGAGTCTTAATGCTGAATACCGTACTCACAGTCAAAGCCCATCAGGCGAATTCACATAAAGGAATGGGATGGGAGATCTTTACAGATGCCATTATCCATGCGGTGAATAAGCAGGAGAGACCCATAGTCTTTTTGTTATGGGGCAGACCTGCGCAGGAAAAAGCCAGCATGCTCAATAACGAAAAGCATCTGATCCTAACAGCACCACATCCTAGTCCATTGTCAGCATACAGAGGTTTTTTTGGATGCCATCACTTTAGTCAGACGAATGAATTTTTAATCAAGAACGGACAGTCCCCAATTGACTGGCAAATAGAGAATCAATAAAAGAGCGTTAAAAAACGCTCTTTTTTGGTATTCTGATTTCAACTTCGGTTTCCTGATTTGCAACACTGCGATAGGTCAGTCCATAATTCTCGCCATAGAAGAGTTGAAGCCGCCGGTGCGTGTTATAGACACCGATGTTACTACCTGTTCTGCTTGCCCCATCTCCGGTCAGAAGAATCGCCAGTTTTTCTTTTGTTATTCCAACACCATCATCCGACAGAATAAATACCAGTTCATCCTTTTCTGCCCATCCCATGATGATGATCGTACCCTCTCGGGACTTTTTTTCAAGAATACCATGCAAAAGTGCATTCTCAACAAGTGGTTGAAAAATCAGTTTTGGTATCTGATACTGCAGCATTTCATCTGGAACATCGATAATGAACCGGATGCGATCCCGAAATCGCATATTCTGAAGCTTCATATATAGATCTGCATGTTCGAGCTCATCTTTGATCGTTACGACACTCAGACCTTTATTCAACGTGAGCTTATAGAATTTTGACAAAAGCACCACCGCAGCAGAAACCTCATCAGGATGACCGGTCTTTGCCTGCCAGTTTATCATATCGAGAGTGTTATATAGAAAATGAGGATTGATCTGGGACTGAAGAGCCTGAAATTCAGAGAACCGCAATTCCTCTGCTGTTGCAGCCTGAATATCCATCAGCTGATTGATCTCGTCAGACATATAATTGTAAGTCTCGACCAGGTCACCAATCTCATCCTCTCCGGGAGTCACCACAATTCGGGCAGGTGGTCCATTCCTGACATTTTTCATCTGATGAATGATATTTGAGAGCCGTATCAATATGGAGTTGCTCAGCAGTGTAGAAAGCAAGATACTAATGATCAAAAATATGGTGTAGAGCAGTGCGAATTGAAAGATCAAAGTATTGCTTTCGGCTACTACATTTGCAGCAGGAACAGCCGAAATCATATACCAGTCAGTGCCTGGAACCGTCCGATATCCCACATAGACCTGCTCATCGACAAAGTTGACCCTTTCAAAGGTATTTTGACTACTGATCTGCTCCGGTATGGAAGAATAATTCATAAAATAAGTACCGGAGAGCGTGGCGTTCGTAGTCGAAACAATGGCCTCTCTCTGGTTGACCAGATAGATCACACTATCGGTAAACGGGATATCATGTAAAATAATATCGTTGACAGCAGCATGAGAGAAATATACAGCCACATAGGCGGATTTTTCGCTCAGCAGATTGATCCTGCGAATGATGGCAAATTCTCCGTCATTGGCCAGCTCGTCAGGGGATAGATACATACTCGGACAAATCAAAAGCGAAGAACCAGAGCTTTGAAAAATTCCATGCCAATAAGTACCATAAGCCTTATCCATAGGGTAAAAAAGTGAAGTCGCAGATTTTTCCTCAAGTGCGGTGTAATGATCCTCTGCCACAAAAATGTGTATGGATGTGACCGTCCGTCCATCGATCTGGGATTTGCAGGATTCCAGAAAATTATTTAGATCCGTATCGAAATCTTCCGTTTCCGTGTAAGACTGTGGGTCATAGCTACTGATAAAGGAGCGGAAAAAGGAGCTATCTGACACAGCGGACTCTGAGGACTTTACCTGAGAGATCATGGAGGAAAGGCTGATCGAAGTCTGCTGGCTGATGATTTCAAGTGAAGATATGGTATTAGTGGTAATGATCGCTGAGAATCGACTGAATGTAAAAAGTGCAATTACAATGGTTGGAATCATGGCAAGCATCAGGTGAGTGAGTATGAATTTCGATTTCAAGCGCATCTTATAGAAGTAACCATAAGATAGTTTTTTCAGAAGTTTTCTCATTGAAGTTCCTTTTCTCTATATTCCGAGGGTGAGAGACCGACCTGTTTTTTAAAGCTCTTTCCAAAATAATTTCCGTCCGTATAGCCGACCTTGGAAGAAATTTCAGTGATCTTATTGCGAGAATCCTCTAAGAGTATTTTTGCACGTTCGATTCGATAGTCCGTAATGTACTGATTCAGTGTCTGGTTCGTTTCTGATTTGAAAATCGTACACAGATAGGATGTGGACAGATGCACGTGATTGCTGATGTCCTTGATCGACAGTGTCGATTCGTGAAAATGTCGGCTAATATACTCTTTGATCAGGAAGATGTTCTGTGTATCCGTCTTCAAATCCTGATGGATAGTTTTTTCCCTATAAGCAGACAGATGCAGCTGGAATAGAAGGTGAAGCTCTTCTAAAGAAATGCAGCCTGCAATTTGTCCCATGACACTGCTACCGCCTTCGGGCATAATG
Organism: Lachnospiraceae bacterium; assembly: GCA_047974745.1. GTDB lineage: Bacteria > Bacillota > Clostridia > Lachnospirales > Lachnospiraceae > JBKECO01. The sequence continues at coordinate 64,824 of JBKECO010000012.1, forward strand.
ATTTTTTTCTCAAAAGCGGATCGGTTTACATTAGAAAAAAATCTGTAATAAATATCCCTTGTCTGATCTGCTAGTAATTCCTGATTCGTTTTCAAAGCGAGAAAAAGATCGGTCTCTGCTGACTCGATCATTTTGTAATCTGCACTTGAGATCGCCGAATTGACACGCTCGATCTTTTGGCTAAGATCCTGCTGGTTCATACTGATGGGAATGGAATCTGCCGTCAGTATAGATCCGTTCTCAAAGTAGAATGCGCTCTGCATGAGCAGAACAGCAGCATTGTAGGACTTATAGAGATTTGCAATATTAGAGACCGTTTTACCGATTCCAGCGATACATCTTCTCTGATCACTGAAAACAGACAGGATCTCTTTGGCAATATGGTGCAGTGTGCGACTGCCAAATTCCTTACTGCTTATAATATGCAAAATCAGATAACGCCTGTGCTTCATCGTATAGATATGTGATAGTCGGTGCTGCTTCATCAGGATCGTGATTTCATTCAGATCCTGCATCAGGCTATCCTCTGGGATCTCGATCAAGGAAGGATTGATTTCAAAAATGAGTGTGGAAAAGCATCCGCTGCCAGTGGAAGGGATCGAGAGTAAATTCAGAGCATCCAGATTCAGCTCTTGCTGCTTTTTAGTCAACGACAGAGCAAAGTTCTGCAAAGACTCCTGCTGCAGCAAAGCAGAGGAGCGTGAAATCATATGGTGTTTTTCAATATTTGAAATAGCTTCCAGGATCGCATCCTCAATTTCAGATGGATCGATGGGTTTTTCCACATAGCGGACAGCGTGCAGATTGATCGCAGCCTTTAGATATTCTTTATCGGAATATCCGCTCATAAAAATAATGGTGCATTCCGGAAAAAGTATAAGAAGCTCAGTAGCCAGGGAGATACCATCTCTTTGCGGCATTCTGACATCAGTCAGCAGAATATCAGGTTTCATGATTCGTGCCTTTAAAAGCGCTTCTTCACCATCCTGTGCCTGCTCTACTTTGCTGATTCCAAGCCTCTTCCAGTCAATATTATCGGTCAGACCAATTCTGGTCAGTTCTTCATCATCAACTATAAGTAAATTCATTTTAAATCCCCATTGCTTTTTATCATCATGGTAAAATTACTTTCTTATTGTAACAAAATATTTGCATTTCGCAACAGGAAAGGAAGAATTTACCCAGAATCAAAAGAAATTACGATAGGAGTTTCGAGGGATTTCTAATATAATTTAATTTGTCAAAGGAACCAATCAACGAAAGGAGAACGAAAGTGTCTGAAGAATATGTTCTGGAACTAAAAGGAATCACAAAGATATTTCCAGGTGTAAAGGCTCTTGACGGAGTGCACTTTCAACTTAAAAAGGGTGAGATCCATGCTCTCATGGGGGAAAATGGAGCAGGAAAATCGACTTTCATAAAAGTAATCACCGGTGTACATAAGGCTGAAGAAGGTGAAATGTATTTATATGGTAAAAAGACGGATTTTAGAGGTCCAAAGGATGCTTATGATGCAGGTATCGCTGCGATCTATCAGCATGTGACTGCATATCCTCATCTTACTGTGGCAGAAAATATTTTCATGGGTCATGAAAAGAAAAAAAATGGAATCATACAGTGGAAAGAAATGAACCAAGCCGCTGATGAACTGCTCAAGCAACTGAATGCAGATTTTAAGGCAACTGACGAAATGGAATCCCTCAGCGTTGCACAGCAGCAGATGGTGGAGATATCAAAAGCGCTTTCATCAAATGCCAAGATTATAATCATGGATGAACCAACAGCTTCCCTGACGAAGAGCGAGTCAGAGGATCTGTATAGAATAACAGAAACATTACGGGACAATGGTGCGTCGATCATATTTATATCGCATCGTTTTGAAGATATGTATCGCCTAGCTTCAAAAGTGACAGTATTCAGAGATTCCAGATACGTAGGCACATACAACGTAGATGAGATATCGAACCAGGACCTGATCACAGCAATGGTCGGACGAGAGATCAAAGACATGTTTCCAAAACCAGAAGTCGAGATCGGCAAAGAAGTGCTGCGTGTCGAAAATCTGTGCAGAGAAGGCTATTTTAAAGACATCTCATTTCAGTTGAAGTCAGGAGAGATCGTTGGTCTCACAGGTCTTGTAGGTGCCCGTAGAACAGAAGTCGTGCAGACGATCTACGGAATTGAAAAATTAAATTCAGGAAAGATTTTCCTGGATGGCAAAGAAGTACAGATCAAATCGCCTCGTGATGCGATCAAAAATGGAATTGGACTTCTTACCGAAGACAGATCCCACCTGGGACTGATCCTGGACTGGGGAATCGGAAGGAATATAACTCTGACCGAAATAGCCAAATTTGGAAATAAATATTTTACAAATGATAAAAAGGAACGGGAAGTCGCAAAAAGACTTGCTGAAGAGGTAGATACCAAAGCGGTCTCCATTTTTGATAAAGTAAGTACACTGTCCGGTGGAAACCAGCAAAAGGTCGCAGTTGCCAAAATACTTGCATCAGATCTTCAGGTACTTATTATGGATGAGCCCACAAAGGGTGTCGATGTTGGAGCAAAAGCAGAAATCTATGACATAATGGGTCAGCTGGCACAGAGGGGATACGCCATTTTAATGATATCATCTGAAATGCCGGAGATATTAGGAATGTGTGACCGAATCATGGTAATGTGCGATGGTAGAATGACAGGAGAATTATCTCGAAGCGAAGCTTCCCAGGAAGGCATTCTTCAACTGGCAATGGCAAAAAGCCTGAGCGCAGTGAAATAGAGAGGGTGGGTGTGAAAATGGAAAAAAAGTCTTTAATGAAACGGCTCACCAGCTCGAGGGAAATGAGTTTGGTACTGGTACTGATTTTGCTGTGTGCATTTATTCAGTTCAGGAATCCTTCCTTTCTGACGCCGGCAACGATCGGTGAGTTATTTAAGAATTATACAGTAACATTTATTATTGCAGTTGGAATGATGCTGATTCTGCTGATTGGCGGAATTGATATCGCAGTTGGATCTACACTTGGCTTTTCCGGTATGACAGCGTCACTTATCCTTCGTGATAATCCGGGTCTCCCAACAATTTTGATTATGCTGATCTCGATTGTAGTCGGTCTGATCTGTGGGTTGATCATAGGTCTGATCATCACATATGGTAAAGTACCCGCCATTATTTGTACAATGGGTGCGATGAATATTTACAGAGGTATGGCTTATCTTGTAGCAAAAAGCCAGTGGGTCGCTGCATACCAGTTCAGTGACAACTATAAAGCATTTGCACAGTCAAAAAATCTGTCCTTTGGGTTGCTTAATAATCTTGTGACGGTTATGATACTGATTTATGTGATCTTCTTCATTGTTATGAAGTGGACCTCCGCAGGTAGAAAAGTATATGCAGTAGGAAGTAATGTGGAAGCTGCAACAGTCAGTGGTATTCGAGTGAATAAAGTAAAGGTGACCTGTTACGCAGTACTTGGAACACTCTGTGGCCTGGGCGGTGCCCTATATACATCACTTTATGCCTCTGCACAGGGCAATATGGGCGAAGGCATGGAGATGGACGTCATCGCAGCCTGTGTTGTTGGCGGAGTCAGCATGACAGGTGGACGTGGATCTGTAGTCGGTGTTTTCCTAGGTGCGTTGATTCTTTCAATTATCGGAAAAGGTCTGCCTTTGATCGGTGTATCCCAGTTCTGGCAGACAGCCATTAAGGGTCTGATTATTTTAGTAGCTGTAATCGTCAATGTTATGACGCAAAGACAAATGGAAAAAGCAGCACTAAAGGGAAGGGAGATTTAATTATGGCAGGAAAATCTGGTAGAGAGCTGGTTTCGGAGAAAAGCAGAGACTTTAAAAGCATTTTTTTCAGATGGGAAACCTTACTCGTAATCCTTTTTATTGCAGTTAATATCATGAATATCAGTATTTCAGATAAATATTTGAGTGTAAAAGGACTGTTTACTGCAACAAATACATTTTTATATTCAGCATTCCTGGTTCTTCCAATGTGTTACATATTGCTGTTAGGAGAAATTGATATTTCAGTAGGTTCGATCGTTGCATTGTCAGCGTGTTCTCTGGGTATCGCCTATAATGCAGGATTGCCAATGGGCGTAGCTGTCCTGGTGTGTCTGCTGGTCGGAACAATTTGTGGTATGATCAATGGACTGGTTCTGACAAAATTTACAGAATTAAACCCTATGATCGTTACCTTAGGCTCTCAGATCCTCTTTCGAGGAATCGCAGAGATGATCTTAGAAGATCAGGCAACAGGTGGATTTACAAATGTAAAATGGTTCACTGACCTGTTCTGGGGAAAGATTGGAGGAGTCATTCCATATCTTTTCGTAATCTTTGTTGTGTGTGCTGTTGTATTCGGTATCATTATGCACAAAACTACATTTGGCCGCAGAATGTATGCAATAGGCAGCAATAGACAGGCAGCACTTTACTCGGGAATAAACGTTCAGGGAATTCGGTTTACGGTCTATACAGTTATGGGACTTTTCTCTGGAGTGACAGCAATTTTTCTGGCTTCCCAGATGGGAAGTGCAAGATCGAATGTTGCATCCGGTTTCGAATTGACAGCAATTGGTATCGCTGTACTCGGTGGTATCATGTCTGATGGCGGAAAAGGTAATTTTATTGGCGCCATGATCGCAATCTTTATCATGGGATTCTTACAATATGGACTTGGTCTGGTCAATGTTTCTGCACAGGCTATGCTGGTTATTAAAGGTGCATTGCTGATTCTGGCTGTAATGACACCAAATCTTTTAAGCATGCGCAAACGTCGCGTGGTCAAAAAGGCTTGATCTAGGTACTTACACATAATGTGTTCGTATAAATAAAATTTATCTTATGGGAGGTAAAAAAGAAATGAAGAAAAAAGTACTAAGTGTGATCTTATGTGCGGCTATGGCTTCCGCTCTGCTTGCAGGCTGCGGCTCATCCGGCACCGACACAACAACAGAAACCAGTTCTACGACATCTGAAGCAGCTTCTACAGAGGCAGCATCAACAGAAGAAGCATCCACAGAAGCGGCATCTACAGAAGCAGCATCTACAGAAACAGGTGATGCTGACCTAACTACAGATGGAACCTATGCAATCATCGTTAAAAATGCAGGTAATCCATACAATGAAAAAGAGTCATCAGGGTTCGTAGAAGTCATCGAAGCTATGGGCGGAACAGCAATCGTGAAAGAACCTGCATCAGCTACAGCTGAAGATCAAATCGCTATGATCAATGAACTTGTTTCACAGGGCGTAGATGCAATTGCAATCGCTGCAAATGATACAGATGCACTTCAGCCTGCATTACAGGCAGCTATGGATGCTGGAATCCATGTTTCCGGACTTGACTCTGCAACTAATGCAGCAAGCCGTGAAGTATTCGTAAACCAGGCAGGTGTAGACATCATTGGACAGACTCTGATGGATGCTGTACTTGATATCTCCGGTGGAGAAGGTCAGTGGGCTATTCTTTCAGCAACAAGCCAGGCTACCAACCAGAATGCATGGATCGAATCCATGAAATCCGTAATGACTGGTGCAGATTATGCTGGACTTGAATTAGTTGATGTAGTTTATGGTGATGATGAATATCAGAAATCAGTAGACCAGACAACAGCATTATTGCAGAACTACCCAGATCTGAAAGTGATCTGTGCACCAACAACAGTAGGAATCATGGCAGCTGCTAAGGTTCTTCAGGACACAGGATCTGCTTGTAAGCTCACAGGTCTTGGATTACCATCTGAAATGGCAGATTACATCGGAACAGATGCTTCCAAATCCTGCCCATACATGTTCCTCTGGAATCCAATCGATATTGGACGTCTCAGTGCATATACATCGATCGCACTTGTAAAAGGTGTGATCACAGGTGCTGAAGGTGATGTATTTACAGCTGGAGAACTTGGAACCTATACCGTTACACTTGCTGCTGATGGTGGAACAGAAATCATCTTAGGACCTCCATTTGAATTCAATGGCGATAACATCGAAGAGTGGAAAACTGTATACTAAATCGTACTGAAATAATCGAGGCCGTTTCTGTAAAGAAATGGCCTCTTTTGAAAAAGGAGCTCTTATGATCAAAGGTTTTAAAATGAAGCTGTATGAAGGCATGGAACAAGAATATGAAAGAAGACATAACGAACTCTGGCCTGAAATGGTGGATATGATCCATGAACATGGCGGCAAGAATTATACGATTTTTCTGGATCCGGAAACACGCATCCTGTTCGGCTATATCGAGATTGAGGACGAGGAAAAGTGGGCAAAGGGAGCCGACACAGCCATAAACAGAAAATGGTGGGACTTTATGGCGGATATTATGGAGACGAATCCGGATAACAGTCCTGTGGCGAAGGATCTAAAAAATTTATTTCATCTGGATTAATGAACAGGAAAGCAGATCAAACATCTGTTTTCCTGTTTTTCCATTTTTGACGATAAGCAAATGGAGTAAGGCCCTCCTGGAGCTGGAACTGTCGGATAAAATGACTGGAATAGTGAAAGCCGCATTGATATCCGATTTCCTCAATGGAGAAGTTGGAATAATTTAGCAGTTCTTTTGAATAGGCCAGCTTTTGACGGGTCAGATACTGATGTATCGTTATGCCGACATACTTTTTGAATTCCCGAGACAGATGGAATTTGCTGATTCCATGGATGTGAGAAAGCTCCTCTAATCCGGGAGAGTCACTAAAATTCTTTTCCAGATACCGTTTGACCTGAAGAATAAGCTCGGGTACCTGATATGCATCATCAGAAGGATCGGATTGAACAGATCTCAACAGAAATTCAGAGATCACATCCGTAAGGATCTTATTGACCAGAATCGGTGTACCGGGGCTGTTCCCCTGATATAACCTGATTACACTGTCAATTTGATTTGGAATATTAAAATCGGTCTCCGACGCGGAATAAAGAGCAAATCCATGCTCCGTGAACTGTTGGAAATATCCCCCTGCCTGACTTCCCTCAAAATGGATCCAGAAAAATTCCCAGGGAGTATCCCCGATGGAATAGTATTCATGAGACTCATAGCAGTGAATAAAGAAAGAACTGCCCTCCTCCAGAAGATATTCCTGTCCACGGTATTTTAGGATTCCTTTTCCGCTGACAGTGGATAAAATCAGAAAAGAAGCAAGATGTTTTCGCTTTGTATAATATCCTGGCGTAGTCTTAAAATAACCCAGCTCCTGGGAATACATCAAATAGGATTTTTCCTGTTCTCCGGTGATAGGGTACAGACGCAATGAGTCCATAGACCAGTTCGAGGTATAATTCTCTTCTAATGAATTTTTGGAATACTTCATAAAATCCCCCATAGCAATAAAGTGGTATTTTTGAGCAAAATACTCGGATGTATTTTGAGTATAACTTGTTATAATTGAATTGTAAAGATGTAGCAAATGTGCAATTTAATGATAGATAAGGAGAAGATGATGGAAAGAAAAGAAAGAAAAAAAGCAAGGGTCGGAATCTACACAATGGGGCTGAAGCACTACTGGAATCAGTTTCCCGGATTAAAGGAAAGACTGATCCACTATGGTGAGTTTCTGGCAGAAAAGATTAATAACTCAGGTGCTGCCGAAGTCTATTTCTATGGACTTGTAGATTCGCCGGAGGAGGGTGATAAAGCGGGGGACTATTTTAACGAAAAGCATGTAGATCTTATTTTTGCACATGCAGGGACCTATGTGACCAGTGCATCTGTGGTTCCAGTCCATCAAAAATGCTGTGCAAGAACGGTGATCCTGAACCTGCAGCCGGCAGCAAAAATCAATTATCAGGAGACAAGTACAGGAGAGTGGCTTTCACAGTGCGGCGCTTGTCCAGTTCCGGAAATTGCAAATGCTTTTCACAGAATGGGGATCGAATGCGAGATCATCAACGGTCTGCTGGGATTAGAAGAGACTCCTGCAATCGCCATGGCAGATGAGGTGACAAGCCACATGTCTCAGGCAGTCAGAGCCTGGAAGGAAATTCATGAATGGGTGCAGGCGGCGATGGTCAAAAGAAATCTGGAGGGTGCAAAATTTGGATTTCTGGGAAATACCTATAATGGAATGCTTGACATGTACAGTGATTTTACCATGTTTTCAGGTGAGACGAAAAGTCGTGTCGAAATCCTTGAAATGTGCGATCTGAACGAACAGCTTCAACTGGTAACGGAGGAGGAAGTAAAAAGAAAGACCGAAGAGATCGAGCAGTTCTTTGTGATCAGTGAAGATTCCAGTGCTGATCCTCTGGCGAAAAAGCCTACTGCTGAACAACTCGACTGGTCTGCAAGGGTAGCGGCCGCACAGGACAAGCTGGTAGAAAAATTCGAATTGGATGCACTGTGCTACTACTATCATGGAACGGAAGGTGGAAACTATGAGAAACTTCAGAGCGGATGGATAGTTGGAAATTCCCTCCTTACCTCCCAGGGGATTCCATGTGCCGGTGAGGGAGATCTAAAGACCTGTCTGGCAATGAAGATCTGTGATCTTCTGGGAGTCGGAGGAAGCTTTTGTGAGATCGTTGTGACAGATTATATTGATGGTACCATTCTCCTCGGACATGATGGTCCGTTCCATTTGGAAATAGCCAAAGGAAAGCCGTTTCTAAGAGGCATGGGACTGTATCATGGAAAGCTTGGCAATGGTGTTTCTGTTGAAGCAAAAGTTAGAACCGGGGATATCACGAATTTTGGATGTACACAGACAAGAGACGGTCGTTTGAAATTCCTGATTACAGAAGCTCTGGCAACAGATGGAGAGATCATGCAGATCGGAAATACGCAGACTCCGGTCAAATTTAAAAAGGATCCGGACAGTTATATGGATGAGTGGTTTTCACATGCACCGACACATCATTTTGCAATGAGCGTAGGTAAAAATGAATCACTTTTTGCAAAGACCTGTAAGATGCTTGGAATCGAAGCTGCAGTACTTGATAAATAATGTTCACATAATTGAAATTCCTGCCTCGATTTTGTATAATGAATCTATAACAGACTGTTAAAGATTGCGAGGCAGCAAATTGAATATAGAACATGAACAAAACAATAAAGCTGATAACATAAGAAAAATGAATGAAAAACTGGAACAGAAAGAGGAACAGAGACAGTATCGTAAAGAACTCACTGAGTCCAGACGCAGGGGAGATCGGATTCGATGGGATCGTCTTGATAATACGGCGCATATTTTTCCGGTGATCGCAGGAGAAAGTATGAGTAATGTCTATCGTATTTTTGTTACACTACATGAAACGGTGGACAAAAATATTCTGCAGCAATCTCTTGCAATCGTTCTTCCTAAGTTCGATGTCTTTAATGTACGCCTCCAGAGCGGTGTGTTCTGGTATTATTTTGAGGAAAATGGAAAACCCGTACCTGAAGTGAAGGAAGAAAACACCTATCCCAGCAGATTCATCGTACAGAACAGGAACAGGAGTTATCTCTTCCGTGTCACGTATTACAAGAAAAGAATCAATCTGGAGGTATTTCACGCATTGACCGATGGCATGGGTGGATTTAATTTTCTGAGAGAACTGACGTATCAGTATCTGCGGATCGCGCACCCAGAGCTGGCTGCAGACCATGGGGATACCCTGTCTGCAGAAACTTCCATGAACAGGGAAGACAGCTTTTTAAAAAATTATAAAAAGAGTCATTCTCGTGTCTACAAGACACAACGCGCATATCTGATTAAAGGGGAGAAGCTTCATACCGGTGAGTTTGGGGTCATTCATGGCTATATGAATATTGACCAGCTGAAACAGCGAACGAAGGAGTATGGAGTCAGTATTAATATCTATCTGGTGGCGTGCTTTGTTTGGAGCGTCTATCAGGAACTTTTGCTTGGACAGCCGGGAAAGAGACCGATTCGAGTCGCTGTGCCTGTCAATCTGAGGCCATTTTATAAATCTGTTACCACAAAGAATTTTTTTGTCATGGTATCCGCTGAGTTTCTTCCGGAGAAAGAAGAATATTCATTTCTGGAGGTTCTTAAAATCATCAAAGAAAGCCTCGAACCTCAGATTCAAAAGGAACACCTGGAGAAGTTATTTTCTTATAATGTATCGAATGAGAAGAAACTTATTGCCCGTGCTGTGCCTCTGTTCCTGAAAAATATGGCGATCCGTAAAGTATATCGACAGACAGCCAAAGCGAATACGTCAACGATCACCAATGTGGGAAATGTTCAGATCGATGAAGCATATCAGCCTTATATAGAGATGTTCGGTGCCTTTTTAGCAATGTCAGTCGGTCAGCAGATCAAGGGAACGATTTGTTCCTATAAAGATACACTGATGTTTACCTTTAGTTCCGTACTTGTAGACACTAGTGTGCAGCGAGGATTTTTCCGAAGGCTTACAGAGGATGGGATCGATGTAAGAATTGAAAGCAATGGGGTATATTATGAGTAGATGTAAGCTATGCAACTTAGAGATCTCTGATAGAACTCAGATATGTCCGCTTTGCAAAACGGTGCTCGAGGGAACAGATGAATCCTGTGAGAATCAGTATCCCGATATCAGAGACCGTACGAAAAAAATGTTCTTCTGGACAAGAGTTTTCTTGTTCTTGGCAATCATAATCGAAATCATTTTTATCTATTTTAACTACAAATATTTTGATGGTGTGTACTGGAGCCTGATTACAGGTGCTGGTCTGTTTTATATTTATTCCTTTCTAAGGCTGACAGTTGCCAATGAACGAACCGGATATAAAACAAAATTCATCGGTCTGATCCTGCTGGCAGTGCTCTATGTGGTTCTGATCGACAGAGTGACTGGATTTCAGGGCTGGTCAGTCAACTATGCGTTGCCTGGTGGTCTGTTGATTCTTGATCTTGTGACGGTCGTATTTATGATCTGGAACAGACGGAACTGGCAGAGTTATATCATGATTGAACTTATGAATATCGCACTTAGCCTGATTCCTGTTGTGTTGTTTCTAATGAATATTGTAACAGAACCATTTGTTACTTTTTTAAACTGTATTATAGCCGTACTTATTTTTGCCGGTACAGTGATTATTGGTGATAAAAAAGCGATCGCCGAGCTAAAGAGAAGATTTCATGTCTGAATAGGTATAGGGAGACGAAGTATTTATGGAACACAAAGAGATCAGTATTCGAGGGTTGCTGGTGCGTGAAGTGATCACACATTTTTCAAAAGAGCATCTATATTCCGGAAAACTGAACAAGGCACAGCCAGAGAGACCTGAGTATGAACCAAGATGGGTAGCACCAACAGGCTTTACCATGACACGGATTGCTCAGCCTGAATTCACAATGGAACTGCTCGAATATGAAAAGGGCAATCAGGAGTTGGTCATTCTCCAGCTGCATGGTGGGGGTTATATTGGTGAAATGCGCAATATATACCGTAATTTTGCCGTTATTTACAGTGAGGCTGCGGATCACTGCAGCGTTCTGACAACGGATTATAGAACAGCTCCTGAGCATCCCTATCCGGCAGCATTTGAAGACGCAGTGAACTCATATCACTGGCTGCTTAGGAACGGATATTGTGGAAGCCAGATCGTATTGGCCGGAGATTCGGCTGGCGGAGGGCTCGTATTAGCCCTTGCTCAGTATCTTAGAGATCAAGACATTGAAATGCCCAAGGGGATCATTGCAATGTCTCCCTGGACGGATCAGACTGCATCAGGAGAGTCCTATGATACGAATTACGAGAAGGATCCACTGTTTGGTTATAGCAGAGAGAGTTTGATCTATAATCATGAGTATGCAGGAGATCACGATCTGAAAGATCCATATATTTCTCCGCTATTTGGCGACTTTACGGGTCTGCCGCCGATCCTTTTTCAGGTCGGTTCTGTTGAAATGCTCTTGAGTGATTCTGCTGATGCCGCGAAAAAGGCAAAGAGACAAGGTGTAAAAGTAAAACTGAGTATTTATGAAGGAATGTATCATGTATTCCAGATGGCGTTAAAGCTGATGCCTGAATCGAAGAGGGCTTGGGAAGAAGTCAATCAGTTCCTGAATGTGATTCGCTTTGGCAAAGAATTAGAAAACAGCAGTATAATACAACATAAATAAACAGCAGCATAGTATCATAATAAGAGCCGGAAGAAGATCGAAGGAAATCGATTTCTCCCGGCTCTTTTGTCTGATTAGGATTATCCGAGATGGGAAACATTCAGGTATTTTGGAATCCCGTTCTCATAACTTGGATGTACCTCACCCTGGATCAGAGGTCTTAAGTATTGGTACATCGCGTCTGACACATCATTGCCATTCACGATCCATTCTGTGGGAACACTTTTTTCCTCGTTGGCGATTCCGCTTATATCGGCATGATCGTATTCGATGCGATATGGATCACTGCCGCTGCGCTTCATGATGACCATGGCTCCGGTAACGCCTTCCAATGCAAAAGACACTGCTTTTTCACCTGATGTAAAGGACTCGTCTAAATCAGTTGCAGAGGCAATGTGCTCAGCACATCTTTGAAGAATGTTGAATTCTACAGATCTTACTTTTACGCCTAATCTGTCCTTGACCAAATTCTCCAGAGTTCGACCTGCACCGTTTAACTGCACATGTCCAAAATTATCAAGTGTGGAGCCAGAAGCGCTGATATATGTGCCATCCTTATCACGGATTCCCTCGGATACAGCAACAATCACATTAGAATGCTCCTCCATTACTTTTTTTACATCATCAATAAAACGGTCACGATCAAAGGGGGATTCCGGCAGATAGATCAAATGCGGTGCGGCAGAATAGTCAGTTCTTGCCAAGCAGGAAGCGGCTGTCAGCCAGCCTGCATCACGCCCCATGACCTCAATGATTGTGACGCTCTTCAAGTCATAGATATAGATGTCATGTGCCATCTCCAGGATAGAAGTCGCTACGTATTTTGCAGCAGACCCGAATCCGGGAGTATGATCCGTTGCACACAGGTCATTGTCGATTGTCTTTGGGACACCGATAAAGCGAATCTCACTGTTTATGGACTTACCATAGACAGACAATTTCATGACAGTATCCATAGAATCATTGCCGCCAATGTAAAAAAAGGCTCCAATATTTAACGCATCCAATTCAGAGAATATCTGTTCATATAATTTTGGATCATTTTTTTCAGAAGGCAGTTTAAAACGACATGAGCCCAGATACATGGCAGGTGTCTGTTTGAGCTGCTTTACAAAATCCGGTGACTGGATCGCCTTATAGGAGAGATTTTTGTAATTACCTTTTAAAATTCCCTCGATCCCATGCAGGGATCCATAGACTGTATCATATTCTCCACAGGAGAGGGCGGCATTCAAAACACCGGCAAGACTTGCATTGATGGCTGAAGTAGGTCCTCCAGACTGTGCTACAATACAATTTTTTTTCATTGTGAACTCCTTTCAGATCAGTTCGTAATATATTCAATAAATTCTGTACCGACAGTCATATTTTCTGCATTATACACCAGCCCTGCATAGGGAGGACTTTCGTATAAACTGCCTTTTGTCATTCCGCTATTTGCATCTGCTAAGACACCAAAAGCTTCTTCCTGACCGGTTTCCGGATCAACAGCATACAGGATTCGGTCGTCAAGAGCAGCAATTTCACTCTCGCTCATATAGGAAGAAAGCGGCATCATATATCCCTGCTCCGCAATATATTGGTACATTTGTTCATCTGCAGTGACCATATCAATATCCCCGGCCATCAGCAGTGTGACCATCACCTGAAGGATCTGCGGATTTGAGACCATGCCCTCCTCGGTAAATGAAATCAGAATACTGGTATTGAATGATATTGTATTCAGTTCAGGGTCCAGATCCTGTTCCGTCAAAAAGGTATCAAAGGTGTCGTCTTGCTCAGCATCATAATAGGGGTCCGCGTTGATCGCTAAAACATTCAGTACTACATCCGGCTCTGTTCTCAAAAGTCCCTGTATCAACGATACACATAAGATCAAAGCAATCAGTACGCCCAGGATCGGAGCTTTATAATAGGTCCAGATATAATCGATCTTATCCCGAAGCTTCATGCCCTTTAGTTTGCTGCGCTCTGCTCTGATCATGTTCTTTATATCTGTCTTCGTTTCTGTGTCATGTGCCATAAGTTGGCTCCTTTCCATCTGCTTTTTTACATTTTAACGGAAAAGCTTTAAAATGAAAATCCCATTTTGAAATTAAAAGAGATTTTCATCAATAATGGCTGGATCAAAGACCATTATCTTTTGAAAATACAAGAATAAGGTTGACGGCATTTTATGTATTTCCTATAATGTCTTTAAACAGAGTGGGTGTAAACTTAGCTGGATTCAACATAGAGGTGAACATAGTGAATGGAATAAAAAGAATAAGAAAATTAACAATAATTATGATAATATGCCTGATGGGAGTCGGTTTGCTTCCCCTTACGGCCAAGGCGGCAGGAAGTCTGTCTATTTCGTTTTCAGACTCTTCGATCACAGCAGGAGAGACTGTAAAAACGACTGTTGAAGTCTCAGGAGAAGGCGGTACACAAGCTTCAACAGACATGACAATTACATACAGTTCAGATCTGCTCGAGTATGTATCGAGCTCAGACAGTTCGTCGACAGAATCCGATGGCAGGATTACTGCCTCAGGTTCCACGGTCACTTTGACTTTTAAGGGAATCGCTTCAGGACGAGCTCATATTGTTGCAGAAGGCAATGGAGTCACTGCTGCAGGAGCATATGTAACAGTGAGTGGAAGTACAGCAACAGACAGTGATGATGAGGATTCTACTGTAAATTTATCCGGAGATAATTCTCTGAAGTCATTATCAATTTCAGAAGGAACCCTGTCCCCTTCTTTTTCAAGCGCAACAACAAAATATACTGCTAAGGTGGATTCAGATGTTACGGAGATCACAGTATCACCTGTGACATCCAATAGTAAGGCAGAGATAAAATCCATAACTGGTAATGAGGATTTATCAGAAGGTGAAAATATCGTCGAGATCACCGTGGCAGCAGAGAATAAAAGTGAAGCAACCTATCAGATCACCGTAACAAAAGCCTCTGAGGATACACAAAATGAGTCTTCTGGATCTGGGACAGACTCAGAAACAGAGTCTGAAACTGCTTCAACAGAGGAAATGGATGTAACGGTCACAGGGGATGGCATTGTTGTTGGTAGCAACAGCTATCAGATTTCAGATGAATTTACAGAAGAAGATATTCCGGAAGGGTTCGTTGCTTCTGAAATTCAGTACAACAGTGAAATGTATCAAGGTGCAATTTATGAAAAAGGACAGATCGGTGTTTTGTATCTGGTCAATATAGCCGATAATACAGACAAAGGTTTTTATGTCTATGATATGAATTCAGATTCGTTCTATCCATTGATTCGAGTTACTGTTGGGATGTCCGAGTTGATTCTTATGAATCCGACTCCTGGAAATCTTCCTCCGCTGAACTATATTGAGGCGGATTTGAATTATAAAGATATTGGAACGATCAAGGCATTCGTTTATGATACAGCGACAGCGAACAATGAAGAAATTCTGCGGGAGAGTATAACTGAAACGACAGAAACAGCAGATACGGAAGCTGTTACAGAAGCTGTTACAGAAGCGGCAGCTACAGAAACGACTTCGTCAGACACTTTCTACCTTGTATTTGCCATTGATGAGACTGGGTCAATGGGCTGGTATCAATATGATACAGTCCAAGATACATTTCAGCGGCTCAATACGCAACTGATTCCTGAAGAAACGGATAATACAAGTATAGAAAGTCTCCAGGCATCACTGACCACTTTAAGTGAGAAATATGAAACACTACGCACAAATAATAGAAGAATGCTTGTTATTGGCATATTCCTTTTTGCGATTTTGATTATTGTGATTATAAATCTAATATTGAAAATCAGAGATAACAGAGTGGATCCTTCACAAAAAGCAGTAACAAAAAAAGACAGTTCTAGAGTAATAGGTATCGACGAAGATATATACGAAAAAATTGACGAAGATATTGAAGAAGACTTAAAAGAAGACTTAAAAGATGAACCAATAGAGTCCCCAATAGAGTCCCCAAAAGAGTCCAAAGTGGAACGATTCGACGACCTGGAGGAGGATTTTGAGGTAGAAACAGACATCGAAGAGGAGGAACTGCAGGGTCGGCCATTTTTCAGGAGAAAAAAGAAGGCAGAACCAGGCAGTGAATCAGCTCGTCTTCAAAAAAATGCAGATACAAAAACAAAACAGCATGATAAAGATCAGGTTGAGAAAACATCATCAGAAGATGATGACTTAGAAATCTTGGATCTGAATGAATAGGCGGATGAAATATGCAGAGACCATATACAACTCAGGCACAGGCGACATTAAAGCAGGCCCAGAAAATAGCAAAGTCACTTAATCACAATTATACAGGAACAGAACATATTCTGCTGGGACTGCTCAAAGAGCAAAATAGTCTGGCATTTCAGGTGCTGGATGAGAATAATGTAGATGCTGCACAGCTCCTCGATCTGGTGGAGAATCTGATCGCGCCCTCAGGTCAGGTGGCGTTTGCAGACATGGATGGCTGGACTCCAAGAGCAGAGCAGATCTTAGAAGCATCACAGCATGAAGCAGAAAGATTTCGACATGAAAGAGTAGGAACGGAACATATTTTGATCTCCATTATAAAGGAATCGGAATGTGCAGCCTCAAGACTTCTGAATACACTGGGAATCAATGTGCAAAAACTATATATCGATCTTCTTGCTGCAATGGGAGAAGATGCGTCAGCATACAAGGAAGATATGCAGGCGAGGATGGGAAATAGAAAATCCGAGAATACACATACTCTTGATCAATACTCAAGAGATTTGACGGAGATGGCCAGAGAAGGCAGATTAGATCCCGTGATCGGAAGAACAGATGAAATACAAAGAGTGATACAGATTCTGAGCAGACGCGGAAAAAATAATCCATGTCTGATCGGTGAGCCTGGTGTAGGTAAGACCGCCATCGTGGAAGGTCTCGCCCAGAGAATCGTCAAAGGACTGGTTCCGGATACGGTTCTTGGCAAGCGTGTGGTAACTCTGGATCTCTCTGGAATGATTGCAGGATCGAAGTATCGAGGAGAGTTCGAAGAACGCATCAAAAAAGTTCTTGCAGAAGTGATCGCAAGTGGAAATGTACTGCTTTTTATAGACGAGATCCATACAATAATCGGAGCCGGTGGTGCAGAGGGTGCAATCGATGCATCGAATATCTTAAAACCATCTCTGGCACGAGGGGAGATACAGCTGATCGGTGCGACTACGATCGAAGAATACAGAAAATATATAGAAAAGGACGCAGCACTGGAAAGACGATTCCAGCCAGTCACTGTGGATGAACCTACTGAGGAACAGACAATTGAAATTTTGACAGGGCTAAGACCAAAATATGAGGAACACCATCATGTTGTCATTACTGATGAAGGAATTCGTGCTGCAGTAAAACTCGCTGCTCGTTATATTAGTGACAGATTTTTACCGGATAAAGCGATTGATCTCATGGACGAGGCTTCCTCCAGAGTCAGATTAAAAGGATTTCAGATTCCGGATCAAATGAGAGAATTGGAGTTGGAACTGAGTTACTTTGATTCACAAATTGAAGGGGCTCTGACCGAAAGTCAGCTTGAGGACGCTGTCCGACTCAGTAATGAAAAAAAGGCAGCAGAGATCAAGTACAAGAGAATGGTAAAGAAATATCATAAAGACGCCAATAAAAAGACCCTTGTCGTAGGCGAGGAGGAGATGGCGGATATTGTTTCCAGCTGGACGAAAATTCCGGTCAGCAAGCTCGCTGAAAATGAAGCAGTCAAACTGAGAAAACTGGAGAAAACACTTCACAAGCGTGTCATTGGGCAGGAAGAGGCTGTGTTAGCAGTTGCAAAAGCAGTGAGAAGAGGCAGAGTTGGTCTCAAAGATCCAAACAGACCAATTGGTTCCTTTTTATTCTTAGGACCGACCGGAGTCGGAAAAACGGAAATTACGAAAGCCCTTGCTGAAGCTATGTTCGGTAATGAGCAGTCTATGATCCGTGTAGATATGTCGGAATACATGGAAAAACACAGTGTTTCAAAATTGATCGGTTCCCCACCGGGATACGTGGGATATGATGAGGGCGGACAACTCAGTGAGAAGGTTCGAAGAAATCCATATGCAGTTATTTTGTTCGATGAAATTGAAAAAGCACACTCTGATGTATTTAATATCCTGCTTCAGGTGTTGGATGATGGTCATATAACAGATGCACAGGGAAGACGGATCGATTTTAAAAATACGATCATTATTATGACATCCAATGCGGGAGCACAGTCTATTATTGAACCAAAACGTCTCGGCTTTGGCGGCGAAAATGATGAAAAGCAAAATTATAACAGAATGAAGGACGGTGTTATGGAAGAAGTCAAGCGAATCTACAAGCCTGAATTCATAAACCGTATTGATGAGATCATCGTGTTCCGTGCATTGAACAAAGAGGATATGAAAAAGATCGTAACTTTGATGTCAAAGACACTGATCGATCGTTGCAAGTCAAATATGAATATTGATCTCAGTATCAGAGATTCGGTCAAATCATTTATTGTTGAGACGGCATTCGACCCTAAATTCGGAGCAAGACCACTCAGAAGAATGATCCAGAACAGGATCGAGGATGCATTAGCTGAGGAAATACTTGCTGGCAGGATCAAAGAAGGTTCCAAAGTAACAGTGGGATTGAAGGGGAAAGAAATCACATTTCTCTCACAGGAAAAGGTTTAAATTGTAAAAACGTATGGAAATCTATATTTTTCTGTACTATAATTAGTAAATGACAAGGGGCTTGGAACAATTTGCTCCCCGATACCATGGAACGATGGACAGACAGGAGCCTGGTATCAAAAAATAAAAATCAGTGTGCTTAAATGCTCATAGGAGGATAAAATGTCAGTAATTAATGAATTGATTCGCACCGAATCAGATGGAACGATCAGTTTTGGAGATTATACACTCGGTCAGAAAGCGAAGCTTGATAATTTTGAGTATCAAGGGGATGTGTATAAGGTGAAAACATTCCATGAAATCACAAAACTGGAGCGGAACGGAATTCTTGTGTACGAATCAGTACCTGGAACTGCTGTTTGGAATTTTAATGCGGCAGAGGATGGTGTTACTTTCCATGTGGAAGCTGCAGAGGATGTGCAGATCACATTAGAGCTGGAAGCAGGCAATGATTATGATGTTGAAATAAATAGTGAAGATGCTGGTGTGATGAAAACGAATCTTGGTGGAAAACTCAGCCTGAGTATTGAGATGGAACCGGATACTTGTGCCAAAGTGGCAATCACAAAGAAATAGAGACATCCATAAAGTAAAGAACAGAATCAGACTCTATATAAAACTCCTGCCAGAAACAGTAACCGAACTGTCAATGGTACGGAGTTTTTTGCTCACCAGATACTCATTCAGAATGGAAACGCATAACAGAGAGGACAGTACGAAATGCCGAAGGATAAAGTTGTATTTTTTTGCCAGCAGTGTGGTTTTGAATCGCCGAAATGGGTCGGACAGTGTCCGGGTTGTAAGGAGTGGAATACGTTTACAGAGGAGCGTTTGCCAACAACGCACTCAGGTAGCAAAAGACATAAGTCCGATCTGAAATCAAAGGTCACTCCAATCAATCAGATCCAGATCACAGAGAAGAATAAGCTCGAGACGGGAATTGGTGAGCTTGACCGTGTTTTGGGAGGTGGACTGGTTACAGGTTCCCTTGTACTGGTCGGCGGAGATCCTGGAATTGGAAAATCTACACTTTTATTACAGGTCTGTCGAAATTTGTCAAATCGAGGTGTTGATATTCTCTATGTATCAGGGGAAGAATCGCCCCAGCAGATCAAAATGAGAGCACAACGCATTGGAGATTTCAAAGATCATCTGTCCTTGTTTTGCGAAACCAGTCTGGAATCCGTCAGAGAAATTCTGGAACAGAAGAGACCGCAAATCGTTGTGATCGATTCCATTCAGACAATCTACAGTGAAAATCTGAGCGCTGCTCCTGGAAGCGTTTCCCAGGTCCGAGAAGCAACGGCTAATCTGATGCAGCTTGCAAAGGGCATGGGGATCTCCATTTTTATCATTGGGCATGTGACAAAAGAAGGCGTTGTTGCAGGACCTAGAGTGCTTGAGCATATGGTTGACTGTGTTCTTTACTTCGAAGGAGACAGGCATGCTGTATATAGGATCTTAAGGGGTGTCAAGAACCGTTTTGGCTCCACGAATGAGATTGGTGTTTTTGAGATGAAAGAGGCTGGTCTGGCAGAAGTAAGGGATCCATCAGAATTCATGCTGGGAGGAAGACCGGAGGGAGCATCAGGATCTGTAGTCGCATGTTCAATGGAAGGGAGCAGACCGATTTTACTCGAGGTACAGGCATTGGTGTGTGATACCAGTTTTGGATTTCCGCGCCGGACCGCTGCAGGAACAGACATTAATCGTGTTAATCTTCTGATGGCTGTATTGGAAAAGAGAGCAGGCATTCATATGTCAGGATGTGATGCTTATGTCAATATTGCAGGGGGAATCAAAATGAACGAACCTGCACTTGATCTGGGGATCGTCTTAGCCCTTGTGTCTAGTTTTCGCAATCGGGCAGTCGATGAGAAGACGATCTGCTTTGGGGAAGTAGGACTTAGTGGAGAGATCCGATCTGTCAGTCTCGCTGAGAATCGAGTACTGGAAGCAAAGAAGCTTGGATTTACTACCTGCATACTGCCGGAAGCCTGCTTAAAGTCGGTAAAGCATTGTGAAGGTATTAAATTAGTAGGAGTGCGGAATGTAAAAGAGGCAATAGAGCTAAGTGTATAAAATGATTAGACAATTTGAAAAATAATAATTGAAATATGTAAAAAAACATAGAAATAGTGTTGACAGTGGTCTGAGATAATGATATTATATTCAAGCTGACAGCAAATATTTTACTCGCAAATTTCGTGAGATTGACTGGAAGGGTTAATTATTTAAAAAAAGGAATAATTAACAGAAGATTCTGAATACTGAAAAAAATTACAGAAAATTCAAAAAGTTGTTGACAACAGCTGAGTCAGATGATAAGATATCAGAGTTGCCGCTCAGACAGGAACGAGCGAAAACAACCAAGAGAACAAGCAAAGAACCTTGATAACTGAACAGTGAAATGACCTTGAAAAGATTTTGAGAAAAATTTATTCATGCAGTCGAGAGATCGACTGAAGAACGTTCCTATGAAAGTAGGAACAACCTAAAAAACAGTAAAGATCACGAAAGTGATCACGGAACAAAGATTGCCAAGAGGGAATCTTGATCCAAAAGATCAAAA
>JBKECO010000062.1:0-6821 GCA_047974745.1 Lachnospiraceae bacterium
CCAAGATGGCGGAAGGCCGTACACACTATAATGCTCTCGGGCACTGTGCCGGCAAGCTTGTCAGGATTATCTGGAAGATGCTCACTGACGAAATAGAATTCAACCTCGATTAAGAGGCCTGTATACCAACATCGATAGATTTTGAAAATGCACCCTACGGGAGCTTTCTTAAAGTTACCCTTTTTTACCACCGATTGAGAAAAGAAATTTTTTGCTAATTTAGGATTGACTTTTCATAGCTGGTCTCCTTTTTGCAACATCAAATCGAATTGTGTTGCAAATATATCTCAAATAATGAAACGTGATGTGTGATAGTCAACACTGTGATGCTATTATATTACTATAATGTATTAGATTTTTAAAGGAGGGAACAAAAATGTCAAAAATTATTGTAAAGTGCTCATCAAAAGAGATGGAAAAAAACAAAAAAATTGTTGGCAAAGCAACCGGAGGGGTGATGTTTGGAAAGGGAATGGAACATACGAACTGGAAGGTAGTCAGAATAATCGCCAATATAGGCTACTCCTTAATGCCAAAAGAAAAGCATGTCAAAATAGAAAAGATCAACTTTGATGGAGTCTTTGGGGAAATCACTATTCCAGATAATATGACAAGTGAGAATATCATTCTCTATATCCACGGTGGTGGATTAGTCTCAGGATCAGCGAAGGCTACTCGAGGCTATTGCTCAATGTTATCTAGATTTTCAGGACTGAGAGTCATTTCTATCAACTATAGTCTGGCTCCTGAAAATAAATATCCGAAAGGCTTAGATGACTGTTACAATGCCTATTTACAGGTAAGGGAAAAATTTCCCCAGTCAAAAGTCGCAGTTACAGGTGAAAGTGCTGGAGGCTATTTAACGATAGCGTTAACGATCCGTTGTATCAATAATGGCATTAAAAAACCTGAATGTATTCTTCCTCAATCTCCAATCGCAGATATGAGCGGTAACATAGACAGATCTTATTACACCAATGATGATAATACCGTTTCACTGGAGGGATTACCATATATTTGGAAGATGTATGCTCCTGATGAGAATAAAGATAATCCGGAGTTATCAGCTATTTATTTTGATAAGTTTGATCAGTTCCCGCCAACTGCCATAAGCATAAACGATACAGAGACTTTAAGAGCAGATGGAGATAAACTCTACGAGGTTCTTAACACTTACAATGTTGATGTTCACCTGACTATGTTTGAAGGAGCGTTCCATGCCTGCACAACATTAGGTATCGGTTCACCAGAAACATTTAAGGTGATGATGGACAATATTATCTTCATCCATGAAAGATTTGGGGAGATTGCTTATTAACTTAACTATTCAGGAAGTTATTACAGGAAAGAAAAGAGGAATATTTTAATGGAAAATAAATTTAAATTGGAAAAACAGTCTATAAATCAGTGGATTGCGATGGAAAAAGGATCTCGATTGGAAGGCTTGGAAAAACGTTGTAACCAAAAAACGGTTCAGAATGCTATTGAGGAATTTGAAAAAGTTAATGTGGTTTCTGTAAATCTAGTAGATGAATGTATGGGTGTAGAGATCTCTGAGACTTGTCATGTTGTATTAGAAGAGATTTGTCCTGGTGGCAGTACAGTTACGATTAATGTATGGATTCCGCTAGACTGGAACGGCAGATTTTTTGGATGTGTCGGAGGTGGCACCCGCACCTTCCATATGTATGATATTCTCGGGAAACAAAATAGAATTGCTATGCCTGCCTATGTACTGAAAAACGGCTTTGCCACAGCAAACACCGATGGGGGTGTACCGGGAGAGACCTTTGTGTGGGGATTAGACGAGGAAACAAAAGGCATTGATTATGAGCTGATCATAAATCTATCTTACCGCTCCACACATTCCATGACGCTGATTGCGAAAAAGGTAATTACGGCAATTTATGGAGTAGAACCTCAATATTCATATTTACAGGGTGCATCTGGAGGCGGACGTCAGTCGCTGATGGAAGCACAAATGTATCCAGAAGATTATGATGGTATTTGGGCAGTAGACCCCGCCATCAATTGGACGGAGCTTTTTATGTCTTTTATTTGGCCGATGACAGTTATGAATTCAGAACGGCATATCATTTCTCCAGACAAACTTGAATTTTTCCGTTCCACAGCAATTAGAAAAGCGAATGGGAAACGAGATTTTATTGAATCGATTGAAATGCCGGATTTTGATCCTTATGAATATGTGGGCCAGGAAGCAGCGGATGGAGTTATCACTGAAAATGATGCCAAAGTTATGAAATATATTTTTGAAGGTCCGAAAACACGTGAAGGACGTTTCCTATGGTACGGATTCCGTCCAGGTACACGATTTTGGAACAAAGGCGAAATTGGAGCTCCTGGTCCTGTATTTTATAATAAATCCGAAGATGATACATTTGTTCCAGTTCTAAATCCACTTGCTATAGGTTATCATTCAGCATGGCTCGAACGTAATTTGGAGTGGGACGGAAAAGATTTGGATTATAAGAAATTTGAGGAAATGATTAGAGATAGCCATCGTGATTTTCAACTATTGCAGTGTAATAGCCCTGACTTTAGAGAATTGCGTGATCAAGGCACAAAACTACTTCTTACACATTCGGTAAATGATGATACAATACCTGCTGATGGTACTCTGGATTACTATAAGAGGGTTATTGAATATATGGGCAGAGAGGAAGATGTATTGTCGTATCTGCGTTTCTTCTTTACCCCAGGTGGCGGTCATACAGATTTGAAATCACCGGGTTTAAGCTTAACGCTTGCAGATGGTATGATTGCGTTGATGAAATGGGTTGAGGAAGGGATTGCACCGGAATCTTTACCGACAGTGCAGTATGACTTTAAGCAGAAAGAAAATATACTAACAGGTAATGTTGAATTATATCGTCTGGGTAAATCCAAGGTGGCTTACAATATTCAAGAGACGGAAGCTTGGGCAAAGTGGGAAGCTACGAAGGTATCGCAGAACACTTTTTCAAAATTTAATCAAAATACTCCCATAAATATGATTATGATGGATGCGCAAGGCAAAAGGATTTTGAATGAATATATCGGAAGCCTTTTGGAAAACCCGCAAATGGCGCAAGCAATGGGAATGTCCCTTGGTGCATTGGCAGATATGATGCCGATGTCGGATATGAAGAAAAAAATTAAAGATGCCATTGAGCAGCTTACAAAGTTATAATTGACAGTCCTAAATTATCAAGGAGAGATTGATTATGCATAAAAAAATAACAACAGTATTAGGTGATATAGAACCGGAGAATCTAGGATTTACAACAATGCATGAACATGTCTTGGCGGACATTACTCTTTTGAATAGAGAAGTTATGCAGTATAAAGGACAAATTCCTCCACAGATGCTCGAACTTCGAATGGAGAATCTGGCAGGTCTAAGAGAAGGGATGTCAATTTTTTCCGATGAGTGTTCTCTGTCTGGGGATGTTGAGTTTGCAGTTGCTGAATTCAATGCATTTAAAATGATTGGGGGGAATGCAGTGTGTGACGCATCCCCCATAGGATTAAGAGCTACTGCCACGCAATTAAAAGAAGCAGCGATAAAGAGTGGTATTAACCTAATTACCTGCACTGGTATTTACTATGCCTCAGCACGCCCTGATGAATATATTGGAAAAGATGAGAAATTCATGTATAAAGTATTTAAAAAAGAGATCGAAGAAGGAATCAATGGTTCGGATGTAAAGCCAGGTTTTCTAAAATGTGCAATTCAGACAATTCACAAAGATGGAACTATTGATTTGAGTGAATTGGCTTCTCTTCGTGCTCAGGCAAAACTATCAAATGAAACAGGTTTATCCGTTCATGTTCATACAGCATATCCTATGACGAATGAGCACATTTTCCAGGTGGTAGAAATAGCATTGAAAGAATGTGGCATGATTCCAGACAGACTACTAATGATTCATCAAGATCAATTCCTAAGGAGAAATTGCGAAAATGCCACATATGTTACTAGTCCGGATGTCGCAAGAAATGTTAATACAGATTACCTGGAAAAAATTTTAAATCAAGGTGCTAATATAGGATTTGACTCTTGGGGAACACTCGTATCCATATTACCTGATGACTATGACAGATTAAAAGGTATCGTTGCTCTTTTGAAAAAAGGATATGGATCGCAAATAGTCTGTGGGCATGATTGTGCCACAAAGGCATATGGAAAAACGGCTGGATCCTATGGATATTTACGATTTCCAGAGATGTTAAATCAACTGCATCAGTTCGGACTTGGAGATGAAATTCGAAAGATTACGATAGAAAATCCCGCAAGAATTTTATCTTACTAATATAAATAGCTCGTAACGATTCAGTGGGTTTGAAGTGATCACTAATGGAGATTCGAAAGGAGAGTATTTTATGGTTTACAAAGATTCAAATAAACCAATCATGGACAGAGTGGAAGATTTGATAAAGAGGATGACTCTGAAAGAAAAAGTTGCACAATTGTCTTGTACTTTGACCGACGGAAATACGCAAGATCTAGAAAATATGCGAAATATTCTCTTATATGGAATTGGTACATTAAGTTATTTAAATAGTTCGTTGTCCGGGGACAACCAAAAGGATATGAACTACATTAAGGAAATACAGAAATATTTAACCGAGGAAACAAGACTAGGAATTCCTGCTTTAATTCATAATGAAGGCATCGCCGGCGCACAAATACCGGGTGCAACTACTTTCCCTCAGTCAATGAATGTAGCATCAACGTGGGAACCAGAATTAGCTTATAAGATGGGTGTGGTGGTTAGAAAACAACTTAAGGCTTATGGTATTCATGCAGTTCATTCTCCTTTATTTGACCTCGGACGCGATCCAAGATGGGGAAGGATTGGGGAAACCTATGGGGAGGATCCGTATCTGGTTGCCAGAATGGGAACTTCTTATGTGAAAGGAATTCAAGGTAATAATGAAATTATGGCAACTGCAAAGCATTTTGTCGGTTATGGAAATGCAGAAGGAGGAAGGAATGGAGGTGAACAGCAAATTGCAGAGAGAAAACTGCTGGATACTTACTGCTTCCCTTTTGAAGCGGCCATTCAGGAGGCTAATGTCAGCGGAATTATGAATAGCTATGGAATCCTGAATGAACAGGCTGTATCTACATCTAAATGGTTGTTGAATGATATATTAAGAGGAAAATTAGGCTTTCAGGGCGTGACAGTCGCAGATTATGGAAGTATAAGTCATGCACATGTTAGATATCATGTTGCTGAATCACAAAAAGATACAGCAATCCTTGCATTAAAAGCAGGTATGGATATAGAACAACCACAGAATACATGCTATCGTTTCTTAGAGGAAGCAGTGGAAACTGGTGAAATTGAAGAAGAATTAATCGATCGTTCGGTTAGACGTCTACTTGAAATTAAATTCAAACTTGGTCTTTTTGAAAATCCATATAGTGTGGGAGATTTTATCAAAGAGATTGCGAAGGGTGAATATGAAGAACTCACACAAGAGATTGCAGAAAAATCTATCGTAATGGTAAAAAATGAGGATAGCATATTGCCTCTGAGAAAAAATATAAAAATTGCATTAATTGGACCGGGGGCAGATACAAAGGGGAATTTTTTTGGTGGCTATTCCGCTGTAAATACCGCCAGCACCACCAGTCGTGATTTTGATCGTTCCGAAGATGATAATTTTATCAAAATGGCATATCATGCTATGATTACAGAATATAAAGATGGTCTTAAGGCTCATGGAATTGAATTTGAAGATCAACCTTCACCAGAACAAAAAGAAATAATTTTAAACATGCTTAAGAAACGCAGAGACGGTTCTAATAAAGCATACAAATCTCATGAAGATTTCATGACAATGTTTTATCCAAATTGCAAATCTATGAAAGAAATCATGGAAGACACATTTGGTGAGGAAAACATAATTCATGCCAAAGGCTGTGGTATTAGTACAGAAATCATAAATGGGATCGAACATGTAAAAGCTGCGATAGAACAGGCAGATATTGTCGTTGCTGTTTTAGGTGGTAAGGAGAGTATGACTGATCCAGAAGCGACTTGTGGAGAAAATAAAGATAATATTAATATTAATCTTGAAATGCCTCAGCTTGAAATGATGGAAGAAGTATTCAAAATGAATAAACCTGTTGTTTCGGTGATCATTGATGGAAGACCTTTAGCAGCAACGGAGATAAATAGAGGAAGCAAAGCTGTTCTATATTCTTGGCTGCCGGCACAAAACGGTGCAAAGGCTATCACAAATATTCTCACTGGTAAATGTAACCCTAGTGGAAAACTTCCAACTACCATCTTGAAGGATAGTGGACAGATTCCTATGTATCACAGTAGATTGCCATTTATGTCTAAATTGGAAGACTGGGCGGAATACATTGATAATGATAAAAATTCTCCTCTATATGAATTTGGACATGGACTAAGCTATACACAATTTGAATATACAGACTTAGTCATGGAAGATACTGTTTTCATAAATGAAAAAATAAAGTTCAACTTCAAACTTCAAAATACAGGATTCTATTGCGGAGATGAAATAGTGCAGGTCTATGTTCGGGATTGCGTAGCGAGCATAGCCAGACCGACAAAGCAATTGCTAGGGTTTGTGAGAGTTGGGTTAGGAATTGGAGAAACGAAAGAGGTATCTTTTGAAATTGATCTGAAACAATTGGCTTTTCATGATCTAAATATGGATCTGGTGGTGGAGCCAGGTGATATGGAAATTTACATTGGAGAATCCTCACAAGATATTCGTTTGCAAAAAAAATTTAAGATAATTGGTGATAAATTAATGGTTGAGAGAAAAGTATTTTC
>JBKECO010000020.1:0-101054 GCA_047974745.1 Lachnospiraceae bacterium
CCAGTCACCTGGCTCTCTCCCCGATTCTCATAGCAGATTTGATAGTTCCATTTATCCGAAAGTCCCTTTAATCTCAGGTTCCTGCTATGTGCATTTGCTCTGTTCAAGACCTGTATAAAGGTTATTAAGGCCTCCGACTTGTCCTTTGACACAGTCATATAGCAGTCATATTCCTTGTTTTCATGAAAGGAGGCGATTCGATAATAGTCCCCATTCCGGATCAGATCATTGAATTTGTGGTACATTGCGATCTGCCCCGGAATCATAGCCTTCTCTGTTGCTGCAAGCTTCGTAACATCCAGCTCATATCCAAAAGTTCCCGCCAGTGCCACGAAGCCTCTCGTTTCAAAGGGTGTGAACCTGCCTACTGTATGATTTGGGCAGTCCGATATATGTGCGCCAATAGCAGACAGGGGATAGAGCAGTGCCGTACCTTCCTGAATCCTCAATCGCTCGATTGCATCCGTATCATCCGAGCACCAGATCTGCGGACTGTAATAGAGCATGCCCGGGTCAAATCTGGCCCCGCCGCCAGAGCAGTTCTCAAGTAAAATATTCGGAAATTCGCGAACAAGCCGATCCTGAAGCTCATATACGCCCAGCACATATCTGTGCAATAGTTCTCCCTGTCTTTCGGGACAAAGTGCAGAACTACCAAGATCACTGAGCTGACGGTTCATGTCCCATTTTATATATTCAATGTTCGCTTCCCGTAGAACTTTCACAAGACTGTCATACACGTATTCTCTGACTTCCGATCTGGACAGATCCAGAACATACTGATTTCTGGCAAGGCTGCCCACTCTCCCCGGTATCTGGATCGCCCAGTCGGCATGCATATCATAGAGTGTGGAATCCGGAGAGATCATCTCCGGCTCGAACCAGATTCCAAACTTTAATCCCATCCGGTTCACCTCATGCACCAGATACCTGAGTCCGCCTGTAATCTTCGTTTCATTGACATACCAATCGCCGAGACTGGTATTATCATCATTTCGATGTCCGAACCAACCATCATCCATCACCAGCATTTCAATTCCCAAAGCTGCCGATTCTTTTGCGATCTGTAATAGCTTCTCTGTTGTGAAGTCAAAGTATGTGGCTTCCCAGTTATTGATCAGGATCGGTCGTTTTTTATCCTTGTATCTTCCTCGAATCAGGTGATTTCGGTACATATCATGGTAATTTCGCGTCATTCGACCAACTCCTTCTGACGAATATGTCAAAACCACCTCCGGCGAACAGAACAAATCACCCTGCTTCAATTCCCAACAGAACTGATCCGGGTGGATTCCCATAGAAAGCCGCAGCATGTCGAACTGATTTTTTTCTACTTGCGCAAAAAAATTACCGGAATAGACAAAATGCAGTCCATATACACTCCCATATTCCTGCGTTGCTGTTTTATCCAGAACCGCTACAAATGGGTGTTCCTGATGTGAACTTTCGCCTCGAATCGAACAAACACTCTGCTTTCCATATCCGATGCTTCGTCGTTCTACATGTCTCTCTCTTGCCCAGGATCCGTGTAGGATCATCATTTCGTAAGCACGATCATCCATATCCAGACTGCAGGAAAATAACTTTTCCAGATAAATGGCTTCAGGAGCATTATTTCTCACCTTAACACTTCTGGTGATGACATCCTCTGTTTCAAAGACTGTATAGATCAGATCGACCCAAAGTTCCAGCACCGGATCGCAGCAGTGCAGAATCAGCGTCTGTGTCTGCTCATTTCCTGAAAACGTGGATGGCAGACCGTCAAGCTCTGGCTTCTCGTTGATGATTTCGTAAGATCGATACCCTAAGGATACTGCTCTGTGTCCGCCAGCAGTTCTTACTTCGATGGCACTTTCCCTATAATCTCCGAGTCCATTGCCGGGATATTCCATTGGAAATGAATCAAGAAACGAAGTTCTGTCCCGATTGTTCTCGGAAGGAATAAAGGGTGCCTCATAGATTCTCATGAGATATTGCAGATTTCCTGTCGATACTCTTTTACCATAATAGACATGACCTATAAAATTCTCATGATCTGCAATACCGATGACATAGCTCGTGCGTTGTGTATCCAGATGAAATATTCTGAATTCCTCTAAATATGTAATTGCCATGAAGACCTCCTGCTATCCATTCCAAGTTGACTAATTTTAGTTAATTATATCTTAATTTAATTATTATGTAAATGTTTTTTAATCTTATTTTCCTTGTGTCTTTTTGCCTTACAGGATCAGTCGTAACAAGTTCTCCTGAGAAAAAAAGAGCTGAATTTCATGAACTCAGCTCAGTCATACTCATCTCTCATTTCATCATGGTCAAAGGAAAAGGCATCCAGAGGCATCGGCCCTCGAATCACGAATCTTTCGATTCTTAGTACGCCGTCTTCGTCAGGTGTCACCTTCCAACGAACGATCATAATATTTCCGCCTTCTATTTCAATTCCGGTAATATTATCCGGATAGATGCAGCAGCCACAGTTAAAATACGGAACCTCATCCTTCCTTGGAAATTTATATCTGTGGGTATGGCCACAGATGATAGCCGTTTGATTTTTTTTGATCCATTTGTTATATTTTTTCTCGATTCGGTGCTGTCTGGTAATATTCTTTACCGGACTTGCCGGACTAGTTGCACCGATCGCATGAAATGCACGCCACAGTCCCTTTAATAAGATCATGGAAAAGAACCAAAGCTGGTCATTGAATAAATCTCCCTGATGCCCATGGAGAATAAGAAATTCCCGATCATCATCTGCCTTTTTCAACAGGATCGCCTCACATGGTTCCAGCCCCATCAGCAAATCCTGATATTCATCTCTGGAATCATTATAGTAGCTGTACAGCGTGCGTTTTAGATATTCGTGATTTTTTAAATAAATATTGTGGTTTCCATACAGTATCTCAAGTCTGTCTTCTTTATAAAAATCTTTCAACAGGTCAAAAACATAATAATGTGCCTTACGGATATATCTGAACTTCGGCTGTTCCCACAACTCGTCTCCGTCACCTGCCTCAATATAGCTGAACCCATTCTTGTAGTAATAGGAAAGTGCATATAAAAATACATTTTGGTTTTTTGTAAATTCATCTGAATTACTGCCATTCGATCGATGACAGTCACTGAAGATAATATACTTCGACTTTTCATCTACCGGCAAAACCTTTGCATTCTTATACGCACCTGTCAATCTTTTTTCTGTATTCATTCGCATCCACCCGATCCAATCATGTCAGTTCATTGCTCTGATTATAAAACATCGCTGCATGCTAATATTATATCACTTCTTTTGTGAAAAGTTCATGTCTATATGGTTTTAATTGGTGTCGAGCTGCTGTTTTTTTTCAATGACCATGAACACACCCAGGCCAATGATCGCAACTCCTGAAATGATCCTTGGTACAATATAAAATGACTGTGCAAAGAGTCCATAATATTGTTCTGGAATCAGGTAAAGTATATAGGACTCCAATGACTGCCAGAGCAGGCTGATACCAATGAAGATGGTAATAAAAGCCATCCATTTTTTTTGATTTTCCCTGATGAATGCCGGCATCTCCTCTTTATTCAGAGCTGGAATCAGATATTGATCCTCATAAGTTAAGAACTGTTCCTCGTTCAGTCCCATAATATTATGCACATGAAAGAAACTATAGAACCAGATCAACAAGGCTGGAAATACCAAAAGTGATACCTGGAGTCCTATCGAAGCTGCAATGCATAGTAAGAACATACCCATAAGACTAATTCCCATTTTCATGAATCCCATATACATCTCTCCTGCCCCTGGGAAAAGTGAGAATAGGAAGGTAAAAAATCTATTTTTCTTTTTTTTCATTGTTTGTTCCTCCTGACTGCTTCGTCAAAAATTGAATTTGCTTTTTGATTCAAAGTGGTACAAAGATCTGAACTCTTATCATATATTTTCTTTAAGATCAGATTGGATTGTTCAAATCCGATACTCTCTGCAGAGAGTATCTGCTGCTCCGCCACAGGTGTTTTGATCTGCTGCTGTGTTGGAATCAGAATTAAAAATGCTATAGCTGCAGCTGTTGAACATGCAATTTTCATACCGAATCTGAATAATTCACGTCTTTTTTGAATGATTGTGCTTCGCTCAAAGGCTGCGATCTGCTTTTGCACATTCATTTGTATCGAATCCGGTGCTTTTAAAAGACCAGATTCTTCCACCGATTGAATGATATTATCCAGCTCCTGTTCCGATAAATAGCTCGTCTCTTTATCCATCTTCCATCTCTCCCTTCCTGAAATATTTTTTTAACATACTGCGTGCCCGGTATATCTGGGTCTGTATGGTCTTTACGTTTTTTGACTGCTGCAGTGCGATTTCCTCGGAGGTCTTTTCTTCACAGAAATACTGTCTGGCAACAGTGTTGTAGGGTGATTTCAGCTGACTACATGCACCATACAGCTGATTTTTAATATCCTCCTGAATAAATATATCCTCTGGAGACTGGGCAAATACCTTTTGATCTGACATCACATATTCATAATCCTCTACAAATTCCAATCTTCGATTCGGTGACCTCAGATAGTCGATACATTTATTTGTAGCAATACGGCATAGCCATGCTTTCTCATTTATCCCTTCAAAATCACCAAGCTTTAAGTAGGCAGATAAAAATGTATCCTGTGTCAGATCCTCTGCAGACTGTCTATTTTTTGTCATTTTAAAACAAACAGAATAAACGAGATTTTGATACTGATCCATAAGTTGAATCAGATATTCGTTATGCAATTTTTTCTCCACCCCTCTCCTTTTTTTATCTCTCATTTATTATAACGAATGCAAGAAGAAAAAATCTTCACTTTCCTTAAAAAAAATCCATCAGTAAAAAAATTTACTGATGGATTTCATGGATTTGATTCAGCCTCCACCTACAGGAGGAAATAATGCCAGGACATCACCGTTCACCAAGTTGGTATCTCTCTTTTTGCCAATGCCGTTCACCATGATAATGGCAATTTCATCTGCGGGCAGCTGTAGTCTTTCAATTACCTCTTCTATTGTTGTATTTTCCTCTAACTCAATATTTTGAATCTTCTCCCTATTTTCTCGAAGCGTAGCGAACAGCTTTACCGTAATGATCAATGTTTGGCCTCCCTATTTCATCAATATCATTGGTGAATTGTATATGTTCTTCTAAAACGAGGTTACCAGCTTAGAACTCCATGACCTCATCGATTTCTTCTGGCGTAAAGTCCCAAATTGCATTATGGGGCGCAATGGACTCATATTCCATAAATTCCGGCAATCTGTCATCTTCTTTGGTAAATCCGGCTCTTCTGTTGAAGTCAAGCTCTGCCCTTAATACAGCTTTCCCCAATTCATCCACATCTAAAGCTGTCAGGCTGATGCCATACTGAGCATTGATCATGTCGATCAGAGCCTGATACCCACCAGGATTATCTGCGATTCCAAAATATACAAAGAGACACATTCCTGTACTGTCTACTGAAGCTGTTCCGATCTGCATTGCTCTGGCATATTCGATCTGACCATCTTTCTTCAACGGATCCAGATCTGCACCAATTTTTAAAATATTTCCCGAAGTACAATATCCTGCTGTATGGTCAGCACCCATTGGAGTCGTTGCATACGTCAGCCCGATTCCTTTGACTGATCTTGGGTCATAAGCAGGTATTGCCTGATTTTTTACGACTGGTACTCTGAACAGTCCACATAATTTCCCGACTGTTCCTGCGCCGCCTGCAATGATTCGTGACAATGGTTCCCCTTTTGCAATGCCCTTTACAATTCGTAGAACTTCCTTACCATCTCCCCATGGAATCAACCCACCTTCCATGGCAACTCCAACAGCAACAGCAGTTTCAATGCTGTCAACTCCGACATCATCCATTTCCCGGTCTATATATGCAATTGCATCCAGATCCTTGATCCCGGAATCTGCGCCCAGTCCCCAGATCGTCTCATACTCAAATCCACTTGTAACATATTTGCCCTGTTTATCAGCATACCACTGTGAGCAGCGGATAATACAACCTTTATGACATCCGTGTGAAACTTTGCCATCTCCACCTCGTTCCGTGATCGTTGCATTTAATGTTTCACCAGAGATCAAATCGCTGTCTTCGTAACTCCCTGCTGTGAAGTTTTTCGTAGGGAGACCGCCAGCTTCGTTCAATATATTGACAAGTACATCTGTTCCATAGGCCGCCAGTCCTTTACCTGAGACAGGATTATCCATAACTGCCTTTGCAAATATCTTTGCAGCTTCTGCAAACGCTTTTGGATCTGCGACTGGAACCTTTGGTGCACCGGTGTCATCAATGACCAAAGCTTTTACTTTCTTTGAACCCATGACTGCACCAAGTCCACCACGGCCTGCACTTCGAATATGACTCTCCGGATCTTTGAAGGATATATTTGCTGAGGGAAGTCTGTATTCCCCTGCAGGTCCAGCCAGAGCAATTCCTACATGCGCTCCATATTTATCTTCCAGAACCTGAATAGCTTCATAGTTCCCACAGCCTCCAAGTATCTCTTTCGGCGCCTCTTCGATCACAATATCATCCATAGAGATTTTAATAATATAGAACTTCTCTTCTTCGGGAAATCCTTCGATCACGACAGCTTTAATTCCCATCTTCGCCAGCATCTGTGATGAGGATCCACCAGTATTGCACTCTTTGATACCACCAGTTAGAGGACTCTTCCCACCAACTGACATCCTTCCTGAATTCGGTGCTGAGGTTCCACTCAACAGACCGGGTGCAAAAATCAATTTGTTATTTCTGCCGAGTGGATGGCAAGTAGGCTTGACTTCGTCATTGATAAAATTTGACGTCAGTGCCCTGCCGCCTAATCCGACATACTTAGCCGGCACTTCCCCAATGTTCACCGTCTGTGAAGTCATATCGATTCTGATAAATTTCTGCATAAAAATACCTCCTTCTCTTGAAAAAGTCTCTTTAGTGTACATACTAAAGATTGGATTAACAGTGCTTGACATGTTTCATCCAAATCCTTTCCAAATAGCGGGAGGCAAGACAGTTTCCTGTTTCACCCATTGGTCAGTTGTCATAGCTTTGCCTTAGATCGACTGACTCGGATTTGTTCATTTCTTATACTATAGCATATTTTTTGGTAAATCTCTATATTTTAAGCGAATTTAGTTTATATTATTTAGTAATTGAGTCATACATTTGTCCCTTACTTGATTTCCATAAGTTCGATTTCATTTGTCAGAAGATCGATCTGTAAGAGCCTGTTTCGCAGAAGCTCCCCTTTATTCGTCAGGAGTTTTATGCATTCACTGACCTGAATCGACGCTGCGCAGGCTGGTGTAAAAGATGGATTCCCTGTCCTGACTTCACATCCCTTCTCCTGATCAATCGCCTCGAGTAGCAGAAAGCTTTTATCTCCAGGAAAAATAGTCGCGACCTGCCCATACCAGCCTGCGATCGCACCAAAGATATACGGTATATTTGAATCCTGACAGGCACTTGCAACGATCTTTCGGGATGTGATCGAATCCAGAGCATCCATGACCACATCATATCCGAGAATCAGATCTTTGACGTTTAAAGCATCTGCAAATTGCCGCACTGGTATACAGTTTACAAGATCATTGATCCGATGCACACGCTCAGCAGCCTCTTCTGCCTTGGATTTTCCGATTGTTCCATGACTGGATAATAGCTGACGATTCAGATTCGACTCTTCAAAAACATCACCGTCAATCACTTTTATCCTGCCAATTCCAGCTCGAGCCAGCATTTCAATCAGATATCCGCCAATGCCCCCGCATCCGATCACGCATACGGAAGAATTCGCAAGTATCTCTTGTTCCGCTTCATCGATCGTCGTTCCATTTCTGGAATATCTTTTGATTCGTTCCTGATTCATGTCTCCCCCTTTTCGATAGAATCTGAATTTACAGTAGAACCAAGGTTTTCTATTCCCTGGGTATTACAGCCCTTCCTTCAAGATGGAAACGGGATCTCCTGGGCTTATTTTTCCTCCGGTGATCACTTTTGTAAAAATGCATTCTCTGCTCAGAATACACAGTTCTGATGATTTGCCCAGCGGACAGTCCGCATAGCATGACTTTCCGATCTGTGAAATCTCCTGTATTGTTTCTCCTATCCTGATCCTGGTTCCAACCGTCCTGTCAAATAACAGAATTCCCTCCGTTGTAATATTTTCTGAAAATTTTTGTGTACAGTAACCAGCCGAACCCAGATCCTCGATTTGAAGTCTGCTTTCTCTCGATAAAATACTGACCTGTCTTATGCCTGCACCGCTGTGTATATCGCCTTTTAGTCCAAATCCCTGCAGAAATTCACCACATATAAGAGAATCTGCTCCTTTGCCTTTTTCTGTCACTGCCCTGATGTCTGTTACAACTCCTATCCTATTCTCCATGCGAATCCCTACCCACCGATCTCGTACATCGATTTTTTCAGATATTTATTCTGCTCGAGATGATGTTCCTCTGGTTTTTGTTTGATGTATTCTGTCACTGCTTTTTCTAGATCTTTGCTTCGGCTCAGCACTGCTCTAAGATCAAGCTCATTGTCAGAATGGAGGCAATATTTTAATTTCCCATCCGAAGTCAGTCTGAGTCGATTGCAATGACTGCAGAACTTACAGCTTATAGGTCTGATTATTCCGACTTTTCCTTTTGCACCTGGTAACTGATAATAATCTGCCGGAGATGACGGATCCTCTTTTTTTATTTTCTGTAGTTTTGGCTCACGTCTTAAGACCTCCTCTGCAGAAATAAATTGTTCCCTATTCCATTTGACTGCCTCACCGATCGGCATCAATTCAATAAAACGAACTTCGATCTCTTCTTGTACGGTTAAATTTACAAAATCAGAAATTTCGCTTTCATTAAAGCCTCCAATGAGCACCACATTCAGTTTGACTGGTGTCATTCCTAGGCTTTGTACTTTTTTTATTCCAGATAATACCTGCTTTAGATCGCCGCCTCTTGTCATTTCCCGAAACTTCGTTTCATCTAATGTATCTAGGCTGACATTCACACGGTCAAGCCCAGCACTCCTCAGCTCACTGGCCATTTGCTCCAACAGAATGCCATTTGTGGTCATTGCGACTTCTTTGACTCCCGGCATGGCTTTTATCGAACGAATGACAGATACGATACCTCTTTTCACTAGTGGCTCTCCGCCGGTGATTCTGATTTTATCAATGCCCATCCCGACCAGTGTTCCTACGATCTTTTCCAGTTCATCAAAATGAAGCCGGTCTTGATGCTGGTATTTTGGCACCCCTTCCTCCGGCATGCAATACTGACAACGCAGATTACAAAGATCTGTTACGGAAATCCTCAAATAATTCAGGCTCCGTCCAAATTCATCCGTCATATCCTACCTCTGTTTTTCTAATGATTCCGATCCCCTCAAATCCGTAGCCGCCCATCTGATCTAGGCGTTCTCTTAGCTTATTGGATTTCAGTATCCCGATAAAATCCTTCACTTCAGAGAGCTCAAGGTCACTATCCCTTACCAGAAAATCATAATTCTCGTTTCCAATTGGAATAAATTCCAGTTCAAGGCTGCTTGCTGCCGCATAGGTGCCGATGCCAACATCTGCTGCCCCTGATTTGACTGCAGTCGCAATCGCCATATGTGTATTGAGTTCCAACTCATATCCATCAATGCTTTCTGTAGATATATCTGCTTTCTTTCTCATAAAATCGATCAGATATCTGGTACCTGACCCTCTCTGCCTGTTCACAAATTTGACATCGTGCCGTGCGATATCCGCAAATTTATCGATATTCTTAGGATTTCCTTTTGAAAGGATCAAGCCCTGTATTCGCTGCACTCCTTGAATAATCGACACATCTCGATTCGGAAAATACTTTGCGATCCACTTTTCGTTATAGTTTCCCGTATCTTCATCGATCAGGTGAATGGGAGCGATATGGCACTCTTTTTTGCGAATTGCCATAATTCCTCCCATACTGCCTGTATGTGCTGATGTGATCGGAATCATATCTCCAATACAATCAAGCATCATATCATGACTGCCGATCAGCACGGTTCGCTTGCGAATTTCACTGACCGGTTTTAGCAGCTGTACCAAAAGCAGCTCTCCAGCCTCATAGCCCTCAATATTTCTAGGAATGACAAGAACTGCATCTGCCCTGACCAGACTCGAGGTATTTCCGGCGCCTCTTTGCAATGGCGTCCCGATCCATCTGCCCTCAATCTGCCCCAGTGTCATTCTAACATACTCCTCATGCTTTAAAGATGAGACGATTCGTTTAGACAGCATGATCTCCAGTTCCTGAAGTGATCTGTCTGATTTATAATGATCAGCCAGTATCTTTTCTGCAAAAATATGAAAGGAAAAATATGCAGAGACCGGGTAGCCCGGAATTCCAAGAACAGGCTTCTCATTGATGACACCTAAAATCGTTGGTTTTCCTGGCTTAATGGCAATTCCATGAACGACTACCGTTCCAAGATCTGAGATCACATCTACAGTGTAATCTTTTGATCCCGCACTGGAACCTGCATTGATGATGAGCATATCACACTCTTGTAATGCTGTCATGACCGCCGCCTTTAGAGATGTGGGATCGTCTGGTATCAGATCATATATTTTAGGAACTGCCCCACATTCTTCGATTAGACCATGGAACATCCCGGAATTTGAATCTATGATCTGACCCTTTTTCAAATTCCTGGTATCTCTAGTCACCTCATTGCCAGTTGGAATTATACCTACGATCAACTTCTTTATGACTTCAATTTCTTCCACTCCACCACTTAAAAGGGCTCCGATATCAAGTGCCCTTATTTTGTGATGACTTGGCAGGATCATTTCTCCTGCTGCAATATCTTCCCCGACCAGACGGATGTGCTGCCAGGAGTGTGCCGGCTCCAGAATTTTAACGATTCCATTCTCCACAGGAATCACATCCTCGATCATGATTACTGCATTATACCTGTCCGGAATTGGATATCCGGTATTAATATATGCAAAATCCTCCCCCTCTTTCAGAAAAACAGGGTTCCTCTCATTTGCACTTTCTGTTACTTCTGACTGCAGAACGATCCCATCCATTGCGGCGCTGTGATAGTGCGGAGAAGAGATTGGAGCCTTGATAGCACCTGCAGTGATCCTGCCGAGAGACATTCTGACATCGATACACTGTACTTCCTCTGTAAGTCGAAATGCTGATTTATAGCGCTCATACGCCTGATCCAGTGGAATATTGTCAATATAAATATGTCTACTGGCTTTATTTTCCATTAAATGCTCCATTAGAGCCTCACCCCCTGTAACAATTCGACCTCGACCCAATCCCCGGTGAGGACACCTTCTTTTTCCTGACTTATCCTGACCCATCCGGAAGCATTGGTCAAGGTAGTGATCAGTCCGGACTTTCCATAGATCGGCTCAGCCCATAGTTCATGGTCTATTTCTCGAATTCGGACCGTCAAAAGAGTATCCCTTCCCGTTGCCCCGTGAATATTTTCCTTCATTCTCGCCTTGATTCGAATTCTTTTTTTATCGTACTCGAACCAATGATCCATAAAGCATCCTGCAAGTTCATGGCAGATCATCATCGCTGCGACAGGATGACCTGGAAGTCCAAGAATCAGTGTTTTGCCAACACTACCGATAATCGTAGGTTTTCCTGGCTTAACAGAAAGACCGTGCACCATCACATTCCCGTCTGCAAAGGATTCGATCAGCCCTTTCGTATAATCCTTCTTTCCCTGGGAGCTTCCACCGGAAAGAAGGACCACATCTGACGTTGCCGCTGCATTTCTTACCGCAGACTCAAGATCCGACCAGTCATCTCCCACGATGATGCGCTCTCTTACCTGTCCGCCATTCTCTTTGATCCATGCTGTCAGACCATATCCATTGATATCCCGGATCAGACCTGGAGCGACCGTCTCATTTATATCAATGATCTCATCTCCTGTAGAAATTACAGTGAAAATTGGCTGCTTCACAGTCGGAAGGATAGGGATTCCCATTCCGGCCAATATTGCAATTTCATATGACGTGATCCTTCTTCCCTTTGGAACAAGCACATCCTCGATCTGAACATCTTCCCCTTTGCACGTAATATAAGCGTATGCTTTGGCAGGTCTGTAAATCAAAATGGTGTCAACTCCGATCACTTCAGTATCCTCCACCATAACCATGGCATCTGCACCTTCTGGTATCATACCACCTGTTGGCACGTACGCACACATTCCTTCCCCCAGACTTAATTCGGATCGCTGTCCCATAGCAACTGAGCCAGCAAGTGTAAGTGGAACCGGGATCGACTCAGAGGCTCCCTGTACATCCATCCTTCGGACCGCATACCCATCTACCGTGGATCGGTCAAAAGGAGGCAGTATTTCCTTAGAGATGATATCCGACCCACAAATTCGATCTAAGGCATTCATCAGCTTTGTCTCTTCATTCCAGTCAACACCCTGTTTATAGTTGTCCACATGGCCTTTGATGAGTATCTCGGCCTCAGTCAAAGTCTTTGTATTTAAAAAATTCATTTGCATCGATTCACGCCCTTTACTGCTTTCTTACCTGTCCATCTGCGAAAAGATAAATCTCCTGGAATATGTTCCTGAAATATCTGTTATCATGGGTTATGACAGCGGTTGTCATCTGTGGATTCCTTGTTCGCTGCAGAATCATCTCTTCTATCGCTGCCATGGATCTGCTGTCAATATGTGCGGAGGGTTCATCCATCAAAAGTACTTCCGGTTCAAAGATCATGGCTCTGGCAAGCGCCACCTTCTGCATTTCCCCTCCTGATAAATGTCGAGCACTTTGTTCCCTGATATGACATAGATCCAGCTGCTTTATTATAGCATCTGCGCAGTGGTTCATGTCAGCTTTTGAAAATTTTCTGATTTTTAGCGGATATAAAATATTTTCTTCCACTGTTCCTGTCATCATATAAGGCTTCTGGTGCATATAGGTAATACGCCGTTTTAAGTCAGCCGTCAGTTTATGACCATTATATAAAATCGTTCCTGAGGTTGCATCTTCTATGCCTGCTATGATTCGAAACAGGGTCGTTTTCCCGGTTCCATTTTCTCCTGCAAACCCATACACACCGCCTTCCTTAATCTCTATGTCGATATGATCAAGAATCGTTTTATCCTGATAGACCTTTTTGATCTGTTCCATCTGTATTCTCATGACTCTCTCCCTTCTATGAAATAGAGAAAGCAGCCATTCAGCAGAAATGCAAATAGAAAAAGTACGAGTCCCATAGCGATCGAAGCTCCGTAGTTCCCCATACTTGTATTCATTGCAATGAATGTAGTCATGACTCTTGTATGGCCGGCAATATTTCCACCTACAATCATAATAGCGCCGACCTCTGAGATAGCCCTTCCAAAACCGGCTGTCATACCAGTCAGAATCCCAATTCTCATTTCCCGAACCAGAAAGTACAACTTTTGAGACCTGTTTCCACCTAATGTATCACAGACTTCATAGGCCACTTTTCCATATTCCCGGCAGTTGTCAAAAACATTACCGACAATGATCGGTGTGACTAGTATAGTCTGTGCAATGATCATTGCTGTTGCCGTATACATGAGCTGGAATTGGCCAAGGGGTCCCTGCCTTGACAAAAAAAGAGCCACCAGCAAGCCTACAACAACTGGTGGCAGCCCCATCAAAGTATGTATGATCCGTGCAAACAGTTTTTTACTTTTGAAATTTCGTATGCCTGTCATCAGGCCTAACGGCACACCGATCAGCAATGAGAAAAGCGTTGATGCAAGGGAGATCATCAATGAAAATCCGATAATTCGGTAAATCTCCGGGTCTCCGCTGATGATCAAAAAAATCGCTTCCTCAAATCCCTCTAAAATATAATTCATAATTGGTACGACCTGTCTGTTTGTTCTTCTTTATTGTGCATTTGGAATAAAAAGCTGCTCTCCGTAAGTATCCACTCCAAACTCCCCGATCATCTTCTGACACTCATCACTTAGGATCCACTCTACAAATTCATCAGCTCCCTCGGAATTGATCTTATCATTGATCTCTGGGTTCACAGGAATGACTCCATATTGATTAAATAAAAGAGAATCTCCTTCTACGACGATCCCAAGCTGCATCTCATTCTTCATGGATAAAAAGGTCGCTCTATCACTTAAGGTATAACCAGACATCTCATTCGTCATGGTGATCGTCTCTCCCATTCCCTTTCCCGCCGAAATATACCATTCCCCTGCCGGCTCTATACCAATCGAATTCCATATTCCAAGCTCTTTCGTATACGTTCCGGAGTCATCCCCGCGACTGATAAATTTCAGTTCCTTCTCTGCGATTTCGCGATAGGCTCTACTGATATCATTTCCTACGGTTACTTCTGTCTGATCCTCTGGACCGATCAGAATAAAATCGTTGTACATAACATCATATCTTTCTGTTCCATAGCCGTTCTCGACAAATTCAATCTCACTGTCCTTTGCATGCACGAGAAGTACATCTGCTTCTCCATTCTTCCCCATCTCAAGGGCTTGACCTGTGCCTACAGCTACGACCTTCACTTCTCTATCGTATTTCTCCTCGAATGTCGGAAGAAGATAGGCAAGAAGTCCACTGTTCTCCGTGGAAGTGGTTGTTGCCAGTATCAGTGGTGTCTTCACTGTGGAATTACTGCATCCTGTCAAAAATATGGTCGCTATGACAGCGATCATGATCCATTTTTTCATGTCCTTTACCCTTTCCTGATTTTCTTTTAATCTAATATTACCAAATACTGCTCCATTAAATCAATATTTATAACTATATTTAATAATTTTATGTCATTTTAGTTCTATCTATAAGACTTAAAAAAAGCCAAGCTGAATTATTTCCAGACTGGCTTTTTATTATGAACTATTGTAATCTACCTGTTTTACGAACGTGTTCTTCTGACTTTACGGATCTTCCCTTTGATCGGCTTTTTCAAGAGCTCTTTTTCCACAAGAGATCCTTTTTTATTTAAGATCTCTACATAGGTGAGGCTTTCTCTGACATCTATGACTCCAATATCCTCACTGGTGATTCCTTCGATATTTGAAATAGCGCCCACAATATCTCCGGCTCGCATCTTGCTTTTTTTGCCGCCTCCTATGGAAAGACGTATGATCTCAGTGGCAAATCCTGCACCTTTTTTTTCTCTTTTTACTGGTGCCTTTTTCTGATGAAGCCAGAATTTTGATTCCTGTTCCGGAGTGATCTCAGACATCTGCCAATAGGGCAGCTCATAGCCAAGAAACCTTTCCACCTGACTCTTCATCCGCTCATCTTCAGTTGTCACGATACTGACTGCGGTTCCATTCGCTCCATTTCTTCCGGTTCTGCCGATTCTATGGACATAGGTCTCGCGACCCGTCGGAAAATCATAATTGAACACATGGGAAAGACGTTCAAAATCAATCCCTCGCGCCACGACATCTGTTGCAATCAGATAGCGAACTCGGTTCTCTCGAAAGCTTTCCACTGTTCGTATTCGATCCTGCTGATCGAGATCTCCATGAATC
The DNA here is from genome assembly GCA_047974745.1 of Lachnospiraceae bacterium. GTDB lineage: Bacteria > Bacillota > Clostridia > Lachnospirales > Lachnospiraceae > JBKECO01. The sequence goes on from JBKECO010000020.1 coordinate 15,535, forward strand.
ATTGCACAGCGAATGCCATCTCGCTGCATTTTTCTGCAAAGGACATTGACCATCTCCTTTGTTCCACAAAAAATCATGGCATTTACCGGATCTTCCTGCTTTAAGATCTGCAAAAAAATCTGATATTTTGATTCTGATTCCGCAAAATACAGTTTCTCGGTAATGACGCCTCTTTCTTCTTCCTCTAATAGGATAAGATGGGCATTTTCTATGGCACCCTGGGTTAATTCCTTGATCTCATCCGTGAGGGTTGCTGAAAAAAGCATGGTGTTATGCTGTGCTTCAACGAAGGAGAGTATTGTTTTAACCTCCTCTGCAAAACCCATATCCAGCATCAGATCCGCTTCATCGATCACCACTGTCTTGATTCGGTCAAGCTTTAGAGATCCTCTCCTGATATGATCAAGGACACGACCCGGGGTTCCAACGACGATATGCGTTTTTTGTTTCAGTGTCCTGATTTGTTTATCAATTGGAAAACCACCAAATACATCTGCTGTTTTAATACGTTTCTTTCTGCCAATTTGACTGATTTCATATGCTGCCTGCACCGTAAGTTCTCTTGTTGGTTCAAGTATCAATGCCTGAGGCTCATTTATTTCCCAATCGATCCCTTCACAGATCGGAATTGCGAAGGCAGCTGTTTTGCCACTTCCAGTTCCTGATCCAGCCATTATATTATCTGCGTTCAGCGCCAGTGGTATGACGATTTTCTGAATCTCAGTCGGCTTTTCATACTTTAATACTTTAAGTGCACTCTGTATTTCCGGTGATAATCCAAAATTGGAAAACCCTTCCAACTGTTCCTGCTTCATTATTCAGTCTTCCTGTATCGACACAAGATAAGCTCGGATCGGTGCCGCCTCAGCACCAACAATATTGACTGGCACTGCCGATAAAAAATATTCACCTGCTTCTATTTCCTTTAACCGAAGTCCTTCTAATATATGTATTCCCTGATGCATGAGCGTTAAATGCGTCTCATGCCCGGGCTGACCTCGCTCAACACCAAGCGCATCGATCCCAACTCCTTTTATCTTTTGCTCCGCCAGAAAAGCCGCAGCATCTTTTGCAAGATAGATAAATTCATCCTGCAGTATATTCTCAGATGAATTTTTTGTTTTTAATAAAATGAATTCACCTTCCTGAATCTGCTGATCTGTAAGATCTTTTTTATCGATCCTGTCCACCGCATCTGTAAGATCCAGCACTCTGCACCTTGTGATCATGTCACCAAATGGCAGCGTTTCGATCGTGTTGCCCTCCGGCATCATATGAAGTGTTCGATCCATATGGGTGCCCGTATGCAGATTCATATGGATCCTGCTTTCATGAATTGTCGATGTATGAAAGTCTGACTGAATTTCAAGAACAGGTCTTTTTTCTTGATCACCGGCGTAGACTGGCATGTCATAGGTGATCGGCATGGAGATATCAAAAATTTGACTGAGATCTAGTTTCATATTACATTTCCTTTTCTTTGCTGGCTGTTTGTGTATTGCAGTGAAAACAAGTCAAGATGTTGCTCCCGATGCAATAATTAAGATATAACACAAATCAAAAAAAATCACAATGTAAAAGAATGAATCCCAATATCCCATATACAAAAGAATGAATCCCACTATCTGGGATTCGTTCTGATTATAGATTTTATTGTTCTCCAAGACCTCCCTGGATTGCCGCAATGATTTTTTGAAGATCCTCCTCCTCATTCTCACCATCACACTGGATCGTCACTTCTGTGCCTTGCCTGATCGCTGCTGCCATCAGATTCAGTACACTTTTCAGATTTATGACCCTTTGTCCATGGATCAAAAGGGTATCTGAGGTACATGTCTTTGTTACCTTCACAAGCTCGCCTGCTGGTCTGGCATGTATCCCTGATTTGTTTGTTATTACTATTTTTTCTCTGACCAAAGGTACCTCCTGTTCCGGTAGTTTTTCATGTTCTGTCTCCTGACACAGCTGCCCCCGACATTTTGAAGGAATTACAGAACCTGATAATATTCGAATAATATCTTCTCAGCCTGTGTATTCCACAATCCTTTGTGGGCTTTGCAGCTGGCATCTAGTTTAGCAAACAGAGGATCTGTTTTGCCCAGCTCTGCAAAATCATCGATCGCCGTCAAAGGCATATCGAACTGGGTATAAATCAGTTTTTTTCCACCCGGAATCTTTGGCAGATTGATCGTCGTATCCGCCACACAGTCAAGACCGCCGACATGTGTCACCATGACAGCCGGATTGATCAGACCCCTTGAAGCATAGTCGATTGCTTTTACAAGATCATCTGTATTTCCGCCTGTTGTTCCTAAGATGTGTGCACTGGTGTAATGAACATTATATAGGTTGATCATTGCCTCGAACTGATTGTCTGATGGACCTGCAAAAAAATTCATGCAGCCGTCAAATGCCATCAGCTTGTCGCCCATCTCAGCGACTCCTTTATTTGGAATGTATACAAATACATCATCATATCCGTGACCATCCGTTAATCCCATCAGGTACTGAACGGGGTTATCTGTACAGGTCGTATTCACATAAATCAGCTCCACTCCCGCCTCTTTTGCCTCTTCTTCTGAGATGACCTCTCTGGCTCTGGCAATTCTATCATCACTGATATCAGTCACAACAATTCTTTTTGGTTTATTTTCAAAGCATAGGCCATAGCTGACTGCACCGAGTCCCATTGGTCCGCATCCACCGAGAACAATTATATTTCCATCTTTTTTTGTTCCCATAGCATGCTCATAATTCTGTTTGTTCGTATGATAATTTGCGTGGTATCCACCCAGGATACAGCTCATTGGCTCTCCAAGTGAAGCCTCGAAATAGGAATCTCCATCATAATTCAACAAACAGCCAAGCTCCATTACCTCATGAGGAATGATACAGTACGTACAGTCTCCTCCAAAAAATTCGTAGGAATATCCAGGAGAATCCAGCTTGCCCTGATAGTTCAATGCAGGCTGTAATGCAAATTTTTGTCCCGGTCTGAACTGATCCTGCCATTTTGCTCCGACTTCAACGATGTCACCGGCAAATTCATGACCAATAATGATTGGATTCGTACTGATATTTTTAGGTGCCCGTTTGTGATTGACTCCCTGGTCTACCAGCTTGTAAGTGGACATGCAGATACTGTCACTCATGACACGTACCAGTATTTCATCCTCCTTTAGCTCAGGTAATTCAAATTCCTCAAGTCTCAAATCATAAGATCCATACATTCTGACTGCTCTAGATTTCATAAATATCTCCTCTCGTTATCTCCATCTTCAGGTTGTTTAGGACAACCTGACTAATTTTACTTTTTCAAGAAGGGAATCCACCAGTTCTCTGGATGGAGGCTTTGTCCCTACTGTAGTGACAGCACCTGCTGAAGTCGCAAGTCCTAGTTTAAAACATTCCTCAAGGGGAAGGGATGCATTCATTCCATATGCCATTGCTGCGACCATGGCATCACCTGCTCCAACTGTTGAATGCGCCGTGACCTTTAGTCCGAGTGCTTTTATTGTACTGCCCGGCGAAAGGAACAATGCGCCTTCGCTGCCCAGTGAGATTGCCAGAGCGCCAACTCCCCTATCCAGAAGCTTTTGTCCCATTTCGATCAGATCTGTTTCACTGGCTTTTCCCTGAAAGTCGAAATATTGTTCCAGCTCAAATCGGTTTGGCTTTATAAAATCCGGCTTCGCCTCTAGCGCCCGCAGGAACAGTTCCCCGTCCGCATCGAGAAAGACCTTTGCTCCCTTCGCTTTGACTCTGTTGGTAATAACCTCATAAATATCTTTTTTAACACCCTTAGGTATACTTCCTGCCAGAACAACCAGTGTGTCTTTATCAGCAAGTCCTTCTAATTTATCCAAAAGCCGATCCAGATCCTCCTGCAGAATAACCGGTCCCGGCTCGTTAAATTCCGTTACATTTCCACTGCTGTCCAGGACTTTTTCATTGGTACGGGTTTCACCTTCTACATAGATAAAATCTGTTCCGATACTCAGATCTGCTAATTTCTGTTCGATTAAAGCCCCAGATTTTCCTGCAAGGAATCCAGTGGCAGTAGAATCTCCACCCAATTCCCGAATCGTCTTTGATACATTGATTCCTTTACCGCCCGGGTCTTGTACGACGGCAGTGATTCTGTTTAGGCCGCCATATTGAAAGGATTCAATATCCACCGTCTTATCTATAGCCGGATTCATGGTCACTGTTACGATCATTCGACATCATCCTTTCTGGTAAGGAACTCATAGATCTCATCTACATTCATTGATAACAACGCTTCGACCGCCTCTTCTTCACCAAGCTTTAAAGCCACATTGCCCAAAATTTCAAGATGCTCCTCGCCCTTGCCAGCAATTCCGATCACGATTTTTGCCTGCTCACCATCCCAGTCCGTACCTTCTGGAAAAATCATAACGCCCAGACCAGAATAGATGACCTCATCCTTGGCACTATCGACTCCATGTGGTATTGCGATCCCATTGCCCATATAAGTGGAAAAAGTCTTTTCTCTTTCCAGCATGGCATCCGGATAGCTTTCTGATACATATCCACCATTCACCAGCAGGCTACCCATCTGCAGGATGACTTGTTTCTTCTCGCTGCTTTTACAATTCAGCAGTATGTTTTCCTTTACTAGCAAATCCGGTTTTTTTGTTTCTTTTTTCTTACCAAACAACATAGGCTCTCCTTACATTACTGACTAAATGACATAAAGATTTGTTACAGTTACATAAATGGCTTCCTTTTATAGTTACATTATGGACCTTATATATGAGCTTTTCAATCGAAACAAAAGTCACTTTGGCATTATCCAATAGTGACAAAACAAAAACCCTCTTACGAGGGTCTTGGCTGTTTCAGACAGATTCTATAAATCTGCTGAAATAGTTCTTTAAGAGACGTGTCAGTGTGTTTTTGATTCTTGTTTCATCTCCCGACTTGATGTCCTCGAGAAAGGAATCATCCTCAATCAGATTTTCGCTCAGATAACCAAGTAACATGCTGTTCTCCTGCTTCCATTCATCGTCTGGAATCAGCATGACAATGGCTGCTCTGACGGACTGTAGATATGGATTTAAAAAGATTCCGGTCTGATCTGGAACGCAGACATAAAATCCCATTTGGAAGATCCCGGTGACACGAGCATGGAGAAGTGCGATCTCAAGCTCCGGAATGACCTGGGTTGCCATATCCTCGCGTTTTCGAATGTCTTCCATGATCCTTTTCCGACTTTCCTCATATGGCGTGATGTAACTAGCGGCTGCTTCCACCAGCTGAGTAAAGCTCAGATCCTGTGATACCTTACGGCAGAAAAAATTCCGAAGGATCTCTTTGACCCTCGCTGCCATGTCATTGATCTGTTCAAGCTGTCTGTCAAAATCAATGTCGCTTTCTATTGTCAGAGGAGTGATTTCATACTCCTTGACCTTAATATCGATTCGTAAAAGATCCTCCTCCGGCAAAAGAGGACTGACCTCTAGAACATCAGCTTTTATTTCTCTTAGATCTATACTGGAAACAAAGAAATCGTTGCGATCCAGCACAAAGGGAGTTAGATCTGATTTTCCATAAGTAGTTATTTTAGCTCTTTCTTTTAAGAACATCTTAAGTCTGGACGCCATCAGTCTTGAAATCCCAATGCCACTAGCACAGACCAGACCAATGCTGACCGTCCTGATTTTTTCCTTTTCATTCTGAAGTCTTACCATGGCTGCACCAAAATGAATGGCAAGAAAACCGATTTCTGGCTCCGGAATATCATAACCGAGTGTTGCTTCTAACAATTTGCCGACACGTAGACAATTCTGGTAAACCTCAGGATATGATGTCTTAATTTCTTCGAGATGTGGATTTTCGATTGGCAGGTTATTGCGTAGTCGGACGATCGTTGGGCGGATGTGGGTCAGCAGACTGGTTACAAAGTCTTCGTCCGCACTCAGCACATATGCCATCTGCTCATCATAGGCAATAATCATTTCCTGGACGAGCTCTGTGATCTCCCTATCACTTTCCATGACCAGTGCATCGCTAGCCTGGCTGTCCTTTGCCTTTTGCAGCTTAGAGCCTTTTATATGCAGGCATATAAAGGCAATCTCAATATCAGGGATTTCGATTCCGAACTCATCCTCAAGTGAATTCACAATCAGAAGTGCCAGATTATACTCTTCGTCATTTTTCAGTTTCTCCAGCAACTCAACATTGGACTCAATAATTTCACCACGTTGAACACGTTCGATTGCGATTGCAACATGCAAGACAAGTCCTGCATAGGAATCCTCTGTTAATCTGCTGATCCTTTCATCTGGAATACTTGCAAAACAGATACCTACATGATTTAAAATCTCTTCACTCAGCAGTTCATAGTGGTTCTTTAAATTCTTCGCTCCAACTGTTTTTGGAGTTGATAATTCATTTTCTTCATATAGGCGCATCAGAACAGGCGTATCCATATACTTGGCGATGAATTCCCGTATTGCGATCCTGACATTTTTCTCACTGCCTAAAATGGTCACGCCAAGACCTTGTTTTCTGACGATCGTCAAGTCATATTTTAAGAACCATGGAGCGATCTGATCCAGATCTTTACTAATCGTCGCTTCACTCACAGACAGTAAATTTGCGAAGTAATATAGTTTTTTGGGCGACTGATCCCGAAGAATCTCAAGCATTAGGCGTTTTCGACGCTCAGCTTTGTCCGCATAATCTCTTATCTCATAGTTCGCCAGTTCCTTGCGAAGAAGAAGCTTATCAGAATCTTCACCCTCCAGCCAGATTCCGGCTCCAGTCTTAGAACAAAGGGAGATATGAAAACTCTTTAGTATGTAACTGATATAATCCAGTTCACGTTGTACCGTCCTTTTACTGATATTGATCAAAAGTGCAAGATTTTTTACCGATACCACATCATCCTGGTCCAGTAAAATTAGCAAAATCTCTCTTACCCTTGGACTGAGCTCCATTCGATTCCCTCCTGTCTTAATACGGAATTTAACACGATCCCGAAGGACCGTGCTAAAAAATTCCCTTATCTTATCTGTCCAGCAGATTTGCTACAAGCTCATCATACTGTGGTGCGTTCATGAAATTAGTAATCAACACCAGTTCCGCATTTGGATTGCTGTGTGCTGCACGCTCTCTTAACGTTTCATGAGTTACTATGATCTGTGCATCACTTGGAATTTGGGACACCGGTGCATGGATAACTTCTATGGTGTCGAGTCCCACTGCTTTTAATTTCTTTCTCAAAACAGTAGCTCCCATTGCGGAGGATCCCATTCCTGCGTCACAAGCAAACACGATCTTTTTCACTCCTGCAGATGATACATTTACAGTAGAAGCTGTTGATGCGGTTGGTGTCATTCCTTTTGACTCTGCTTTCATGGCATCTTTTTTTGCCTGAGCTGCTTCCAGACTGGAATCATCTTTACCAAATATTTTGATCAGCGGAACAGAAATAATGAAAGATACCGCTGCGGCAATAAACACGCCTGCTAAAATTCCAAGCCACTCTCCTTTTGGAGTCATACCCATAACTGCTATGATACTACCTAGCGAAGCCGGTGCGATCAAGCCAACATTAAATAAGTTGAAAGTAAAGATTCCACTTGCACCACCTGCAATTGCTGCAAGGATCAGTACAGGATTCATCAATATGAATGGAAAATAAATTTCATGAATACCACCGAAGAAATGAATGATGACTGCTCCGGGAGCTGAACTTCTTGCTGAACCCTTACCTACGATACAGTATGCAAGAAGGATACCGAGTCCTGGTCCTGGGTTTGCTTCCATAAGGAAGAAGATCGACTGATGTAATTGCTCTGCCTGCTCGATTCCAAGTGGTGTCAGTATACCATGGTTGATTGCATTGTTCAGGAAGAGTACTTTCGCAGGTTCAATAAATATACTTGCCAGAGGAAGGATCTGATGATCAACAAAGAACTGAACGCCGACTGCCAGTGCATCTGTTAAGAACTGAATAACTGGTGCAAGTCCTTTATAGGAGAGAATTGCAAGAATCGCGCCAAGTATACCGATCGAAAAATTGTTGACAAGCATTTCAAATCCCGTTGGGATCTTACCATCTACTAACTGATCGAATTTCTTGATGATCCATCCAGCAATCGGACCTACTACCATAGCACCGAGAAGCATAGGAACTGTTGTCGCTGCTATGATTCCCATTACTGCGATAGCTGCAATAACTCCACCCCTCGAACCACCGACCACTTTACCACCCGTAAAAGCGATCAAAAGTGGAAGCAGATATGTGATCATTGGACCGACCATAGTAGCTAGCGCTTCATTTGGAAGCCAGCCATCTGCAATAAATAATGTTGTAATGATACCCCATGCAATGAAGGCACCAATATTCGGCATGATCATTCCACTTAAAAATCGACCGAATACTTGAATTTTTTCTTTCATTTTAAACCCTCCTGATTGATTCGTAAATTCCTAACTAAAGTTGTTTGGCCTTCACAACTTCATTATAATGCTATTATAATCATTTCGGTTCCTCATATTCAATTTAAACAAAAATCTGTTTGGCACTAAACATTAGTGACAAGTATGCATAAGATAGTAGCACAAAAAAAGACCAGTTGTCTGGTCTTTTGTCTTTATTCGATCAATTTAAAAAACTGCGCTTCTGGAATTGGTCTGGAAAAATAGTATCCCTGCACCATATCACAGCCAAGTTCTCGCAGAGTCTCTACATCCTCGATCGTCTCTACACCCTCTGCAATGACTCTCAATTCAAGTTCATGCATCAGCTGTATCAGGTTCTTTAGCATGATCGTCATATATGGCTTATGGATCTGATTCATAAGGAAGTAGCGATCCAGCTTAATGATGTCCATATCAAAAAAGTTCACGTTCGTCAGAGTTGATTTCCCTGTGCCGAAGTCATCAAGGGATAAGATAAATCCATGCTGCTTGATGTCTTGTATCTGATTAGCAATTTCCACATCATAGGCAGTACAACCGCCTTCTGTGATCTCAATTTCAATCTTTTCCGGCTCGATCTGATATTGTTTCGCAATGCTGCGGAACTGCTCAGAAATATTGGGTTTTAGGATCGTACTTCTGGAAATATTCACCGATATGGTGATGTCGTCTCTTTCCATAAGCTTTAGATCCTTTGAGATTCTGCATACCTGTTCGAACATATACAGATCCACCTCCTCAATAAATCCGTACTTTTCAAACACTGGTATGAACTGATCCGGGAAATATACGATCTCTCCCTGCTCGATCCATCTGATTAACGATTCGGCACCGATGATCTGTTCGTTGTTCAGATCGTATTTAGGCTGAAGATAGACCTGCAGTGTATTCTCGAAGAGTTTTTTATCGATGCGGTATAAGATGGTCTTTTCTAGTGCCTTCTTCTCAATATCGATCTGCTGAAAGGATTCTGCAGATGTTTTGTAATTATTTTTGCACTCTTTATTCGCATAATATGCTTCACCGATCAGAACTTGGATATCTTTCTTGGGTTCACTGATACAAACCTCTCCCACGTTGAATCTCAGATTGATGTTGATATTCGTCTGTTCCTGGATCTGTGCCCGCAGATTTCCTTCCTGGCTTTTCGTGTATTGATCGAGATCCTTAATAATTTTTGTTCTGCACAACAGTATAAACTGGTCTGCAAAAGCACGCGTCAGCAGGAACTTTTCCTGTGCGACGATCTTGATCGCATTCTGGATAAATTGCGTTAGAATTGTGAGAACGGTATCCGCAGACTCTGGGCTATAAGTACGGTTAATATAATTAAAATCAGCAATGTCTATCAATAGAATCGTATATTCATTCGGCTGCACCGTTGTAAGCAGTCGGTTTCCTCTTTCTATAAATGTCTGATAATTCATCAGATCTGTTTTATAATCCGATTTGGCTCTTCGATTCATACTCACGATCCTGAAAAATAGAGGAACTGTTATGATCAGGAAACAAAAAATTATGCTGTAAACAATGATATTTAATATATTCTGTTCCATTTTTCCTCCATTCGCTCTAGAAGCCTTCCTCGTAAAGTATTCCTATTCGAGAACTTATTCTGTAAGTTAATTCACAGTATAGAGGATTTCAAGGGTTTCGTTTGAGGATTGTCGAAAAATGGCAGTTCTTTTGACAGAAACAAAAATCTATATCTAAATACTTTACTCTATGAAAAGATAAGCTTTGAAGGATTCTCTCTATTCTAGGTAAAGCAGTACTTCTACCAGAAATTCTTTCTCATCATAGTGGATTTCAAAAATTCCCTGGTTCTTTTCTGTGATTTCCTGCACACGGTCAAGACCTCTTCCGGGCGAACTGTATCCTCGCTTATGAGAAAGAATCTTTCCGTCGTGAAGATGAATTTCGCCAGCAAAAGAATTTACAATTTTAATCCGCAGCATACCTTGTTTTTGTACGATTTCAATTAATATATATCGATCGTCGCTTCGTCCTGTGGCCCCATCTATTGCATTATCGATCAGATTTCCCAGAATTGTCGACAATATAAAGGATGATATCGCAAGTTCCTCCGGTATCTGAAGCTTCAAGGACAAATTAATCTGCTGTGCTTCCATGTCAATGTGTTTGAAATTGATGATACTGTCGACTACGATATTCCCGCTTTTTGCGATTTCACCTTCCATACTTAATGAATGATTGAATTCCTCCAGATAGGTTTTTCCTTCCTCGATTTTATTATCCTGTAGGAGACCGAACAGGATCAGAATATGATTTTTGATGTCATGACGCATATTTCTGACCTGTTTCACACTTTGTTGAATCAGTTCCAGTTCATATTTATACGATTCCCGCTGGTTCTCTAGCTCTTTTATTTTGATCTGTAATGCAATATAGGCTGACATCTGATTAAAAAAATACAAGATAATCCAATTGAGTTCCAAAAGGAGCAATAGTCCAATGACACGAAATATGGGGGGAATCGATCCCGATTCATAGACCATAATCAGGATAAAAACAGATGTAATTGGTACATACACGAGTACACTTTTAATAGAAAGTCCTGGAAATTTCCGAATCATCATAGAATATGCTGTAATTATCAGCAAGTTCACTAACTCTGATAAGATAGATACCCAAAAGGATTGATGCAATGTCGTGACAAGCAGAGATGGATTATATGCAGGGGTCAAAAGTGCAATGACTGCATGAGTTATAATAAAAATCAGATTTATAAATGTGACTAGGAAGAATCTTCTGCTGATGGTACATCTATAATTAAGTGACAGCAGAAACGATCCGATAAGATCAAACACAATAGCTGCTGCCGGCAGGAGCAGTACCTGATAAAGTACGACCCTGGACAAAATAAAGAAACCGTAGGAAAGCACTTCCATTCTACGGTTCCAGCTGCGTTCTATGCAAAAGGTTCTTAAATACAAAAAAATATTGTAGGTCTGCAGTAATGACAGGAACAGAACCAGCGTATATTCATTGATCAAGTCTTTATCCCTCTTCAAACATCTCCAGCTGCTTTGCCCTTACCTCCTTACGCTTCGACTGACTGATAGCCAATACATCTGAGTTCGTCATGATCAGCTGTTCGTATCGAAAGGTACGTACATGAGTTAGATTTACAAAATAAGATTTGTGGATCTGAAGGAATGAAGTTCCCTGTAATTTCTGACAGACATTCGTGAGCCTGTCATAAAAAGTATCATCTCCATGCACAGTTACAATTCTGATTTTTTTATCACTGCTCTCAAAGTAAAGTATATCACTGATTTTCACTTTATACGTCGTATATGACTTTTTATAGGAAAAAGTCCGACTGAATTTATCTGTTAGTCGTTTTGCCTTTTCAATTTCCTCTATGACTTTTTTCGTTTTGACTGGTTTTAGTAAAAAGTTATTTGGTCTGACCTCAAAAAGCTGTTTGTAGTAATCCTCCCTCGCAGAAACATAAACGATCTGGGTCGTCTCGATCCGTAATTCATTACGAATCCGTAGTCCTGCTTCCACGCCGTTGATGCCTAGCATCTCTATGTCGAGAAAGATCAAGTCATACTGGTTCTCGGTCTTCATGTTTTTTAAAAGACTTTCCGCACTCAGATAGACCTCCACTTCCAATTCCCCCCTGGGGTAACTTGTAAGTATCAGATTCTCCAGTTGCGCGGCAAAATAGCTGTCATCATCACATATTGCAATCTGAAACATAAGTCATCTCCTTTATTGATATTTTCTTAGACTAATTATAGCACCTTCCAGCTAAAAATAACATATAACCTTGTAATTTTCGCTGAAAGGAGCCCTATTTTATACCTATCTTTGAATTCCATCTCTATAATAGTGTATTCTGTGCTACAAATGTATAAAAGGCTTACAAATTCATATTGCATGTTGAAAGGTATCTATATATATGCTAAATACACTTTTTAGTAGTGCTTTACTGCTTTTGACCTTCACCCTTATGATCGGTTATCTGGCCAAAGATCTCTCAAGGAACGCTATCAATAATCCTGGTGTGAAAATCCTCTTTGGTCTATCTGGTGGAATTCTCGGAATGCTGCTCATGTATTATTCGCTTCCTATTGCAGATACCACCACTTTGCTTGATTTACGGGCGCTTTCTCTGATTTCAGTTTTTTATATCGGAGGCCTCTATCCTTCCCTGATCACAGGTCTGCTGATCATTTTTTTCCGCATTTGGTATTTTGGATTCACCGAATCGGCACTATACTCCGCTGTTCAGATTCTGCTCGTACTGATCTTATATTTTGCACTCAGCAAAATCAGGATGAAGAACTTTATTAAATGGACATCCGCTACTCTATTTCTCTTATTGACTAATATCATTATGTTCGTACTCCTGCTTAAAAACAGGATCGGTCATTGGGAATCAATCATTATTCAATATTCGTTTATCATCATTATCACCTCGTTGTTTCAGTACAAGTTGATCGAATATATTAAAGTATCAAACACACTATATCAACGATACAAGAAGGATGCGAAATTCGACTACCTGACCGGACTGACTAACCGAAGATACTTTGAAACGGAAATGAAAGTGGCGCAGGAAGAAGCCACTCTGGAATCGACGTCCTTGTCCTGCTTCATGATCGACATTGATTTTTTCAAAAAAATAAACGACACCTATGGCCATTCAAAAGGAGATATTGTCCTGATTCAAATTGCAAAAACTCTGCAAACCAGCTTTGGAGACAATGCAATACTTGGTCGAGTCGGAGGAGAAGAATTCTGCGCCGTGATTTCCGGTTATTCTAAAATAGAAGCGTGTTCTAAAGCCGAGATGATTCGGCGAACGATCAACGAATGTGAGATCGATATTGGCAAAAATGATCCGCTGCATATCTCAATTTCCATCGGTATTGCTCATTATCCCGATTCTACTGATTCTCCGGATATGCTAAAGGATCTTGCCGATTATGCACTATATGATGCAAAATACAGCGGTCGAAATAAAGTCTGTATTCGCTAGATTCTGTCACAAAATATAAGTTTAAAAAAAAGCTGCAACCGCAGCTTTTTTTATACCATTCACCCATTATTCACTTCGATTGCAGATGGCTTTGCTTCCTTTAAGAAGAAATACAGCTGCACATTTGTCTCTCCAATATAGGGAATCAGCCAAAGATAGAGGATACCAAAGGTAAAAGGTGCTAAGAGCATCCAGCCCAGAAAGCTTAAATTCAGCATAAAAATACTGCCTTTAAACCCTTTTGTCATCTCTTTGCTTCGACGAATCGCTTCCATTGGTGTCATACCAGGATTCTCAAGCAGAATATAGGGAGCCTGCGAATATCTTAGAGATGCTATAATGCCCGGCACGATCAGGAGCAGGGTCCAAAGTGAGACAAACATTGAGATCAGTATATACAATATTATAACATTGAGGTATTGTATCTTATTTGAAAAAACCTCCAGAATCGTTTTATTTGTTACTGTCTGTCTGGTACCGATTTTATAGAATAAAATCACAAGTCCAAAATTCAGTGGCAGCATGATATAAATTGCACCTATGAACTGGACAAATCCAGCCACTCCCTCGCTCTTACTGAGAGCAAAGATCAAAAACGTCACAAATCCAATCCCAATCTCAATCAGCAAAATAATACACAGTGCCATCACTGCAAATCCAAAATTGCCCGATAACAGACCCCTCGCATCTAATTTTAATTTCTTTCTGTCAAAATTCATATTTTCTCCCTATTCTATCCTATTCACAAGTTCAACTAACTAATATCAGTGCTTGTGCTGCGATTTATTATGCTTCCAGATATGGTATAGATAATATGCAATATTTAGCACGATGCAGATCGCTATGATCAGACTGTATGCTGCATTCAGTGTAAGTCCAAACACATCTCCCAGGCTTGGAATCAGCATTCCGACTACTATGATCAACTTGATCATTCGCATCATACGAATTGCATAGATCCGGACCTTTCCTTCCAGGCAGTCCTCACAGCCTATATTCATAAGCTCTGGATGCATCTGAAGGATCGTCAGTCCGCTATAGAGCAGGAACATTGTCAACATACGCATAAGCCTGTCCGAAATCTCCAGCTTATAGTACATTCCACTATAAAATTGCAATACAAAATAAATGACTGCACCGATGATACAGATCGTTTCGATAAATACGTCCCAGAATTTTCTTTCTTTTCTATTCATCTGATGTCCTCATATCTTTTATAAACTGAATTGCCTCTTTCACTAATTATACCAAAGTATTTTTTTCACTTCAAGAACTTCTCTGATTATGCTATAATAGGTGCACTTTTACGAATGCAAGGGAGATTTTTATGTATATTCAGCTCAATGGTCAGATTTTATATTATGAAAAAACAGGAACTGGTCAGCCTTTCCTACTTTTACATGGCAATGGAGAATCTGTGGAGACATTTCGAACTCTGATTCCGCAGCTGTCTCAGTATTACACCGTCTATGCTATTGATACCAGGGGCCATGGACAGAGTGGTATTGTAAAAGAGTACCACTACCAGGAAATGGCAGATGATATCGTCGGCTTTATCCATGCCCTCCACTTAGAAAAACCCTTATTATATGGTTTTAGTGATGGTGGTATCCTCGGTCTTTTGATTGCATCACAGCATCCGGAGCTGTTAAGTGGAATGGCACTTAGTGGTCCGAACAGGAAACCTTCCGGCTGTAAACTGCGTTATCGTATCTTTGACAAGCTGCAGTATCTGCGCACAAAGGATCCGCTCCTGCTCCTAATGATCAAGGAGCCAAATATCAAAAAATCGGAGCTTCAACAAATTTGTATTCCAACTCTGATCCTGGCGGGATCGAAGGATCTGATCCGGCTTTCAGAGACCAAAGCCATCGCATCAAGTATCACAGGCTCCACACTTCGCATTCTGCCTGGAGAAGATCATTTCAGCTATGTGGTCAGGAGCTCGAAGCTGTTCCCGATCCTGCAACAGTTCTTTGAGTTCTAGCGGCGCTTCTTCAACCGTTTCGCGGTTTTCAGAGGGGCGCTTCTACTATGATACCTTTACGGTAGGCAGCCAGAAGCGATTCTAACCCATCCACGGATTCCTTTAGTCTGGCTCCAATGTCTGTATCTGCGACTGTTTTTCTTTTTACGACATGCTGTACCAGAGTGGTATGGGAATGCACATCACTGCCCTCCTGTACAGCCTTTTCCACAGATTCAAAGGGTTCATGCGCTGCCAGAACAAGTCCGTATGAGTTATAGATCAGGGTATATCCAGCGATTCCCGTCTTTGACTGGTATGCTTTTGAGAAACCACCGTCTATGATCAGCAGTTTTCCATCACATTTTACAGGCGATTCACCTTTCTTGGCTTCTACCGGAATGTGACCATTGATTATATGTGCATCCAGAATCGGGAGTCCGAATTCCTCTAAAATCTTATTGACAGTGGCCTCATCATTCAGACAACTGTAGTAGGTGTTTTTGGGTTCCTTGTGCGTCTCCTTGTCCTGAATAAAATAACGCTCAAATGTTGTCATTTTCTCTTTTCCAAAGACCGGAGAATTTTTATTTTCCCAAATGAACCAGAGGGTATCCAGACCTCGCTGTTTTTCTTCTGAATCTATAGAATAATACCCCTTTCGGGCATAGGTCTCGAGCACATCATAGAGGGCTTTTCCACTGTACATCTCTCCGAACACATTGACCTTGGCAAAATCTTTGCTTTCTGTCAGAGGTACGCATCCATGATAGAGAAGGTTACCGTTATATACTTTGTAAAGGCTTCCTTTTGCGAACATGAAGCGAATATGCCTTTGCAGTCGCTCACAGTTCAAAAATGCAGTCTTTAACCTGTCCATAACATCGGACTCTTCTTTTGAGAGCTTATAGGGGTCTGAGGGGTCTATCGTTGGCAGCTTTGATTCTTTTATGGGATAAGTCTTTCCATATACCTGAACCGTTTTCTCTTCCCAGTTGATCTTATCTAACAGAAGTCTGTCCTCCATATCAAATGTAGGGTTCCGTAAAATCTTCTCCCCTTCTAATTTGAACTGGATCACAGCAATTGCTTTGTGAATCTTCTCATCTAAAAGTGCATCTCTGTCAATATATTCGTTTCCTCGATAATCTACTTTGAAGCAGTCACAGGCATCCTCTTCATATACATGCATAGCCAGTCCTGCCAGTGGCACCAGATTGATTCCGTAACCATCCTCTAAAATATCCAGATTTCCATATTTTGCCGCAATTCGAATGACATTCGAAATACAAGCTCTGTCACCGGCACCTGCACCCATCCAGAGTACATCATGGTTTCCCCATTGAAAATCCACAGAGTGGTATTCCATCAGTGCATCCATTACCAGATGCGGGTAAGGACCCCTGTCATATACATCACCTACTACATGCAGATGATCTACGACCAGTCTTCTGCAGAGATTTGCCAGCGCAATGATCAGCTCCTGTGCTCGTCCTGTACTTATGACCGAGTGTACGATTTCACGATAATATGCTTCCTGATCTGAGATATCCGGCCGGCCTGACATCAGTTCCTCAATGACATAGGCAAAATCCTTCTGCATGGCCTTTCTGACTTTTGATCTGGTATATTTAGATGCGGCTGCTTTACAGATCTGGATCAGACGATAGATCATGACGGTGTACCAGTCATCAATATTTTCTTCTTTTTTCAGAACTGCATTCAGCTTTTGTTCCGGATAATAGATAAGTGCCGCAAGCTCCTTCTTGTCAGAGGCCGAGAAGGCGTTTCCGAATTCATCCTCGATTTTTTTCCGGATCGCCCCGGAACCATTTTTTATAATATGCTGAAACTGGTCGTATTCCCCATGGATGTCAGTAATAAAGTGTTCTGTGCCCTTTGGAAGGCTCAAGATCGCTTTCAGATTGATGATCTCCGTTGCCGCCGATGCGATGGTCGGATACTGTCTGGCTAGACTTCGCAAATAACGAATTTCCATATCTTCCATAAAATACACCCTTTTTCTTATGAGCTGACTACGTCCTGCATATCATAGGAGCCGACCTTTTTACCAGCCAGGAACTTTGCTGCTTCAACTGCTCCTTTTGCAAAAATAGATCTGGAGTAAGCTGTATGTTTTATCTCCACAACTTCATCTGTACCTGCAAAAATGACCTCATGTTCCCCTACGATCGTTCCTCCCCGAACAGCTGAAATACCAAGTTCCTCTTTCTCTCTCTTTTGTCTGCTCTGACTTCTGTCGAGCACATATTCGAACTTGTGATCCATTGCTTCATTCATACTGTCTGCTAAAGCAAGAGCTGTTCCGCTTGGTGCATCCAGTTTTTGATTGTGGTGCTTTTCAATGATCTCTACATCAAAACCAGCTGGATTTAGAACTTTCACAGCAGATTTCAGCAGATTCATCAATACGTTGATCCCAAGTGACATGTTGGCAGATTTTAGAACTGCTGTTTCCTGCGCTGCCTGTTCCACTTTCAGCAGCTGTTCCTGGCTCAGTCCGGTGGTACATAGAACGATGGGTAGCTTCTTTGTTATGCTGTAATCCAGAATACTGTCAACAGCCTTTGCAGTTGAAAAATCAATGATCACATCCGCTTTCACATCACAGTCCTTTGCCAAAAGGTAGACAGGATATTCGTTCCTGATCTGATCAGATACATCAATTCCAGCGACAATTTCCACCTCACTGTCGTCACGGCAGATCTGTGAGATCACCTGTCCCATTCTGCCATTGCATCCATGCATTATTACCTTGATCATTCAATTGTCCTCCTGTTATTAGAGCAGCCCATATACCTGCATTGCACTTTTTAAGATTTCCGTATTTTTCTCTGTCATCTCAGTCAGCGGAGATCTCACTGGTCCGGCACCCATGCCCATAAGATTCAACGCTTTTTTTACCGGTATTGGATTCACTTCAGAAAACAATGCATCGATCAGTGGTATTGCTTCCAGCTGCATGGCTGCCGCTGCTGCCACATCTCCATTGAGATATGACATACACATGTCATGTGCCTTCTGAGGTGCAATATTTGCCCATACTGAGATGACTCCAATTCCGCCAAGAGACATAAGTGGCACGACAATTCCATCTTCACCGGAATACAGGTCGAGTTTTCCATCTGTCAGATACATCGTCTTTGCAGCCTGTGCGACATTACCAGTTGCTTCTTTCAAAGCTACAATATTGTCACATTTGCGGTAAAGCTCTGCAGCTGTTTCCGGAAGCATATTGCAGCCAGTCCTGCCAGGCACATTGTACATGACTACAGGAAGTCTGACCGCTTCAGCGATCTGAGCATAATGACTGATCAGACCAGCCTGGGTCGCTTTATTATAGTATGGTGTCACGATCAGCAGACCGTCTGCTCCTGCCTCCTGTGCTTCTTTTGATAGCTGGATCGCTGTTCTGGTGCAGTTCGATCCGGTTCCGGCAATAACGGGAACCCGGTTCTTAGTAAATTCCACAGCCTTTACAATAACCTCATGGTGTTCTTCCATGGTGAGTGTTGAGCTCTCACCTGTGGTTCCACAAATGATGATAGCATCTGATCCATGATCGATCTGAAAGTCGATCAGCTCTTCTAGTTTCTCATAATTCACATCATAATTATCCTTCATGGGTGTCACGATCGCAACACCAGATCCCTTAAAAATCGACATACTTCATCCTCCTACAAACATGTCAGGTGAAACTAACAGGTAGAGATCTAATCTCAAAAATAGCCAACTCACATTACGAGCCGGCTATAAGTTCTTAAATCAGTGATAGCACTCCATTCTGATATTCAGAATGACAGTCATACGGTTCTTCATCGCATGCCCAGGATCTTTCCTACAGTCGGAACTATCCTTCGGCGCTTTCCCCTTTCTATCTTCCTCATCTGTATCTGTTACATCAGAAAATATACTTTTGAATCGCGCAACCTCTATCCGGTCATTTCATCTATTCAGTTACTACTGCTTCCGCTTACGTTTAAGCTGATACTACTATAGCATGTCGTGTTTTTAATGTCAATCAATGCTAGAGCATTCCAGCCCGATCATATAGTTCGTTTTTGCTTTGAGAGCCACTGCAATAATGTCACATCCTGTCCCTGAAATGTTACGCTGGAGCCGTCATAGTCTAGATGACAGTCATCATTGAGCATGGGGATCCAGGAAAAATGTCCCATATATTCATAGGGTTCCATTTTATCATTTTGAAATCCCTCATGAATATCAGTAATGCGATCCCATAGTGTGAGATGAACATCTGCGGCACCTGCCTTAATCAAACGGTGGTAAGTCGGCAGAACAGTTTCTTCCGGAGGCAGGATCGTATCATTTTTGGCATGGGTGAACCAGATTGGAAGGTGCTTGATTTGCTCAATATTTTCATCCGATATCCTTCTATCATAAAGTCCTTCACAGACTGGAAATGCAGCTGCAAAAAAATCCGGATAATCGACAATCATACGCATCGTCATAAAGCCGCCATTTGAATCTCCGCCGATATAGATCCTGTCCAAATCAATGCCAGAGTTAAAGGACAAGAACTCTTTGATCAGTTCCATCAGCGCTGTGCCATATATTGTCTTACCTGTATCGCCATAGGTTCCTGTTCCGTCATTTAACCAGAAGGTAGTTGTTTGCGGGGCAAGAACATATGCCCCCTGAAACATATCCTGTATTTTAGGTGTGATTAGATTTGTGACCTTGTTGCCGGTATAAGCAATCGTTGGTTCCACTCCGCCTTCCCCGCCTCCATGGAGCCAGATCAGCAGGGGATGTTTTTCACCTTTGTATTGAGGGATAAAATATCCGTACCTGAGAGGACATTCTCGATACTGGCTGATACTGTTCAAAAATCCATAAGAATCCACTTCCCTGTTCTCCAGGCAGAAATCATAGACCTTACCCTGTATCAGTTCATGTTCATCCTCAATTGTTTTTGTCTGGGTAATCACATACCTGCTGTAGAGATAGACATTGAATCCACCTACTGCAGTGATGGAAGCAGAGAGCTGACATGTGGGTCCATATCTCATGCAGAGTGCAATGTACTCTCCTACCTCTTTCTTTTCACCATCCAGATCGCAGGTAAAAGCTTCCATTACGGGAATATACCCTTTACTGGGCTCCTTGTCATCAGGAGCCATCCAACTCTTTGGCACTTCGATTACATTTCCCTTTTTATCCAGTCTCTCAACATAGACTGAAAACGCACCCTCTGGCAGATTATGGTTTGCAATTTCAAAATCCAGCGGCAAAATCACCTTCGTCACATATGGCCCAAAATCTGTTATTTTTGTAATCGTATAATATCCCGCTCCCATCAGCCCTTCACTCCTCCTAATGTGATTCCTTTTACAAAGTTATTCTGCACGAATGGATAGACGATCAGGATCGGCAGAATTCCTACTACAGCCATTGCCATTCTGACAGATACTGTTGGTATCGACGCAAGACCTATATTGGCATTCGTCAGGTTCGCTGAACTCTGTGTCAGGAACTGTATATTTTGTATCATTCTGTTCAACAGGTTCTGTATGGAATACAGATCTGTGCGGCTCGTAAGATAAATATACCCGTTCTGCCAGTCATTCCAATATCCAATGGCTGCGAACATACCGATTGTGGCTACGATCGGTTTTGCAAGGGGCAGTGCGATTTTATAAAATGTCTGAAATTCTCCTGCACCATCGATATAAGCTGCTTCTAAAAGCTCCTCCGGAATACTGGATGCGAAATATGATTTCATCAGCAGAATATAAAATCCATTTGTGACAAGGCTTGGAATTAAAAGTGCCCAGAATGTATTTTTAATGCCGAAGACATTGGTGTAATTCATATAGGTCGGAACAAGACCGCCATTGAACAGCATGGTAAAGAACACAAGAAACGTCAGTGCACCTTTTCCAGGCAGCCATTTTTTCGACAGTGCATACGAAAGGAGAGTCGTAACAAATATGGAGAGAATGGTTCCGCATATTGTCAACACCACGGATATTCCATATGCATGTATGACCGAATCCCCAGTACTAAAAATATAGGTATATGCTTCCATGCTCCACTTTGCAGGCAAAAAAGCATAACCATTTTGAATTAATGTGTCATTATCTGTTAATGATGAAGTTACCAGCAGCACCATTGGCAGAATCGCCATAAGGGACAGAGTCATCATAACGATATTGCCCATTATCTGAAATCGTCGTTCTTCTCTTGTTTTCATTCTGATTCCCCTCTCTAAAACAGTGCGCTCTCTTTGTCAATTTTACTCACCACAAGATTTGCAGTCAGTACAAGTGCAAATCCTACCACTGACTGATATACACCGGCTGCAGCTGACATCGTGATATCGCCGAGCTCAAGAAGTCCACGGTATACATAAGTATCAATCGTATTCGTGACAGGATACAGTGCTCCTGAATTCTGAGGCACCTGATAGAACAGTCCAAAATCGGAATAAAAAATTCTTCCGATCGACATCAGGGTCAGCATGATGATCGTGGGCTTTAGCATCGGTATCGTAATTTTTGTGATCTGTTTCCACTTCGAAGCACCATCGATGGCTGCTGCTTCATAATATGACCTGTCAAATCCCAATATCGTTGACAGATAAATAATGCAGACATATCCTACGCCCTTCCAGGTATTGACAAATACAAGAATGAAAGGCCAGTATTGCTTTTCCGTATACCAGGAAACCGGCTCTTTTCCCATCCACTCGATTATCGTGTTATTGATAAATCCATTTTCCGTTGACAAAAATGCAAATACAAGATAGCTGACAATGACCATGGAGATCAAAAATGGCATCAGGATAGATGACTGGTAGAATTTCTTAAGCTTAGATGTCATTTCCGATAGAATAATCGCAATTGCAATACCGCACACCGTATTCACAATGATGAATATGGTGTTATAACCCAGCGTATTTCTGGTTATAATATAGGCATCCTGGGTCTTGAAAAGATATTTAAAATTGTCTAATCCTGCCCAATCGGATCCAAAGATCCCTTTTCTGGCATTGTAATCCTTAAATGCCAGCACCAGTCCCGGCAACGGCATATAATTATTGATAAAAAGATACAACAGTCCCGGCAATGCCATGAAATAGACCGGAATACATCTTTTCATGCTTGTTTTGGATTTTCTTTTACTGCTTTTCGAAATCGTTTCCTGCTTCATATATTCACCTTCCCCAAATTTATGAATTGTGACTTATAAGAACAGGGCAGAAAAGCGCTTCCTTTTCTGCCCTATTCCACTTATTTCACGCCATTATCAGCTGCCCACTGATCCAGTGCGGCTTGTTTTGCTTCCATATAAGTCTGCAATCCAGCAGATTGAAGCTTAGACTCGAATTCTGCAATGGATGTATCAGGGTCTGCAAATCCATAGAATAATGCTTTTCCATATTCGTTATAGACATTCATTAGTGCTGTATATTCACTTGCCACACTGCTGTTGTCAAAAGCGAATCCCAAAGCCTTGGATTTTACTGATTCCTTATTAAAGGTCTCCATCTTTGTCCAAATATCCAGACTGTCACCTTCCCATATTTCTGCAATGAACTGATTTGGCAGCTGCCAGTTCACGTTATTATAATATTGTGAGCTTTCTGCGGTAATTCCCTCTGCGAAGGTAATGTGTCCATCCTCCGTTTTCTGGTACTCTACCCCTTCCTCTCCCCAGCATAGCAGGTTCGAGAGATAAGGATCGCTATAGAAAGCATTCAGGACTTTCATTGCAAGAACAGGATCCTCCGTTCCAGAATTGATACACCATGGCATTGCTGCTACTGAAGATGCTTTCATAAAATCTTCACCGCACTGGAAGATGATCATCTCTCTTCCGCAAAGGTTGCTTTCCTGTTGTTTGATTCCTGGCTTCGTTGCTGTCAGATAGGACATGACTGTACCTGCTTTTGCCTGTGATGTCGCAGCAGTATCATCTGTCAGTGCATCCTGTGACATGTAGCCAAGCTGATTCCAGTTATACATCATTGAGCAGAGTTCATAAAATGCTTCACTCGTAAACATATCTTCTACGACCATACTATTCTCCGGATCCAGCAATACACCAAAATTATCTCCGCCGACCGCATCCACTGCAGGTCCTTGTGTCAGTGTTGCTTCCTGCGGCATCAATACATATTTATCAGGATATGCTTCATGCAGCTGTGCATAGATCGTATTGATCTCGTCAAATGTAGAATAAATGATTTCACTATCTTCAGATTCGTATTTAGAGCTGTAATCATACCCAATGGTATCCAGGTATTCTGCACCAATGGCAAATCCGTACATACCAATTGCCATATCACGCTGATTTGGCAGACCATATAAAATACCATCGATCCTGCAGGCATTAATATAATCGGCATCCAATGTTGTCAGAATGTCTGCACCATGGGTCGCAATCAGGTCATCTTCCTCTAGATCTAGTGTATATCCTTTGTTGACACTAGAGGTATATCCAATTGAAATAGCATTGAAAATATCGACTTGCTCACCAGAGGAAAGCATGAGCGTAAGATTCTGATTATACGATGCTGCATCCATGATTTCCAGCTGTACATTTGCCCCAACTGTCTCTCTCGTATATTCACTGATTTTTTCTTCGATCCTGTCAATTCCGGCAGGCGGTCCCGTCCAATTCATAAATGCAAGGACTACAGTCGGATAGTCCCCACTATCCGTTGATGCAGTTGCTCCCGTATCCGAAACACTGTCACCAGTATCGGAACTGCTGCCACCGCAGCCGGCGAGTAATGTAGTCACCATGATCGAACATAAAGCAAAAGCCACAATTTTTTTCATAGATCCCTCTCCTTTTCTTTGTTTAATTCGTACAATTTCTTTGACTACTAACAATATTTATTATATAATTTTAATAATTCCAAATGCAATTCACTTTTCTTAGTTTTTATTGCACTCTTCTTAGATATAAAATTTCATGGCCTGGTCCGGAGGAGATTTCCATTGCGCAATGCTTTGTTTTATGGCAGACAGTTTTTCATACAGCTCTATCGCAGGTGCAGCAGAATGCGTTTTTCCAGATACTCATTGAGAAAAAGAATCTCCATTTTCTCCTTTGCATTGATATTCGTCCTTTCAATATCCCTGATTTTCTCCTACTATATTTATTACAATTCGCTGCTGAATAATACTTACAAGAACCTGTCCGAATCCCTGAATCTGTACTGTGATCAGCTGTCTGATGATTTCGACTCGGTGGAGGATACTCTTTACACGTACTCCGTCAGCAATACGGATGTAGGTCTTTTGACTACATTAAATTCACCCTCGGATACCATTACATACAGGATTCGAGTCCATCAGCTTCTTAATAATACGATTCCCTATCTATCGAATATTGATGGGCTCTTTATCTATGCACCAAGAACAGACAGTTATGTTTCCAGCTTTCACATTAACACATCTTCGCAATTCAACGAATATGTAAAATCACTTGCCAGGTCTGATTTCCGTGAATTTGAGGGAATCACCGGCTATACAACAGACTGGTTCTTCGTTACACATGACAGTGATGTATTTTTGCTGCGTATAATCAAAACGCCTTATTCCGTCATGGGCGCCTGGACAAATGTTGACAAGCTGACTGCCTCTCTGAAAGAAATGTCGATTCTGGATGCCGATTATCTATTTATGTCTGAGGACGGTCAGATTTATTCCGGTGCCGGCTGGTCCAGTGACAGCCTGCCAGGATTCAGCAGTGATTTTCAGGTGATTACAGATAACAGCCGCCAGAAGTTCCTGCAGATTTCATCAAAGCTCAATTTCAGCTCCTTTTATCTGACCATGCTGATCCCCGACTCTACCATACAGTCTGCACTTATGCCCCTTTATCGTTCTTATCTGATCCTCCTGATCATCGTGGTGATTTTTTTAGTTCTGCTTTCTCTGTCCGTCAGCAGATTTTTGAACAAGCCACTCTCTGCACTCAGAACAGCTTCCGAGCAGGTGCAGAACGGTTACGAGATTTCATTGGCCAAATCCCAGGAACGGTGTATTGAGGTATTGGAAATAGAGTCTGCGATTCAATACCTATATGATGAAATTTCAGGACTCAAGATCAATATCTATGAGGCGAGGATCGCAAAGACCGAATTCGAGCTGCAGTACCTCAAATCTCAGGTCGCACCTCATTTTCTTATCAACTGTCTGGCTACGATACCCTCCATTCAGTCTGCTGAAAATGGGGGAGAGCTGTTACAAAAGATGATACGCACCTTATCCGAGCATCTGAGATATACCTTAAGCAGTAATGATATGGTATCTGTATCCACTGAGCTCTACTATGTAAAAAATTATATTGAGCTGACGCAGATCCGTTTCCCGGATTCTCTGCGATTTTGTCTAGATATGGATAGCGACTGTCAGACAGCATCGATCTGCCCTCTGCTGATCCTTATGCTGACTGAGAATACGATTAAATATAATATTGTGATGGGAGAAATCTTAAAACTAAAAATCAATGGTGACATTGAATATGAAGGTGACAAAAAACGGATCCATATCACTCACATAGATTCAGGAGATGGATTTTCAGATACGATATTAGATAAGCTGAATCATTTCGAAAAACTACAGGCGGAACAGATCACCGGTAACAAAATTGGGTTATACAATATTTTAAAAAGAACTATTCTTCTATATGGGGAATCTGCCCGAGTCATCTTTTCGAATGAGCCGGGATGGGGTGCAAGAATAGATATCCTGCTTCCCTATTTGGAATATCCTGGAATCATACGAACAAAGGGGTGAGGAGGGTGCTATGAATATCTTGATACTGGACGACGAATATTTTATTGTAAAAGGGATTGCGGAAGGAATTGACTGGACTTCACTTGGGATTCAAAAGCAGTTCTTGGCCTATAGTGTAAGGCAGGCAAAAACAATTCTGGAGGGAAAGGAAGATATTGACATCATAATTTCTGATATTGAAATGCCACGGGAAAGTGGGCTGGATCTGGCGGAATGGCTGATTGAGAACAATCAGGCTCCTGTCGTCATATTTTTGACAGGTCACGAAAGCTTTCCCTATGCTCAGCATGCAATTCGGCTCAAGGTATTTTCTTATATCATAAAACCCGTGAAAATGCTGGAGCTGCAGCATGAAATTTCACGGGCAATCGTTGAATTTAAAAGAAGACAACTAACACAGACAAAGCACCTTCAGATCGAGGAGGAACTTGCGTATAACAGTTCTGATTCCATCAGCCAGATCATGGAATACATTCGAGAACATCTTTTTGAAACAGATCTCAACCGATCTAAAATAGCAGAGAGCGTTCCCATGAACCCCGACTACCTGTCTTATCTGTTCCATAAAAAAACATCAGTATCACTCAATAGTTATATTCAGAATGAACGAATGAATATGGCAAAAAAATTACTCTCGAAAACGAATCTGAGTGTTCAGGATATCTGTGCAAAATGCGGGTTTTCCAGTGTTTCCTATTTTCATAGACAATTCAAAAAAATGTGTAACGACACTCCTCTCCAATACAGAAGCAAGCATCAGTCCTGATCTTTTTCCTAGGTTCCACCAGCGTGCATACAAACCTTATATGCCTTTTTCGGACTTGATATTATAAACATTATCTACAAAATCATATAATCCATCTACCATCTTCAGACCTGTCAACAGTAAGGTCATGGAATCTGGTTTTAATTTAATCAAGGCAATGAGATCCTCAAGGGATATAATTTTATTGTCGACCAGACCAAGGATCTCATCCAGGATGAGCATATCTACCTCGTCGGTGGTCAGTACCTTTTTGGCAAAATTAATTCCATTCTTTATATTCTGGATTTCCTCTAACTTCTCCTGATCATCCAGGTCCGTGTAATCTTCATCTGACTTCTCAAATCGAAAAATTTTGATCTCTGGTTCCAGTCGCCTTAAGTATTCTTGCTCTGCAGATGTACGAAACTTCATGAACTGAATAATAAATACATTCATTCCATCCTGGGAAACACCACGAACCGCTCTTCCGAGAGCTGCAGTGGATTTCCCTTTTCCACCACCATAATACACTTGTACAAGTCCACTCATAATACTATTTCCCTTCTGCCTCAGCAGGATCAGTTCAACAAATAGATTGGTAATGATTTGATAAATCTATCATATTTTATGTGAAATTGCAAACAGCATACTTAAAATGTTTTCATTTTTCCAATACAGGCCATCAGCTTGATCGAATAAAGGGGATCTGTTGCCCATTTACCATTTCCAAGATTCTGTACATATACGGCCGACCCTCTTGTAACGTATTTAAATCTCGGATCCACGCAGGTCTGATTAAGTGCCTCTTTACTTGCATAAGCCTTAAGATGCTGGACCTGTGCCCGCAGTCCAATTCTAACAGATGCAAAGGTCGCCCCTGCTGCTCCATTGTCAGTTGCACCGATTCCACCAAAGTTGCATTGCTCCGCCTTGACCTGACCACCAAATTTCAAGTATCCCGTCTCAACTGCTACCTGTGCAAACAATACTTCCGCTCTTACTCCCTCTGCCTCTGCTTCTTCCATTACGATCGCAATGAACTCTTCGATTGTCGCTGCTCCCTTTTGGGAATAGACACTGGCTGGATAGACTCCATATCCGGACTTATAAAATGCCAGAAGCTGTGCTGCAGTTACCGTCGTATCGCCCATAATACTGTAGTTCTCAGTCGTTGGCTGCTCTGTTGGTGTCTCTGTCGATTCCGATGGTGCTGTGGTGATCGATACCGGCTGCGAATACAGACTGTAATCATAATCTCCTGAACTGATCCGCTCAAAAGCCCTCACTCGGTAAAAATAGGTGGTTCCTTCAGATAGACCTATATCCTGATAATTGAGTTCCTTTGTCCAGGTCAGTCTTTCACCAATACTGTTTGGAGAAGTACTCCGATAGATCTCATAGCCTCTTGCACCCTCTGTTTTGCCCCAGCTTAGATCCGTTCGTGTATTCTCTGATAACACTGATGTGACAACGGGGCTCCTTAATGTTGTAACTCTGACTGCATCCGACAGCACACCGATCATCGTCTCGTTGTCGCCTCTTCTGTAGACAGTGACCTTATAATAATATGTCTCTCCCTTAGCTACTTTTTTATCTCTGTAAAAGGTAGTGGCATTGCTTGTAATCGTAGTGATCAGCTTATAGGTGCCGTTGCGTGAAGTCGATCTGTATATCTTATAACCGGACGTATTTGTTACTCGTTCCCAGGTCAGATCTGCATTTCCAGAGGGGCTGCACTGTGCACTGATAAAGGCAGTCTCACGAATCGGTCTCGAACTTTTGATATTTGAGAGATCACCACTCCCAGATGTGCCTAAGCTTGGCGATTTTGCAGCTACCTTGTAGTAATAACGAGCATTCAGATCTGCTGCTTTATCTACATAGGTCAAGACATCTGCAGCAACGGAAGCAATATATTTGTAAGTTCCACGCTTTGACGTGGAACGATAGATCCTATAACCG
The DNA here is from genome assembly GCA_047974745.1 of Lachnospiraceae bacterium. Taxonomy (GTDB): domain Bacteria; phylum Bacillota; class Clostridia; order Lachnospirales; family Lachnospiraceae; genus JBKECO01. Next base: position 44,478 of record JBKECO010000020.1, read on the forward strand.
TTCGCACCTTCTACACCTTCCCATAAAAGCTGCAGCCTCGTTCCCGAAGCTGCAGTAACAGATACAAGATTTGGCGTGCCTGGCACGAGAACCTCATATACCCCATTATAGGAACCGTAACCGGTAGACCCATCTACTGAATTCCGTGCTTTTATTTTATAGTAGTAAGTCACACCTGCTTCTACTTTTTTATCAACATATGAAGTTGTACTTCCAGAGCTAATGGTCTTGATCCTTACATAATTCCCGTCAGGCGATGTGCTTCGATATATTCTGTATCCATTTGCGCCACTTGTCTTGCTCCACTTGATCTCGGTGGATGTTCCAGATTTAGATCTGACATACTTTACAGCAACAGTGTCAACTGTGTGAGAATATGCGTAATCACTTTTCCCACTCCAGCCTTTGACTCCATTATTATAGACAAATGCGGATATTTTGTAATAATAGTTCTTTCCTGTCTTTAGACCTGAATCCACATAGGAAGTGGTTGTTGGATCCACAACAGTTCCAACAAGATAGTAGGTCCCATTTTTCTTGGTCGCTCTTGATATCGCATATCCATCTACATTATCTGAACCTGTCCATTTTATATAGATTGATTCCGAATCCAAAGATCTCGCTTTGACCTTGGATGCCTGGGCTGCAGTCTTTCCTCCCAGAACGGTGCTGTATTCACTTGCGATTGTTTCAGAGCCATCATACATGATCGCACGAACCTTATAGTAATACACTTTTCCGGTCTTCACATTGCCGTCTGTATAATATAGTTTTCCATCCTTGATTGTTTTTAAGAATTTAAAGGTTCCATCTGCTGAGGTCGAACGATAGATCCGGTAATTGTCTGCACCCGTAACAGCGCCCCAGCTTATCAACAACTTCTCGCTATTCTTTGAGGTGACCTGTTCGAGAACCGGTGTCATCAATGTGACAGGCGTTTCGATTGTGCCTGTCTTCGAAAGACCATAATACTGGGCAATGCCCGTTGCATTGGCGACTCCTAGTTTTTGCAGCTTTGCATCAGAGCTTAAGTAATTCTGATAATCACTATCATTTGACAAGAATCCATGCTCGACCAGAATAGCCGGAATTCCCAAAAGTTTATTTTCCCGAATCACTCCAAGATAGTCTGCCAGGGATCCATCCGGGTAGGTTGTTCCATTTTCAGAATTTCTGATCAGGATTCCCCTGTTCGTGAAACCAAGCGATACCAGGTTCGTCAAAATTTCAGCGGCAACATTCTTTCCGGTCTTGCCTGCAGAGGCATTGTAATTTGAGTTCGGATAATAAACAGATGCACCATTGGCTGTTGAATTTGTATAGGCATCCACATGTAAACTGACAAAGAGATCTGCTCCCACACTATCTGCATAGGCTGCTCGCTGGGCAAGTGTTAAATAGGTATCACCTGTTCTGGTAAGGAATACCTTGACTCCCTGATATTGTTCCAATTCAGCTTTTGCATACTGGGCAATTTTTAATGTCAAGACTTTCTCATAGGCTCCATTACGAGTTGCACCCGTGTCAGCACCTCCATGTCCTGGATCCAGAACTACTACAATGGTGCCTGCCCCAGTCGCATCGATCCCTGCTGAATATTTCGAAACTCCTGTCTGCATACTCGCACTTGCTATTACATCACTCAGCTCGGAAACAGTGGCTGCTGATCCATTACTATCGATCGATACTGCATCTATCGATGCTGCAGAAGAGATGGTATCTAATTCTTCCTGAGATAATGCAACATCATCCGGTGTAAAAGAAGCCTCCTGATTCACGCCGAATCCGGCTTCAATTCCCATATCTGAGAACAGGGTAGTCAGCGTATTCGTGCTATACTCAAATCTCAGTGCATACAGACTGTATTCGCCAGTCTCACTGCTTCTGTTGAAATCAAAGGAAAACACTGCCATATCTTCTTTCAGCACTTCTGCCTTTGTTGTATAGATCGTATTGCTTGTTTTACTGCGGTACTGCAGATAGACCGCTTTTAACGAAAGCTCTGCGTTATCTAGTCCGATAGAAACCACCTCAGTTCCCGGTGTTGTCACAGTGGCACTGTCTATGATGACACAGTCAATGAGAGGTGCGTCCATGACGATCAGATTCTGCGTCATAGCGGCCGTCTGGGTCGTGATCTCTTCTTCTGAGTTAACCGATTCTTCCGTATCTGTGACCGATTCCGTATCCGTGGTTTCTTCCGTACTCTCTGACATCTCTTGGGATTCCGTTTCTGCGATGGGCAGCTCCAAGCTGGCAGATTCTGTCGTTTGTTCCTCTGTCGAAACCACTTCACTTTCGCTCACTTCACTTTCTGAAGTTTCACTGTTCGACTCTTCACCATATGTCTCATCTGTTAATGACTCCTGCGTATCAACAGAATCAGCATCCTGATTTTCTTCTGTCTGTTCACTTATCTGTGACTGCGTACTGCCATCAAGCGATGCCGCATCCACATTTGAATATGCTGTTGACAGAAGCAGAACTCCTGCCAAGAACAGTGCTGTCAATTTTTTCATTCCCTTATGCCTCCTACGAAATCCAAACTCTACATTACCCTGTGACGATATATGACTTTTCTTCTGATTTCTATCTTCTTGCTCAAACCCTATAACTGATATCTTGATATAATCATGAAGCTTACGATTTTCTGCCTTCACTTCGAAATGCCCAGAATTTATTCATAATAAAATTGATCGGCACACTTACGAACAGATTAATAATGGGACCAAGAAATTCTGAAATATGGAATACATTGACCCATAGTATTAGTAAAACGCTATTCAAAAACAAGCCGGTGAAGGAATATGAAATATAGGCCTTTGCTAGAGCACTTGGCCAGTCTCTCTTCTCCCCTTCTTTCAGAATGAACACAAATTTACTGTTCAGTAAGAAGGACCAGAGGACACTTAGTACAAAAGACAGAATCTGTGCTGCAATATAATCAACTTCAGGCATCAGTCCAAATGACCGAAGAATAAGGAGTGTTCCGACATAGATCAGATAGCTGACCAAAGTATTTGTGACTCCCACCAATCCAAATTTCACGAATTCCATAATTCCGGCGAACTGTTCCTTTGATATATTTCGTTTTAAAATTTTTTTAAAAAATAATGCGATTGCCTTGTACAGCCAATTTTCGATCCTGTTCCAGACTGACGCTGTGTTTTGATTCATATCTTTCATTCAATTCCTCATTAAAAATAAGTATATACATAATTCTAGTCTATTCTACACGATTTCATAGAATAATGAAAGCATTTCTGTGATTTACATAATTTTTTTACTTGCTTATTTTAAAATATGTGATAAAATTAGTAGTTGGTCTGTGATGTACAGGCTTGATTCTAATGCTTTTACCCAATCAGAAAGAAGGAATATATTCATATGAATACAATAAGAGAGGACATCCGCAATATCGCAATCATAGCTCATGTTGACCATGGAAAAACGACACTGGTCGATGAGCTCCTTAAGCAAAGCGGTGTATTTCGTGAAAATCAGGAGGTTCAGGAACGTGTTATGGACTCCAATGACCTGGAACGTGAACGAGGCATCACGATCCTGTCCAAAAATACAGCTGTCACCTATAAAGATACCAAGATAAATATTATCGATACGCCTGGTCATGCTGACTTTGGCGGCGAAGTAGAACGAGTGCTCAAAATGGTAAATGGTGTCGTTCTCGTGGTAGATGCCTTTGAGGGAGTTATGCCACAGACAAAGTTCGTGCTGATGAAGGCGCTTGCCCTTGATCTGCCTGTCATCGTCTGCCTCAATAAGATCGACCGTGCCGAAGCAAGACCTGAAGAGGTCATCGATGAGGTCTTAGAGCTTTTCATTGATCTGGATGCCTCTGACGAGCAGCTGGACTGTCCTTTTGTCTATGCATCTGCGCGAAACGGATATGCCATGATCGATCTCGACGCACCCAAAGACGATATGGTCGATCTGTTCGACACAATCATAGATTATATCCCAGGTCCCCAGGGAGATCCTGATGCAAGTACCCAAGTCTTGATCAGTACAATCGATTATAACGAGTACGTTGGTCGTATCGGTGTTGGTAAAGTGGATAACGGTATACTGCGCGTAAATCAGGATGCTGTCCTTGTAAATCACCATGAACCGGATAAGAAGGAAAAAGTCCGCATCAGTAAGCTCTACGAATTTGACGGTCTGAATAAGGTCGAAGTGAAGGAAGCCGGGATCGGTGCAATCGTAGCAATATCCGGAATTGCTGATCTGCATATTGGCGATACGATCTGTTCCACAGATCAGCCGGTGGCGATTCCATTTCAAAAAATTTCTGAGCCCACACTTTCCATGAATTTTATTGTGAATGACAGTCCATTTGCCGGTCTGGAAGGAAAGTACGTTACCTCAAGGCACATCAGGGATCGGCTATTCCGAGAATTAAATACTGACGTCAGTCTTCGAGTGGAAGAGACGGACTCTCCCGACAGCTATAAGGTATCAGGCCGCGGGGAACTGCATCTGTCTGTTCTGATCGAAAACATGCGCCGTGAAGGATATGAATTTGCAGTAAGTAAGGCAGAAGTGCTGTACCACACCGACGAAGCCGGACACAAATTAGAACCGATCGAACTCGCATATGTGGACGTTCCTGATGATTTTACGGGTGCTGTCATCTCCAAGCTGAGCCAGCGAAAAGGAAATCTTTTAAATATGAAGAGCATCAGCGGCGGATATACACGTCTGGAGTTTCGAATCCCCTCAAGAGGATTGATCGGATATCGAGGCGAATTTCTGACCGACACCAAGGGTAATGGTATTTTGAATACCATTTTTGAAGGCTACGAGCCCTACGCGGGAGAGATCCAATACCGCAAGCAAGGTTCTCTGATCGCATATGAGACTGGTGAATCCGTTGCCTATGGTCTTTTTTCCGCACAGGACAGAGGGCAATTATTCATTGGAGCAGGTATTAAGGTCTATGCCGGAATGGTCATTGGTGCAAATGCAAAAGCTGAGGATATTGAGCTTAATGTCTGCAAAAAGAAGCAGCTCACCAATACACGTTCCTCTTCTGCTGACGAAGCACTGACACTTACTCCACCGCGTATTTTAAGTCTGGAGCAGGCAATTGATTTTATTGATACAGATGAGTTGCTTGAAGTGACGCCGGAAAGCCTGCGCATTCGAAAAAGACTGCTGGATCCAAATCAGAGAAAACGCAACAAAAAATAAGATGTGCACAAATCCCATCGCACGCATCTTATCAGAAGTCAGAATACATTTTTACTTTTCATTATTTTTTCAGGGGAATCTTCTGTTTGGAAGGGGGTGGCAACAAGAAGCATGATTTAATGCTGCCATACCAAACAGAAGATTTTTCAATTTATAGGAAACAAGAGCCGCATATTAGAACTCCCATTATAATACATAAGCAATTACTGATTTTGTTGTACCTGCTGCTTATGTATAACGTACACTATTTCGAAAAAAAAATATAGTTTATTGCAGAAAATGACATTTTTAAGCAGAATTTGTCATTTTTTTAATTCGCTCGATCGCTTCGACTGTATTTTCATAGGATCCAAATGCAGTCAGACGGAAATATCCTTCCCCGCTTGGACCAAAACCAGAGCCTGGTGTTCCCACTACATTAGCCTGCTCTAAAAGATAGTCAAAGAAATCCCAGGAGGACATTCCTTCCGGTGTTTTAAGCCAGATATATGGCGCGTTCACACCACCGAAAACGGTATATCCTGCTTCCTGAAGTCCATTTTTGATATAGTCCGCATTTTTCATATAGTAAGCAATCTGTTCCTTTAGCTGCTCTTTTCCTTCTTTTGAATATACCGCTTCTCCTGCTCTTTGAATGATGTAAGGCGCACCGTTGAATTTTGTTCCATGTCTTCTTGCCCACATTCCATTCAAAGATACCCCCTCACGAATCAGCTCCTTCGGTACTACGGTAAATCCGAGTCGAACCCCCGTAAAGCCAGCATTTTTAGAGAAGCTGCGAAGTTCCATAGCACACTTCTTTGCTCCGGCACATTCATAGATGGAATGCGGAACATCCTCTTCTGAGATATAGGCTTCATAGGCAGCATCATAAATTATGACAGCATTCACCCGATTCGCATAATCTACCCAGCCTTGAAGCTGTTCTTTCGTAAATGTAGTACCTGTCGGATTATTTGGAAGGCAAAGATAGATCACATCCGGTGCCTCCACTGGATATTCTGGAAAAAAATTATTTTCTTTTGTACATGGCATATAGATCACATTGCTCCACATCCCTGTGTCAGCATCATATTCACCTGTTCTGCCCGCCATTACATTCGAATCCACATAAACGGGATAAACGGGATCGCAGACAGCAATTTTAGCATCCGCTGCGAACAGCTCCTGAATATTTGCCGAATCACATTTTGCACCGTCAGACACAAAGATCTCATCTTCTGAAATGTCGCAGTCCCTGGATCTGTAATCATTTTCTACGATCGCTTCTCTCAAAAAGTCGTAACCTAGATCTGGTGCATATCCTCGAAAAGTCGCCGGATCCGCCATTTCATCGACCGCCTTATGCATGGCTTCTATGATAGCCGGAGCAAGTGGCTGTGTCACATCTCCGATACCCAGTCGAATTATTTTCTTATCTGGATTTGCACTTACATATGCATTCACCTTTTTACCGATCGTACTGAATAAATAGCTGCCGGGCAGCTTCTGAAAATTGTCATTTACTTGAAACATGTTATCTCCTTTTCTGCTTAACTACCTCTTACTATAAGATCAGTCTCGCCTTCAAAAACGGTTGTCGCCGGTCCTGTCATATAGACTCTGTTCTGCTGCCTGTCCCACTCGATCTGCAGACTGCCGCCAAGCAGTTCCACTGTCACATGATCCTTCGTATGTCCATTCAGGATCGCTGCGACCACAGATGCGCATGCTCCGGTTCCACAGGCTAATGTCTCACCGGATCCTCTTTCCCACACACGCATCTGCAGTCTGTCTTTGTCTAAAACATTGACAAATTCTGTATTGATACGTTTGGGAAAAAAAGCGTGTTGTTCAAATTCCGGACCAATGGAAGCAATATCCAGGTCCTTGATATCATTCTCCAGGAACACGACACAATGTGGGTTTCCCATAGAAACGCAGGTCACATAGTATTCTGTATCCTGCACCTGCATCTTTGCATTAACGACCTGACCTTCCTTCACAAGAACCGGAATTTTATCTGCATCAAGCTCTGGACTCCCCATATCAACCCGTACGAAGCTAACCAGACCCTCCTCCACAGTCAGGGAGACCGTCTTGACTCCAGCCAGAGTCTCAATTGTTATGATCTTTTTATCTGTTAGTCCTTTATCAAAAACATACTTCGCAACACACCGAATACCGTTTCCACACATCTCGCCCCGTGATCCGTCTGCATTGTACATCTCCATCTCGAAATCAGCCACAGCTGACTGATTGATCAAGATCAATCCATCTGAGCCAATTCCAAAATGCCTGTCGCTGACCAGCTTCGCTGTTTCCGAAGGATTCTCCACTGCCTCCGACATACAATTTACATAGACATAGTCATTGCCTATCCCATGCATTTTTGTGAATTTCATAGATACCTCCGATTTATTGTTCCTTTTTAGGACTACTACTGAAGTATAGCAAATAAAAAGTGCAATGTAAAGAGCCCACTTTGCACCGGCTCCCTCCATTGCACCATACAATAATATCACAAATTCATCAGGCTTAAAATCATCTGTGCCGTTTCAACAAGATCCGTCCCATTATCCATGCTTCTTTTTTGAATATATCTGTGTGCTTCGTCTTCCGACATATGGTTCCGCTCCATCAGCAGCTCTTTCGCTTCTGTAATCATTGCTTTTTGATCCTCGCTTCTCTCTCGTGGCTGCAGCTTCTTCTTTTTTCTTTTTCTAGAAAAAGAGTAGTTGATCATATTCATCGTCTGAACGAGCTCATGTACCTTGAGCGGGAGATTCAGACTTACGATATCATGCAGATCGAACTGAGCCACATTTTCCGGGGAGGCGATTAAAAGCATTTCAAAATTAGGAGAAAGATACTCTTTTAGCTCAGTGAACATCATATCAGCAAAACGATAAGCGCATACGATAATTCCACTATCCAGACCACCTGCCTGCTGCAGTGCCTGTGCTCCTGTTGAGCAAACGGCTTGGACATCAAATCCATTCTGCTGCAGGATTTTTTTGATCTGCTGTGCACTTTCCGGTTTGGGAAATACAACAATGACGTTCATATATTATATTACCTCTTCTGCCAATAATTAGATTTTGTAAAGATATTCATTTATTTCCCATTCTGTGACCTTGGATTTATATGTTTCCCATTCTTTCTTTTTGGCCTCTACATATTTATCACAGATCGAATCGCCAAGAACACTCTTGATCAGCTCATCCTTCTCGAATGCAGCAATTGCTTCTCCCAGGTCTCCAGGCATAGGAGCAATTCCAGGTTTTAGATCCAGATGACACGCATCAGAAAACACAGATCCATCGACACGAGCCGGTGGTGCCGTCTTATTCTTGATTCCATCCAGACCTGCTTTCAGACAAGCCGCAAATGCGATGTATGGATTTGTCGAAGCGTCCGGACTTCTCAATTCGATTCTGGCACTTTCTCCTCTGTTCGAAGGAATTCGGATCAATGGGCTTCTATTCGAAGTCGACCAGGCTATATGAACCGGTGCCTCGAAACCTGGAACGAGCCGTTTGTAGGAATTTACCAGAGGATTCGTCAGCATAGTGATCGCTTCAATATGCTTTATTATGCCACCCATAAAATAATACGCTTCCTGACTCAGTCCAAGTTCTCCTGTTTCGTCATTAAATGCGTTCACACCATTGCGGGTCAATGACATATTCAGATGCATCCCCGATCCGTTGACATCATCCTTTGGTTTGGGCATAAAACTCGCAAATAATCCATGCCGCTTTGCAATTGTCTTGATTGCCAGCTTATAGGTCATAATATCATCTGCAGCCTTGAGTGCCTCACTGTATTTAAAGTCTATCTCATGCTGAGCCGGAGCGATCTCATGATGTGAGGCTTCTATCTCATATCCCATATCTTCTAAGGTCAGAACCATATCTCTTCTGGCATTTTCGCCCAGATCAATGGGTCCAAGATCAAAGTAGCCTGCTTTCTCATGAGAGATCGTAGTTGGCTGTCCATCCTCGTCCGTATGGAATAAGAAAAATTCACACTCCGGTCCGACCTGGAATCCATAGCCCATATCCTCTGCTTCTCTCAGGACTTTTCTTAATATGTTCCTGCTGTCACCGATGTAAGGTTCGCCATTTAGATCATAAACATCGCAGATGATCCTCGCCACCTTGCCCTGCTGGGGTCTCCATGGAAAAATAACAAAGGTATCCAGATCCGGATAAAGCACCATATCGGATTCCACTGTCCTGGCATAGCCTTCAATCGAAGAACCATCAAAGGTACAACGGTTGTCCAATGCTTTTTTCAGCTGGCTGGATGTGATCGCAACATTCTTCAGGGTTCCGAAAATGTCTGTGAACTGCAGTCTGACGAACTCTACGTCTTCATCCTCCACAATTCGAAAAATATCTTCTTTTGTATATCTGCTCATGTTAAAGCACTCCTTTTCTTTCTACATTCTTTCTTTATTATATGGTTCATGATCTATCATCTTGTATTCATGTAGGATATCACTTCCTGGTATGGCATTGGACCGCCAAATATGTCCAGAGCACTTCCGATCGTGACATTCAGATTTCCGCGTCCTAATTCCCACAATGCATCCAGATCTGCAAAGCTCCCGACTCCGCCTGCGTAAGTGATCGGCAGCTCTGCCCAGTTGCCTAGTATCGATACCAGCTCTTTTTCAATGCCGGAGGACTTACCCTCCACATCCACTGCATGAATCAAAAATTCATCTGCATATTTTTTCAAACGTTCAAGTAACTGGGGAGTGACTTTCTCGTCGGTAAATTTCTGCCACCGGTCCGTTACCACATAATATTCATCGTTCTTCTTTCTGCAGCTTAGATCAAGTACCAGCTTCTCACTTCCGATCCGCTCGCTCAGCCGCTTTAGATTGTTATAATCCACATACCCATTTGAAAAAACATAGGATGTAACGATCACATGGCTCGCTCCCTGGTCAAGAAACCATTCTGCGTTATCCAGATTGATTCCGCCTCCGACCTGAAGTCCTTTTGGAAAAGCTCGTAATGCTTTTTTAGCCTGCTCAAGTGTCGCTTCGTAAAAAGCACTTCCAATATGATTGAGTAGAACAATATGACCGCCTCGGACACCACTTCCTTCATAAAGCTTTGCATAGAATGCTGCATCCTGTTCTGCGACAAAGTTCTCCTGAGCCTGATCCTTTTGATCTGTCAGACTGCTTCCAATTATTTGTTTCACCTTGCCATTGTGTATGTCGATACATGGTCGAAATTCCACTGTTCCTTCCTCCCCATTGTTCATCCATATCGTCTCTTCTTACCAATTATATCGAAAAATGTATAGTCTTGCAAAATATTTCTTACTAACTAAAAAAAGATAACTCACTTTTGCTCTGTCCGTTGACAGCGGACAGTATTTTTGCTAAAATTGTGGAATTAACTACTTTTTTTCAATGCTGCTGACAGAAAGCGAGGAACCACTTTATGAGCAAGATTATCGGCGAAGGAATCACTTTTGACGACGTGCTGCTTGTACCACAGTATTCTGAGATCACTCCAAATATGGTGGATCTTACTACATATCTTACAAAGAAAATCAAGCTGAATATTCCAATGATGAGTGCAAGTATGGATACCGTCACGGAGCACCGTATGGCGATCGCAATGGCCAGACAAGGCGGTATCGGAATTATTCATAAGAACATGTCTGTGGAAGCACAGGCAGATGAAGTAGATAAAGTGAAGCGTTCTGAGAACGGTGTCATTACCGATCCTTTCTCTCTGAATCCGGATCATACCCTTCAGGATGCAGAGAACCTGATGCACAAATACAAGATCTCCGGTGTTCCCATTGTGGAAGCCGGTTCTAAGAAACTTGTGGGAATTATAACGAACCGTGATCTCAATTTTGAAACAGACTATAGCAAGAAAATAACGGAATCCATGACCTCAGAAGGTCTGATCACTGCACCGACTGGAATCTCACTGGATGATGCCAAGAAGATACTTGCGAAAGCGAGAAAAGAAAAGCTGCCACTGGTCGATGAAAACTATAATTTAAAAGGTCTGATCACAATTAAAGATATTGAGAAGCAGATCAAGTATCCCTTATCTGCAAAAGACGAAAAAGGTCGCCTTCTATGCGGTGCAGGCGTTGGGATCACCGGCAATATGATGGAGCGTATCGACGCCCTTGTAAGAGCTCAGGTGGATGTCATTGTTCTAGATTCTGCCCATGGACATTCCAAAAATATCATTCAGGCAGTCCGTGAAGTGAAGGAAGCCTATCCGGATCTCCAGGTGATCGCCGGCAATATTGCAACTGCAAAAGCGACCCAGGATCTTATTGATGCAGGTGCTGACGCTGTCAAAGTCGGGATCGGACCCGGCTCGATCTGTACGACCCGTGTCGTAGCAGGAATCGGTGTACCTCAGATGACTGCTATTATCGATTCCTTCGAGATCGCTGAAAAATATGGTATCCCCGTGATCGCAGACGGTGGCATCAAATACTCCGGGGATATGACCAAAGCCTTGGCAGCAGGTGCTAATGTATGCATGATGGGAAGTATGTTCGCAGGCTGTGATGAAGCTCCCGGATCCTTTGAACTTTATCAGGGCAGAAAATATAAGGTCTATCGTGGAATGGGCTCTATAGCTGCCATGGAGAATGGTTCCAAAGACAGATATTTCCAGCAGGATGCCAAAAAACTCGTACCGGAAGGCGTAGAGGGCAGAGTCGCATACAAAGGAAGTGTGGAAGATACCATCTTCCAGCTTATCGGTGGAATCCATTCAGGTATGGGCTACTGTGGCTGTCCGACCATTCAGGATTTGCATGACCGGGCTGAATTCGTAAAGATCACTGCTGCTTCCCTTAAGGAAAGTCACCCCCATGATATTCATATCACAAAAGAAGCACCGAATTATCAGGTCGAAAACTAATTGACATAAAACAGCGAATATATTTCTCTCATGACTGACTTTTGTGAAATATATCCGCTTTTTTTGAGCATATCAGATTGGCCACGGAATCCAGTAAAAGCCAATCAGTCCAAGTCCAATGCCAAGCAGGGCTCCTGCAAGGACATCCTTTGGAAAATGCACTCCGCTGATCACTCTGACCGCTGCCAGGAGAATCCCTGCAAACAGCGTTACAATACCGATCAGAGGCTGTGTATAGAGAAATGCCATCGCAATGATAAAAATCGAGAATACATGTCTGCTGGGAAAAGATTTCCCTGCGGCATCACGTTTGATCAAAGGTTCCAACGAATAGATTTCATATGGACGAGGTGCAGAAACAAGCATTCGAAACATGGTGACCAGCAAAAAAGTAATTCCCGGCACCAGAATACATCGCAGGAGCGCTGGATCCTTCTGCATCAGGAGCAGCGCAAGATAGGCAGGGTACGAGATGAAAATCACTGTGGTCAAGGTCTGATTTACTATGTTTAAAGCTTTTTTATAAGCTGCATTCTCCCGAAAAGGTCTAGCGAGATATTCAAAGGTTTCCTGTTTCATCTTTTCTCCATTCATGATACAAATTGTAAACCATTGTAAAGGATTCTGTCAGAAGCTGCAAGGAGTATATTTATGAAAATAGGCATCCTATCCGATACACACGGATACTTACATCCAAAATTCAAAGAGATCCTAATCGGCTGCGATACACTCATTCATGCTGGTGACTTCGCCTCAGAAAAAATATATCAGGAGTTAAAGGATCTTGGTGTTCCGATGTATATGGTCAAAGGGAATACAGACCGAGGGGCATGGGCTGCCTTCTTGCCGGAAACACTGACTTTTTCCATATCAGGCCATTTATTCTATCTGATTCATGACAGAACACAGATTCCTTTTCCCCTGCCCAAAACAGAATTCCTCATCTACGGGCATACACATCGCTTTGATCATTCAAAGCATGGAGATGTAACGCTGGTAAATCCCGGAAGTGCCACTGAGAGCCGCACCACTCTGCCGCCATCCATCGCGATCTTATCTTTTTCTGAGAATGGACATGACATCGAGAGGATCTTCGACAGTGATCCTGGCTTTTAAAAGCATTAAGGTTGTACTTCCCATGGTCTTTCTTCGTTCAAGCCCATGTTGAACAGTTCCTTCATCTGATCATCATAGCTCTTGGAGGGTTCATATTTTTGCAAAAGTACCATCAGATATTTCATGGAATCCTCTGTAACACCTTCCTGATCTGTCATTTGATGAAGGATCGGTCGAATCCATGCTGCAAGTTCACTTGGTGTACTGATGGAATCCGGCTGGGCACCTTGACTCAGATTCAGAAATAAGCCGGCAGCATAGTAGAACTCATAATTTCCGATCATTACTGATGTTTTTAACTTACATTTTATAATAATTGCCTGTCTGGTAATGGAGGGTATCATGATATAACTCCTTTCAACTAGACCTATTTTACACTTTTTTCCAAGGTAAATTCAAGGTATACTGTTACTACTGATTTTTGGGGAGGTCATTTATGACAGAAAGCAAACAAATCCTTGCCCTTGCTGTCGAGATAGGGGATACTCTGCTTCGCAGCGGCGGCGAGATCTATCGTGTAGAAGATACCATTTTAAATATTCTCGAAGCATATGGCATAGAGGAGTATGATGTTTACGTACTGGCCAATGGTATTTTTGCCACAGCGAATGAAAGCAGTGAGGATGCCAGTGGAATCGTGAGACATGTCCCACTGGGTGCGATCAATTTGAAAAAGATAGCACTGATCAATCAGCTTTCCAGAGAGATCTGCTCAGAAGAGATCAGTATCGAGGATGCCTGGAAAAAACTGGAGGAATGTAAGAATCTCCCACCCACTGAAAGACGAATCGTCATTTTTTTCTGTGGATTTGCCTGCGGCTGTTTTACTTATCTGTTTGGAGGCAGTCTGCTGGATGCGGTTTGTGCCATGTTCGTTGGTTTTTTACTTCAGGTATTTCTGCTGCATTCAAGACAGCAGAAATCCTCAAAATTCATCAAGAACATTGTCGGCAGTGCCTTGATCACAAGCTGTAGTATTCTTTTGCTGAACCTCGGGCTTCCTGTCATGCAGGACAAAATCGTCATTGGCGATATCATGCCTTTGGTCCCCGGAATCGCATTGACCACCTCGATACGAAATCTGTTTAACGGAGACTATCTCTCCGGTGCCATCCATCTTCTAGATGCACTGCTCACTGCGATGTGCATCGCCTTTGGAGTGGGTGCAGTCATTGTTTTATATAATCTGATCCCGGGAGGTATCCCACTATCATGATAACGACCTATATTATTCCATTTGCGGTTACGATCTGCGCCACCTTATCCTTTGCAATTTTGTTTACAGCGCCAAAGGATCAATATCTGTACTGTGCACTGACAGGCGGTGCCGGCTATCTGACATACCTGATCCTGTTAAATCAGTTCCAGGCTGAACCTGCCACTGCTTCACTTTTTGCGACACTCATACTGACTCTGTTATCCAGGATCTTTTCCGTGATCCGGAAAAATCCTGTCACAGTATATCTTGTGGCAGGCATCTTTCCACTAGTTCCAGGTGCAGGTATCTATTATACCTCCTACTACCTAATCATGAATGAACCGGAGTTGTTTTCAAAAAGTGGTTTCGATACCTTTAAGATCGCCGGAGCCATTAGTCTTGGTATCATCTTTGGGCTAGCCGTTCCTCAGAGATTTTTTCGCATGCTTCAGGCATTGCTTCCTTCAAAAAAATAATCAAAAAATGACCCTATTTATCCTGCTCGGCGATTGCTGTGGCTAATTCCTCCAGATATTCCCAACGTTCCATCTTCTCAAGAAGCAGCTGATCCACTGCTTCTTTTTGTTTTGTAAGCTTACCCAATTCAATAAAGTCTGAGGAAGCAGATAGTATCTGTGTTTCGATCCATTCTATTTTTGATTCCAGAGTCAGGATCTCTTCTTCAATTGTCTCGTAATCCTTCTTCTCCTGAAATGAAAATTTAAGTTTCTTTTCATGTGCTCTTGTCATTCTGGAATCCGAAATGCCGGGCATTGAATCTCTCTCCGATCCATTCCCCTCATTTGAACGCACAGTATCAGGCTTTAACATTCCTGCCTGACCTTCTGACTCCTCCTGCTTTCTGCGATTCCAGAAGTCGGTAAAGCCACCCTCATACTGTCGAATCACAGCATTTTCTTCGAAGAAAAAGATCCTGCGTGCCACTCTGTCCAAAAAATATCTGTCATGGGATACCATGATCACGATTCCCTCGAACTGATCCAGATAATCCTCCAGGATTGTCATTGTTTCAACATCGAGATCATTGGTCGGCTCATCCAGAATCAGAACGTTAGGTGCTTCCATCAGCACACGCAAAAGATTCAATCTTCGTTTCTCACCTCCAGACAGCTTACCGATCCGATTATACTGAGACTCTGGCGGGAACAGAAACCGTTCCAGCATTGCGGAGGCCGAGACCAGACCATCTGTTGTCCGGACAAATTCTGCTGTAGTTTTGATGTAATCAATCACCTTTTGATTCGGATCCATATAGGAGATACCGGCACTTTTATTCTCCGCTTCAAATTCTTGTGCGTAGTATCCGATTTTGATCGTGCTTCCAATTTCGATGCTGCCAGAGACTGGTGCTAATTCTCCGGATATAAGTTTCATGAGCGTAGACTTACCACTCCCGTTTCTGCCGACAAAGCCAACTCTGTCCTTCTTTAAAAATGTATAAGTAAAGTTCTGAATCAGCATCTGTTCATCATATGCCATGCAGATGTCTTTCAGCTCGATCGTAGATCTGCCCATGCGTGATGAAATGGCTGACAGCTCGATCCGTGACTGTACCTCGATTCCATTCTGACTGTTCAGCTCTTCAAATCTCTTGATATGAGCCTTCTGTTTTGTAGACCTGGCTCTTGCCCCTCGCTGCATCCAGGCGATCTCTTTTCTCAGGATCGACTGACGCTTGCGTTCACTTGCCATTTCACTATCTTCACGTTCTGCCTTGCGAATCAGAAATCCTGAATAATTCTCCTGATAGCTGTATATACTGCCCTGATCGATCTCTATGATACGATTCGTAATGCTGTCAAGAAAATACCTGTCATGGGTCACCATAAGAATCGCCCCACGGAACGATTTAAGCTGTCCCTCCAGCCATTCAGCCATCTCTGAGTCAATATGATTCGTTGGTTCGTCGAGAATCAGAACATCACAGTCTGTTAGGAGTACAGCTGCTAGCGCCAAACGCTTTCTCTGTCCCCCCGAAAGTTCTTTTGTCTTTTTTGCAAAATCAGTAATTCCAAGTTTCGTCAAGATCGTTTTTGCTTCGGCATGCTCATTTGCTGTTGCATGGAAGGCAGCCATCTTCTCCACAGCCTCAAGCGTTGTATCCTCTGGATCGAACTCTGGATTCTGCGGCAGATAGTGAATTACAATATGATTAGCCCGGATGATCTGTCCTTCATCCGGGCTTTCATAACCTGCCAGCATCTTCAGCAGGGTTGATTTTCCTGTTCCGTTGATTCCTATGATTCCAATCTTTTCACCCTTCTGCAGAAAAAAAGAAGTCTGATTAAATAATTTACGATCCGTAAAAGATTTTGTAATTTGGTCTGCTGTTAATATATTCAATATCCTGCTCCGTCCTTTAATTTCAGTAACCGCTCTACCGTTGCCAGTTTGACACAATCAATAAAGATAGCAACAGCAAGCTTTAATTCTTTCAGATCAGGATAGGTCGGCGCAATTCGAATTACACTGTCCTCCGGATCCTTTCCATAGGGAAATGGGGCTCCGGCCGGTGTCATGACGAGTCCTGCTTCTTTCGCCAGTGCTACGATCGCCTTAGCGGTATGTGGCATTCCATAAAAACAGATAAAATACCCTCCATTCGGAACATTCCAGTCAGCGATCTCAAGTGGCCGAATTTCTTCTTCCAGAGCGTTGAATACCATTTCAAATTTTGGACGGATCAAAGCAGCCTGTTTTTGCATATGCGCATCCACACCACTTCTGTCACCGAAATATTTTACATGGCGCAGTTGATTTATCTTATCGTGTCCAATCGTCTGAATTGCCAGATGTGAGATCATATCCTCGCAATTGACCTTAGAGCATGCCATTGCAGAGATTCCTGACCCGGCAAAGCTCACTTTCGAGGTGGAACAGAATTCAAATACAATATCCGGGTTTCCTGCCTTCTCACACTCATCTAAAATATTCAGCAAATAATCTTTCCTGTCCTCGAACATATCATGGACCATATAGGCATTGTCCCAATAGATCCTAAAATCCGCAGCAGCAGGCTTTAATGATGCAAAACGCCTTACCACGTCATCCGAATAGGTGATCCCGGTGGGATTTGAGTACTTTGGTATGCACCAGATCCCCTTGATGGTCTCATCCTTTGACACCAATTCCTCGACCATATCCATGTCCGGTCCATTTTCATCTGTTGGAATGCTGATCATCTCTATTCCAAAATGCTCCGTCACACCAAAGTGCCGGTCATATCCCGGAACTGGACATAGAAATTTGATCGTATCCAGTCGACACCAAGGTGTATTTCCCATTATACCATGAGTGAATGAGCGTGCGATAGAGTCGTACATGACATTTAGGCTTGAATTGCCCATGATAAGCACTTGCTCCGGTCTGCAGTCGAGCATCTGAGCAATCAGTGTTTTCGCTTCCGTAATACCGGTATTTACTCCATAGTTTCGACAATCTACTCCATCCTCAGTGATAAGGATCGATTCAGAGTTCAAGACATTCAGCAGATCCATTCCCAGGTCGAGCTGCTCTGCGGATGGCTTTCCACGTGACATGTCCAGCATCAGTCCTTCAGCCTTATAATTTAAGAACTGTGCATACAGCTCTTCCTTTTCCTTGATCAATTCCTCACGGGACATTTTCAGATATGTCTGCATTGTACTCCTCCTGTTTTGTTGCTAGTGACTGTCTTTATATTTTTCCAGGCTTTCAAAATATTCCTGTATTTGTTTCTCATATCCATTTTCTGTAGGCTGATAAAATTTTTCTTCCACTCCATCCGGCAGATATTGTTGATCAACAAAATGTCCCGGATATGCATGTGCGTATTTATAACCAGTGCCGCGAGCAAGCTTTTCCGATCCCTTATAGTGAGAATCCTGTAGATAAGGCGGAATTGGAGCAGATTTTTTATGCTCCACATACTCGAGTGCTTTATTGATCGCAACGTAGGAGGCATTGCTCTTTGGTGCGCTTGCAACGTAAGTCACGGCTTGAGACAGTAGTATTCTTGCTTCCGGCATTCCGATCCGCTCTACTCCTTGTGCACAGGCTGCTGCCACCAAAATTGCCATTGGATCTGCGTTTCCTACATCCTCTGACGCAGCAATCATGATCCTTCTAGCAATGAAGCGAATATCCTCTCCAGCGTACAACATGCGTGCCAGATAGTATACTGCAGCATCTGGGTCTGAACCTCGCATACTTTTTATAAATGCAGAGATCGTATCATAGTGATGATCGCCGTTCTTGTCATAAACTGCCACACGCTTTTGGATGCACTCCTGGGCAACAGAAGGTGTGATATGTATCATTCCATCATCACTCCTGTCAGTCGTTAAGACCCCGAGCTCTAATGCATTTAAAGCCTGTCTGGCATCTCCATTGCTGATATCCGCAAGAAGCTCCTTTGCTTCTTCATAAAGAACAATCCGATAAGCACCCATTCCACGTTCTGTATCATTGGCTGCCCTTTGTAAAAGAACTTCGATATCTGCCTTGGTCAGCGGCTTGAGTTCAAATATCACAGATCTTGAAATCAAAGCACTATTTACCTCAAAATAAGGGTTCTCTGTGGTTGCTCCAATCAATATGACCGTGCCATCCTCAACAAAGGGCAGCAGATAGTCCTGCTGTCCTTTGTTGAAACGGTGAATTTCATCAATAAAAAGGATCGTCTTTTTCTGATACATTCCAGCCAGATCTTTTGCTTTCGATATGACTTCCTCCATATCCTTTTTCCCGGAAGCAGTCGCATTCAGCTGCAGGAACTCTGCGCTTGTTGTATTTGCAATCACACTTGCCAGCGTCGTTTTACCCGTTCCTGGCGGCCCATACAATATGATAGAAGAAAGCTTATCAGCCTTGATTGCACGATAAAGAAGCTTGTCCTTTGCAATGATATGCTGCTGTCCTACAACCTCTTCCAGCGAGCGAGGACGCAGTCTTTGGGCAAGCGGTGATTCCTGTTCTTTTCTTTGTTCTCTCATATAGTCAAAAAGATTCATACTATCTCTCCTGCATTTTAAGATACATTAGAATTTTGAATTTTACAAGCTGTAATCGTATTTTCTACATTATGTATGTTTTTCATTCAATTTCGTCATTTTTACTGTGTACTATTTTAATACATTTGTATTTCTCTCGCGGACAGTTTGCCCAGAAATATAGGGTCATCAGTCCTAGTTTTTCTATTACTGACAACCCTTATTTTCTCTTTTGTATCCTTCTGCCATGACAAATTTTATTTGCGCCAAAAAGCAGTATACTGTGCCTTTTCTTTCATATTATATGCAATAATGGCTTCGATCAACGAATAGTCTATCTCCTGGTTCCATAAGATTCGAAAAATCCCTTTGGTATTTGTATATCCAGATTTCTTGATCTTCTCCTCGAAAAATGCAATTCCATCTATCTCGGGATTTACAGAGAAATGTTTCTTTGACACACTGAATCCGATAATAAAGGTTCCATGATCGGTGTACATTGGCGTATTCCATCCAATCCGTCTCTCCAGATTCGGAAATTTTGATTCAATGTGATCAAATAGTTCTTTTAAGATTTCTTTATGCTCCACCTCGGTGATCGTATCCAGATATTCTTCAAATGATGTCATAGCGTCCTCCTCAATTTACCATCTCTACTCCATACGTGTTGTCAAAGATCTACCATATCGACTTTTATTTCATCTTACAACATTTTGGCGATGGTGAGAAGTTAAATTTTAAATTTCTCAATCATACTTTGCATTGTCAATGCCATTTGTGATAATTCCTCACTTGCACCTGCAATTTCGATTGTTGCAGACGTCTGTTCTTCAACCGAGGCGGAAACTTCCTGTGCCGATGCAGCATTGTCCACTGCGATCATCGACAGATTGGAAAGATCCTCTTCCACCTTCACTTTTTCTGCCAGCATTGCTTTGGAAGATTCCGCAATTTCTAGAATAAGATCATTTGAGACTGCAATTTCATTAGTAATTTCTTCAAATGCAATTTTTGTATTTGCAACTATCTCTTTTTGCTCGACAGATACCTTGCTGCTCTCATTCATATTATCGACGGTTACTGATGCATCCTCAGTCAATTCGTTGATAATCGCACTAATTCTCTCCGTCAGCTCTCGGGAAGATTCCGCAAGTACTCTGATCTCATTTGCAACTACGGCGAATCCTTTGCCCTGGTCTCCGGCACGTGCGGCTTCAATTGATGCATTCAAGGCCAGTAAATTTGTCTGACTTGCAATGTTCATGATCATATCTGTCGCTTCTGCGATATTTTCAGTACCCTTTTTTGTTTTCATGACGCTTTCATACACAGCATCCGTTGTTTCACCATTGCGCCTGTTCTTTTCAATCAGCTGTTCTATCGTTTCCTTACCTCTTTGAATCGTTTTGTTGATGGATTCTCCCACTTTAAACAGTTCTTTTGTTCTGTCATAATTCTGATCGATCTCATTCTTTAAAGTCTGCACAGCTGCTCCCGCCCTTTTGGTGTTTTCTGATTGGTCCTCAGCTCCTCTTGCCATCCTTTCAACAGCTTCTGCTACTTCACCTGAACTATGTGCTGACTGTTCTGAATTCGCATTTAGCTCTTCCGATGTTGCAGAAATCCGCTCCGATGTCGAAGAGACCTCGCTGATAAATCCTCTGACACTTTCTGCCATAATTTCTGTGGAGCTGCACATGCGATCGATCTCGTTCGCTCTCTTTTTAGCCTTACCACGAGATGCTTTACTCAGCTCTGTAAAGTCCAATGCAGCTCTTTTTTCCATCATTTTTGTAAGATCGACTAAAGGTCTGGCAATGCTTTTGCCCATGATAATCGCCATAAAAATTGAAATTATAACTGCAATGATCATTACAATGACAAGAACTTTCGTCATATTTGTAACACGATAAAGCACTTCTGACTGGAAGGCTGTCGAGACCAGGATCCACTCTGTATTCTCAATGGGTGCATAGGAATTATATAGTTTTTTTCCGTTCATTTCATAAGCATCCACCCCTGTTTCATTTTTCAAAATTCGTTCAAATGACTGGGCAGCACTTTCAAAGGAAGGGTCTGTTTCTACAGCCGTGAGGGGACTAAATCTCTCTTTGACATAGTCTTGATTGGAATGTGCTACAACAACACCAGAATGATCGATCATATAGGCATACCCACTTTTTCCGACCCCTAGATCACTGACTGCATCATATAACCGGTATCCATCAACATGAGCAAGAAGAACCTGTTCCACTACTGTTCCTGTTTTATTTGAAATAGGAACCGCATAATATACGACGGGTTCGCCCGTATCCTGATCTATAATTACATTTGAAATATTTGCCTCGCCCTGAAACGCCTTCTGTACGAAGTCTTCTGTGAGCATATTGTCAATATTTCCAGCTACAAAGGACTTTGCACTTCCATCCTTATCCACGATGATCATATCAGAATATTGATATTCGTCCATTTCCACTGACAAGGAACTTTTCTGCTTATCAAAATCGAGTGTCTCTACGACATCTCTTTTTGCCAGCTCCTTGAGAATGCTAAGCTTCATGGTTGTAAGAGTACTGACTTCTGCTGCTCCACTTTCCGTGATCTTTGTGAGATCATCCGTAACCTGTCCACTGACTGCAGCTGAACTTCGAAAGATCGAAATTCCACCCATAATGACACAGATCAAAGTGGTCATAACAGCAATTTCAAATGCGATCCACCATGCTATACTTGACTTTTTCATACTCTGTTACCTCCCTGTATACAACACTCGTATTGTAAATTAACCCTCACAATATAACACAGAAAAAGGGCAATCCTGACGTTTCGCCATAAACTACATATATTATTGACGTATTCTAATAAAGCGTTCGGCATCAGAAACTCTCCCTTTCCCACATAGTATTTACGGTTCTAGTGGTGCGCCTTTGTGATCGTAAAAAAGGGAGCTGCAAAGCAGCTCCCTTCAGGTCAGTTCTATTATCTTTAAAACAGTTCTATTAACTTAAAAATAGTTCAATATCATCTTCTACAGTGTCGATTCCTGCGATTCCGAAGGTTTCCACCAGTACATTGGCAACATTCGGGGATAAGAATCCAGGAAGTGTTGGCCCAAGATGAATATTTTTTACTCCCAGGTAAAGTAATGCTAATAATACAATCACTGCCTTTTGCTCATACCATGCAATATTATAGGCGATGGGAAGCTCATTCACATCCTCTAAACCAAAGATCTCTTTCAGCTTTAATGCGATCACTGCAAGGGAATACGAATCATTACACTGTCCGGCATCTAAAACTCTTGGAATCCCGCCAATATCTCCGAGCTGCAGCTTGTTATATCTGTATTTTGCACAGCCTGCAGTCAGGATCACGGTATCCTTTGGCAGTTTTTCTGCAAATTCCGTGTAGTATTCTCTAGATTTCATTCTTCCATCACAGCCTGCCATAACAAAGAACTTCTTGATAGCTCCGGACTTTACAGCATCAACAACTTTATCCGCCAGTGCAAAGACCTGCTCATGTGCAAATCCACCAACAATGGTTCCTGATTCAATCTCTGTCGGAGATGGCAGTCCTTTTGCCAATTCGATGATCTCTGAAAAGTCTTTTGTTCCATCCAGTTCTGGATCTATATGTCTGCTGCCAGGATATCCTGCTGCTCCAGTGGTAAAAATACGATCTCTGATTTCCTCCTTGCGAGGTGGTACAATACAGTTTGTCGTAAACAGAATCGGACCATTAAAGGGCTCGAATTCATCGACCTGACGCCACCAGGAGCCACCATAGTTTCCAGCAAAATTCTCATATTTCTTAAAGAAAGGATAGTAATGTGCCGGCAGCATCTCACTATGTGTATAAATATCTACACCAGATCCCTGGGTCTGATCCAGCAGCTGCTCTAGATCTGTCAGATCATGTCCGGAAATCAGGATTGCCGGATTATTTCTCACACCGATATCAACCGTCGTGATTTCAGGATTGCCATATTTAGAGGTATTGGCTTCATCCAAAAGTGCCATTGCTGCAACACCAAACTGTCCTGTTTTAAGTGTCAGTGCCACCAGTTCATCTGCTGTCAGTGTATCATCTAATAATGCTGCAAGAGCTTCATAAACGAACACATTGATCTCGATATTCTCTTTTCCTGCATTGAATGCATGATGTGTATAGGCTGCCATTCCTTTCAGACCATATGTCACAAGTTCTCTCAGGGATCTGACATCCTCATTCTCTGTTGCCAGTACTCCGACTGCGGAACCTTTTTCCAACATTGATTTTCCATCAGAAACACTGAAAAAAGCTGCATCATGATAATCCAGATCAGAATTATCTTCTCTAAGATCATCACGGAAATCAATCATCGTTAAAATCTGATCTGCTAATGCTTTTTCATCGAAGTTAGCATTGGTAATGGTCATGAACAAACTCTTTAGGATGCCATGGTTGACCTCAGGGACAGATGCTGCATCGATTTCGCTTTTTATTACGACATCTGCGATTCCCTTGCAGGTATAGATCAAAAGGTCTTGTAATTTTGCGACCTCTTCCGTCTTGCCGCAGACACCTTTTATCGTACACCCGGTGTTCTTGGCTGTCTCCTGGCATTGAAAACAAAACATACTCATATAGCTCCTCCTTAGGTATTAGATGATAGATGCCGTTGTTCTGATCTCACTTTTTTACATCTCAACTGCATCTGAGTTTCTGATGTGCATCGTTATTTTAACGGTCTGCCCTTATATACACTTTAGGACGACCAGACAGTCTTTTCGGTTCCCAAAGGTATTCATACCATCATAGCTCCATTCTCCATTCACAGGTCTGACTGCTTCTTCGCTCTGCGTCTTCTCTCCATTCTCTGGATTGACCCAGTAGAGATGGTATTCTTTTGCTGTCAGTCCTCTGAGTGTAAAGCTCTTCATGGATGTCTCGGAAATATAGCCGACCACCGTTCTCATCTCACTGTCTCCGGTAAAATAGATCTTCATTCGGTTAGTGGTTTCCATAAAAAATGACTTCGTCTCCGCCTGTTCTTTTGTCAGGGGTCTTAACTGCCACCAATTCACGGATTCATAGAAATTTCGAAGGATCGTAAGCTGATCTGCTCCAGGTAGCTCTAGCCCGTCCCACCAGGCCATATCGCCCCAGCCTATGCCACCTACTCCAGCTTCCCACTGTAGCTCCCAGATTCCATTGCATCCATATGTATAGCCGCATCCACCGCTCTGCATGATCAGGTAAGCAAGGCGCCGCATCATTTTATCTGTGATCACACGGGAGCTGAGTTCATTGGACTGGGCACCTTCATAGGTCGCCTCACTCTCTAGAATCGGATGTCCCCGATACATTTCCTTAAATTCTTCATACATTGTCTGCGACAGATCAAAATCACCATGTCCGGCCTGACTCATTGCAAAATCGAACCAGCTCTCATTTTGATAGATCTGTGGAAACGGTCTGCTGCAGGCCAGATGAGCCGACTGCAGATTTTGATAGGGATTCCATCTTTCGCACTCCCTTGCGACTTCGTTCCAAAGTGCAACATTTGCATCAAGATCGCCCATATAGCCAGGTATTTCTCCGGCAAGTGTCCAAGCAACTGGATATGCTCCATATCTGGCTGCGGTATACTTGGCAAGCTTTTTAAAGCGTTCTACGCCATACTTCTCCATGTCATAGCCCCAGGCATAACCGATCGCATGGTAAAATCCCAGATCTGCCAGATATTTCATTTTACGATCTACATTAGTCTGGAATTCCTTTATATTAGGAGTAAATCCCGATTCTGACTTCTGCATCAGATCCAGATTTTTCCCAAAGAAGCCTACTCCATCTCCATCTCTGAGATTGGACTGGTATACTGTGAATTTTTGCAAAATACGTCTGTTGGCACACGCCTTGAACTGACTATCATAATCCGGATGGTTCGATTCATCGAATTTCTCTTCTGTCGCAAATGTCCAGTGGGTGTCACCCAGCCAGAAAAATGGTGTCCCATCTGCATGTTCTAAATACGAGTGATCCTCCGATACTCTTAAAAAACCATGCTGGTACATGGGAATATCCCCCTCATAGGGAATGCATGTTACTTTACCATCTCCGGTAAAATCACTGTTAAGCGGGTCGGAGCTGTATATTGTATAGCTCCACTCTCCAACCAGTGTTGGAGCGAACCGAAATATCCATGTCCCATCGCCATCCCAAAATGCATTCAGCTTTAACACAGACCCATCTGGTCCTTTGAAATCAGCTGACACATCAACGTCTTCAAAGGGAGATTCATAATTCTTATCTGTTCTTAGTTTGATTTCTATTACATTCCAGCATGCTATTGTCATAGACTTCCTCCGTCAAGCATCCAACTATAATTACAGTTGCGATGTGCAATGCGGGCATTTTGTTGCTTCAATCGGTATTTCAGTAAAACAGTAGGGGCACTTCTTCTCTGTCACAGCTACCACTTCTTCCTCTTTTTTTGATAATCTGTCAATGAAGCGGATCAGCATAAAGATTACAAAAGCCATAATAACGAAATTAATAACTGCCGTGATAAAGGTTCCATAATTGATCGTAGCGACTCCGGCATCCTTAGCGGCCTGGAGTGTTGCATATTGTTGTCCGTCCAGGGCATAGAACATATTCGTAAAGTCCAGTTTTCCTGTAAAAATACTGATAATAGGCATAATCAGATCATTTACCAGAGAATTGACAATAGCAGAGAATGCTGCTCCAATGATAATACCTACCGCCAGATCGATCATATTTCCTTTTAATGCAAATTTCTTGAATTCTTTTAACATAGTCCCACTCCTCATTCCACGTTGCAGCTCTATGTATTTGTTTCAAGCAGGCAGTTAGCTCGCATCTTCAAATACATGCTGTCTATTCGCGTCCATCGTTTGTACTTTTGTGCTGATTTCTCTCAAAGTTTCTAATATATTCCTTGAAAGTAATTCCGCTTGTAAATAATCTTTTTGTGCAGAATCTATATCGTCCTTCCTTATGGCATCCATGACTTTATGACCGAGCTGATGCAGTTCATTGTGAACGGCGTCGATATGATTCCATTGCTCTTTGATCACAGGACTGCTGATTGTAACTGTATGGTAAAAATGTCCGAATGCGCACTTGTGTCCGTCTGTCTGAATTGGTTCGATCACACCTGTTTCTACCATTTTCTTGAGCTTCTTCACCCAGGACTCATGTGCTGTGATCGCATTTGCAATTGCCTCCAAAAATTCTGCATTGCTTAATGCATTCACCCCGGATAATTTACCCATCAGGTTCCTTGTAACCTCAGACAATTCATTATCGATCGCAGAGATCTGTTTCGCCAGGTCTGTAGAATGGGAAGCATCTCTGTGAATGTCCTGAGTCATTTCACTCAGTCGTTCTGCGTCCGCACTTGCCATCTCCATTGCATCATTGATCTCTTCAGATACAACGTTGATATCCTTCATATCGTTGTTTATCTTTACCACATCTCGAACTGTGTTTTCCAGCATTTCAACATTCTGAATAATTGCGGCCTGAACTGCTTCGATCTCCTGACCCATTTTTCTCGTAGACTGCAGCGTATTCTCCATGCCGGACTTACCTTTGTTTGCAACGCTGCGAATACTGGATACAAATCCCATCATTCCATCCAGGCTCTGCTGTGTAGAATCCGACAATTTTCTGATTTCCTCTGCAACTACGGCAAATCCGCGTCCGAACTCACCGGCTCTGGCAGCTTCTATTGATGCATTCAGTGCGAGCAGATTCGTCTGCTGAGCGATTCCTTCCACTCCGGCCACGATTTCACCGATCCTGTGAGTCATTTCAACGAGCTGGTCGATATTCGTACTCATATCTTCCGAATTCCGAATGACCTCGTCCTTTAATTCATTGATGACTGCGATTTGTTTCAGACCTTCATTATTACTGTCTACAAGCTGTGATGACTCTTCCGACAGATGATTTAATGTCGCTGATGTAAAAGCGATAGTTTCATTGACCTGATTCATGCTCGCCGTTGTCTGTTCCACTACTGCAAGATTCGATTCACTTACCGTTGCCATATCATTAGCAAATCGCTTTAAAGCATCTGCACTGTGTGACATCTCAACATCAAAGCTGCTTAATTTTGTGGTCGTTGTCAAGAGCTTGCGTGCCGAAATTCCCATTTCCTTCTGCCCGCTGAATAAGGTCTTAAATGACTCTACCAGACGTTGATGAATTGGATAGTCGACGCTTGGCGGTTCTGCCGGAACTCCGCTTTGGATTTTATCCACATAGCTGAAAATACAGTCAGTTTCCTGGCACGGTGCTTTTCTCTGCCCGAACATATTCTTCCTCCCCGTAAAGATATATTTATTGATATCTGCACTAAAAATCTTAACTCATATTCTATCAGTATCCAGTGGATTTGTACAGTGACTAACGATGAACATTTTTCCAAAAACCACAGAATAAAAGCAAGCCCAATGTTGTCAAAACCATTGGACTTGCCAGTTTCTAGACTCTAAGCCATCAATCTTCCGATTTCATCAGAAACTTCTTCATAACTAAAGGCACGATCATTTAGTCCTGCTATTTCACCCTTGATCTTCTGATCCTCAAATACAAGAATCCTGCGGGCAAGGTGAATCAGCTCCGGCATGTCAGATGAAATCAGTATGATCGATTTTCCTTCTTCTTTTGCCAGTTTCCAGATCAATTCGTGTATATACTGCTTGGCACCCACATCAACACCGACTGTAGGTTCATCAATAATCAGTATCTCACAGTCTGCTGCAAGCCACTTTCCAATACTTACTTTCTGTTGATTTCCTCCGGAAAGGGAACCGACCATTGTTTTTTCTGATGGAGCCTTGACTTTCATCTTGTCCATCATGCTGAGAACGATTTCATGCTCTCTTTTTGTTGATATTTTCCTGAGTGGACCTGTGATCTGATCCCACACAGTAATGCTGATGTTGCTGGCAATATCGCCGGATAATATCAGTCCTTCTTCTTTTCGATTCTCCGATACATATCCCATTTTATATTTTTCCATGCATGTCTGCAGGGAAACGATTTTTGCTTTTTTGCCATTGATGCGGATCTCTCCACTATCTAGATGATCGACACCGATCAATACTCGTGCAAGCTCCGTACGACCGGAACCTACGAGCCCGTAAAATCCCAGTATCTCACACTTATTAAGATGGAAGGAGATGTTTTCAAATGTTCCAAAAGAGGTCGCATTGACTGCTTCAAGTACTTTGTTGTCTTCGATCGGCAGTGTTCCCATATGCTCTAGAGATTCTTCTCTTCCGATCATCATCTTGACGATATCATGACGCTTCACTTCGTCACAGCGTTTGCAGCCAACAAACTTACCATCTCGTAGAACAGATACCACATCGCAAAGTTCCATGACTTCTTCGATCTTATGGGAAACAAAAATGATCGATACCTTCTGTTCCTTCAGCTTTTTTACTATCTTGATCAGATTCTGGCTTTCATGGGGCGTCAATGAAGAGGTCGGTTCATCTAACAGTATATATTTCGCCTTTGAGGAAAGAGCTTTCGCGATCTGGATCAGCTGTTTTTGTGCAGCCGTCATTTTTGCGATCTTCGCCGTTGGCTCTATATCAAGCCCAACGATGGTCAGATATTCCTGCGCAACGATCTTTATTTTTTCCCAATCCAGCAATGGACCTTTTTTATATTGGTCGATTCGGTCCAGAACAATATTTTCAGCTACTGTTGCATCTGGTATGATCTGAATTTCCTGACCGACCATGTTGATATCATGGTCTACTGCGTCACGGAAATTTCTCATTGTAATTACTTTTCCATCCAGAAAAATTTCACCCTGCTCAGGCCGATATATGCCTGTAATAATTTTCATCAATGTTGATTTTCCTGCTCCGTTCTCGCCCATCAATGCATGGATCTCCCCTTCTCGAAAAGAGATGCTTACATTATCCAGTGCGATGACACCAGGGAATATTTTGCTGATATTACGTAGCTCGAGCATAGTTTCTCCTATATTTTTATTTTTCCATGTAAACAGTCAGGAGACTGTCAACAATTTCTGTTGTTCTGGCATCCAGGTCATTCTGATAGGTATCAATATTTTCATTTGTAACAAGTACAGCACCGGAGTCGATAAAGTATTCTCCCTCTTTTGCCTGATAGCCTTCTGCCATGTATTTAAGAAGCATACAGGAAATGTATCCATGTCCAAGTGGATTCTGTGCTATTGTTCCATCAATGGTTCCATCTTTGATCGCATTCATAACACCTTCATCTGTGTCGATTCCGATGGCATAGATATGGTCATCTGCTCCCTGCTTTTCATAATAGTCACTAAGAGTCTGGGACATACCTACACTTGTAATCAGTCCAGTACATACGATTCCATCGATATTTCCAACATTTGCAGATAAAGCACTTTCGATTTTACTTACTGCTTCTTCCTGCGATTTGATACCTGCGATTTCCTGAATGATCGTAACGTCAGGATATTTGGCTACACATTCTTCTACACCTTCTTTTCTCAAAGCTGTATTTGGATCTTCAAGGACTTCTAATACATTCAGAATATTTCCTTTTTCTCCCATCATTTTGATGACCGCTTCAGTTGCATCATAGGCAGCCTGCTTTACATCTGTTGCTACTGCAAAATCAGCCTTTGAAGGTGCTGCGGTATCTGTTCCAAAATTGACGATATTAACGCCCATTGCGGATGATATTTCATCATAAAGTCCATTTGCGCCGGAGGCATCACATGGATAGATTGAGATCGCATTGATTCCCTGTGCTACTAAAGCCTCTACCTTTTCGTTCTCACTTGCCTGTGTCCAGTCTGGTCCGATCTGGATCGTCACTTCAACGCCTTGTTCTTCGGCAAACTTCTCAACACCCTTTTGCACTTCTTCAAAATAAGGATGCGGTGCCGGAGCATACCATGCAAGCTTTAGATCACTTGTGACTGCCGCTTCTGATGCTTCCTCGGTTGCTGCTTCCGATGTTTCTGCCGATGCGCTTTCACTTGTTTCTGCAACTGAACTGCTTTCGCTGGATGCACTTCCTGTACCTCCACATGCTGCCAGAGAGATTACCATAGAAATTCCCAATAATGCTGCAATTGCTTTCTTCATACGTTTCCTCCAATACATGAAATTGTGATAGTTACCTTCCCCTAAGAACGTTTCTTTTTCATACTATTCTTTAATTTGCGCGTTTCTAATATTGACTTAATGCTGTCGAGAGAAACCGCAAAGAGTAGAATGATTCCAAGATATACCTGCTCGAAATATACATTTGCGTGCAGCATGACCAGCCCATTCTTGACCATAACAATCAAAAATCCTGCAAAAAGTATGCCGACGGGATTAAATACACCACCCTTTAAAGCCGTTCCGCCAATGACAGCTACTGCAAAAGAGATGACCATCCAGTCCACTCCTGTAGATGGCTGTGCGGATCCTGTTCTAGATATCCATAAAATCCCGGCAAATGCTGCAAAGAATCCAGATGCCATGTTAGCAAGAATAATCATTTTGTCTGTGTTGATTCCAGACATTTTTGCTGCCTCCAGATTGCCGCCCGTAGCTAGGACCCGCCTTCCTGTTACTGTGAATTTAAAGAAATATCCCAGAAGCAGCAAAGCTACGATGGCAAGCCAGACGAGATATGGAAGTACCAGTCCTTCTCTTCCAATAAATGTAAAGTTCTCTGGAATCACGTTGTAAGGATTACCCATTGATACTCCATTGATCAATCCTGTAAAGATAAAAGATGTGGCCAGCGTAACAACAAATGCATTCAGCTTTAATGTAGTAATGATGATTCCATTCATCAACCCTGCCAGCAGTCCAACTGCAAGTCCAACAAGAATTGCTGGGATGGAAGAGAACCCGAGCACTTCCATGGAATACCCTGTTGCAACGACTGTCATTCCGCCGATGAATCCCAGTGAAAGATTCATTCCTCCCACTATGATCACCATTGCCTGTCCAATTGCTATAAAAATATAGATCGCAGCCGTTCGACCGAGATTGAACATATTATATGCAGTCAAAAAACTATCGGAAAATACTGAAAAAGCAGTGAACAGAATCAGCACCGCAATGATTACTGTTACTTCTCCCCGTCCAAGAATTTGTTTCAATCTTTTCTCGTTCACCTGTTACCTCCCGCTTGTCAGTATGAGTTCTTCCAAATTCTGCTTACGACCTCTAGCATCATTTAGAGCCTGATACATCGCTACGATGTTCTCTGCCGGTACATCTGGCATTATATTATGCTCCGTATTGAACACGAATCCGCCTCCAGTGGAAAAAATATCGATCATTCTTCTGCTGTAGTCATACACCTCCTCTGGTGTCGACCTGTTCAATATGCTTCTTGTGTTGCAGCCGCCTCCCCAGAAGGTGATATGTTGCCCAAATTCCTTCTTCAGAGTTGCAGGATCCATCTGGTATGCTGTTGTCTGTACAGGGTTTAAAACATCATATCCGGCGTCGATCAGATCCCCGATGATTGGATATATGGAACCGCAGGAGTGTAAAAATGTTTTCATATTACTATGTTTATGTACATACTCGTTCAGCTGTGAATGGTATGGCTTGAATAACTTCTGGTACTTTTCTCTCGACATGAACATACCGGTATCCATTCCCAGGTCATCTCCAAAACGCAGGATATCCACGACGTCACCAACAGATTCGCACACCTTCTCCAAAGTGCTTAAATGACGAACCATCAGCTCATTGACCAGACGTTCCACATTCTCCTCATCTGCATAGAGATCCATCAGGAAATTATCCATTCTTCTTAAAAAAGTACCCCATTCGAACAAATTACATCCACAGGTAATCATCAGGGCTTTGTCAGTGGAAGCCCGAAGATCCAGCGTTCGTTTTCTCAGATCCTTGTAAAAATCCTTCTCCATTGCATGATCCCATGGGCTATGGGCCAGTGCGCTCCACAAGACCTTAGACATCTGGTAATCCAGATCGGAATAATCATCCGGATAATCGTCCTGATATGGAAAATAGGTCTGGTCAAAAAATGTTGCTCCTACCGGCATTCTGGCGATTTGGATGCCATCCTTGTCAACCACGATCTTGTCTCCATTCTCCTTCTCCTGAGGTCTGAACCAGATCGGATATTGTCCCGTAGAACCATTGGCCAGCTCAATATCATGCCAGTCCTCATCTCTGTCGTTAAATGCTCTTCCGATATCCAGTACGTCTGCTCCGAAACAATCCAAGATCTCCATCTCAGGTGTCACGACTTGTTGAACAACATCATATATTCTCGTATGACCTTCTGTCATTTTCAGATGTTCTTTCAAATTGTTGTAAGCGATTGCGGAAATTCCCGAACTCGGTGTCGCCCCAAGATCCATTGGCACATAATCCGGTTCCTTGTGAGCGATTGCTGCCATTACTCTTTCTCTTGATGTCATTTGTATCCCCCTTCCTTTCATAAATCCATTATATTTTCTTGAGAAATACAATTCAATGGGTTTTCTCTAATTTAATTCTAAACGTTTAGATTCTATTTGATAATTCTATTTTTTTGTATTATAATGTACGAAAGTCATATATTCAGAAGGAGAGCATATGGTCACATTAAAGGATGTTGCAAGAGATGCAGGTGTCTCGATCGCGACTGTTTCCTGCTGTATCAACGGAACAAAACCGGTCAAGCCTGAGACGAAGGCAAAGATCATGGATTCGATCGAAAAGCTAAAATATGTACCGAACAGTTCCGCCCGAAATCTAAAGCAGCCACGGGGCAACCTGATCGGTGTTCTGCTGACAGATATTGAAGATCATTATCATGCAGAGATCTTTAAGGGTATTTTTGCCACACTAGCGCAGTCACATTATATTGTGAATGTAGCCTTTTCCGATAATTCTCCAGACCTTGAGATGCTGCGTATTAATGATTTTGTCAGCCAGAATGTATCTGGTCTGATTTTAATCAGCTGTCAGCCGCAAAATGACACCTTTTTTCGCTCACACCTGCAGAACCTTCAGATTCCCACTGTATTCATCGAACGATTCCCACGGCAGCTCTTTGTGAACCGTGTGGGATTTGACAATTACGAGACGGCAAAGTCCATCACGATGCAGCTCCTGAAGGCGAATTTTGACAACATTGCTATGTTTTGCGGAAGCAGATTCTATACCTCTGAGCAGGAAAGTGTGAAAGGGTATCGGGATGCGCTTGCCTCATATCAGATGAAGTATGATGAATCCCTGGTGTGTTCTACGAATATGTCGAAGGAGGATGCTTTTTATTATGCACTGGTCATGTTAGATCTCAATCAGGTGCAGGCGATCATCTCTACATCTGAGACTATGACACAGGGTATTGCGGCTGCCATGCAGGTGCTCGGTCTGCGGATTCCAGAAGATATCAGTCTGATTTCTTATGGTATTGAAAGCTGGGACACCACGACACAGATCCCCGGAGTTCAATATACTTCACGGACTGCCTATACCTTGGGACAGTGTGCCTCGGAACTTCTCATTGAGCACATTGATTCTGTTCCATTTTTTGAAGAAAAAATACATATATTTGGAAATCACCTAACCAGTAATTCTCTGAAGCTGACAACTCCTGTAACCTCTTCGCGTTCTATAAAAACAGAGGGCCTACAGACTCTGCGTGTGCTGATGGTCGATCTGGCGACCGCTCATTCCATTGCCACTTTGTCCCAGAACTTTACACTTAAAACCAACATCAACATTGAATTTGAGTTCTCCTCTCAGGATCAGGTGTTAAAAAATATTCTCCATGACGTGAATAGCAATGCCAATACCTATGACATCTATATGTACGATGTTCCCTGGCTTTCTTTTATGGTTCAAAACTCACTTGTCAGCGATATTACGGAATTTCTGACGCAGGAGGATTTTCCACTTCGGACGATCGTAAAGGAGAACCTGGAGAACTGTCAGTATGACTCCAAGTATTTTGGAATCCCGATTATCGGTGGATCCCAGATACTTTTTTACCGCAAAGATCTGTTCGAGGACAGAATGATACAAAAGGAATTCAGCAGACTGTACCAGCTCCCCCTCAGACCGCCTCGCACCTGGTCTGAATTCAATGGAATATCAAGATTCTTCACTCGCTCCTGGAATCCTTCCTCTCCTACTCAGTATGGAACTTCTTTTGCGGGAAATATAGACGAGGCACTGGCTCCGGAACTTCTCGTGCGATTGTGGTCCTTCGGCGGCAGTCTCTGGGATTCCTACAACCGGGCAATGCTGAATACTCCCGAGAACAAGAAAGCGTTTACTTGTATTATGGAGACACTTGACTATATTCCACTTTCTCCATTTGAAACCTCAATTGATCAGACCGTATCAGAATTTTCCACTGGGCAGACAGCCATGCTTATTACCTATACGGAATATGCAAGCAGAATACGTAAAAGTATGCACAATCACGTAATTGGCAGAATTGGGTATGAGCGTCTCCCGGGCAGGACTCCTGTCAGTATAGGCTGGAACCTGGGTCTGAACCCGTATACCACCAAAACGGAGTCTGTGCATCGCTATTTTCGGTGGCTCTGTAATAATGAGATCAGCTATTATCTGACGATACTGGACGGACAATCCCCTATCAAAGCACCCTATAAAAATCATGAGCTTCAAAAACTATATCCCTGGCTTAATGTATCCCAGCAAACGTTCCCCATAGCGGTCAAACGCTCTGTTCCCTATTCAGAGCACTCCTTGATCATACCGCGTAACAAGATCGAGGCTATCTTATGCAATGTACTTCGAAGGACTTTGCAAAAAGGTCTGACTCTGGATCAGGCACTGGAAAAAGGTCAGGACGAATTGGTCGAGCTATTCCGTTATTATGGCTATCCTAAACCTCTGCATTTTATCAAATAATGGTCAGAGTGGTTAAACACCCTGACCATTATTACTTTATCTCTTTTGCAACAACGACGAGCCGGCCATCCTTTACCGAATAGTCACAAGTAGAAAGTGTAAGTAGCTTATCCCCATATTCCGCAGTCACACCTGTGTCATAGAGAGATCTCCTGCTGCATTCTTCTACAAATTCCTCGAATTCGACAGGGTCAGAAGCGTCTGTGAATCCATAGATCGTGGATGCGTTCTCATCTGCTGCAATTACAAATACTGCCATCAGTTCATATACTCTCTTTTTCTTTTGAGTTTCGAATGTAATATATCGGTATTCGCTGCCAAATGCTTCTTTTTTGAACTTGATCAGGCCGGCAAACATGCTTGCATCCTTCATATTATGTCCATGAATGATAATATTATCGGATGGCTCGGTAACATCGATTCCTGCCTGCACGTAGGGACAGCCGAACTGTGATACTTCCTTGTAGAAATTATGTGTTAGATAATAATCAGCATCTGTTTTTGACTGTACCACTGGATAGTCGATCAAGGTTCCATCTATCGTGATCCAACCCACAAGATCGGAATTTAGTTTAAAAAGTTCTGTCAGGGCTGCCTCTGAATTGGTTCCCTCATCCGGATGATCGATACTGCTATTCGTCAAAAGGTCTGATTCAGGCTCCTGTTCTTCGGCTTCCTGTTTTATGTCAGACAGACTACTATAGAGATCCTGTTCTACTCTGGACCGGTCATTGTACTGGTACAAATACAATAAACACGCAAATATGGAAACTATACTTAACGCTGCCATCATGTACATTATCTTTCGTTTCATTGATACCTCAAATCCTCAAACCACCCATTTCACTTTTTCTTAGAATATGGTGTTCATAAAACTGATAGAATGATTCCACTTCCTTGCACTGTGTGACAGCAATAATCTGAGGGGAGACCAAGCTCCCCGTTTCTTCTTTTACACAAAGTCTCATCCTTGTTCTCATATTGCTCCTGATGTGAAATATCACCTCATTGGATATCACATTTCTCTTTGCAAAAGTAATATCCTTACCTTGCACCTTTTGCACACAGGACACACCTCCCTGGCTCATTTTAAGCGGAAATAGGATCATTTCTTTTTCGATGGCATCAAAGCCAAGTATGTAACTGCTGCAGTTGCAATCCTTTTTTCGAATGATTGCTGATCCTCTGAACCTTGCTTCAACTACATAAGCATATACAATCGTATATCGATCAGATTCTGTAATCGCAACATCAAAAATTTCTCTCAATCTTTCATAGTTTTCCCTCAACCGATTCATTTTGCGGTTCTCGCTCGAACTCATTTCTCCCCCGTTCTTCTTTCCATCTGTCTCTTCAAATAGCTGCAAAATCTTGACATTATAAGTTTCTAGTCATGATTTTTAGTGTAAAAATCTTATTATCACTATCTGGATGCAATATCATTTTTCCTCCCCACTCCGATACAATATTTTCAACAATCCTCAAACCAAGACCATGGAATCGTTTATCTGGTTTTGAAGATACCAGCTGATTATTTCTATATTTCGTCTTGCCGTCATATGCATTCGACACACAATATATGATCCACTTGTCTTTATACGTCGTGCTAAGTTCGATAAATCGCTTTTCTTTTTCAACGCCCAAATTTGCCTCAATCGCGTTATCGATAACATTACTTACCGCACGTACCAATTCAAAGGTACTATATTCTGAAGTAAAGGGCATCATGATTCTTCCTGATATCTCGATTCCATGCTTTTTTCCTGTTTTTTCTGCCTCCAGGAAAAGACTGTCCAGGATATAATTATTGGAATACTTTCCTTTTATATTATGTATCGATTCAAATTCCTTGTTCAAGCCACCAAGTAAATTCATTTGAACCGACTCATCAGAATTATCCAGTCCCATAGTTCCATTCATTGCCCTGACAAGCTTTTGATAGTCATGGTCAAGTTCCTTGAAACGCCTCATCTCATCATTGAACTGGTGAAAATAATCTTCTTTATTTATGATCTCTCGCTCTATCTTCTCTGTATCCCGCACCAGAAAATCCAGCTCTGTGATGTCGATCCAAGATAAATAAAAAGTCTGTGATGAAAAGTATGCTAAAATCCCAATCAATATAAAGGATCCTGAAATTGTCAAAATTCCTATCGACTCACTGATATAGGCCAATGCTGTGTAAGATAGAATTCCCATTAACATCATCAAAAGACATTCCAAAAGCATATGATGAAATCGTTCTACTCTGTAGCGAATAGGCTTTCCCATATTTGGATCCATGATTTGTTTTTTGGCATAAAATACAATGCCGGTCAGTATAAACTGTGTCAGAATGAACAAAATGGCAGTTAATCTGTCGTTCAATAATGTGACTGCACAGGGTTGGTGCAAAAGTAAAGAAGTTGCCCCCAGCAGTACACCTTTCACAATGAGCGAAAAAAGAATACCGATCACACTTAAATATAAGGCTTCTTCATAATTTGCAAAGAAGATATATCGAAACATGACAGCACCAAGAAGGACTCTTGGAAGCACGAGATAAAGCTCAGGTATTTCTAATATCTGCTGAATCAACTGCACAAGTAAAAATAAAGTGATGCCCAGCCAGCTAGTCATCATATTTCTTCTCATAAAGACACTTTCAAAAACCTTAATAAAAGAGAATATAAATACAATGTTTGAAAGCACACATGCCGATATCAATGCCAAAGTAATCATCTTATTGTCACCCCTTTAATCTACTTTAACTCTATTCCAGTTAATTGCAGATATTTCTCGAAGTCCTTTTCCAGATCGTCCTTGAATCGCCTGGATATTGTTATGCATCTGCCGTTTCCTATCTCGACCACACTACTGCTTAACCTAACAATATAATCTGGATTTAAGATAAATGATCTATGTGGTTTTAAGAACATGGTTCCTCTGGTCTTTAATTCTACATTCTCCAGTGTTGAATAGAACTCAATATAGGAATAATTTCCATCTTCATCCACTATACACATCTCAACAACGCGCTTTCGAATCTCAAAGGAAACGACCTTTTGCAAATTAATCAAAAACTTCTCTCTTCCAATATTGTATAAGAACATCCTATTCTTATTGCTTCCAACAGCAATAATTATCTTTTCGAACTCATTTAAGAAGTTATCGAAGCTCATACAATTCTTCACCAGATAATTTAAAGGATTTACCTCAAAGGATTGAAACGCATATTCTTTTGATGATGTCAGGAAAACTATTTCTCCTCTAAATCCTTTTGCTCGAATCTCTTTTGCAACTGTAATTCCATTGTCATTCTTTAATCTGATATCCATAAATACGACATCTGCATCATCGATCCAGTCTTCACTATGAATCAATATATGTTCACTATCTTCAAACTCCAGAATATAAGTATCGATCAACTTCAGCTTACTTGCTTCCACAATATTTCGCTTCAGCTCTTCTCTGCATATCTCTTCATCGTCGCAAATTACTACATTAAGCATATTTGCCTCCTTATAATTCTAACACTCTCATAACCCATTCGACTTTTTCTCCCGTCTGTCATATGATTAAAATTTCCTCTACTATATGGTCAACGCAGCCGTTCAACCCTATACTAATAATCATTCTTATTATATCAGACCATATTTTCAGAATTGAATTTCACCCTAAATAAGTATAGTATATTCCGAAAACTATGAACTAACAAAAACTAACAAAAAAGCAGTGGATATTCCAGCTGCTTCTTTGTCTTGATTTTCCATGCAATTTTACTTCTGAATATGTCTGTTTGTTTTCAATATGATTATGAATGATATAATAAGAACCAGCAGCGAGCCAAGAAGTATCAATAGTACGAGACTTCTATTTGTATCATCGCCAGTCTTTGGTACAAAATAGGTCACGTTCGTATTTGTGTTACCATTTGTTGTGATATTATTCGTATTATTCGTATTATTACTGTTATTATTATTGGAGCCCTTATCTGTGTCCTTTCCGGAATCTTCTTCTGTATCTGCCTCTGTGTTCTCCTCGGTATTTTCCTCAGTATTTTCCTCAGTATTTTCCTCAGTGTCCTCTTCTGTATTATCATCCGTCTCTTTACCCGGATCGGTCACATCTGCACCCATCAGCTGCCACCTTGCATAGAGAACGACATTCTCCTTAGCGTCAGCAGAAATACTTGTCACTTTTTCTGACCAGTCCGAAGATGTATACCAGCCTAGGAATTCATATCCCTCTCTTGTAGGTGCATCTAAGGATTTCACCCCAACACCAAATTCATAAGTCTGTGGATTATTGGCACTGTTCGTTCCACCATCCAGGTGATAAGTGATCGGATACATGATCTTTTCTTCTTCCCACTGAGCATAAAGTGTGATTTCACCAGACTGTACCAGATTCAGGACAACTTCCTTATCTTCATATTTTGAACCACTTCCATCTTGCTTTGTGTTCCAATTGAGGAAGATATAACCAGATCTTTCAAACAGATTTGGACTCAAAGCGAGCTCTTTTCCATATGTATGCGTCTGATTCTCCATATTTCCTGTTCCACCGTTGGCATCAAATCGCACATCATAATATACGGTCTTTTCAAAAACCGGCACTATTCCAGACAGATCAAGCATCAAGTACTCTTTATAAACACCAGTATCCAGCCTCATATACCGAAAACTTGTTGTTGGGTCAGTTTCATATTCAGCCGCAACATTCCAGTTAGTAAATGGAACCTCTTTCTCGATCGAATCTGGAATATCCCATTCGATAAACGTGTACCCTTCTTTTACTGGAATATTTTCCTCTGCATATAAGAAATCGACCAATTCCTTTTTTGTTAAAAAGGTATTTCCATATAGATATCTGTCACCGTTTTGAAACACAGCGTCTTCATATTGTGATTCATTCAGATTTACATAGGTGAGATCACGCTGCATATACATATCTTTGACTGGATCCTCAAGTGCAATGCTATGCTGTCTGTCTCCACTCCATTGATAATTCTCACTGGTTGGGATCGCACTTGCAGCTACTTGATCTGCTGCACCCGTCCTGACGATGGCAAATGGCATTAATTCCATAATTCCCCAGAAAGAAAATCCACTTTTGAATAAAACCTCTCTATTTGCAGGATATATTATTTCACGTAATTCTATATTTGTGTCTAAGGCACCTGATTCAAGTACCAGCTTTTGCGGACCATCTAAAATCTCTACTGACCGTATTACATTATTTTCAAAGGCGAATTCTCCGATACTCGTAACACTTCCTGGAATTACAATATCTGTCAGATTATTCGTATAAAAGGCAAGACTCCCGATTGACTGCAGATTTTCTGATAATGTTACAGTTTCCAGGCTATTTGCAGAAAACACACCCTCATCGATCGTTATAATATTGTCTGGTATTACAATCGACGTTATATTGTTTCCTTTAAAAACACTGTACTCCAGGCGATCTAGTCCAGCACCTATATGTACCTCAGTCAAAAGATTTTTGCTAAATGCAGAAGCTCCGATTTTTGTAACACAATCCGGAATCACAATCGTTGTTAACTGATTTCCAAAGAATGCAGAACCACCAATCGTTTGAACACCGTTGCCAAGATTCAGTGTCTGGATCGCATTAGTGGAAAACGCTCCGTCACCGATTGTAATCGCACTGTCTGGAATTGCAAGGCTTGTGATTTGATTATTATAAAAGGCATCCGTTCCAATAGATGTAACGTTTGCACCAAGGCTTAGATTCACGATCACATTCGCTGAAAATGCAGAACCACCAATGGTCTCAACGGAGTCTGGCAATACGAGATCCGATATCTTATTGTTTTGAAATACTGCTCCTTCAATTGTTTTCAAATTACTTGAGCTACCAAATGTAAGTGAAGCAATCTGATTGCTGACGAACGCTGCATTCACGATTGTTTCCACACTATCTGGCACATAAAGGCTCGTAATAGCATTATAGGCAAAGGACAGACTGCCGATCGTCTTCACACCATTCCCGATAGTTACTTCAGTAATCTGATTGCCATAGAATGAATAGTCTCCGATCACTTCCACGCTATCTGGTATAATAACCTTGGTAAGTCCCTTTTGACGAAATGCAAATTGT
Source organism: Lachnospiraceae bacterium (assembly GCA_047974745.1). Classification (GTDB taxonomy): domain Bacteria; phylum Bacillota; class Clostridia; order Lachnospirales; family Lachnospiraceae; genus JBKECO01. Next base: position 85,906 of record JBKECO010000020.1, read on the forward strand.
CCGATTTGTTTTACCGGATTTCCATTAATAGACTCCGGAATTTCTAGAACACCACCAAAGGTACTACCATCATATCCAGTTGCGAACCCTGTAATTTCATTTCTAGAAGTTGAATATTTAAAAGCCTCTTCTGGAGCAAGCTCCTTTTCCATTATTTCGGATGCATCCTCTGTCTCAGACAGCTCATTGCTCTCTGTCGATTCTTCTAGTTCTGATTCTTCTAGTTCTGACTCTTCCAGTATCAAATCTTCATCGCCGACAAGTCCTGCAATCACAGGATCTTCAATCTGCTCTACGACTTCAGACTCGTCTGGCTGCTTGAGTCCTGTCCTGTCATGCTGATCTTCCAAGATATCAGCATCGAATTCTCCACTATCTGTAACAGCTTCACCATCACTGTCTGCTTCGCCATCCACTTCATCATCACTATCTGCTTCGTTATCCGCTTCATCATCACTATCTGCTTCGTTATCCGCTTCACCATCACTATCTGCTTCGTTATCCGCTTCACCATCTGCTTTGTCATCTGGGTCAGTCTCACCATTAACAGTCATTTCCTCTGTTCCGGTTTCACCTTCTTCCGTAGATGGTTCCTCAACCGGCTGTTCTTCAGGAGCTATACTATCCTCTCCTACTGGTTGTTCCTCTGTGAAAGACTCCCCGTCTTCAATCGGCTGCTCAGGACTCACATTTTCTTGATCTGCTGACACATTTTCAATCACATATGCACTCTGATTCCCATCAACAAATGCAGTTACCTCTGTGACCTGTAACATCAATATCATAAACACCATTAACTTTGCAAGAATACTTTTCTTCAATCTATATCCTCCTTTTTACGAACAACTCCCATTTATTTTTGTATTATACCGAAAGAATTATGAGTAAATAGTTTTCATGTTCCAAAATGCAGGATTCAAAGTAATAACTTGTAAAATTGGGAAGAAAACAGATCTGATATAACAAAGACACAGGCTGCCTTTCGGCAGCCTGTGTCTTTGTTGATTTCGATTTTTTTTCCAAGTCAAATGGCGGGATCACAAATCCACACATAGGTCGATGCCACTTGTTTTCCGTCGCATCATTTCGCTAATCAGCGCAACCATTCGAGTTCCGGCTGTACCAGGATCAATTCCATCATCATGTATATTCGAGACGACTGTACGCTGCGATTCTGGCTTTTCCGTGGAAGAACGATACGCAATGTAGGCACTTAAACTATCATCGCTTGCAAGCCCAGGTCGCTCTCCGATTAAAATCACAGTCACTGTTGCATCCAAAAGCATACTGATACGATCCATGACTCCCACACGAGCATATTTTACATAAATCGGTGTACCTATGGAATATCCCTGTGAAAACAGGCCTTTTGTCAAAGTTGCATAAAGTCTCTTTATATTACTGGTTACAGCTTCTGCACTCAAACCATCCCCTGCAATAATCTGAATATCCGGTGAAAGCATGCATTCTGATTTCAATTTCTCCGATGTTTCCCTGCTGAACACACGCCCTAAATCAGGTCGAAGAATATATTCCTGTTTATTTTTTATCAAAGTTTGTATTTTGATAAAACCAAGCGCTTCGACTGACTGTTCCTCTGCCTGATTCCAGACAGCATCCTGTGCAACTGCATGGGCAGACAAAAGCTCTAGCGACACCTCCGTTGTATATCTTGTATCACTGCGTCCAAGCAGCAGTCGCGCTGGAGTTAATTTCCGAATCGTTTCCATACTATATGGAACTGCCTTTTCTTCCTGAAAAACGGAATGACTTCCTGCTTTTCTACCAAGTCCATGTTCTGTTAAGATCTCAAGCTCAATGAGACGTTCTTCAAAATCTTTTATCGGACGCTTGCCAGAAATACTACGCAGTGCAGCAATATCATGAAAGCTATTGGTCTGATACATGAGCATAATATCATCACCACCAGGAATACCCATAAAGAAATTGCAGCCTGCCTGAATCAGAAGCATGGATAAGATATCCAGCGTATTCTGATTCGCTTTCATATGGTTCGTATAACAAACATCAACTCCCATAGGCAACCCTGTAAGTTTACCCATAAAGTGATCTTCGAGTCCAGCTCTTATGATCTGATTTCCATCATATAGATATTCTGGTCCTATAAAACCAACAACCGAATTGACCAGGAATGGATGGTATTGCTTTGCAAGACCATAGCATCTCGCTTCAAGTGTCAACTGATCTACACATTGATGTGCGTCCAGTGACAATTCTGATCCTTGGCCTGTCTCAAAGTACATGAAATTTTCACCTGTACAAGATTTTTTTTCACGCATCAGTTCATAGCCTTCATCCAGAAGTTTCAGGCTGATACCAAAATTCCGATTTCCTTCTTCTGTTCCTGCTATGCTCTGAAACATCAAATCTATTGGAGCTCCTTGCTTCAATGCCTTGATCTGTGTTGTTATATGTGCCAGCACACAACCTTGTGTCGGTATATGAAATTTTCTAATAAAATCTCGAAACATAGTAAGAATCTGAACCACTTTTTCAACCGTATCGCCTGCTGGATTCAAACCAATTACAGCATCTCCAACACCATAGCTTAACCCCTCTATCATGGATGCTTTAATACCTTCCACTGAATCAGTCGGATGATTTGGCTGTAAGCGGGCTGAAAATGTGCCCGGCTCTCCGATGGTCGTATTACATGTTGCAGTACAGATAAGTTTTTTTGATGTGATGACCAAATCCATATTTCCCATTATTTTAGTAACTGCTGCAATCATTTCGGCAGTCAGCCCATCACGAATGGCTTCTATCTCTTCTCCAGAAGAAGATAGTAAAAAATCTCGAAATTGTCCGACAGTCATATCACAAATCTTATGATAAGCACATTCATCAATATGATTCAAAATCAAACGAGTCACTTCATCAGATTCATACGGAACTGCGGGATGATCTCGCAAATAAGAAAGAGGAATCTGCGAAAGTACCATTTTTGCAGCAACTCGTTCTTTTTCATCCAGTGCTGCTAATCCTGCCAGCGCATCCCCAGATTTCTCTTCATTTGCCTTACCCATTACTTCATTAATGTTCTTGAACTGATAGTTTCTGTTAAAAATATTGATCTGCAATAACATCCTTTAGGCTCCTAAGTCCAGTGTCAAAATCCTGATCCGGCATATTTATCTTTTTTGGTACCTTACTTGGCTTCAAATAAGCTTGTTATTATCGTTTTTGGTACTGCCATTCGCACGGTACGTTTCGGATCAACTACCTGGCAAAATTCCAGATTTCCCGCTGCACTCAGCAGCATCCCAGCTTCATTAAATGAAAGATCTTGTTTGACCATTAAAACTTTGGCCATGTCATAGACCGCAGTTTCTACCGCAGTCTCTAAATCTTCATCCGAAGCTATCGTATAACAGTTGTCTGCATCTTCCAGCATTGGATTCGATATTTCAAATCCACGAATGATCTCAACACGGACTGTAATATCTGATGAAATTTCCAGTCCGCTTACCATAATTTCCCCGTCACCCATACAAGCGTGCACATCTCCCATTGAAAGCAGCGCTCCAGAATGAAATACTGGCAGATATAGGGTCGATCCGACCGAAATCCTTGAGTTATCCATATTTCCACCATGACATCCCGGCTCTCCACATGGTACTGCATCACCTTTTGGTGCTACACCAATTACACCGATCATCGGTGTACAGGGAAGCATTATAGTTTCGTTGAATCTGGCTGATCCATCTTTTACTGGTATCCGTTTAATCTGACCCTCTGTAACATATTTACCAAGAACTCCATTCTCTGGAATTGCTACCATCGTACCAACGTCGGCAACTTTGATATCCAGGATAGATATTTTTAAAATGTCACCTGGTCTTGCTTCCTCAATATAGACAGGACCTGTTGCTGGATTGATCCTAGACCAATCCAAACGGTCGATCGACTGCTCTTCATTTGTCAACTGATTCGAGAAGCAATCTAGTGTTGAGAATATTAGTTCTGTCCCTTCAGGCACACGAAGTACTGGTTCATGCGCTGCTGAGAGTGTAAATACTGTTGAATTCTCAATTTTGTACATCTATTCCACCTCAATATTTTTTACGTATAAATTCCAGAACCAAGTACCTGTCAATTGATCAATTCCAGATGAAATTCGTTTATTTGTAGTAAATAGCCAGTTCTAATGTGTCCAAATATAATAAGGTGCTTCCGCATTAATAATATCCAATGCCTGAATCATAAGTTCTGTACGCTCTGCTTCATCTGAGGATGCGGCCTGCGCCTGTAACAGGGCATCAACTTCTAAATTCGAATATGCACTGGAATTAGATCCTCCATCTCCACCATTTGTACTTGCATAGAGCGGTGTCAGTACTCCAGATGGATCTGGGAAGTCGGATGACCATTCAAAGATTGCAATATCATATGGACGCACACCATTTTCATCAATTCCTGATCCGAATTGCAGGGAAACAACTTCATCGTTCGAAACTTTTTCAATGGTTGCATTGATTCCGATTTGAGCAACAGCCTGCTGAAGTACAAGTGCGACCGAATTTGTAATTGATTTTTCATCTACCGTAATTGTACAGTCAAAGCCGTCTGGATATGCAGATGCTGCTAGTGCTGCTTTCGCTGCTTCCAAATCATATTCATATTTAGTCAGCGTAGTTTCATAATCGATCCAGGTCTCTTTTTCAAAGAGGAACAGACTCTTTGGAACAGGAATATAATTCGTCATCGTTCCAAAATCTTTTACTACATTCTCTTGAAGCGAAACTGCGTCAATGCTGTACGAAATTGCACGTCTTACATTTACATCGTCAAAAGGTGGCTTCTGGCAGTTGAATGATAAGAACTCTAATCCAGCAGATGCTATTTTATTCAAATTCACGTTTGAACTGGTTTCCACATCATTCAACATTTCGACAGGCGTAGAAAGATTGATATCAATCTGTCCGGATGTTGATGCCAGGACTCGGGTTGTATCCTCTGGAATGATCTGATATACAATATGTTTGATATCCGGTTCGCCGTCTGTAGCTTTATTCCAATAGTTTTCATTATAGTCTAGTACGATCTGACTTCCCACATCCCATTTTGTAAATACATAGGGTCCTGTTCCGAGAACTCCGCCCTCTGGTGTTCCATATTTATCGCCTGCAGCCTCTACAAAAGCTTTACTGTGGATATGACCAGCTGTTGTTGCAAAGGTGTGTTTCCAAAGTGCATCTGCCTGCTTAAGTGTTACAGTGATCTGCCAATCTCCTGTCTGTTCGATGGATTCCACACTGTCATACATCCAAAGCAGATAAGAGGCCAGATCTGGATCCTGATATCTTTCTAAAGAAAACATAACATCTTCCATTGTCATTGGCGTTCCATCGGAAAATGTGACATTATCCTTTATATTATACACATACGTCAATGGATCCACTTCTTCCCAGCTTTCTGTAAGTCCATTCTGCAGCTGGTCAGTTTCATCATAGTATAACAAACTTTCCGTCACTTGAATCACGACTGGATTGGTCGAGAAATCGTATGCAAATGCTGAGTCTAGTGATAAAATCTCAGCATACAGTCCCACATTTAGTGTATCGCTGGTACCGTCAGCAGCAATCTCTGTTGTCGTTGCATCTTCTGTCACATTACTCGAGCTGCTCCCACAGCCAGATAAAAGTAAAAGTGAAGTGGACAGGGTCAAGATCATTGCAATTGTTTTCTTCATATTTTTCTCCTCTAATATGCTATTTTTTGTTTTCTGAACAGTTCCCCAGATCCGTTCTATTTCAAATCTGTCAGGTACTGGATTATCAGCTTAGCTGCATTCTTCACATCATCTATACTTACATATCCTATCGATGTATGAATGTACTTTTCGGGAATTGAAATACCGCCTGTTACAATTCCTTGATTATTGTAAGCAATTGCACATGCATCGGTTCCGCATCGTAGCATTATGCTGTGTTGATACGGAATCTGTGCCTTTTGAGCTGCTTCTACCAGATCCCGGACCATTTTCCTAGGAACAATATTTCCTGTACAAGTCTCAGGACTCCAGTCATACATTTGAATTGCCGGACCCTTATTCATATAAAAGCGTCTGTTATCTGCACTTAGCTCGCCTTGTTCAGATGCAAGTCCCACATCAATACAAACTGCCAGATCAGGATCTATTCGTCTGGTCAGTACTGCTGCTCCCTTTAGACCGATCTCCTCTTGAACCGTGCCACATGCATAGATCGTAGCTTCGGTTTCGATATTTTGTAGTTCCTGCATGATCAAGACAAGGGCTGTGCACCCACACCTATTATCCACTGCCTTCCCACTAAAATAACGATCGTTCAATATGTGACCAGCTTTTTCTATATTAACGAGATCACCACATCTGATTCCAAGTGCCTCTACCTCTTCCGGATTCTCAGCTCCAACATCAATTAAAATATCACTGAAATGGAACCCTGAACTTTCATTGCCCATAGACTGATGTATCGGCTTTCCTCCACCGACCACACCGTAGACAGATCCCCTTTGTGTATGTATCGTCATAACCTGATTGACAAGTATATTGGGGTTATGGTACCCAATGGGAACGATTGTCACAAATCCTTTGTCAGTCACATCACAAACCATAAATCCGATTTCATCCATGTGAACGGAAAGCATGACCTTAAAATTAGGATTCTTTCCTTTTTTTATGAAAACACAGTTGCCGAGGGTATCCTTATAATTCTCATTCGTGACAGGCTCAATATATTTTTTTAGACAGTCTGCAATGGCCTCTTCACTGCCCGATACTCCATTGAGCCCATCAAACTCCTGCAGAAGTGATAAGACCTGTTCTCTGTTAATCATTGACTCCCTCCTCTTCCTTTTGATCCAAATTGCTGCTTTTAGCTTCATTTCCTACCAAATGGCAAGCGACCCAGTGACCTTTCGACACCTCGCAAAGTATAGGCATTTTTACATTACAGATTCCATTGATCGATTTAGGACAGCGTGAAAAGAACCGACACCCTGCCGGGATATCAATTGCACTTGGTATCTCGCCTTCTAGTGGAATGTTGTTTTTTTGCTCATCCGGGGTTCTTCTCGGCTTGGATGCAATCAGCGCCTGTGTATATGGGTGCAATGTATGATTGAATAATTCATCTGTACTGCCGATTTCTACCATACTGCCTAAGTACAATACCATAACTCTGTCACAGATGTGCTCTACAATTGTCAGTTCATGAGATATGAACATCATTGTCAGACCAAATCTTGACTTCATATCTTCAAGAACATTCAGTATTTGTGCCTGTACTGATACGTCTAATGCGGAAACAGCTTCATCAGCCAGAATAAAGCTTGGTTCCGGCAGCAATGCCCTGACGATCGCCAGTCTCTGTAATTGACCGCCACTTAATTCATCACTTCGATGAGAAAGTACGGAAGGATCTAAATTAACATAACCAAGTAATTCCAGTATTTTTTCTTCTGCCTGTTTTGCACTCATACCATAGAAACGAGCAACATTTCGCAATGCTTTTCCAATCGTCATTTTGGCATTGAACGAAGATGCTGGATTCTGAAATACCATCTGCATATGTCTACGGAGTTTTTTTAAATCCGCTGATGATATTTTTTCCAGATCCTTCTCTTCAAACGATACAGAACCGGCTGTAGAGTCGATCAGTTTTAGAACACATCTTCCCAATGTGGATTTCCCTGAGCCGCTCTCACCGACAATTCCAAGCGTTTCTCCGCGATAGATATCAAAGCTTAAGTCATCCACTGCCTTTAGATCAAGATGAACGACCTTTCCATTCACTCGTTTTCTTCCGACCTTATAGTATTTTTTTAGTCCTTTGACTGAAAGTAAAACATTTGTCATGCTGTCACCTCCTCTTCTATATCTTTATGGCAGGTGAACACATGCTGTGCTGTATGGGTCCGTAGCTCGGGTGCCTTCAATCTGCAATAGTCATCAGCATTAATGCATCGAGGTGCATAAGGACATCCCTGCAGTCTGCTTCGCAGATCCGGCGGTGTTCCTTGAATTGTGACTAATTTTTTATTGCGCATACCTGGTTGTGGAATGCTGTTCAGAAGATCTCTTGTATAGGGATGCCTTGGGTGATAGAAGATTTCTCTCACCTCACCTGATTCCACTATTTTACCTGAATACATGACTGAAACCCGGTCGCAGATCTCTGCAACAACACCAAAGTTATGTGTAATAATGAGTACCGACATATTACGCTGTTTCTGCAATTCTGCAATTAGTTTCAGGATTTGTTCCTGTACCGTCACATCCAGTGCTGTTGTAGGCTCATCTGCGATCAGCAATTTGGGTTCACAAGAGATTGCCATTGCAATTCCGACTCGCTGCAGCATTCCCCCGCTCATTTCAAATGGATATTGTTGATACCTGTCCACTGCCGGATGAATCCCCACATCCTCTAACAGTCTGATGGAATGCTGTTTTACATTGCTCTTATTACAGATCTTATGGATCAAAAGAATTTCATCCAGCTGACTTCCTATGGTTCTCAAAGGATTCAATGCTGTCATGGGATCTTGAAAAATCATGGAAATTTCTTTTCCGCGAACAGCCTGAATGTCTTTTGGCTTTAATTCAAATATGTTCTTTTCATTATAAATAATCTCACCTTGATAGATCATGGATTTTTCATCATGAAGCCGCATAATAGATTTGGCTGTCATAGATTTTCCACACCCACTCTCACCGACGAGGCCATGTATTTCTCCCATTTTAATTTCCATGTCAATGCCACGAACGGCATGTATAACTCCTCGCGCTGACATTAAGTTTACTTGCAGTCCCTCTATTTTAACCAGATTATCCTTCATTTTCAGCCCTCACCATCTTTTTGAATTTATTGAATGACGGCAGTTTTCGCTGCATAGGATCAAGAAACGCCCGAACTCCATCTCCAAACACATTGATTGCTACTACAGTCATTACAATCATAATTCCGGGTGCTAAGGAAACAAGAGGGCTCTGTGTGATCACGATTCTTCCATCCTCAAGCATAGCTCCCCAATCAGCTGTAGGCGGCTGGACGCCCAGACCCAGAAAACTCATTGCAGATAAGTCTAAAATAGCAAAACCGATATCAAGTGTGAGTTGTACAACTATAGTTGCTATACAATTCGGCAATATCTCCCTTATCATAATATGAAAATTCGAATAGCCTATAGAATGGGCAGCTTCTACATATACTTTGTTTTTTTCTACCAGCACCATTGAGCGTGTCAGCTTAGCCAGCATGGGTACATAGACGATTCCTAGTGCCAGCACTGCATTCACGACCCCTCGTCCAAATGCAGCCACAAAGATAAATGCCAAAAGCAAAGATGGAAAGGATAAAATGACATCTGAAATTCTCATTAGTATTTTATCGATTCGTCCACCGTAAAAACCAGCGACAATACCGTAAGGTATTCCAATCAATGCAGAAAGGAACACAACACCAAATGCACTGAGTATTGTTACCCGCGATCCAATAACAAGACGAGAGAATAGGTCTCTGCCTGTTTTATCCGTACCCAAAATATGTTCCGGAGAGGGTTTTTCCAACATATGTGCAATATCTAAAGCATTTGGATCATAGGTGGCAAGTATATTTGCAAAAATCGCCATTAACAAAATTAGTGCAAGAACTATTGAGGAAATAATGACTGGAACTGTAAAAAAGCTTTTTAATTTACTGAATGTTATTTTTTTCATCAAATTCCTCTCCCTTACTGAAGTCGTATTCTGGGATCAATCACACCATATAGGATATCTAACAGGGTACTGATTGTCATAAAAACAAGAACCATCAACATAGTAATTCCCTGAACTATGGGATAGTCAGATGCTTTGATCCCCTCGATCAAAATGGAACCCAGACCAGCTAAAGAAAATACATTCTCGACCAGTACCGCACCAACAATTAAAATGCCGATCTGTGTGCCTAATATGGTAATGACCGGAATGATTGCATTCTTCAGGCAATGCCGGATGATGACTTGATTTGGGCTTAGTCCTTTTGATAGTGATACGATATAGTAATTCGCTTGAATCTGCTCAATCATACTCGTTTTTGTAACCCTAGATGTCAAGGCAATCATGGAAAATGACAAAGCTACCGCTGGTAAGCTGATTCTTTGTAAGTATTGTCCCAGCGTAGTAAAGGAACCAGTAAATGAAAATCCAGGTGCAGATTTTGAAATAATCCAGATCATCAGAATACTTGTTAGGAAAGGTGGTACTGCAACAAGAATCAGCTGCACGACTGAAATTCCGGTATCCAATGCACTATGTTGTTTCACTGCCGTTATGATTCCAGTCGGAATAGATATCATAACAGAGATCAATGTTGCGATGATCACGATTCCAGCCGTTACAGGCAGTCGCTCCTGAATTAGATTTCCCACCGGCTGTCGATACATAAAGCTAATTCCAAAATCCCCATGCAGTACTCCTGTTACCCAGATCAAATATTGTTCTGGAATACTTTTATCCAAGTAGAATTCATGTCGTATATTCATGATCGTTTCTTCTGTCGATTGTTTTCCTCCCATAATCACAGCAACTGGATCTGCTGGATTAAGCCGTACCATTCCAAATATTATGATGCTCGTAATAAATAACACTGCTACGTATTGCACTATCTTATTTCCAATAAACCTTACCATGTCAGATCCCCCTTGAATCCTGCACTCTTTGCAAGCAATAATTTGCCGATCTTTTGACAAGCAAATCTATAAACAAAAAAAAGCAAAGATGCCAATAACAGCATCTTTGCTTTTTTTGAGATTATACATGAAACGCAGAAAAACGTCAAGTTCACACCTTAACAGTTACTTCCACCACCATTTTAACGAGGTTGCAGGATAGATCCGAAATACGTTCCAGATTATTCACGATCTCAAGATAATATACACCTGTTTCCGTATCACATTCTCCTGAATGCAGTCTGGCAAAATAATCCTTTCGTGTATCCCGCTTCAATACATCCATCTCATATTCCAAATTCATGACCAGCTGAATTTTATCCTGATCCGGCTTTTCGATCACCTGTAAGGCAACATCCAGCGTCTCGTAGCAGACCTTGTACATGGTTCGCAGGGAATTGATCGAGTTTTCTGGCAAGGTTATATCATACTCATCTAAGGTGTTGATGATCTCACAGATATTGTCACAATGATCTCCGATGCGCTCGATATCATTCACCGCATTGAACAATCCATCTACATTTTTTCTGTCTTGTTCCATCAAGTCACAGCCTGATAATTTTACCAGATATTCTGTGATCTGCTTTTCGAGTGAATTGATTTCCCCTTCGATCTTTACCGCTTTTGCAGCGTCAGAATATTTATGCTCCAGCAGGCTCGTCATTGTAATGACGAAACTATCCTTTGCTCTAATTCCCATATTGATAGTTTCCAAATTTGTATTGTGCAGAGCGATATTCGGAGTTTCTAAAATACGATCATCAATATAATGAGTCAGTACTTTAGTTCCCTCATCTCCTTTATCCGGGACTAAGAACATAGCAATTTTAATTAATAGCGGTGCAAAAGGAAACTGAATAATCACATTTGTAAAATTAAAAAGTGTATGCGCATTTGCGATCTGTCTTGCAACATCATCTGGATTCCAACTTGTGACCAGGTATGTGATTGGCCTGGAAAGCACAACGATGAAGATGATTGTTCCAATTAGGTTAAATACCATGTGTATGATTGCTGCCCGCTTTGCATTTTTACTCGCTCCGATACTAGAGATCAGCGCAGTAGTACAGGTTCCGATATTATCACCATACAGGATCGGCAGAGCAACTGCCAGTGGGAGTATCCCCTGAGAAGCAAGAGCAATCAGCATACCGATCGAGGCACTTGATGATTGCACCATGAATGTCAGCATTAAACCAATTAATACACCAAGCAATGGATTCCCGCTTAATTTCACCATGATCTCATTGAATGCATCTAATTCGCTTAATGGCTTCAATGCATCTTTTAAAAATTCCATACCTACAAATAAAATACCCAGACCGATCAGAATCTCTGCCACATTTTTCTGTTTGTCCTTCTTTGCTGTCATATAAAAAATCATACCCAGACCAATGGCAAGCGGCGCAATTTTATCAATCGACAGCGAAACGATCTGACCAGTTATGGTCGTACCAATATTTGCACCTAAAATAATACCCACTGCCTGTGTCAGATTCATGATACTGGCATTCACGAACCCTACAACCATTACAGTTGTTGCACTCGAGCTCTGTATTACAGCTGTTACTGCCATACCGACAATAACTCCCATAAATCGATTCTTCGTTAACAATGCAATGATTTTTTCCAGTCTTTTTCCTGCTGATTTCTGGAGTCCTGTCCCCATGATCTGCATTCCAAATAAAAATAAACCTAGTCCACCTACTACTCCAATAATAATTTCCATTTCCACCTCGTATGACCTTTTCACTTTTTGGTCATTTTGAATTAACTTTTTCTCAAGATGATTTTACATGAAATTTACATATTTGTGTAGTGAAATTTTATATTTATTCGTAACAATTTATTTTTATCGAGACTAAGTAGAAGTCTAATCTGGTGAATCAGATTTTAGCATCATCTCAAAATAATGTAAGCCATAAATCCCACATACAATAGAAGCATAACTATACCTTCCGTTCTATGTATTTTATAACTTGTTCTTGCTGCGATCCATACAACAATACTCATTGCGATCAATAAAAGTAAATCTATGATATTTTCCTGGCTCATTGAAATTCCACTGATCAGTCCAGCTGAACCTATAACAAATAGTATATTAAATATATTAGATCCAATAATATTCCCCATTGCCAGATCGACTTCACCTTTTTTTGCTGCTACAATTGATGTGACTAGCTCTGGCAAAGAGGTACCCATGGCAACGATTGTTAAACCGATCAAGTTCTGACTTAGTCCGAAGCTCCTTGCTATTGAAGAAGCAGAACTTACAACAAGTTGTCCTCCTACAGCAATTGCAATTACTCCACACAGAATATATACCATACTTTTGGATTTAGAAAGGACTGTTATCTCATCTTCCTCAGCAACGACTACAATATTTTTCGCCTTAATTGCAGATTTAATCATCCAAATGAGAAAGCAGGCAAAGACAGTTAAAAGTATCAGGCCTTCTAGTCTTGTCAGACAATACCCTGTAATTCCAAGAATCAAGAGTAGAAGCGCAGCTAAGACAGATAATGGAAATTCTTTTTTTAATGTATTCGCATGGACTGTTAATGGTGTAAAAATAGAGCATATTCCAGCAACGACCATAAGATTGAAAATATTTGATCCAACAGCATTTGCGATCGCCAAATCATTATTTCCAGAAATTGCAGCACTGACACTTACAGCCGCTTCTGGAAGTGAAGTTCCCATGGCAACGATTGTCATTCCAATTATTATTACTGGTACATGCAATCTCTTTGCCACAGAGGAGCTTCCGTCTACAAAAAAATCCGCCCCCTTAATTAATAGTATAAAGCCTATCAAAAGAATTATATAAACCATACCTTACCTTCCTGGATCAAACTTAGTTGCGGCTCCATTCCTCTGCCTTTTGAACCAGGTCATTACAGGGAATCTTTCCCCATAGATTTGTCGTTTCACCCGGATCACTTTTTAGATTGAAGAATTGATGTTCGCCCAATGGACTATAACTAAGCTTACGTCCATCCGGAGAAATAATAGTAATTACTCTGTCTCTAACTGCTTCTGTAATTTCTGCCTTAGTATTATGGGTCAGCCATTCTTCCTTGATGGACACCTCACCTATTTCTGCCCCCAGGTCAAAATTATTATTAGAGCCTATCCACTCAACAAAAACATCCTTCTCTGGTTGAACAAGTGGATCTGGATCTGAAAGTTCCTTAAAGATACTACTACCTTCACATGGTGGATAGCTCGGAGCTCCTAGTGCTTCTAGAAGCGTCGGAACAAGATCGATCTGACTGACTGGATTCGAAATGGTCTTTTTTTCCTTTTGTCCTGGCAGACGAATGAACAATGGAACCTTAATTGCCTCTTCATACATTGTACATTTTCCATATAAGTTGTGGTTACCAAGCATATCCCCATGATCACTGGTATAAACAAGAATTGTATTATCCAGTTCCCCACAAGCTTCCAATGTATCAAGTATACGTCCGACTTGTCTGTCTACCATGCTGACGAGTCCATAGTATTGACATATAATACGTTTCCAGGCTTCCTCTGTTGGAAACTTCTTTTGAAATGTTTCCGAAAAGAGTTTATATTTTAACGGAACATCATCCGGCAGACATTCATGTGTTTCAGGAAGAGGCATGTTCTCCCAATTATAAAAATCATTCAATGGTCCCGTCATCGGCATATGTGGTTCAAAGAAGTTAAGATACAAAATAAAAGGTTCATCAGAATGTTCTTTGATAAATTTCTCACCCATCATTCCAACATACCATGCTTTGGTATATTGCTCCGGCAGACTTACACTCAGCTGACGGGAATGATATGGAAACCCATTGCAGTCCACTGTATCCGTTTCAATTCCATTCTCTACTAACCAGTTCGTATAGCCGCAGCGTCTGCTCTTATCGTACTTATCGGAATCGTATTGATGATACCCATCATCAACGCTTTCCCAGTATTGGAAGCCATGCTGTGCATGTACTTCATCCCCTAGATGCCATTTCCCATAATATGCTGTAGTATATTCACTTAATCCTGGCATTTCAGGCAGACATAAGGTCGTATCTTCCAGGATCATATTGTTGTCTGTAGTTTTATGTGTATGAGGATACAGCCCTGTCATAATTGATCCTCTTGAAGGTGTACAAACTGACTGGGTCACATACGCATTGGAACATACAGTTGAGATTTCTGATAATTTATCCAGACTTGGCGTATGAATTTGTTTATTGCCAAGTGCATGGATCGTATCCGCTCTCTGCTCATCTGTAAATAAGAACAGCAGGTTTGGTCTTTTCTTTGTCGATGACATGTTTTCTCCTTTCAGCAGATCGCTGCCTACACCGGTTTCTTTTAATGTTTACTGTTTCTTACATAGGAAATACTATAACTGCTCCCACACATAATGCAAAGATTCTGATAAAATATAAGGGTACTGTATATGC
>JBKECO010000016.1:0-4840 GCA_047974745.1 Lachnospiraceae bacterium
AGGACCAAAACTTGGGAGACCAAGTCTGGCAAAACAATCAGCCAAAGAGAAAAAACAGGAATATCAGGATAATACAGATCGAATTGAAGTGGAAAGATCATTCAGTCTGAGCAAACGTTGCTATGGACTTGGACTGATCAGGACCAAACTTTATGACACAACACTGACATCGATCGCATTATCTGTATTTGTGACGAATCTTTTCAAGATTCAGTCACGAATACTTTTTGACTTAATTTTGTTTTGGAAACTGATAACATATCGATCTGCTGAAATTGAACCAAAAATGGTTTAGTCAGCAGACACTATTTAGCTTAATTGTTTTAGTGCACTTTTTAAATCATCTTCTGGAGTACTAATTGGTTTCATCTCAAAGGTATCTACTAAATATTGCAGCACGTTTGGAGAAATGAATGCAGGTAAGCTTGGACCAAGATAGATACCCTTTATTCCAAGAGATAATAATGCTAATAAATCAGCTACTGCCTTTTGTTCATACCAGGAAAGTACAATGGTTAATGGAAGTGAATTTACGTCTGTATCAAACGCATCTGCTAGAGCTGTAGCAATTCTAACCGCAGAATAGGCATCATTACATTGTCCAACATCTAATAATCTGGGTAATCCAGCTACGGTACCAAACTCTAACTTGTTAAATCGATATTTTCCACAGGCTAAAGTTAAAATAACACAATCATCTGGAACCATCGTGGCATAATCAGTATAGTAGTTTCTACCAGGTTTCGCCCCATCACAGCCTCCAATCAAGAAGAAGTGTCTTATTTTTTCAGACTTTACTGCGGCTACAATTGTTTCAGCGTGAGATAGGGTTTCATGATGTGCAAAGCCTACCAAGATTTCCTTTTCTTTCTCATTTTCGGTGAAACCACCCAATTCCAAGGACTTATGAATAATTTCGCTGAAATCTTTAGTTCCATCTTCTGATACGTCAATATGTTTGATTCCATCCCAACCCACAACGCTGGTTGAAAATATTCTATCTTTATAGGTTTCCCTTGGTCTCATTAAACAGTTCGTTGTCATTAAGATACAGCCAGGGATTTCATCAAATTCTTTCTGTTGATTTTGCCATGCTGAACCATAATTTCCAACCAGATGTTTATACTTTTTAAGTTCAGGATAGCCGTGGGAAGGTAACATCTCACCGTGAGTATATATATTGATTCCTTTCCCTTCTGTTTGCTGTAATAACATTTCCAAATCTCTTAAATCATGACCAGATACAATAATAAATGGACCTTTTTTCGTATGAACATTTACCTTTTGTGGGGAGGGGTTTTGATACCTTGTTGTATTAGCTTCATCTAACACTTGCATAACCTGAACGCTCGCGTCACCTACTCGCATGGTCATACGAATCATGTCTTCTAAAGTTAGATTGTTGTTTGTTGTAGCTTCTAACCCATAGAAATACATATTATCAACCTGATCATTACAATGACCGATAAATCTAGCTTGATGACCATATGCACTGACGCCTTTTAACCCATAGAGTATTGTTGATCGTAAGGAGCGTATGTCTGCATCGATACTTTGATCATACATAATCCCTGCTTTGATGGAATCCTTCAACATATCTTCTTTTGTATCAGATAAATTATAAGTAGCTTGTTCAGGATAGTTCCCATCGCCTGCAAGATTTCTTAATGCCTCTTTAATCTGCTGTGATTCTTTTAACATACGTACATGTACTTCTGAATCAAAATTAACATTGGTTAATGTGGTGAATAATCCGTTTTCTGTGAATTGTACTACTTTTTTATCTATTACTTCACCTCGATCAAGAATCGTTTTTGCATAGCAAGAGATTCCTTTCAACTGATAAATCAACAAATCTTGTAAATTTGCTATTTCTGGTGTTTTTCCACATACACCACTCTTCGTACATCCTTTTCCACCTGCTGTTTGTTCACATTGATAGCAAAACATAGCTTGTTCCATAGAAAGCCCTCCATTATAAAATTCTCATAGATTTAAAAATAAATATATTTAAACCTGAATTATTCATGATGGTGCAGAAAAAAATATTCTACCCATCGGTTTGTATAACAGCTTGTTTTGGTTGATAACGAAGGTCTCAACATCTAAAAAAGGGTAGAAAATCCCTGTAAAATCTACCATCCTTGTTTTTGAAACTGTCAATGTGCGTCCTTTGCTACTCCAACTTTGGAAGTAGCCTTATATTATGTAAGGTTTCGATGAACGCTTCCTTGTATGGACAGCTACTACAAAGTTTAAATGTAATATATCTTGCTGAATGCACCATTTTAGCTGCAATTTTAAGCAATTTCAACCGGACTGTATCAATTTGGAACCTCCTCATAGACTTAGGAAGTACAAGACGGCGAAACCAGTTGAATACGTTATAGACCAGAACTGAAATCTGCATTCTGTTCTCATTTACTGTCATGCTGTGACTTGACATGGAATCCATATCGAAACCGCTTTTGGATTCTTTAATGAAATTTTCCATTTTGCCACGATTACAGTAGAAACGGATGGTATCTGATGGTTTCAGATCCATGTTTGTCACGATAAAAGTGTGCATGTATACAAGCTGTCCAACAGGTTTTTCTATCTTTACCACGACTCTTCGTGTCTGTCCCCAACTTGATGCGGCATATCTGAATTCACCATAGACTACAGCATAATCCACTTTGTTATCTTTCGTCAGCTCATCAAGTTCTTTTTCAAGAGATTCGGATAACTTTGTAAGTGTGGCATTTACCTTAAGGCGTATGGCATAAGAAGTCCCGTGCGTTTCAAGTAGTTCAAACAGATCTGGATCTGCAAAACCGCTGTCTCCACGCAGATACAGTGTTACCTCAGGATATTCCTCAAGGTACTCCATCAGCAATGGCTTCATAAAGGGACAGCAGTCTGTAGAAGTATAGATGCTTCCAGGTCTGAGCTGAGCTTTCAGCAGATCACCTGTCAGTCCATCATAACAGAGAAGAGGATGATATCCATGGTTGGAATAATGATAGTTAAACCCCTCCCCTTCCTGTTTTCCAAACGTACCAAACAAGGTTGAATCAATATCAAACAGAACCATTTCTGGCTTCTGTAGGGAATAGATTTTTTTTCGCACAAGATATAAGATCCAGTCCAGCTGCATCAGAGTCATGTCATCCATGCGATTGAAAAAGCGGGACATTGTCGGCTGTGATGCCAGTGAAACTTTGTTTAAAAGATTCGTGAAAACAGGGTCCGTTGTCAGCTCATCTGAATCATCATCAGGAAAGTATCCCGCCAGCTGCTGATATACCTTCTGCAACAAGTTTTCATGATCCTTGTGAATACGGATTGTTTTATCGTTGGTCTGAAAATACTGTTTGATTAGTTTGTCGAGACCGATTTTGCAGATAAACTCTTTTAGTAAGAGCAGACCTGCATCGGAGGATAAATCGCCTCCATCAAAATTTATTTTAATCTTTCTATTGCTTTCCAGTGAAGTGGTGTTTAATATATCCATATGAGAACCTTTCTTTTGTTTTTATTTGGATTCAGCACCTAAATTCTAACAAAACTAGGGTTCTTTTTCTATCACTAAATAAGTGAAATGCAATATTCGATTAAAATGTAGCAACTATGCGGTGTGTAACACCGTTGAACGAACTATCATGAATAATTCAGGTTAAATTATTGCAAGTTTTGTGTTAATTATTCACTGAGTTGCAATACTATATATGTTGTAATGGATGGGTGTCGCAATTTTGGAAATGTTATGATCATCCAAGAATGAAATTGATTTAAAAGAAAAAGAAGTAGCAAAATGCCCTTTGTCAATTTCGTTACTTCTTTAAACATTCTTTAAGTAAATCTATTGAGATTATCTTAAATGAGTTTTGATAGTAGTCAATCATTCCGATACCTTTCATGGTGGCTAATTCTCGGCACATGGAGGTGCGTGATACATTCAGATACTCAGCTAGTTCGTTACGATTTAGGTTTATATTAAAGATAAAGCTGTTACACTTATTTGATTCATTTAGAAGAAATGTAGCAAGTTTTTCACGTAAGCCCTTTAGCATTAAGAGTTCCATTTTCCGATTCATGTAATAATTTTTTTCACCTAATAGCATCATCATGTTTTTTATTAGTTGAATGTGAAATCCACAGGAATTGCTACATGTTTTTATTATTCTTTCAAAAGGAATGAATAATACCGTTGAATCCTGTTTTGTGCGGACTGTAATTGGAGAAGTATGCTGTTTAGTACAGGCTATTCCTTCTGCAAAAATGTCAGAAGGAAGGAGAATGTCCATGATATGCCTTGAGCCGGCGAGGTCTTCTTTAATCAGTTCAATAGAACCGGAAATTAGAATTCCAAGATAAGTTATTTCATCACCGGTAAAGAAAATATATTCATCACTTTTGAACTTTTTTTATATGAATTTATACAGGATAATAAACTTATGTATTCATTTTCATTAATATTTTCGAATAATGCGCATTTTGATAAAACTGAATAAACTTCGTCCATAGAAAACCTCCTTAAATAATATAATAAAAATGTAGCAGTAGCTACAAAAAAAGTCAATGACTTCTATTATAATAACAGCATAAAGAGACCAGCTATGAAAAGTCAATCCTAAATTAGCAAAAAATTTCTTTTCTCAATCGGTGGTAAAAAAGGGTAACTTTAAGAAAGCTCCCGTAGGGTGCATTTTCAAAATCTATCGATGTTGGTATACAGGCCTCTTAATCGAGGTTGAATTCTATTTCGTCAGTGAGCATCTTCCAGATAATCCTGACAAGCTTGCCGGCACAGTGCCCGAGAGCATTATAGTGTGTACGGCCTTCCGCCATCTTGGCA
>JBKECO010000063.1:0-38980 GCA_047974745.1 Lachnospiraceae bacterium
TAAAAGTCTGATACCGTGATATCCACCAACAATTATCATCGTAGACTTGATTGAAATAAGTACTCAGGAGAAACTCCGGCACATCCAGCTTATAAACAATTCAGATAAAGGTAGCGGCAATACACTCCAGTTGAGTAGTCAAAGCTACAGGGAAAAATCAAAAGTCCACAGTATCTGAAAGTATTATAACCACGATATTAAAAAGAAAGGAAGTTATGGTGTTTTGCTTATGAAAACATCATACAAGGAGTCAAATGAAAAGAATTCTTTTCTGATTGCGCCGTATGCATTGTAACCCTGTTTATGAGCCGTTCCAATATACGACATGATTTTCAGATAATCCCTGGCGCCTTCTTCACTTCGAATGTAGCCTGGTACTTTGGTTTTTCCTTGACCTTCGTCATCTCTATCAGAGGGTCTATAAATTCAAATGCCCATTTCTGTTCCGATGATTCTCACCGATTCCGGATAGTTCCCTAAGGAGATGGGCACAACAGACAGCATATTGCATGTCTTTATATTTCCAATAGGAAGCCCAGCAGTCATGAATGACAGAAAGCATTCGCAGTGAAGGCTGAGAGAACAGGTCTTAACATTGACAACGATGTTATGGCAATGATTTAGAATGTGCGAAAGGAAAAAGTGGAGAATTCATCAGATAACGTTATTTCACTTATAAATGACGGCTCAATTAGCTTTGAAGATCTAGAAGAGTTCAGTGATTAGCTGAACGAAACTGTAAGAGTCTGTGTTGAGAGATAGTTAGATAATTGCTTGATAATGTAGTCATATTATGATATAATTTGACTACAAAAATATTTGAAGAGGTGATATTATGGGAACAGCAATAAGACCATCAGCAGATTTGAGAAATCATTATAGTGAAATTTCAAAGCAGTGCAAAGAATCACGGGATGCAGTTGTTATTACTGTAAATGGACGCGGTGATACAGTAGTTCTTGGATTGCAGGATTATTATCAGATGAAATCTGAACTGGAACTACTGAGAATACTGGCGGAAGCGGATGATGATGTTAAAAATGGACGTGTAGCACCAATGCAGGATTCGTTTGACGATCTTCGTGCATCTTTACTGGACAGGAAGAATGGATGAAGTATAAAATCTTACGAACGGATAAGGCAGAGGAACAGCTTCGTGAAATCACTTTTTATATTGCAGATGATTCCGGTAATGTTGATATCGCACTAGAATATCTGGGTAAGATTGAAAGTGCAATCAATCGCCTCCAGGACTTTCCTGAGTCGGGAAGTATTCCTAGATATTCGATTATAAAAAGGCAAGGGTATAGGGTGGTGATTGTTGAAAGACATCTTGTGTTTTATAAGATAATCGAGGAAGATAAATTAGTTCTTATATTTGCAATTGTAGATGGTAGAAGAGAATACCGTAATTTAATATAAGAAGTATAAAAGAGCATCCAGGTAAGGTTTGGATGCTTTTCTGTCGAACCAAACGAGATGAGATAGTTTAAATAAAAAGAATAACCACTGTGTATATCATTAAAATACCAGTACTTAATGTTATTAAGAAATTTGAGGAGATTCAAAATATGAAAAAAGTGTATATGCCAACATGGGAATCTGTCAGAACACATGAGATACCAGAATGGTATCATGACTGTAAGCTTGGAATTTTTATTCATTGGGGGTTATATTCTGTGCCTGCTTTTGCAACACCAACAGTTGAATTGGGGGTAGTAACCAATGAAGAATGGTTTTGTAACAATCCATATGCAGAATGGTATTACAATTCACTGAATATGAAAAGTGGTGCTACCTATGAGTATCATGTAAATAATTATGGAAAAGATTTTAAGTATGAAGATTTTGCTGATCTATGGAAAGCAGAGAAATTTGTACCTGAAGAATGGGCGAATCTATTTCAGCAGGCTGGTGCCAGATATATCGTGATGGTTACAAAACATCATGATGGATTTTGTCTTTTTCCCAGTAAATATACGGATTATAACGCTATGGAACATGGACCAAAACGTGATTTGGTTGGAGATCTTACAGAAGCAATACGTGAAAAAGGCATGAAGATGGGATTATATTATTCGGGCATCATAGATTGGCGGTTTGCGGATGATCCTATTTATACAGAAGATCAAGTAAGACTCAATTGTTCTCCAACGTATGAATATGCTGATTATGCATATAAGCAGTCGATGGAGTTGATTGATAAGTATCATCCATCCGTCTTTTGGAACGACATAGGATGGCCATTTGCAGGAGAGCAGCAGTTGCCATATCTTTTATCACATTATTATAATGTTTGTGAAGATGGAGTAGTAGATGACCGGTTCAATGGATTGTGGAAGGATTATAGTACAAAAGAATACCAGTTCGGTGAGGCTACAAGAGAAGAGAAATGGGAAATGTGTCGAGGTCTTGGATTATCTTTCGGATACAATGCAGTGGAAGGTGAAGAACACATATTATCAACTGGAAAATTAGTAAGTTTACTTGTTTCAACTGTGGCCAATAATGGTAATTTACTTATTAATGTAGGACCTAAGGCAGATGGGACAATACCGGAAATTCAAGCAGAGAAACTTCGTGGTCTCGGTAATTGGATTAAAATGAATGGCGAGGCCATTTATGGGACAAGATGCAGTAAAAGAACTTCAATTAGTGCAGAAAATGCAGATATTCACTTTACAAAGAAAAATGAAGACTTATATGTGATTCTGGATAGTCTGAAGGAAGGCGATACTACTCTATTTGTACCAAATGTGCTGGGGGAACCTATTGCGTTGGATAATAATACCAATGTTTCATTTATGCAAAAGAGTGATGGTCTAGAAATTAAGGTAAGAGATTACAAAATTGCTGACTGTGCTATTGTTTTAAAGGTGATAAATGGAGAATAGATGTATTGGATTAATGAAGTTCAAACCAGAATGAAAAGAGGGAATCAAATTCTATTTGCCAAAAACAGTGAATTTTTAGACGATTTGGCAGGCTTGATTCAAGTGCCCATTGCACGTGCAATCTTACGGGTACACTAAGTCGCAAAGAAAATCGATTCCCTTGAAGACAGAACTATGTGCCATGCTATTTGGAAGGAACATGAATGCCATGAACCTAAAACCGAAATAATAAGTCAGTTAGCCAAAACCATTCGCTTAATGACCGATCAATGGACTTGGATCACCACAACAAAACAGGTTAAGTCGGTGTAAAGCCCTTGTCGAAGCGATATACAGTAATTTTTTATCATCTTCACTGTTATAATTTTTAGTATCAGCATCGCAAATTAGTATTGCATCGAACTCCAGACCTTTTGACATATAGACAGGTATAATGCAAGAACCATTCGGGTATTCTGTGCCTCCACTGTGAACCAAGTGTACCGTCGAAAAATCCTTTAACAGCTTGAACAGTGAACGGGCATTTTTTTCTGATTTACAGATCAGACCGATCGTCTGATAACCTTGGGCGAGACAGGTATCTATTTCATTTCTAATTGCATCTCTATGTGCGGTCTGAGAGACTGACATATGCAATCTGGGTTCTTCTCCACTTCTGTTAAAACTTTTTATTTCCGTGTTTTGTAAGATGAACTGTGAACTATAGTTCAGTATTTCTGTTGTACATCGAAAACTCTTATCCATAATAGCAAGAGATGATTTCTTGCGCCCAAAAACCTCCTGAATTTGATGATAGAGTGACACATCCTCACTTTTTTCAAGAGTCTGATTTATATCTCCGAGTATAGTATATTTTGCATCTTTGAATAGAAGGTTGAAAATCTCGTATTGAAGAGGGTAGTAATCTTGTGCCTCATCAATTACGACCTGCTTTATATTTTTGTAAAGATCAGCTCTCTTTATCTTCAGGTGTAAATATGCGAGTGCGATTGCATCTTCATAAGAAAGCTGGTTACTGGCGAAATTCTCTTTCGTACATATTAGAATTTCATTGATACAATCAGGAAGCACTAGACCTTCTGCCAACTTATAAAAATAGGTCTGGTCGTGAAAGAGATCCTGATATATTCTGATCAGATTGATATCCAAGGCTTTCCGAATGCTGTTTTTTATTTCCTGCGTCATGTGATTTTTGAAATTGTACAGTATATCATCGACAAAATCCTCCAACTGTTCCACACATACTGCGTATGGCGTTTCTGGCCTCCCTAATAATTTTGCTGTCAGCTCATCTTTCGACAGGATAAAATCATCATCAATATAGATATCTTCAAATTCAATCCATCGAAGAGGAATGTCCTGAACAAGACGATTTATAATCTCCATAAAAGCAGGTGAAGTCTTAAATTCTATATTGGATTTCAGGATATTTCTGTAAGATTCATTGCTGATTATAAGTTCTAGAAATTTGTTTCTGGTCTGTATCTGTTTGTTCGGCAGAATTGCAGTTAGTATTTCTTCGAACAAGACAGAAGCTACATTTTCTTCACCAAGCTCAGGAATTACATTGGCGATATACTGCTCAAATAGGGAATTTGGTGAAACGATAATGATATCATTGGAACGTAGCTTTGACACTTGCCCTTGATACATAAGATAGGCAATTCGGTGAAGAGCGATGGAGGTTTTCCCGCTTCCAGCAACGCCTTGTACCATCATCAGATCATTTTCCATGTCTCGGATCACAACATCCTGCTCCTTCTGAATGGATGTTACAATGGTCTTCATATTTGATGATGAGTTGTGTGATAATAATTTTCGCAAAAACTCATCAATGATCTGAACATCTGTATCAAAGTAATAATCCAGAACTCCATGTTGTATTTCATACTGCCTTTTTAATAAAATTTCTCCGTCAATCCTGCCGACAGGAGCATCATAAAAGGCCGGACCAGGTGAAAAACGATAAAATACACTTGCAATCGGTGATCTCCAGTCGTATACAATGGATTCAAAAGGAGTATCATTTTTTAAATGTGAGCGGCCTATATATATCTTTTCCGGCAGATCTTCATCATCAAATTTGAAATCAATTCTCGCAAAATAAGGTGTTTCAATTAAAATCTCAAGATTTCGGATCTTGTGCTCGACATCTTTATAATCAGCAAGTTTATTCGTAATAGGATTCATATACTGATTCATTTCAGCAAGTGCCTCAAAATCTTCTGAGGAATACAGATTTGTGAAGGAGTGGACAGCGTTCTCCCGTAATTCTTTTTTTGCCAAAAGGATCTGCGATTTGTTTTCTTCATTCGTTAGTTTAGCCTGTTGCAGTTGAGCCTTTGCCAAAGCGATCGTTTCCTGTAGTCGGTGCTTTTCAAATTCTAATTCAGCTTGCGTGTGATCCATCGAAACCTCCGATTTTCTTTTTAAGATCTGTAATTGCCTTCTCGAGTTTTAGTTGTGGGTCAAATAGCAGGTTTCCGTGTCCTGGACCTATGGCTTTGGGATTCAAATCTAGTATGGATTGGGCACTTTTAAGTGAAAGCTCCTTTGACCAGGTGGCGAGAGCAGGAAAAGGATATCTCCAATTGATTTTTCCGGCGACAGCAACGCCGCCCTTTGTCTGCATGGCATCGCCTGTAAGGAGGAAACCATCAGAAATGGAATAATACGAGATGGATCCTGGGGTATGACCTGGGGTGCTGATAGCGGTCAGCGACTCAATACGATCTCTATGTTTGACAGTTCCATCAAATGGAATATTTTTATTTTTTGGATACCCACCCTTTAGCGGTATCTGTGGTTCGCTCTGTTCTAGGGAGTAATCGCCATTTAAAATTCTAACCTCTCTGGCTGGAATATAGATTTTAGCATTCGGCAATTTTTTTCGAAGACTTTGCAGTCCGCCGATGTGGTCAAAATGGCAATGTGTTAATGCTATATTGGAAATTGGCTTCTGAAGCTTGTCAGAAAAAGCAAGGATTTCCGAAGTCAAAAAAGGCAGCCCTGAGTCAATGAGCGTTAGTTGTTCGCCTTCATCTACAAGATAGATATTGATGGAAAACAAGCCAGATAAGTAGGACATTTGATATAGAGATTTAAATTTTGTTATTTTCATTCAATTTTAACCTTTCAGTCAGACAGACTATAGGAATACTGTCTGCGGTATTCCGTAGGAAGTTTTCCCGTTACTTTTTTGAAAGTTTTTGTGAAATAATAACTATACGAATAACCAAGTGCTTCTGAAATTTCTGAGATCGTCAGTTCGGTATTCGTTAGCATCTGCATCGCAAGTAGTGTTTTATTCCTTGTTTCATATTCCTTGAACGTGCATCCCATTTCCTGCTTAAACAATTGTGAAATATATTGATAATTCATGTGAAATCCTTCTGCAATTTCATGCAAACGCAAGGGTTTATTTTGATTTTCGTGCATATAAATTAGAATCTTGTGAATGGAAGGATGAACCTTTGGGATGGACTTACTTTCCTGGATAGCGTTTCGATATGCTGAGATCAGGATACCAAAGTATTGCATGACTTCTTCATATGTATTCAGCAATTCAAGATGATACACTAAATGATCTGACAAATTAAATGCCTTTTCTGAGTCAGCACCCAAACGTATGGCCTCTCTGCAAAAAAGAGCATTTGCGCCGATGATTCGGTTTTTCTCAGAACGAACGATATCTACAGCAAGAGGTGGCATTTCCAGATTCTGCATTGTTTCCTGTGCATTTTGGAAAAAATTCTCATCATCATCGAATATTTTTTGAAAGAACTTTGCTTCATCCTGGATGGCATGATGAAGGACTTTATTTTGTACTGGTATCATTTCCTTTTTTTTGGAGACATTTTGAACATTCTGTAACTGATGTTCTATTGAAAAAGAACTGATATCCAGATTATTTGCTTTACTTATTATTTTTATGAGATGTAGGAAACTTTCATATTGGTAGGGATCCATGAAAGGCAACGTAAGAAGATAGTTTTTTATCAGCATATTTTGAGTAGAATCTGTATCCCATTCGGTAGTCAGGATCTGCCTGAAATTCTCTTTGGTTCGTACGGGACCTAATACAAGTAGACCTGCAAAGGTACGCTGAATATAAAGTGGAAGATAAAGTATTTGCTCCTGGACACTTAAGGTAAAGACGCCTGGACGATCACAAAAAACTTTTCGTTCAGCAAGCAGTGGAGAAATCTGAGCAACCAGATAATTCTGCCAGGGTTCGGAAAGGGAACGACCTTCTGGAACATAGGGATCTCTTGAGCTGGAAAGGTACCAGAGGAAATGCCCGGTCGTACGAAAAAAAATATTACTTATTTTTTTTATATAGCCTTTTGAAACCTGTTTCTGGTTATTATAAATCATTTGTACATCCCCCTAAAAATATCCGTAATAATTATTGTAAAAACGTATAATATATTATTATCAGAATATCCTTTAGTATACACTTTAGGAAAATAATAGTAAAGAGAGGTGATACTATGGCAATAATACCTTTGCCAAAGGAGATGGTATGTACAGGGGGAGAACTGTGCACCAATGGTTCGATGCAACTTGATCTGGGAGAATTTTCTGATCTGACTGAGGTCTTTGTCGAAAAGCTGACACAATTACTGCAGTGGAATATTGCAACTCATAATGAAAGCACCCCAATCATGGTGACCAAAAAAAATGCAGCACTTGCTAAAGAAGCTTATATTCTAAAGATATCAAAAAAGCAGGTCAGAATCGAAGCTTCTACAGAACATGGAATCTATTATGGTTTTCTGACTTTTTTACAACATGCGGTGTCTGAAAAGAACATACCTTGTGTTGAGATCCATGATGGTCCAAAACACGAATACCGTGGATTTATGCTGGATTGCAGCAGACATTTCATTCCGATGACCGAGATTTTGAAATTGATCGATAATGCAAGCGAGATGAAAATGAATCGCTTTCACTGGCACCTGACGGATGATCAAGGGTGGAGACTGGCCATTGCTGCAATGCCAGAACTAACTTCCAAAGAACCAGAAGGCGTAGATATAATTTCAACCAGAGGCTATTATTCCAAGCAAGAGATTCTTGATGTTGTGAAGTATGCAAAAAAGAGAATGGTAGAGATCGTACCGGAGATCGATATTCCAGGTCATACACTTGGTCTATTGCACCATCACCCGGAGCTTGCTTGTATTCCAGGGCAATTTACAATTGCAACTAGCCCCGGAATTTCAGAAGATGTACTATGTCCTGGAAAAGATACTACGTATCAGGTGCTCTATACAATATTAGATGAAGTAGCAGAACTATTCCCTTATCCTGTCATTCACATTGGAGGAGATGAAGTGCCGAAAAGTCGATGGCTCGACTGTGAGGACTGCAGAAAAAAAGCAAAAGAAGAAGACATGTCGACGCCAAAAGAACTTGAAACTTATTTTCTGCAAACAATCGTTGATTATTTAAATGCACAAGGAAAGACCGTAATGTTGTGGAATGATGCACTTATGGATCATGGGATTCATGGGAATGTTATCTGTGAATTTTGGATGACACAGGATACAGATAAGTTGGACGATCTGGTCGATTATTATCCTGTGATCGATGCAAATTTCAACTACTATTATCTGGACTACCCGATCGAAATAATCTCATTAAAGAAAACCTATGAATATGTTTCAATTTTTAGGAAGAATGAACTAAGGGGACTAATCGGTCATGAGTGTCCCATCTGGACAGAACTGATTGATTCTAGGGAAGTGCTTTACGACAGGGTCTACCCCAGATTATTTGCAGCTGGAGAAGGGGGCTGGACAGAGGATGATCAAAAATCTTATACAGATTTTATAAACAGATTGTCAAAACTTGATGCATGGTTCAAAAGTAAAGGGATTATTTTACCAGATATGCAAAGATATGATGTAAAAGGCATGAAAAAAAGTAAAGTTATGATCAAACATTACGCAAGGATGATCAATCTAAAAACAATCAAAATAGCAATGAAAATGAAAAAGCAAAATCATTTAAAATTTGGGGAGGCAACATGGAAAAATTAGTTATGAAGACGGAAAAAAAAGAACGACTAGGGTACTACAGTTATTTTATTGGTCAGAACATGATCTATATTTTTGTGACCTTGTATTTAAGCGTGTATTTTACGACTAATTTGGGGATTCCAGCAGCAACGGTCGGAGTCATCTTTTTGATTGCGAGAGTATGGGATGCGATTAATGACCCACTGCTATCGGTAATTATTGAAAGATCCCACTTAAAGGGCGGGAAATTCAAGCCATGGATCAAGTCTGTAGCAATTCTTATTCCTGTACTGACAGTTTTGAACTTTTCATTTACCAATGCCCTGACTGCAATGCCGATTTCAATCCGTACGATCTATGCGCTTGTAATGTATATTTTATGGGGAATGGCATATACAATTTCAGATGCGCCTGCATATGCACTGGCAACTGTAATGACGGATCAGGCATCTGAAAAGAACCGTCTGATATCATATGCAAAGTTTGCCGGTATGATCGGTCTATTATTTTCTATGGTTGTTTCACCAATATTAGTTGACAAGACTGGAAATTGGTTCTTGGTAGCTGTTGGGATTTCTTTGATCGCATTCGTATTTCTGAACATGACATTTATGGCAAAAGAAAGAGTGAAATCAACACAGAACAGTCCTACCTTATCAGATATCCTCTCTGTATTATTCAAAAATAAATATATGATAGTCATCGTGATCACAATTGTAGTGATCAATGGATTTAATTTTGCCATGACTCTGACGCCTTTTTTGACTGAGTATGTATATCATGATGCAAGTTTGACCGCTGTGATTCTGGGACTATCTTCCGTACCAATGGTTATTGTTGCACCCCTTGCCCCAAGACTGATTGATAAATTTGGAAAAAATAAACTGATGATTGTTTCCATGCTTGCAACATTAATTTTGTCGGTTCTTACCTTCCTGGTAGCAAGAGATTCCTTTGTTCTTTTCATGATATTGTCAGTTCTTAAATTTTTACTGAGTGGTCCGTTGCTCATTATTACCGCATTGTACTTCACAGATATAATCGAGTACGAGTTCTACACCAGTGGAAGAAGGTTAGAAGCAGTGACTTTCTCTGTACAAACCTTTACGAATAAAGCTGTAAGTGCGCTTGCAGGTGCATTCCCAATGTTCTTGCTTGGACTGTTTGGGTTTGTGGAATCAACCGGTACTGAAACAGTTGTTCAAAGTACACAGGTAGTAAATGGTATCTGGCTGATCTATAACTTAGGTCCAGCATTAGGTGCACTGATTGGACTAATTGTATTTGTGAAATTTTATGATCTGGATGAAGCAAAAGTAGAGGCATTTAAAGCCAGCAAGTAAGTTCTGATTTGTAGCAGATTTCACTCCTAACGCAGCAGCAAAAAAAGGAAAACTTTTAAAGTCAAAAATCCCGTTTCGTGAAAATAGATACGAAATGGGATTTTTGATGTGAAAGTGCAGAGAGATTTACTTGCCGCATGATTCTCTAGCTATGTAATGAACTGGAAATTCCTTTGAAAAAGCATTTTTCTCAAATGAAGTGATATTCAGATATACATATTCTAAGCACGAGGCGGCCATTTCCTCAATTGGCAGTCCGATTACTGATAGAGAAGGTATAGAGTACTCTACATTGTCAGGATTACCATTGCCAATACTTATGACCTCTATCCTATCAGGCACTAAAATATTATTTCTATGCAGAGCCTTCAAGGCTCCCAATGCTATAAAATCAGAGGTACAAAACAAACAGTCTGGAAATGGATCCAATGAACAGAGCTTTTCTACACCAGTGAATCCACCTTTCATGCTGTTTTCCACATCTATTACTATTGGGGTTTTCATACCATTTTTTTTTGAGAATTTTTCAAAAGTTGATGTCCTTATATTCATGTTCTCAAAAGTTGCTGGTGCACGAAACACAGCTGGACGCTTTTTTAAATGCTTTGCAAATATCTCTGCAGGAATCTGACCGATTGTTGCGTCATCCATATGAACTGTAGAGTATTTATTAGAAAATCGATTATAAAGAACGGTCGGTATTGAAATTTGAGTTGATTCTAAAAAAACCATATCTTTTTCTGAAGGATTGCACACAATAATTCCATTACAAGTATTTTGAACTCTTTGATCGAGTGATTCTTCCAGATGATCCGTTGTATATGGTTTGATTTGTATTTCACAAGGATAATTATTATTCAGTATTGAAGTTTGCAAACCACTGAAAAATCTAGTTAGAATTTGTAAACGAAAATCAGTTGCCCAGAATAACATTATTACAGCATTGCTGGTCATTCCACCTCTTAAAGCTTTTGCCTGAATATTGGTCGTGTAATTAAGCCTTTGTGCAGCATCATAAACTTTCTCCTGAGTTACTTTAGATATTTTTCGAATATCTCCATTTCCTCTGAGTACAATTGACACAGTACTCATGGATACTTTTGCTAAAAGAGATACATCTTTTAATGTTGCAGCCATTTTTTTTCCTCACTTAAGTTAGTACACAATTTGAAATTATTTTATCACAAGAAATAGATATTAGAAAGCTACGTCTTTGCAATTGATATTGTATCACTAAAAAATGTTTTGTACATGCATCAATTAAAGTAACGGCAGTAATTGCCTCGGCTGCTATAGAAAGTCGATGCATCTGAGTGGGTCTCGCAACATGGAGCAATATTTTTGGCTGCAATTTATATAAATAATGAACAAAAATCAAGCAACAAAATACTTGATAATATACAAATAATTTATAGTACAACGTTGTAAGCTTGACAAATGGGTTTGATCAGATATATAATAAGACATAGTCAAGTACAACGTTGTACTAAGTATGAAAAGGAGAAGGAAGAGGAATATGAAGAAAAAACTATTAGCAACATTATTATCAGCAATTATGGTTATAACTGCATTGACAGGTTGTGGAGGGAGTGGAGACACAACTGAATCAGGTAGTACAACTAGCTCAAGTGAAGAAGAATTAAGTGTTACAGAAGATGCAACTGCAACGGAGTCAGCAACTTTAGCATCTATTATTGCAGATAGTGATATTTATAGTGCGGATGAGGTGAAAACAGGTGGAACACTAAGAATTGGTACGATACAGAGCCCAACTATTATTGGGTATACACCGGAAATTGCTAATAATTCCTATATTCAATACTTGAGATGTGCTTATGAATCACTATTATATTATGATATCGACGGCACTCTCATTGGACAGCTTGCTGACAGCTGGGAAACAGATACAGATGCAAATACACTAACATTTCATCTTAAAGAAGGTGTAGTATTTGCAGACGGAACAGATTTTAATGCAGAAGCAGTTAAATTTAATATGGATCTTTATAAGGAAGTTGGTCGTTCAGAAACAAATTATATAGATTCTGTGGATATAATCGATGATTATACAATTCAGGTCAATTTGACAGAATGGAATTCATCTGCATTAGAAAGTATTGGATTTTTTATTTGTTATATGTCGCCAACAGTATACGACACAGAAGGCGCTGACTGGCTCAGAATAAACTCATGTGGAACAGGTCCTTATACTGTAAAATCATTTGATCAGGGAGTTTCTGTAAAATATGTCAAAAATGAAAATTACCGCATTGAGGGAGAGCCTTATTTAGATGGTATCGAATACACTATTTTTGCAGATACAACAACACTTGAAAACGCAATGACAGCTAATGAAATTGATGTTATTACATATGGTAATGACGTTGATCTTGCAGAACATTTACTAAGTGCCGATGGAATTATTACAAGTAAAAATGAAAATGGATTAGGCGTAGAGTCTACTGGATTAATACCGAGCAGTTCCGATGAAAACGATCCATTTTATGATGCAAAAGTAAGACAGGCTTTTTGTTATGCAGTTGATTGGGATACACTTGTAACATCATTAAGTTATGGTATATATACTACAACAGATCAATGGGCAGCACCAGGTGCAGTTACCTATAATACTGACCTTGCAGGATATAATTATGATCCGGAAAAAGCGAAAGAATTATTAATAGAAGCGGGATATCCAGATGGATTTGAAACAACAATCTATACTGTTAATCAAGGATTTTATCAGAACTTAGCAACAGCTGCTTCGGCGTCACTTGCCGAGGTTGGAATTATTGCTAATGTTGAAATTGTTGATGCGGCAGCAATGGGTACGCAGATGACAGAAGGTTGGAGCGGAATTACATGGCATTTTGCATCAATAGGACCTGATCTTGGATTATTTATGGGGCGTCATTTAGATCCAAATGGGGCGTATTATGCACCAGGAATCCGACACCCCCAGGATTGTTTAGATCTATTAGATCAAATTAGAAGTGCAAAAGACGATGAGACGAAAATTAATCTAGAATGGCAGCTACAAGAGAAAATCTATGATGAATACGCTTTATTTGGAAAAACACTATTTGTAAATCCAATTTTATACATGAGAAATGATTATGTGAAAGGTGGGCAATTTGGACTAGTTCATGCAGCTACATGGTCTCCATCCACTGTTTGGTTAGATAGGTAAAAATAAAATTGTATGTGAGTATTGGTGACTTTATAGGTTGCCAATACTCATAAAATGGAGGTCAAATAATGGGAAAGTATATTATAAAGAGAATAGGACAAGCACTTATTGTTATCTTTATTGTAACAGTAATCGTCTTTTCCCTTATGCATTTTCTGCCAGGAGATCCTATTAAGCTCTATCTTGGAGATTCTGCCACAGAAGATCAAATTGCTTATTACACGCAGATATTTGGTCTGGATAAGCCACTATACATACAATACTTTAGATGGATTACAGGATTATTCCATGGCGAAATGGGACTATCCATTGTTTATCATACTGAAGTGTCAGATTTATTGCTGAAACGTGCCATTTGTACAATATCAGTTACAATACCTGCATTCATAGTATCGTTAATTATTGGTATCACTTTAGGCGTCATAACAGCTACTCATCGTGGGAAAAAATTAGATTCCATTATAACATCAATATCAAATTTTTTGATAGCGACGCCAACATTTTGGGTCGGCATGATTTTGGTTTTTGTATTTGCATTAAAACTGAATTGGCTTCCTAGCCAAGGATATGTATCGCCAATAGAAAGTCCAATTGGATATATTAAGAATTTGATTATGCCTGTTACTGTATTGTCTTTAGGGTATTTGGCCTCGACTGTCAGACAAACACGATCATCTATGCTTGAAGTGATCTCCCAAGATTATATCAGAACAGCAAGAGCAAAAGGACTAACAGAGAAAAAAATTACATACAGACATGCACTAAGAAATGCTCTAATACCAATAATAACATTGTTAGGAAATGCTGTCGGAATGTTGATTGGAGGTACTGTTGTAATTGAAAATTTATTTAATATCCCTGGAGTAGGTGCTTTAATGCTAACGGCGATATCTAACAAAGATTATCTGGTCGCACAAAATATAACATTTGTGGTTGCAGTGGTTGTTGTTCTATGTAATTTGATTATAGATATATTATATGGATACATTGACCCAAGAATTAGAATTGAGTAGGGGGTATATAATGAAAGTGAAAAAAGTAGACAAAATATTAACACCTGCTCAAGAAAGAAAAAGGCAGTTTATAAATGATTTTTTTACAAGACTTCCAGTAAAAATTGGTTTTTCCATTATAGTGTTAATGATAGTTATGGCTGTCCTGGCACCAGTTATTTCTCCTTATGGTTATAACGATCAAGACTTAACAAATATGTTTGCAAGTGTTAGTTTGAAACATTTTTTTGGAACAGATGCACTTGGCAGGGATTTGCTTACGCGAATTATTTATGGTGCTAGAGCGTCGTTGTCAGTAGGACTAGTTTCTACAATGATTGCAGGAGGAATAGGAATTACACTCGGATTACTTGCGGGATATATGGGAAAAGGCGTGGATGCAATAATAATGAGAATTATGGATGCGATGATGTCTATTCCTGTTGTGATTTTGGCTTTGTTTTTGGGTACTTTATTTGGAAAAGGGCTGGGAAACATAATGCTGTGCATTGGTATCGTTATGATGCCAGGATATGCAAGGCTTACAAGAGGACAAGTACTTACAGTAAAACAATTAGATTATGTAACTGCAGCAAAAATCGGTGGCTCTACAAGAATAAAAAATGCGGTGAAACATATTCTTCCCAATATTTTGGCTCCTATCTTAGTCTTGGCTACGATGAACTTGGGTACAGCAATTTTAACCGAAGCAAGTTTGAGCTATTTGGGTATGGGTATAAATCCACCAACACCTTCCTGGGGATCTATGGTAAGCGAAGGGTATCGCTATTTAAGCCAGTATCCCCACATTGCTATCATTCCAGGTTTTTTCATCATTCTTACGGTTTGGTCATTTAATGTATGCGGAGATGCATTACGTGATGCATCAGATCCGAGGCTAAGGGGTTCAAGATAGAAAGGGAAACAGTATGGAGCATTTGTTCGAAGTAAAAAATTTACATACAGAATTTAAACAATCAAAAGGAATCTTAACAGCTGTAAATGGTGTTTCTTACTACCTTGATCCAGGTGAAATAGTAGCATTTGTTGGGGAAAGTGGTAGTGGAAAATCCGTAACGCAGTATTCTGGGATTCAATTAATTCCAACACCACCAGGAAAAATTACTGAAGGAGAGGTACTTTTTGAAGGGAAAGATTTACTAAGTTATAAACAAAATAGTGAAGAAATGCAATCGGTAAGGGGAGGAAAAATTGGTATTGTTTTTCAAGAGCCAATGACCACTTTAAATCCGGTCTTATCAATCGGAGAGCAGTTGACAGAAGGCATGATCAAGCATTTGAATTTAAGTAAGAAAGAAGCAAGAAAACGTGCAGCTGAATTACTAAGTAAAGTCGGAATACCAGATGCAGAAAGTCGTCTGGAAGCTTTTCCACATCAATTCTCGGGAGGTATGCGTCAACGAATCGTCATTGCAATGGCATTATCCTGTAATCCAAAATTATTGATTGCAGATGAAGCGACAACAGCTTTAGACGTAACAACTCAGGCTCAAATATTAAATTTGATGCAAAAAATAGTAAAAGAAACAAATACAGCCATGGTTCTTGTAACACACAATCTAAGTATTGTTGCAAGATACGCAGACAGAGTAAATGTTATTTATGCGGGAGAGATAGTGGAGCACGGAATCACGGAAGAAATATTTTCGAATCCGCATCATCCATATACGATTGGGTTAATGAACGCAGTTCCAAGTTTAACGGATCCCAAAGATCGCAAATTAGTACCAATTCCTGGAATTGTATCAAATCTGATAAATCGAATAGATATATGTTCCTTTACAAATAGATGTGCCTTCTGTACAGATGAATGTTTAAAACGGACGACTCCAAAGTTAAGAGAAGTTGAAAGTAACACAGAGCATGAAATTGCTTGTCATAGGGAAATTTCTAAAGATACAAAGGTTGAGAATGCCTTTGATATACGAAAAAGAGATTATGAGGAAAAGGATTACTCAAAATTCACGGACAAAGACAAAATTCTTTCTGTAAATGATTTGAAAGTATATTTCCCAGTGTATAAGGGTATCATAAAAAGAAAAATAGCAGATATTAAGGCTGTGGATGGGGTGTCTTTTGACGTATATAAGGGTGAAACATTTGGATTAGTAGGAGAATCGGGATGTGGAAAATCTACTATTGCCAGAACTGTCATGCTTTTAAACGAGGTTACAGATGGAAATATCATTTTTAATGGTTCGGACATAACGAATCTAAATGAAGTTAAAATGAGACCGTATCGTCGGAATATGTCTATGATTTTTCAGGATCCATATGGCTCACTGGATCCTCGGCAAAGAGCTGGAGACATAGTAATGGAACCAATGAAAAATTTTCATCTCAATATGACGAAAAAGGAAATGGACTTAAAAGTCGATATGCTATTTGAATTAGTTGGTTTGGACTCATCCTATAGAGAACGTGTGCCACATGAGTTTTCAGGTGGACAACGACAAAGATTAGTTATTGCAAGAGCACTGTCAACAAATCCAGAATTAATAGTTTGTGACGAAGCAATATCTGCGTTGGATGTTTCAATACAGGCACAGATCATAAATTTATTAGAAGACTTACAGGATAAGCTTGGTCTGGCATATTTATTTATCGCCCATGATCTTTCAGTGGTACGCCATATTAGTGATAGAGTTGCAGTTATGTACTTAGGAGAAATTGTAGAATTTGCTGATTGGAATACATTATACTCGAACCCATTACATCCATATACAAAGTCACTTTTAGATGCAGTATTAATTCCAGATCCTGTGATTGAAAAAAGTTTACATAGAAAGATCATTCAAGGGGAAGTTCCCAGTCCAATGCAAAGACCAAAAGGTTGTTCTTTCTCTACAAGATGTCCACTCGCTACAGAAAGATGTAAAACAGAACGACCAGGTTTAAAGGTAGGAAAAGACGGTCATAAAGTGGCTTGCCACCTGGTGGATTTATAAAAGGATGGTGAACAAAAAATGGAAGATATGATGGCAAAACTTATTCAAGGGATAGAGAACCAGTATGAAAATTTAGAGATGAAAATTATTTCTGAAGAAATTGAAGTAAAGAGAATAAAGCTGCCAATGTCAGATGGAATTACATTAGAGACATTTATTTGCCATGAAAAGAATTTTGATTATAAAAATAGAATGTCAGTTATATTACAGAGGTCTCCATATGCACATGCTTTCAATGTATATAAGATGCATGGTACAAATCTTGCAAAAAGAGGATTCATTTACATCATACAATTTTGCAGAGGCACAGGAGGCTCTGAGGGTGAATGGGAACCAAATGTAAATGAAAGAAGTGATGGTCTTGACACTCTTAACTGGCTTCAAAAGGAAGATTGGGTTAAAAATATTGGATTCTGGGGCGATTCATATCTTGCATTAACTGGATGGTGTATGGCAGATGAGGTGCCAGAAAAATTAAAAGGGATGTATTTAGGCGTATATGGCACAGACCGTTTTACTTCTGCATATTGTAAAGGCTTATTCAGGCATGATGTGTTGACATCCTGGGCCATGGAAAATGCTGGTTTTCCAATTGATGCAGATTATATAGAAAGTTGTAAATTTAGACCACATGTTGAGGTGGATGAGAAACTATGGGGCAAGCAAATTCCTTGGTATCGTGATTGGATAATATCAATTAATGAAAATGATGAATATTGGCAGACTGGATTTTGGAAAATGTTAAAAGAAATTCCAAGTAAAGTATCTGTTCCGCTTCTGATTACAGATGCATGGTATGATCATCATCTGGGGAGTGCAATAAAATCATATGAGAGTCTGAATGAGGAAATACAGGAAAATTGCACCTTCCTGGTAGGCTGCTGGAATCATTTTTCTCAAAATTGCATTGAATGGGACACTCCTTCAAATTTGCAAAACGCAGAAGTGAAATCAATGACGGAATGGTTTGTCCAAATACTGATGGATAACAAGATTCCGGAAAAAGAAATCAAACTATATATTATTGGCGCAGATAAATGGATAAAAACATCTTCTTGGCCAATGCCGATTAAAGAAAAAAGGAAATTCTTTCTAAGCACAAATTGTAGCAAATATTTTATGAATGCGATGCAGCTGGAGAACCAAAATCCAAATTGTGAGTCGAATGTGACTTATAAGTATGATCCGGTAAATCCCGTTCCATCAATAGGCGCAGAATCTATGCTAAAATCAATGAATAAAGTTGGAAGTATGTTTCAACCAAATGCCGGATTTCGCAAAGATGTAATTTCATTTATCTCTGATTCGTGGACAGAAAATCATATAATTGCAGGTGCAATGAAAGTGCATTTGTGTGTGTCTAGTGATTGTGAAGATACATCCTTTTCAGCAAAAGTAATGGAAATCAGAAAAGATGGAAATGCTGTAAATATACGTTCATCAGTTACTACAATTGCTGCGGATAGAAATGGTGATATATATATTCCTGGAACAGTAACTGAGGTATGTATTGAAATGTGGGATATTGCATGGGAAATAAAAAAAGGATCTAGAATACGGGTAGATATTTCATCTTCAGACTTTCCTCAGTATTCAGTACATTGCAATTATCCAGGAATATGGTCGAGGCAAGAAAATATGAAAATTGCGCATCAAGTAATCTGGTTCGGTGATCAATATTCTTCGTATCTTGAAATTCCATTATTGGATGAAGAGCATATCATTGATGTTGTAGGATAGAAAGGGCTAATATGAAAAAAGTTAGAATAGGTTCTGGAGCAGGTTATGGTGGTGATCGTATTGAGCCGGCAATTGATTTGATTGAGCATGGAAATTTAGATTATATTATATTTGAATGCTTAGCAGAACGGACAATTTCGTTAGCACAAAAAGAAAAACAAAATAATCCAAATAAGGGATATAATGATTTGTTTGAATATCGCTTTGACAAAATTCTGGACTCCCTAAAAAGTCATAAAGTAAAAGTGATCACAAATATGGGAGCTGCAAATCCAAAAAGTGCAGCAGAAGCATGCTATGAAATGGCATTAAAAAAAGGATTCTCAAATCTTAAAATTGCATATGTTTTGGGAGATGACATGAGCACAAGTCTTTCTAAATATATGGACTTTGAAGTCCTTGAAACAGGTAGAAAATTATCAGATATTCAAGGCGAGATTTTATCAGCAAATGGCTATATTGGAATCGAGGGAATTGTGAAGGCATTGGAAAATAATGCTGATATTGTTATTACAGGTCGTGTTGCAGACCCATCTTTGTCTTTAGGGCCACTCGTTCATGAATTTGGTTGGCTATTTCAGGATTATGAAAAATTAGGGAAAGGTACGTGGGTAGGGCATTTGTTAGAATGTGCAGGGCAGGTTACAGGTGGTTATTATGCAGAACCAGGCTATAAAGAGGTACCTGAACTTTGGAATCTTGGATTTCCGATACTTGAAGTGGATGAGGCAGGAGACGCAATTGTTCAAAAACTTAATATGGCAGGCGGGATGGTCACAACCGAAACAGTGAAAGAGCAGACCCTTTATGAAATTCAAGATCCAGAAAATTACTATACACCAGATGTGATCGCAGATTTTGGAAAGGTTATGATAACCCAATTTGCAAAGGATCAGGTAAGCATTTCTGGGGCAAGTGGTAAAGCACCTACTGGAAAATTTAAAACCAGTGTAGGATATCATGATTGTTACATTGGGGAGGGGCAAATCAGTTATGGGGGCAGTAACGCACTTGCAAAAGCAAAACTAGCTCGTGAAATTTTAGAAAAGCGATTCGAAAGAATCGGACTTGATTGCGAAGAAATCAGATTTGATTACATAGGATGGAATTCCTTATATGGAGATTCTTTGGCAGAGGAATTATGTTTTCACACTCCATCTGAAGTTAGGCTGCGCGTTGCTGCCCGTGTTAAATCAATTTCGGATGCTCAAATAATCGGCAATGAAGTGGAAGCACTTTATACCAATGGACCAGCAGGCGGAGGTGGAGCAATGAAAAATGTAATTGATATTATAAGCATTGCGTCAATTTTTATTCCGGCAGATGAATTTAGTATTTCCGTTGGATATTTGGAGGTGGACAAATGAAGCTAAAAGAAATCGCACATTCGAGAACAGGTGATAAGGGTAATATATCTATAATATCAGTGATTGCATATAAAAAAGAGGATTATTCTTTTATAAAAAAAAATGTAACATCAGAACTTCTTAGACAGTACTTCAAAGAAATAGTACATGGACCCATTAAACGATATGAAATTGAAACAATAGGTGCGCTAAATTTTGTCATGGAGAATGCATTAGGCGGTGGGGTCACTCGATCTCTTGCCATTGATATGCATGGGAAATCATTGGGAAGTATCTTATTAGAAATGGAAATTGAATGATAATAACTTCACTATCAGAATGTTTTAGTCCTTCATCTTCAATCTCTGTCGCATTATTTGCATAAATTGCATAATATATAAAAGTTTTCCAGTCTGATGAGCTCTAGAATTTTGCAAGGATCTCCGTTTGCATTATATATTACTTTTTAACAACTTTGTGCTGCATTGCATACAACAGGATTCGCTTTCTATGTGCTATATACAACAAAATAGAAAAAATTATTGCAAATTGGAGATTTATGGAAGAAAATAAAAGAATCTTGATGACCAAAAGATTTTTAAAGAAGCATTTCCAAAGGTTTGATTTTCGATTGGACAAATTACGGAAAAGAGCAACGATAATGGTGGAAATTGTTCGGGAGGAACATATATGGCCGAGTTGAAGACAAAGCAAAATGATGCAGATGTTTTTGAATTTATCAATCAATTTGCACTTACTGAGCAAAAAAGAGAGGACAGCTATGAGTTGGTGAAGCTGATGCAAGAGGCTACTGGTCAACCACCTAAGATGTGGGGCGCATCTATCATAGGATTCGGTTCCTATCACTATAAATCAGAGCGCAGCAGACAAGAGGGTGACTGGATGCTAATAGGGTTCTCGCCGAGAAAGGCTGCGATTTCGCTCTATGTATATACCGGCGATCCGGATCAAGCATACTTGCTGAATGACCTGGGCAAGTATACGATGGGAAAGGCCTGTATATATATCAAAAAGCTGTCAGATATTAATCAGGAAGCACTAAAGAAATTGATGCAGGCAACGATAGAGTATCTGTCAGTCAAAGACAAAATACTCTAATGTGCCACTTGCATTGAACATTTCGATAACATACGTGCTTTGGGTTACAGGTCTGGGGATACCGGCTGCATCATATTTGCCACCAAAGGCAATATAGTGTATACATACCTCGCCTTCTTTTGATGGCAGTTTATGCCCATACTCATTCGCACCTTGAACAGGTGTATGGCTATCCTCCTGAAATCCGCCGACGATCTGGATGGAACCACTGATATACTCGCCAAGCTCTGCCTGAGAGATGTTATATGATTTTTTTCCGTCTTTATAGAGAACCATATATGCGGAAGCGGTCTTATATAAGGTCTCTGCATTTGCTTCAATGGTAGCCTCTTTTGATTTGGCTATATGCCGGATATACACTGGGGTGATGACCGAAACTAAAACGACTAGAATTGAAATTACAACAATGATCTCAACAAGAGAAAAGCCCGAATTATTTCTTTTCATAAATTTCCTCATTCCAATTATTTTTCAAAGAAAGCAATTTCTTTACTCCTGCATTTTAGCACGCTATATAAAGGCGAAGGATATATATACGAATTCTGTATATCTAAATGGCATAATTTAAGTTAAAATAAGATGTAGCTTGGTTTGAATCAGAGGAGATGAAGCGTGACATACGAAGAGTTTTGTAACTATGCAGAATACGTTGTCAACCATGAAGTGCCCGAAGAATTACTGGATGAGCTGAATGGTGGGGTACTGGTGAATGAAGAATTAAAAGAGGATGTGGAAGAGAGTAACTTTGTGATCCTTGGTCAGTATATCCGTGACAATCTGGGAAGCCGGGTCGTGTTATATTACGGTACATTCTGGAAGTTCTATAAGAATAAATCAG
The DNA here is from genome assembly GCA_047974745.1 of Lachnospiraceae bacterium. Lineage (GTDB taxonomy): Bacteria > Bacillota > Clostridia > Lachnospirales > Lachnospiraceae > JBKECO01. The sequence continues at coordinate 22,458 of JBKECO010000063.1, forward strand.
AAAAAACCTGGCAAAAAGAGATCAGCAAGGTCATCAAACATGAGTTGCGCCATCATATAGAGGCACGAGCTGGGCAGGAAGATTTAGCAAAACTCGAAAGATGGGAAAAAGAGCAGCGCAGAAAGAAGAACCGGTGAATAGATTTTTGGGAATGAAATATATGTTACCAATAAGATTGAGAGGCATAACATGTTTAGAAAGATGAGACGATTCAAACAGGCACTTACCGAGCAGGAATGTATCGAGATACTGCAGAATTCGCCAAGAGGTATACTGGCAGTACATGGGGAAGACGGATATCCCTACGCTCTTCCGATGAACTTTATATATAGGAATGACAGATTGTTTTTTCACTGTGCAAAAGAAGGGCATAAGATCGATGCCCTTGCCATGAACAATAAGGTTTCATTTTGTGTCTTGAACGAAGGATATAAGAAAGAGGGAGAATGGGCACTGAATATCGGCAGTGTTATTATTTTTGGAAAAATGATAGAAATTAATGATTGGGATACCATCATAGAAATAGCCAGAGGACTCGCCCTAAAGCATTACCCAACACCTGAAGCAGCAGAAGCAGAAGTGAATAAAGTCAACGACAGAGTTCAGATGTTAGAGCTTGTAATCGATCATATGTCTGGAAAGCTTGTCAATGAATCTTAAAATACAGTGGGACGCTGGTATCATATGATTTTATATACCGTGGATTGTCCGCTGATCGCAAGTTTTCCATGTGCAAAGAAGACAATGCCATCATAGTCGGTGCGGATATATTCTATGATCTCTCCATCCATAGGATCGTAGATTTCGGCAAGCAGATCACATTTATTGACCTGTTCGCCTGCCATTTTTATTGCTTTAAAGATACCGCCATGCTCACAGCGAATCGAAAAAATATCTTCGTAGTTTATTTTTCTGGTCTGATAGCCAGCAGGGAGTCTGATATCGATCAAATCTCTGGCTCGCATGAAACGGAGAACTGCATCTCTTGCCATTAGAATATCTGCATTTGTGATACTGTCATTCGTACTTGTGAAAAGGGAGAATGCCATAGTATCGAACACCTGTAGGTTATAATTCAATGTTGTTGTATCGTATGGTCTTGGTTTTCGAAGGACCGCAAAGGGAAGACCGAATTCATTGGCCAGTTCAAAATCTTCATAGCCTGTCTTCATCATTCTGATGTGAGGAATAAAATCCACATCCATGTAATAACTGGCAAATTGAATCCCATACTGATACTGATTGATGACTTCAAATGCAGCAGCAGCGATCTGCTGCGTAGTCTCACCCTTGTCATACCCGGGAAACATTCGATTGATATCGGTATTGTCTGTTGTCCAGAAGCGCTTATATACATTCATGGAGTAATTGTTCAATGTCGGAATGATGAGTATTTCATGTCCAAGGTGAAGGGAACCTTCTTCCTCAAGTTGTTTCATTCGATGGATCAGCTGAGAACAGGCAAAGATCTGGGAATACTCGTTTCCCCTCATGGAACCAACAATACATAGTGTTTTCCTGCCTTCGCCGAATTGATATCCAATTATTTCAAGAGGCTCTCGATACATGGATCGAACTGTCGCAATTGTGATTTTTTTCATGGAGCTCCTTTTTATGAATTATAGATTCGTGCGAGTAGTGAACCTGGATTGACGATGGGGTACTCTCTTAAAGTGAATAACATTCCACTGCAGGGTGCAATGACTTCCTCCACAGTTTTATTATAGAGAGGATGCAAAATCGCACCTATTTTTTGCCCTTTCGTAACAATAGACCAGTGTGGGGCACTTGGAATGAACAGTCCTGGCTCTCTTGCATTAATAAACTCCACATAACTTCCTACGTCAGCTACAAAGGGTTCGATCATGTTCTTGTTAGCGTCCTTCCATAATCCCAGTTTTCCCATGATGTTGATTATGCCATCTACTAATTGAAGGCAATATTCTTTGGTGATGCGCATACCAACACCCATTTCCACAACAAGGGTCGGTACATTTCTTGTGTTCAGACTATGAGCCAGTGTCGACTGCAGTACGGTTGCACTGGCATGGATCCAGATAAAGTTGACATTGATCTCCTTTGCAAGGGGAAGCAGGTCATCTTTTGTGTCCTCGCTGATTCTTACTTGAGGAATCTCACGGAGGAAGATATTACTGGAATGAATATCCACGCACAAGTCGGATCCTAAGATGTCTTCAATGATTTCAGATGCAACATGCTCAATCATAGAACCCATTGGATGACCTGGAAATATTCGATTCATATCCAGGTCAAACCCTGGAACACCTCTGGTCAGTGTATCCATGCCCAGAGGATTTAATGACGGATAAATATCTACAGTGCCGCCCCACTCGTCTAGTCTTTCTTCCAGTAATTGAGCCAGGAGAAAACATACATACTGTCCTTCCAGTTCATCGCCATGTGTTCCTGTGACGATCGATATACGTTTTTCTCCAGGCAAATTCCCCTGAATTCTCCTTTTACTGATATTCAGATGTTCATGCACTGGAAGCTCGATGCTGCAAAAAGTATCGATCATGGATTGCTTCCTTCCTTATAGGATGATTTCTGTCATACTTGTGCGAATACTCATGTCCTGCGGAACATAACCACTAAAAATACCGCGATTGACCATACAGTCCATAGAATCTCTGCCGTGCGAGAATTTCAAATAGTGTTCATCAATGAACTGGCTGTTTGTTGGATCATATCCAATCCAGACTGTTCCATCATATACTTCGATCCAGGCATGGGTCTCGCCTTCGCCAGTCATGATGCCTGCGACATAACGAGCCATCATGCCCATACTTCGAAGAAGTGCCAGCATGATATGTGCATAATCCTGACAGACACCCACACCCTCTGTAAATGCTTCAGCAGCAGTAGTATGGATGTGCGTGGTTTCTTTTACATAGGTCATGTGTTCATTGATCATTGAGGAAACAGCCCGAAGTGTATCTGCAATGTAGACATGACTTTCTATGTCTTGCAAAAGGCCTGTCATTTTCTGGTCTGGCTTGGTCATTTCCGATGGATATTTGTATATATAGAGTGGAATATCCTCTTCGTGTACATCGCTGTTGATTTCAACTGTTCCAATCTGCAATACCTTAAAGAATTTGTGTGGCTGCCGTAAAAAGCCGGAAACAACAGTATTCCCAAAGGCATCTTGACTTTCCCAGCAATTGCAGAACGGTTCGATAATATAGTTTAACTTTTGGTATCTTTGTCTTCGATTGTAATGCGGTTTGAATTTGAGTGCAAAACTGTGGTTGTCCACATAATTCTCAAAGGCTATGACCATTTCATAACTGAACTCAAATGTCTTCATAGCATAATCCTTTCCTTTGGAAATTACTCCTGTAGCAGGTGATTAAGACAGAAAATCGCTTCTCTTTTGTTATATGGAAATTCTCCCAGAACAAGATCTGACAGTTTGTCAATATAATATGGGTTGAAGATATGATTGGCTGACTCTAATCTGGCTACTCTGTGGGTCATTCGATAGAACTCCTGGTCGATCTTGGTTCTGTCATACTCCATGCGAAAATATAGCTCTAGTCGTTCAATGTACCTTCCAATTCGAATTAGATCTCGATTACGGCGGCTGTGTACACAGTCTTCAATACTGCCCCAGAACGCATACAAGTAGTCCTTTACGGGGATCAAAGGGTATAGGGGAGAAGCAGCATCCTGACCTTTGTTGAAGGCATCCAATGCAAGCTGTATATAACACTGTGTTTCACTTGTGATTTCTTCCCGCAGAATGATCGCATTATCATGTGCACGCGTCAAGGATGCATACAACGAGTTTTCTGAGTGATGGTCATAGAGAAATTTATATACAAAATCCTGACCATCCGTGTATTGGTCTCTTAGACCAAAATCGGTTGCAAGTTGATGATAATATTCAGGCTCTTCAATCATCTGATCATAGAATTCCATAAATAAATTCAGTGATGTGAAGACACGTTCTGTATATCTGCCCAGCCAGAACAGATTATTTACGGCTGCTAGTGAGATAGAACCCATGTGTCTTTAAACCCCCCTCCTTGAGATGAATTAACGACAAAGGATGTAGGATCCTTTGTAAATCGAGTCAGTCCGCTTGCCCATACTTCTGTCACCTCACCTTTGATCACAAATACACGAAGGTCGGCTTTTCTCTCTACAATCTCATTATCGATCACTACTGGCAGATCGATGAAATCTATGATTTCCTGAGCAATAAAGCGGCGTGGGTCATTTTGAATTGTTTGAATGAGGTTTGAAAGAGCCTCTTCACTTAGATCTCGTCCAAAAATAACACCATATCCACCAGCCTCTGCAACATCCTTAATGACGAGTTTTTTCATATTGGCAAGAACATAGTCCCTGTCCTTTTCATAAAAAGGAAGATAGGTCGGAGCATTTTTTAAAATTGGAACTTCATCCAGATAATACTCGATCATTTTTGGAACAAAATAGTATATGCCCTTATCGTCAGCCACACCATTGCCTGGCGCATTCAATAAAGCTACATTTCCACTGCGGTAGACCTTCATAATGTTTGGGATACCGATCAGAGAATCACCATTAAAGGTCAGCGGGTCCAGAAATTCATCTGAAATCCTGCGGTACAAGGCACCTACCTTTTGTTTTCCCTCATATGATCTGTAATATAGTATGTTTTCTTCTACGAACAAATCACTATTTACGGCAAGAACGGAATTGGTCTTCTCGGCCAGATAGGAGTGTTCAAAATAAGCAGCATTGAACCTGCCAGGCGTCAGAATTACGTTGAGCCCACCTGTGTTAACATGATCGAATGCATCTTTTAAAAGTCGAGTGTAGTTACGGTTGTCTTCGATACTGTACTGACTAAACAGTTCTGGTGCAACAATGCGGGTCAGATGTCTTGCAATCAGTGGATAGGATGCGCCAGATGGAATTCTTAAGTTATCCTCGAGAATATACCACTCTCCATCCTTGCTTTGTACTAGATCAATTCCGGAAATATGGCTGAATATTTCACCGGGCGGGCAAATACCCTCGCATTCGGCCAGATATCCCGAGGATGAAAAAATAAAATCCTCTGGAATAATACCATCCTTAATGATATTTTTTTCGCTGTAAATATCTTTCAAAAACAAATTCAGTGCATCTACCCTTTGCACCAGGCCTCTCCTAATTACTTCGAAATCATCCTTTTCAATGATTCTCGGCATTGCATCGAACGGAAACAACTGTTCCTTAAATTGACCGTTCTTGTAAATTCCGAATCTCACGCCGTATCTGGAAAGTAATAGGTTGATTGATGAAACTTTCTCTGCAGGATAACAGTCAATGATGATGTAGAAGAGATTGAGATGATGCAGATGCGAACACACCATGTTCCTGACATCGACCTGATAATAAAATTATTGGTTTTTTTGGAAATATGCTATAATTTAGAGATAAATGCAGAAAATATGCGCAGTCAGAGTGATGTGTCGAACATTTAAGACAGTTGGAAGGCGAGGTTAGGTGAGTATGATTAATGATATGGTTACCTTATTCATGGAACGGAAGGAATTTTTTCTTTCTTTACTTTTGGAACATCTGCAGATTTCGCTTATAGCAATACTGTTGGCCATTGGTATTGGTGGGATGGTAGGAATCTTAATCAGTGAATACCAGCAGACAGCAAGGCCAACACTTGGAGTGATCAATTTTTTATATACGATTCCTTCGATTTCGATGCTTGGATTTCTGATTCCTTTTTCGGGAATAGGCAATGCAACGGCCATCATCGCACTGACGATCTACGCATTACTGCCAATGGTGCGCAATACACACACTGGGCTCTCAAATGTGGACGAAAGGATCATAGAAGCTGCAACAGGAATGGGCAGTACAAGACTGCAGACCTTATTCCGAATCCGGCTTCCCCTGGCTATTCCCGTGATCATGTCTGGAATCAGAAATATGGTGACGATGACGATTGCACTTGCCGGAATCGCTTCCTTCATCGGTGCGGGGGGACTCGGCGTTGCGATTTATCGAGGGATCACCACAAATAATACTGCGATGACGATGGTCGGCAGCCTTTTAATTGCTGCACTGGCACTGCTTATGGATTTTCTTCTTGGTCAACTGGAAAAAAGAATGAAAAAGAGAGGTGCAACTGCGAAAGGGATGAATTATGCTCTTTCGGTGGCAGCAGCAGTGCTCTGTCTGGTAATCCTTGCAGTTTCGATATTCCGGACACAGACTAAGGACACGATTCATATCGCTACAAAGCCAATGACAGAACAGTATATCCTGGGTGAAATGCTGAATATCCTCATTGAACAGGAAACGGATCTGAATGTGGAATTAACAGAGGGTGTTGGAGGGGGTACGTCGAATATCCAGCCGGCAATGGAGAAAGGTGAGTTCGACCTATACCCTGAATATACAGGAACAGGCTGGAATATGGTCTTAAAGAACGAAGGGCTTTATTCCGAAGATCTCTTCGGTCAGCTGCAGACGGAGTATGAGAGTAGATACCAGATGCAATGGATCGGAACCTATGGTTTCAACAACACGTTTGGAATTGCAGTCAGAAAAGAAATTGCGGAAAAATATGATATTAAGACCTATTCAGATCTCAATGCCGTAGCAGGCGACTTGATTTTTGGGGCTGAATATGATTTCTTTGAGCGCGAGGATGGTTATAATGCCCTTTGCGAAGCCTATGGTCTGACATTTAAAGAGCCTATGGATATGGATATTGGCTTAAAATATCAGGCCATAAACGAGGGTCAGATCGATGTAATGAATATTTTTACGACGGATGGACAATCGAGCATTTCTGATATTGTAATACTCGAGGATGACAAGAATTTCTATCCCTCCTATCTGTGCGCAAATGTAGTCAGATCCGAGGTGCTGACGAAATATCCGGAATTGGTAAATGTACTGCATTCACTGGAGGGTATCATAAGTGATGACCAAATGGCGAAAATGAATTACAAGGTGGAATCCCAGGGGATCGAACCAGAAGAAACAGCCAGGGAATTTCTGCAGCAATCAGGACTGCTGAAGCAGGAGGTGGATTGATGGATCGTGCAATAGAATTTAAAAATATCAGAAAAGCTTACGGACAAAAGGTAATAATCGATCGCTTTGATCTGATCATTGAGAAGGGTGAATTCATTACAGTGATTGGTTCTTCGGGTTGTGGTAAAACCACAGTGCTCAAGATGGTCAATGGACTGATAGAGCCAAGCGAAGGTGATATTCTGCTCTTTGGAGAAAGTATCAAGGGCAAGAATATAATTGAGCTACGCAGGAATATCGGCTATGCGATTCAAGGCAGCGTCTTGTTTCCAAATATGAATGTGGAAAAAAATATCTCCTATGTTCCCAGTCTACTGAATAAAAAAGACAAAAAAAGAACAAAAGAAGCAGTAGGCAAGTGGATGAAGATCGTGGGCCTCGAAGATGAATTAAGAGAGCGCTACCCGGATGAACTTTCCGGAGGGCAGCAGCAAAGAGTAGGAATAGCACGAGCGTTGGCAGCATCCCCAGACATCTTGCTTATGGATGAGCCTTTTGGTGCGGTGGATGAGATCACACGCAGTCAGCTGCAGACGGAAATCAAGCAGATTCATGAACGAACTGGCATTACTATATTGTTTGTCACTCACGATATTTCAGAAGCATTAAGGCTTGGAACAAGAGTACTTGTCATGAATCATGGTGAAATCCAGCAACTCGCAGAACCCGCCGAACTGTTACAAAGACCGGCCAATGATTTCGTGAAACGCTTAGTCGAGAAAACTTTGATTAGGGAGATTTAACCTCCTGCTCAATACTTTTAGGGATATCAAAACAAGTCAAATATTCATCATGTTATGCCTGAAATTACATATTTTTTTTGAATATGATATCCTCGCTATAGAAGGAAGGGAGGCTTTTATGAACAAAAAAAATAAAAAAACATTAGTAAGATCTATTATTGCATATTTTTTCTGTGCAATCATTGTGACAGCGGTCGTAATCGGTAATTTGAATGCCTTAAAATACCAGGGTTTAATATCCGTGTATTTTAATCAGTCAAATCAAAAAGTAATATCTGCTGATGGTGAATCGACGGAATATTACAGTAGTGCATTTTCGTCACAAGAGGAAGCGACAACTCATTTACAGAATATTGCTCGACAGATAGAAGAAGAAGGAATTACGCTTTTGTTGAACAATGATAATGCTCTGCCATTGGAACTTGGGAATAAAATATCTCTGTTTGGACAAGATTCCGTTGATCCGATATATGGTGGCAGTGGAGCGGGATCTGTAGATGTTTCGAAGGCAGTAAATTTAAAGTCAGGGCTTGAGAACGCAGGGTTTCTACTTAATGAAACATTATATGATTTCTATGATACCGGAGCAGGAGCAAGTTATCGAAAAACCGTACCTAATCCCTATGGAGAAGGAGCTTTTGCAGTCAATGAGGTTCCTGTATCAGTCTATACAGATGAAGTGAAAGAAAGTTTCGCAAATTACAATGATGCAGCAGTCGTAGTACTTGGACGGTCAGGCGGTGAAAGTTCAGATCTTGCAACATCTGTACTGGACACTGGGGTAACCTACCTTCAGTTGGATTCGAATGAGCAGGAAATGTTACAATTAGCATGTGATGAATTTGATAAAGTTATCGTAGTGCTAAATACTCAAAATGCAATGGAGCTTGGGTTTTTAAATGACTATGATGTAGACGCATGTATCTGGATTGGCGGACTTGGACAAGAAGGGGCGAATGCAGTGGGTTCAGTTCTAAATGGTACTATTAATCCATCAGGGGCAATGGTGGATACCTATGCATATGATTCCTTTAGTTCACCTGCTATGGCTAATTTTGGAGTGTATAATTTCACAAATAGTAATGTTGACAGAGGTACTGGGTATTTAGTTTACCAGGAAGGTATTTATATTGGATATCACTATTATGAGACAAGATATGAAGATGTTGTTATGGGAAACGAAGATGTAACGAATTACAATTACTCAAACGTCGTGCAATATCCCTTTGGATTCGGATTATCCTATACGAATTTTGAGTGGTCGAATTATAGTATAGATGAGACAGACGAGTCATATAATATTACAATTGATATAAAAAATGTTGGTGACACAAAGGGAAAAGATATCGTGCAAATTTACATGCAGTCCCCATATACAGATTATGACAAAGAAAATAGTATTGAAAAGTCCTCTGTTAAACTTGTCGGATATGCGAAAACGTCCGAACTTGAACCTGCGGATGAGGAAACAGTTACAATATCCATTCCCAAAGAAGAGATGAAGGTATATGATGCGAACGGTTATAATTCATATATCGTTGATGCGGGAGAATACTATTTTGCGGCAGGTCAAAATGCACATGATGCACTGAACAATATCTTATCCACAAAAGGCTATACGATAGAAGATGGTATGGACTATCCTGGCGATCCAGAGTTCGTAGAGGAAGTGTCTGTAGAAGAACTAGATTCAACAACTTATGCGGTATCACAGGAAACGGGTAATCCTATTACGAATCAGTTTCAATCTGTTGATATAAAATACTATGATCAGAGCGTTACCTACCTAACACGCAATGATTGGACTGGAACCTGGCCGATCACATATATGGATGGTTTATGGGCTGCTCCTGAACAATTGCTGGCTGACCTTGAAATTAAAACGGATGGTAATTCCACATCTGAAATTCCATTAGTGGGTACGATCAATGCAGAGGCAGGTGAACTTTCAACGGCAGCATTAATTGGTCTTGATTACAGTGATGAATTATGGGGAATCTTAATTGAACAGATGACGATTGAAGAGTTGGACGCATTGGTCAGAATAGGTGGATATGCAACACAAAATATAGAATCTATTCAATTACCAGCAACAGTCGATAAAGATGGACCAGCTGGTATTTCAGGAACTCTTGTTGGTGGGGAAAGTGGAACATCTTATCCACCAGAAATTATCTTGGCGTCAACCTGGAATGATGAACTTGCTGAAGAGTTTGGAAGGTGTATTGGAGAAGACGGACTATCAACAGGGGTTCAAGTCTGGTATGCACCGGCGTGTAATCTACATAGATCACCATATAGTGGTCGTAATTTTGAATATTACTCAGAAGATGCATTTCTTTCTGGAAAGATGTCAGCAGCCACAGTTCGTGGGGCGCAGTCAATGGGGATTGTTGTAACACTGAAACATTTTGCTTTAAATGATCAGGAATCAAATCGAATAGGTGGTGCCATATTTTCGAATGAACAGGCATTGAGAGAACATTATCTAAAAGCATTTGAAATAGGAGTACGTGAAGGTAATGCACTAGGAATGATGGCAGGCATGAATCGAATTGGTGCAACATGGACGGGAGGAAGTTATGCACTTATCACCAGTACTCTGCGTGAAGAGTGGGGATTTCAAGGAATGGTTGTCACAGATCAAGCATCGTATTCCGTGTTTGCATACGAAGACTTGAGAGAAGGTCTCGCTGCAGGTACAGACCTCTGGCTAAATACGGATTCGACATTATGGGTTCTTTCAGATGATCAGATTACAGATGGGGTTATTGCCAGCTTGCAGAGAGCATCCAAGAATATAGTTTACGCAATTTCTAATAGCAGTGCTATGAATGGTATTGCGGTGGATGGAAAAGTGGTATCCGTCATACCACTCTGGCAAAAACTGATGTATGGCGCTGATATTCTGATCGGCTTACTAGTGCTCATAACTTTAGTTCTAATCACAAAGAATTTGTCTAGAAAAATGAAATTTGATGAGTAATATAAAATATCCTATAAAATCTCTGGACAGTTATGTGCCAGAGATTTTATTTATGGTACAATCATAACTATGAAGCTATGGAATGGCTATGCGCAAAGCACATTCTAAGTATGGATCATTGGATTTATTACAACTGTGGGAGAGATATATGAGGTTAGCAGTTATTGATGATGAAAAGACAGCGACTGATCTTTTAAAATCCTATCTTATGCAATTTGAAAATGAGAATCACATTGAGATTCAGACATTTGTTTTTCATCATCCAAATGAGTTTTTGTCAAGCTATCAGCAGCCATATGATATTGTAATACTAGATATTGATATGCCAGGACTAAACGGAATCGATACTGCAAAAGAAATACGGAGAGTCGATACGGATGTTACATTGATTTTCATTACAAATATGGCACAATATGCATTGAGGGGTTATGAAGTACAAGCGCTTGACTATATATTAAAACCAATCTCCTATTCAGAATTCAGCATGAAATTTAAAAAAGCTTTGCGATATACAGATCTGAATATGCATCAAAAAATAACGATTTTAACAACGAATGGAATAGTGTATATTCGAGTATCTGATGTTTTATTTTTAGAAGTAATACGACACTATATTGTATATCACACAAAAAGTGAGAACTATACCGCACGTGGTGTGCTTAGGGATGCTGAAAAATCATTACATCAATTTTGCTTTGCACGAATCAATCACAGTTTTCTAGTAAATTTAAAATATGTAGAGTCGATATCAGGGAATACAATCACAATTGCTGGTGTAAAGCTTCAAATTAGTCGGAATAAGAAAGGTAAGTTTTTGTCTATATTTGCAAAATACATAGGAGGGTTGAGAACATGAAATCTACACTTGGCCTGAGTATTTTTGAAGAACTCCGTTTTATATTAGAACTATTAATTGCGGAGCACCTATTTTCTCACTATTTTGCAAAAAGAAAACCACAATTCTTAAAGATATATATCATTGGGAATACGTTATTGATCTTACTTGCAATTTTCTATGTACCTATATTAGAAATAATTAAAAATTCAATAAAAAATCAGGATCTCAATAGAATGGTAACTCATATTTTTTCACCAGCATGGTATATTTTTTTGTTTCTCATTAGTTTGGTAATTATGAAAAAGGCACATCGGATTACATATGCAGACTGCCTTTTTCTTGGAATCGCCAGCTATGCCACACAGCATATTGAGTATGTGGCGATAAATGAAGTTCTGGTTATGGGTTTCTTGCCTTCCATTGCTTTTAACTTAGAAATCTATTTTCTGGTTTGCGCAACGTCATTTTTTGTATTATATGTTATTTTTAAGAAAATATTTGCATTGCGATTGCAAGGATGTGCAGGGGAACTTTATCAGGACCACATACCTAGCATTTTATATTTTTTAGCAATATCAGTGATTATGATACTATCTTCTTTTATGTGCCAAAATATTTTTCGACATTCAGGAGCAGGCACCGTTAATTATCTGGGTGCAGCTACAGATTTCCTCAATTGCACGCTTATTCTATTGGTTCAGCTCAGTGTTATACAAATCAGTACTTTAAATCGAGAAAAAGAGGTAGTAAGACAGCTCCTTTACGAAAGACAAAAACAGTATCAACTCTCAAAGGAAAATATTGATATAATTAGTCATAAGTGTCATGATTTAAAACATCAGATTCATTCCTTACGGCAAGCAAATGCGACCGAGCTTGAACAATATATTATTGAAGCTGAAGAATCCGTTATGTTTTATGACTCTGTTATCAAGACAAGTAATGAAGTGCTAAATACAATACTTTCAGAAAAGGCACTCTATTGTGAAAAACACAAGATCCGCCTTTCATGTATCATAGACGCTGATTTTTTGGATTTCATAAGTACAATGGATATATATTCGCTTTTAGGTAATGCACTTGATAATGCCATAGAATGTGTGAGTAAATACAAGGATCATAATAAACGGATCATAAGTTTGACAATTTCTGTAAGATCAAGTATTTTATGCATTCAAACAAATAATTTTTTTGAAGGGGAAATAGTTTTTTCGGATGGGATGCCTAGAACGACTAAGACAAGCAATAGTGCTTATCATGGATTTGGAGTGAAGAGCATGAAACATATAGCTGAAAAATATGGTGGGACACTGACGACTAATCTTGCCAATGAAACATTTTTGCTTCAAATTATTATTCCGATACCAGCAGAATTTTTGAGATTAATGCAGCTGGAAAACAAGAAAAGTCAAGGTGAACCAAACTAGAAAATTAATGAATGTTACATTGCTGTAACTGTAAGGAAAATAAAGTATATGATAAAAAATGAGAAATTCAATAGACTTCTTCCTCAAGACAATTTAAGTAAAAAGTTTGACCCACAGACACTGAGTTATCGTAAACCATATCGCTGGGATCTGCTGATTACCTTTTTATCGATGAGAGCAATTCCCGGTGTCGAAAAAGTTCAAGATAATCAATACTATAGAAATGTTCAACTGGTGACAGATCAAAACATACATACTTGGGGATGGATCCATGTTAGAAACAATGAAGAAATGAGCAGGCTTGAAATTGATATATCTGACTCGCTACAGACACATCTACCTCTCATTCTCGCAAAAATCAGCAATTTGTTCGATCTTGACTGTGATCCTGAAAAAATAACAAATGATCTTATCTGCATGAAGGAGATCGAAGAGGATCTGTTCGTTCCCGGAATTCGGATTCCTGGTTGTTTTGATCCATTTGAGATGAGTGTACGAGCGATTTTGGGACAACAGATTTCGGTCAAGGCAGCCACGACTCTTTCGGGCAGAATGGCAGCAACCTTCGGAATGCATTATGACTCTGGGATAGAAGGACTGACCACAACCTTTCCTTCGGCAGAGGACATCTTGCTGTTGGAGGGCTCAATTGAAGATCATTTGGGCTCAATTGGAATCATTGCAGCAAGAGCAAGGACGATCAGAGCACTGGCCACAGTAATTACCGAAGACAAAATTGAGTTTGAATCCACTGAGGAGCCAGAAAAGGAAATAGAAAAACTAATCGAACTGCCCGGAATTGGACCGTGGACGGCGAATTACATTGCCATGAGAGCGCTTCAATGGACGGATGGATTTCCGGCCTCGGATCTTGGGATAAAAAGGGTATTGGAGCCTAGAACTGTGAAAGAAATTCTGGCACTTGCAGAACAATGGAGACCATGGAGAGCATATGCCGCCATGAGTATCTGGAACAAATATTAAGGAGAATTCGATGTATTTTGCGCAAAGATATGCTTCTCCACTTGGAGAAATGGTTATGGCCGGAGATGGAGATACTCTTTCTGGATTATGGTTCTACGAACAAAAATATTATCTTGGCACATTGCCGGAAGAGCCGGTAGAAAAGGCTGGAATTTCTGTTTTTCAAAAGACATGCGAATGGCTGGACTGTTATTTTTCCCGTCAGAATCCTGATGCTATTGAGCTTGCGCTAGCTCCTATCGGAGGAGAGTTCCGACAGGAAGTATGGAAGATATTACTGGCTATTCCATATGGGCAGGTCACCACATATGGTGCGATCGCCAAAGAAATTGCAGCAAAAAAGGGAATAGAGCGCATGTCAGCACAGGCAGTAGGCGGTGCGGTCGGACATAACCCTGTCAGTATCATTATTCCTTGTCACAGAGTGATCGGATCGGATGGGTCTCTGACTGGATATGCGAGTGGGCTTGATGTGAAAATCAAGCTTTTGGAACTGGAAGGGCATGATATATCGGCAATGTGGAACAGAGAAGCAAATTCAGATCAAAGGTTTTCAAATAAGGTAATAAATCCACTTGAATTTTGAATAGAGAGTAGTATAATCCGAGTATAGGACGCAATATTAATCAAAGAGCAAAGGAGATTCGATTATGAATATTTATGATTTTACAGTTAAAGATAATAAAGGAAATGAAGTTTCTCTAGAACAATATAAAGGGAAGGTTCTTCTCGTTGTGAACACAGCAACAAAGTGTGGACTGACTCCACAGTATGAGGCTCTGCAAAGTCTGTACAGCAAATATGAAGATAAAGGATTTTATATTCTGGATTTTCCGTGCAATCAGTTCAAAGAGCAGGCACCGGGCAGTGACGAAGAAATCACCGAGTTCTGCACGCTGAATTATGGAACTACGTTCCCTCGCTTTTCAAAGATCGATGTGAATGGACCAGATGCAGCACCGTTGTATGTATGGCTGAAGGAGCAGGCACCGGAGGATATTAGTAATGAAGCATCAAAAGCCTTTGAAGAGAAAGTAAAAGCGCTGACACCAGATAACGGACCAAACGATATCAAGTGGAACTTTGGTAAATTTTTAATCGACAAAGAAGGAAATGTGGCTGCCAGATTTTCGCCGGCTATTACCCCTGAATCACTGGAAAGTGAGATCGAAGCATTACTCTAGTTCGTTTGATTTAGCTGAATGTCTTTAAATCGATAACATTTCATACAGATTTTTAATAAGCTGCATCTGTTCTTGTGTAACAGGGCAGCTTTTTTTATTGTAAGTGAAAAAATTACCAAAATTCAATAACTTTTCTAAAATAATATGGCAGTCATGTACTATACTATGAACAGGATAGCAAGGAATTAGTCAGAAGGTGAGGAATATGCAAAAATATCAGCGAGAATTTGTGGGGGAATTTATAGGTACATTTCTTTTGGTACTGTTTGGCTGTGGCAGCGTGGCTGTGTCGATTCTTTTTGAAGCATATCAAGGCATTTTGCAGATTGGCCTTGCATGGGGTATTGGCGTAAGTCTTGCAATTTATGCCACAAGGCACCTGTCCTGTGCACATTTGAACCCGGCTGTAACGATTGCCATGGCAGTCAACAAAAGGATGCTGCCAAAAAAAGTACCGGTTTACCTTTTGGCTCAGTTTCTGGGAGCATTTGCGGCTGGACTAGGTGTGTATGGACTGTTCGCTGAAAGTATTCGAAATTTTGAAGTAGTACAAGGAATTGTACGGGGGAGTAATGAATCATCCATGATTGCAAAAATGTTCGGAGAATATTACATAAGTTCAGAGGCTGCGATACAATTATCCATGCCGCAGGCAATGGTAGCAGAGGGAGTCGGAACCTTCCTTCTTGTCTTTATGATCTTTAGTCTGACGGAAGGGTGTAATCTGGGCAGACCGGATAATGCCCTGACTCCGATCTTTATTGGACTTTCTGTCACATCTGTCATATGCCTGATTGCACCTTTGACGCAAGCAGGTCTAAATCCTGCTCGAGATTTTGGTCCCCGAATGGTTGCATGGATCTTTGGATGGCGACAGGCAGCATTTCCGGACAAGACAGGTGGGTTCTTCTTTGTATATATGCTTTCACCTGTAATCGGAGCCATCGTTGCAGGAGCATTTTTTACAAAGGTAGTGCAGAAACTGATGCAGAATAAAAAGGAACAGTCCTGTGCCCAGGGAGCGGCTGGATGCGACTCATAGGCATGCAAGAGACCAGCTATGAAAAGTCAATCCTAAATTAGCAAAAAATTTCTTTTCTCAATCGGTGGTAAAAAAGGGTAACTTTAAGAAAGCTCCCGTAGGGTGCATTTTCAAAATCTATCGATGTTGGTATACAGGCCTCTTAATCGAGGTTGAATTCTATTTCGTCAGTGAGCATCTTCCAGATAATCCTGACAAGCTTGCCGGCACAGTGCCCGAGAGCATTATAGTGTGTACGGCCTTCCGCCATCTTGGCA